>JAJYUV010000014.1 GCA_021792355.1 Thermoplasmata archaeon | reverse complement strand
TAGGACAAAGCAATGAAAATAGGGAGGATTTCATCCCTGAGCACTCTCTTGGCAATCAAGAAAACGAACACAGATCCCAAGGAGATTGCAACAGTCTGCACCACTAGAATAAATGTGAAATTCCCTGCTATGAAAAGGGGAGAAAGGAGGATTCTTCCTGATAGAGAGTAAAAGTTATTGAAGAAATAGCTGAGAGTCCAGTGTGTGTGGAATATCAGCCAGCCGGATTCCATTGCGACGCCAAGATCAAACACGTAGGCGTGAAGGGAGTAAAACCTATCGATGGAAAATATAGACCAATATATTACGTAGGAAAGGTTCGCTATGGCTAGAAGAATCAACTGAATTTTTTCAGGTCTGGTTAGAAATCGCAAATAATGCATCCCTTCCCATACCTCGTACTTTTATATTGCATATATATTTTAACATCTTCTACTGAAAAATTCACACACCTTTTCAGCTATTTCGGCTTTACGGTTGTAATCTTATGCAAACACATACTTGATTCTATGTAGCCCAAACCAATCGCCAGATAGGTCTGATCGCCCAACTGAGGGCTTAAACTTTATACCCCGACAGTCATTAACGGCACAATGCAACGGGCCGTACGGATTATTGCAGTGTTGATTGTTTTTATGATAATCATTATTCCACCTTTATCTCACTCACAAAGTCCGTCAGAATATATCGTTTCCATAAATGAGACGGGCCTCCCTAACGGAAGTGCCTGGCAGGCCTACGTGAATGGTGCGAAGCTTCCCGCATCAAACAACTCAACAATCGTTTTTGAGGCCGCAAACGGAACGTATTCCATCAGGATTCCAAACGTTGATGGCCTGGAGGCCGTTCCCAACAAATTTTCTATAGCGATCTCGGGGGAGAATGTTTCCTACAACGTAGTATTCGGTGCGCCTCTGTACAACGTCTCCTTCTTTGAGTCGGGTCTGGGGACAGGAACAATATGGAATGTAACCATTAGAAATGTTACGGAAAGCTCTATTAATTCATCGATTATTTTTCACTTGAGAAATGGCACGTACGCCTATTCTGTAGGCAGGGTGACTGGCGCCATCCTAGCGAGTCATAATGGAAGCATCACTGTCAATGGAAGGAACGTAAATGTTACCCTGAGATTTCTAGTGTCTGTACAATTTACGTTCATTGAAACGGGTCTTCCGTCAGGTGCCCACTGGGGTGTCAGGATAAACGGTACATACTATAATTCTTCGTCAAGTTTCATATATATGAATTTGACGAATGGCAGCTACAATTTCGTAGTATATCTCCCTTCCGGGTATTCTGCAAGTCCTAAGAATGGAGTTTTAAACTGGAATAATACCGTAGTACTGATTAGTGCATCATCGCCTATTGGCTATGAAATAGACCTCGCCGTCCTGATAGTTATTGTCGCTGCATTGTTGATACTTAGGACTAAAATTAAAAGAAAGCAGAGAAAAACTGCAAAAGAGGCTAAGTCTGAGGATAAGGACGAGTGAATCTAAAACTCCCAATTCCACAGACGGTAATCTTGACTTATGTACCGTCTATTTTTCAGCTTCTTGCTGGTGAATTCTATATCGCCCCTGTCGAATGTCCTCAACACCCTCATCATGCCGATATATATCGCAAATCGTAAAAACGACTGAAACAAAATTTTTCCCAGTTTTTTCATTCCGTATAGAGACGTTTTTAAGGTTCAACTGAAGATATATTGAAAAAACAACTGTGAACAGCCAAGTCCGAAGGCATGGGTGAATCTCTTAATGATTTGACAATTTCTCTCCTACTATTGTCCCCCCACGCGTAAATGGTTGTTTGTTTGTAGGATCATAGTGATGCATCAATACCTTAAAGTCCGCTTTCTGGAGAACGTCGATAATCTTTCTAGGATCTTGCACGCATTCTATTTCGACCCTCTCCTTTATTAGCTTAAAATCATCTACATCAAACTCAGATTCACAACCTTTGCAGTCTGATTTCAAAAAGTCAATGTTCGTTAATCCCAAATCTCGTATGATCTTCTTGATTGATTTAGACTGAACTTTTATCTTTTTTCCCTCTTTTCTGTTAGACATTGCATTACCATCGAATGATAAATTCTCGTTTACATACATCTCAATTTCTCCGTCTCGTCCAGCTGCTATTCGTAGTGTTGTGATGCTCCCAGAAAGACCTGTATTCAAAGCTATATTTTTTTCCAACCAAAGAAAGTTAACGGGCTCTACTGCTATAACTCTAGCGCCTCTCTTAGCGTAATAAAGGGGTGTATCGCCGAAACCTGCACCTATATCAAGAACAGTTTTCCCTTTCGGTTCGAAACTATCATGAATCCCAAGAAAAAAGGTTTCTGTAATAACATAGGGGTTTATGCTCTCGGTCAAGAACTTGATCCCGTCATAGAGCTCAATTGTTTCATTTTTGAGTATTACAAATCTGTTGGTGCAAACCTTATTCCTCTCATTTACTAATTGATACCCGTATCTTGAAGAAGCAGAGAATAGGCCTATTATGGCATAAGCTCGGTTAATGCTTCCGTTAACAAAAGTAGACCTCGTTCTCTCGAGAAGATCAAAGGATATCGCTTCGGCTGTGATATTCACTTTGTAGCCCATTCTTGACAAGAGCATAATGTCAGTTGAGATCCAGTTCCGTAGCGTGATGTTTGAGTAGTTTAAAGCGACTTTGATCTTCAGACTCAGAATTTTGGATCTGAGATTGAAAATGTGGTTAGCAATAAATTCAGGCATCCGTCTCAGCTTGCTCGTTTTTGGGGTAACAATGAATCGTTCCATTCCCTGATCTTTCCCGTAATGTTGGAAGGTCTTATTAATCTTAGCCATTGGATGGAATCGTGACACTCATTTCGTTGCCTGCTTCTTCCTCCGATCCTGTGATTTTGAGATAGATCGCTTTCCCAAATATCTCCTGAGAATGTCTACATTCTTAACAGTACCATGGTTTGTCGCAGTCTCATCTAGAATGCCCTTACCAAGAAGATCTTGACAGTCTGCCTGATGCTGAAACGGATCGGCACGTAAGAGAGGAACTCCTCTCTGTTAAATCTGCCCAGCGAACGCGTTAAATTGAGCGACACTAAATATGTGACAGCTCCCGTCACTATGAAGAGCGGAAGCATATCTTGGCTCCTTCCCACAATGATTCCCTCTGCGTAAACAACAATGAACATTACTACGGCTGAAGACCAAATCTTCAATATAGTTATCCAGTCAAAGCTTCCGATCTCTTTAACTATTGCATAGTAGTAGAGAACAACGAACGATAATGCCCCAACAGACGAATTTGCTATGGCAGCGCCCACCATTCCAAACTTAGGAATCAGGATGAACGATAAAATGACGTTGGATAGGAGAGTCACCGAGGCGCTTAGCACGTAGACCCTAGTCCTCCTAATTGCATAAACTACGGAGCTGAGCATCCCTCCCAAGACAAATATTGAAGAAACGCCCAGCAGAATCGTGAGTGCGACATATCCGCTCCCATATACTGACCTAGCCAGCAGGGAAAGTACGACAGGTGCAATCGATGCGACTCCGAGTGAAATTGGGGCATATATAAGTACAATTACCGCAGAAGCAAGGTTCACCCCCTTCCTCAATCTTTCCTTGTCCTTCAAGGAGAAGAATTCGGAAAGTTTCGGTATGAGGATGTTCGGTATCGGTCCAGCAAAGTAACCTATAGAGGAACTTATTAACAGCACGAAGCTGTATATACCTAGTGTCGAAATATCTAGAAAATAAGCGACAACAAATCTGTCGACATACTGTGACCCATATCCTATTAGACTCGACAGAATTATCGGCCAGGAGTATGAGAATATGAAACTTAGGGGTGTTTTTCGACTGCTCTCTCTTATTAGTGGCTTCTTCGCGAATATTATAACTGAATATAAGATGGACCCCCAAATATAGCTGAGCGTGAGGCCTATGAAAAGGTACAGAATGCTATGAAATATCAGAACGAATATGAAACCGACAAGGTAAGAGAGCGACGCTGATGATATGTAGACAACTGCATCCGTTTTGAACAATTGCAGTCCTAGTGCTGATCCATGTAAAATGCCAAGCATTATCAAGGCAGCGGCAAAGATTGAAGCCGTCTCTACAAGGAATGTGTATTTGTAACTGTGAAAGAAAAGGGTTGCGATTGGTCTGGCCATCAAAAGGGTAAATACAATACTCCCTATCGAAAGCAGAAGACTTATAACGATAAGTCTCTTCGTAATGGAGTACATTTCTATATGATCCCCCTTTCCGAGGTAGTATGATATGAAGTGCTGAGCGCTTATCGGTAAACTAAAGGAGAATAATATGTTCAGAAGGCCAGTAATGGCTAGCAGAAGTGAAACGGTCCCGACATCCGAGGTTGAAAGAAATTTTGCTATGAAAATATAGAATAATGCCCCAGAGGCAACGAAGGCAAGAGAGCTTAAGTACTGGTACGACAGTGCGACGCTCATATTGCTCTCTTGGTTACTCAGCATTACCTGGTCAATGCCTGCACAATATTAATATTTCTAGCACTCTTGACACTGATATCTGGGCAAACGCTATGTTGCCAGATATGTGTATCATGTTTCCTTCTCTCTCTTTGCTCCTCATGGACAGAAGGATTGCCCTTTTGGCCTCCTTTACCGTATAGGATGTCTGCACTATGAAACCAAATCAGTTATCAGTCATGTATTCCATGTTGTGAGAGGAAAACATGCTCTTGTCCATGATGAAAGCACGTCCACAATAGACTCTGGATAGATGTCGTAGAATATGAATATCCCTGATTCTGACGATTCAGCCAGCGGTGCGTTCACCTGCGGTAGGTCATACTCAGACCTGAAATATCCGTACTCAAGGAACGCCATGTAGGGTGACTGTGATAAGTAGGATGTGAGCTCATAGTGCATAGCTTCCGATCTCCCCACCTTCTTGATTAATTCATCCGGGTAGGAATGGTTTATGTCTTTGGACCCACTTGCCTTTATTGCTCTCAACAGCATTGACAATGAAAGACCAACGGGGTATACTGTGCTAATGTATGAATCATCATACCATTCCTAGAGTAGGTCGATCGGCGCCGGCCTGATCACTCGATTCATGGCTATGATAGGGGCTGTGGTTGCGTTTCACTCAATATCCTGCTGAGTATTTTGTGCAGCTTCAGGTACCTGACATCATTCGTTATGAGTATGAGATTGCCCTGCTATATGCTGCCACCACTGTCAACACGAGCTTTCTATCCTTCACTGGTCCTATGTATTTGGACCACCAATGTGCTCTCTTCTTCTCGTCGTGGGAGTGCGTGACGCCTTTAAGACAAGGCTTCCTGTGTAGGATAGGTCTATTACCCAAAATCGCTGGTTTAAAATTACCCATCAAAATGTAAAATCAAGTAGGGGGGTAATGTACGACGATGAGGTGTGCGCACACAGGAAATTATACGAAAAATCAGCGTAAGTCTGAAAGTGAGAATTAGCGTTTCATCCATTTAGCGTTAGCTAAATGCATCCCAGTGATGTGGTTGTAAAGTTGATTGGTATGCAGCCTTTCAGGTCGTATATGAGAGGATGGAACATAGCACAGTAAGCGTTAGACTGAAGGGTAGAACCTGTGTACTTCAGCCGAGAATAGTCTTAGGTATCTGTAGCAAACACACGGAGATACCTATCTTTCAGGTGTCCTTCCTATGGGATAAGAGTGATGCCTTATCTGCCAAATCGGGATACCTTGTACGCTTCACCAAAATGACAGTGGGGGGGGGGGTGAAGTAGTGGTAGTCCAATGCATAAGAAAAATGGAAAGGTTGAGCACTGGAGTGCAAGAAATTGGAGGTGGCAGTAGTATTGATGGCACCTCAGACAGCACAACTGCGATTGAGAGAAGTGCCCCTGCTCCGTTCATTCTCGTTCCAAAGTCAAGGGTGTGCCATTCCCTGTGGGGTACGAGGCATGAAAATACTCTGTGGCATCAGGGATAAGACACACACGAAGGCAAAGGGGAACCCTGAGATGGGATTCTACTCCCTGCGGGACATGATCTGTGAGAGGATGCCATAAGAGTGGAATGGAAGATAATCGAACAAAGGACTTAACGCAGAAAGGGTTAATTAATCTCTTAAACTATAGACGCAGTTTGAATGAAAGAAGTCATTGTTTTCGCGCCACTGTGGAAAAAAATCCCCGTAAAAGGATACGGTGGCATCGAACGAGTAACTCTAAAACGAGTAAAGCACCTGAGACTAGAAGGTTACAAGGTTCAGCTGGTGGCAAACACAGACGAACGGTTTCTTGCCGACGAAGTGATAAATCCAGACAAAATTTTTAGAATTCCGAAATCCAATCTGGAGGAGTCTCTTTGGTTGTTATCTTTGAAGTGGACCAATTATCTTTCCCAATTTTCTAGACTTGGGGATCGACTATGGGATGCACCGATCCTTTCAGATACATCTTCTGTCGACCCATTCAACAATTTTTTTCTATCACGGTCTATGGGAAAGAGAAGAATAACTTTTATTCTGCACGGCAATTTCTATTTCACAAACGGTGTGGGAAAGGTATTGATATATCCAGTCGATAGGCTTATCGGGGCATCGAAGAGGCTGAATTTTGGCGCTTTGAATACGAGAGTCTCGGACTTATTGAAAGAAAGGGGGCTATCATGTAGTTACATGCCGAACGGCACTGAATTTGTTGCTTCACCCCAAATGATTGAAGAGCCGGACAACTACCTTTTGTTTATTGGAGCCATCACGAGACTCAAGGCACCGCATCTTGCAATTCTTCTATCTAAAAAATTGAATATTCCTTTGAAAATCGTCGGCCCGATAAGGGATAGAAAATACTTTGATTCAATGATTCTACCAAACATCCGCGACAATATAGAGTACCTGGGTGAAATAGATGAGAATATTCTAAGTGAATTACGGAAGAAAGCAAAGGCACTTATCTTTAGTTCCGATTGGAATGACCCCCAACCGACCGTCGTACTAGAAGCAATGAGTAACGGCGTACCAGTTTTGGCCTTGAATCTGGGCTACTACTCCGGAATATATGACATGATTGATAACTTTCAAAATGGTTTTGTGGGTTCTATGGAAGAAGTTATTTCAAATGCTGAAAGCATATTCGAATTGGACAGGAAGTCCGTCTACGAAAAGAGTAAAGCTAAATGGTCTTGGGAATTCGTACTTAGGAGGTACCACATCCCTGTTATAGAGGGTCTGTCAACGTAACATGAACAAAAAGTTTGTACTTCCGAAAATTATTCTGTCGTCGTCACCAGATCCCGATGGTGATTTACCAGACCTTTCAGTAGTTCTTTTTGACTACATCAATCACAAGTATACTATTGAATCTATTGAGAGCCTTGTCAAGCAAGATTTCCCTAAAAAAAAGTTCGAAGTAATTGTTCTGACGGATGATTCTGCACCATATTGTATAGAGTTTTTGAAGAATAGCAAACTACGCTGTACCGTTATTTACACTGGGCTAGTCCCGATAGGTCAAAGTTTTTCAGTTGCGATGCAATTTGTTCAGGGGCAAATAATATGTCCTCTTGACAACGACGACCTGTTTGAGCCTAATAGATTATCAATTATAGACAATCTATTTAAGGAAAACAGGAATTTAGTATTCTTAAAAAATGAGGTAAAGCCCTTTTCTCGGTATTACAGTGGAAAGTCCCTTGCAATTTTATATTTTCTAAAGATGAATATACCTCTTAGATGCAAAGGAGGAAATTACCTCTTGACTAATAAAACACCTAGATGGGTTTATGGGAGAGCCATCTTGCACAATTCAAGTTCAATGGCCGTAAGGAGGGTTGTACTGGAGACTAATAGGAAATCAGTAGAAGAATTAATTGCGTTCCCAGATTCATTTATTTTCTTTGCTTCTGCACTAAGTGGTGGAGACTGCCTCTTTATGGATTTACCACTGACTCTGTACTCTGTTGAGAAAGGTTCTTCTACTCGGAGAGACCATAAGGGGTCAGAGAGCAACAAGAGTCGAAGTGAACTCGCTCTGCTCCACCACTTAAGATTTTTTTTTGACGGTATTGAGCGTGCAGAAAACACTAATATTTTAGACCTTTTCCAGCTTTTCAAAACCAGCACTAAAATACTCATATTCCTGAGCGGGGCGGAGGACGTTATAATTAGTAATCAAGAAATATGGATAATGTTGCGCACTTCCATAAGATTTCGTTCTCATAACTTCATCATCTTAGTCGCATTCTACTTATTGGCCAGAATAAAAATGATTCGCAATATTATGCGTGTGGTCTATGACGCCCTTATTTGAGGTTGATGATATTTATAGTTATTTATTATAGCCAAAAGTTTGGGTATGCGTGAAGTAAGTCCTGACGTCGGTTTCAAAAATGTGTTAATTCTTCATGACGCTCCTCTGGACGAGTGGAAAGGTACACAGCGCAGCCTTCTAGAGTATGGAAATATGCTGACGGAGAGTGGATTTAGAGTCACATACGTGAGTCCTGCCACATTTAAGAGGCCAGACGAGGCAAAAATAACTCTGAAAGTGGAGATTAAGTTCAAAGTACTTAAGTTAAGGCTCAGACGCTTCGTTGTGTATTTTGTGCCCAGAAGCGTGCTTTCATCCCTAAAGCACGGTCTTATATACGTCAGCACATTCAATACATTTCCATTGATTCCAATAAAATCGCGCAAGATAATATTCGGATCTTTCGTTTACGGACCAGAACACGAAAATGTCAGTGGAACCCTAAGGAAGACAAAAATTCTAATCAAGAAAAAAATATTTCAACTGTCAATCAGATTTTATCCTCCGAAATCTGTCTGTTTTCACGCCTTGAATCCAACACAGGCGGAATGGCTGAAAGCTCTGACGCGTAACAGGTTTGAAGTGTTTACCGTCCCTCCTCCTGTGGACTGTTCGAAGTATTTCTATCTGGAACAACCGCCCCTTAGGGATGGGAAATTCAATGTACTGTATCTCGGTCCGCTAACAGTAGAAAAAGGATTTGCTGACTTCGCATCAATAGTAAATGAGGCGAACTCTACTGATCTATCGGAGAGCATTGAGTTCAGTGTTTTATCTGTAGGTGGCCCGCTCTGGGGACTTGCGAGAGAACTGACTAAAAAATGGAAAAATGTACACTTTTACGAATCAAGCGAAGAAGGGGAAAAGATAGATTTCCTAAGACGTAACCACATTCTTGTGAGTCCAAGCAAGGTCGAAAATTTTCATTTCGTGACCGCTGAAGCCCAGCTGTGTGGTCTTCCAGCGATATCGTCGAATATCTCAGGACCGCGTAGCATAATAATTCAGTCACAAACTGGCTTTCTGGTTCCAACTGGTGATATCAAAGGTTTTGTCGATAAAATTACTGAATACCTCGAGCTCTGGAAAAGCGAGCCAGATCATTTTTTAGAGCTTAGAAAGAATATATCGTCTGTTTCAAAGAGATTCTGTTCCGAGGTTACACTTCCTGAGTTTAAGAAGATGGTGGATTTCATGGTAAACCACACTGATTAGCCTAACATTCCCGTAATAGCTTATGGTTGAGGAAATAGATAGTTAACTATACCAGTACTGGCTCTACTAGTTTTATAATGTTCTTACGCCCTTTTTTCCATCCTTAAATTGTGGCAGAGACCGTGATCCAAGAATGTCGCTCTATTCACGAGGCCCAACTCTCTTCTTCCGGTCCTTTAGGACGTGAGGGGATTTCAGGAGAACTTCAATGTCTCTTCTCTAGAACCTCATTTTTAACTGCACTGTCTTTGAGTTGGGACGGAATATTAAACTCCCAAACTCGTAGGTGGATTTGCCTCTAGCCACATTACTGAGAGTATTCTCTTCGTCAGATCGAGATCATTTTTCATGCGGCACATTCACGCAAATTCCTCTACTCTTATCCCTACAGTGGTCGTATAAATGGGCTTCAAATATTCAAAATAAAGCCAACTATTTGCCTCCTTTATTATCACATTTGAGGTAAGAAAGAGCATAGCACTATTTTTTTCTGTGTCTTGCTGCGAGACACCACAGCAAGGCAGTCAAGAGGATAATTATCTCCGCAATGGAAAGCCAGAGGGAGATTGGAGTATCAGTCCTGTTAACTAGAGTGAACTCGACTACTTTTCCGTTTGCTTTAGTAAGTTGGAAAAGGTTTGTTGTAACAATATCAGACATTTTCATATACGTATTTTTTGGCATATTGAGTGTCCAATTAACATTATGTAGGCCAAAGGCGTAAATGTAGTCTGAGCTGGAATTGACCGGGGCAACAATGCTATACCCGCCATATGTTGTAACTGAAGAAACTGATGGAATTAACTCAGGGGGTTTTCTAATTGTTTGCGTGAGAATGTAGCTGGCTGGGGGGCTATGATTTAATTGATATGTTGATGCATTTATTAAATCTCCATTGGTAAGGAGGAAATAAGTATCACTGTAATTGCCCATAATGTACGTTTGGTTGGTTGGATGATACTGTTTCAAAGCCAGGTTATTGGCCTCCACACTCGGTGGCGGCAAAAGAAATGTAGACATAAGAATGTATCTTTCTTCCGAGGTTAACGACTTGGGATTTAAATTCCCGAGGAAATTTAAAAATTCGGATAGATTACTATCAGAAAATACTGGATTTGAGATTGTACCGACAGTTGGTTCAACTCCAGTTACCCTAAATAGTGAATATACTCCGAAAGACTTCGGTTGTCCAAGTTGATTTAACAAGGAATCGTATATGTAAGTCATGTTGTACGGCCTCCCGCCCGGAGCATTTGTCATATAAGGAAAGTTGGGGAATTCTTTGGTGTATATAACATACTTTATGTGAAGAAATTGCAAGACAAGTTTCAAACCTGTCAGGTTCTGAGACGCTATATAATTTTCAAGGGGTTGTGCTATAGCACTAGTATTTTCATAAATCAGAGGAAATGGGTCCGCGCTCTGGACAAGGCCTACGGAGTCTATAAAAGTCGAATTACCATTGTATAACAGAGAGGTTCTGCCGTTGAAGGAGCTCGTTGGAATTAGCAGAGAAAAGAAGTCAGGTTGAGTATAATTTACCTTCAAATACTGATTCAGCTCTAGCAGTCCGTTGTTTAGGTCAATTATATCGATGTTTTGGCCATATTTCTCGTACACCTGGTCGGACGCAAAAGGATAAAACGACCCAGCAACTAGTAATAAGATTAAGAATATCACGACTACCTCAACATACTTTCCAATCTTAGTTTCTGTAGAGTCGAGTCCAGTGGTTTCTCTTTTTCTTATAGATTTTGTAAATACTTTGAGTGAATTTAATATTGAAGGCATGAACTCTGCGAACGTAAGAAAAAATATGACGCTTAGAAATAGTACGTAAAACTGGATCGAGAGGTAATATGCATTAATGAGAAACAAAAAAGGGCCCCTGAGCATAAGAAGATGATAGTTAAGCCAGCCAAACGGGGGATTGTTTCCCGTTGAAAATATAACTACAAGGAAAGCAACAATCGAGAGGGGTAGAATTCCTCTATACTTTGAAATAAGGATAACTGAAAATGGTAGTATTATGATTATTATCCAAGAAAGACTTAGCAAGCTATTTGTAATATGGTACCAAGGATAGTTGGCAGAAGCACTTGATATCGGTCCATAGCCAGCCAAAGTGAGGACATGGGTTAGCGAGGTATAATAGGATTCTGAAGTAAAGTAGTTAGTTATATAGGAGTTGCTTGAATTTTGTAGAGAAATGTAAGGCTGTGAAAAAAAGGATTGCAGGTTGCTCCAAAGAGTCACTGAAAGGGAGAATAGAATGACTGTAACCACATATTTCAGTTGTTGAGCTACCTTCTTCCTGTGCAACGTGTTGTAAAGAATTCCAAAGGCCAAAAAGACAGAAACAGTGAGAAGGAAGGATGGCAGGTAAAGGGTGGAGATTGAGGGTGCAAGTACTATCAGAATTAGAGCTGTAAGACAAAACCTTACCAGTTTAAATCCTTCGTATAATGAAGATATAAGAAACGATACAATGAAAGGAGCGACAATCATGAGGAGGGTCCATGGAAGTATGTGGGGCCAGGAGACTGATAAGGTGAATAAATTGAACTGGTAGAATAATAAACTTGGAAGTGAGTACACAATTGAAATTTTGTCGTGACCTGAAATTCTAAAGATGACGTCAAAAAGGTCGAGAAGGCCAAAGGTGGAGACAGTGGTACCTGTCAGGATCAATAATCGTTCAAGAAATGCCGGATTAGAAATAATTCTTCCAAGCAGACTTACTGACAGAAAAAAATAGAATTCAAATATGTAATTATGGAATGAATAAAGTGGGTTGTAATAGTAACCGAATGGATTAATAAAGGAGAATGAGTCCTGACCAAACAAGTACCACCCGTAAGGACGTGTGAACAGGAATGTAAGACTCCCGGTAAATAGTGAAACAACTAGCATAGAAACAATCTTATGCGCAGCAAGGTGGGACAAGATTAGATTAAAGCGATTTTTCAACGCTGCAGTATTGGTGAATTCATATTAATTTTTTATGGCTTTTGAACCGATCTGGGTTAGTCCTGGAAAGTGACAGGTCACTAATGTTTGGATAATTTTCTCGATCTCGCTACCTTTGAACGTTCTAATTACGTTTTTGGGGTGGCGATTGACCTTGGTATACTTCCTTCTACTTTGTGTAACACTGGGGCCCTTTCCGTCTTAACAGTTTTCACAGCATCACGATTCACATCGGCGACCCTATGGCTCCTCCTTACTGCGACCTCTGCCTTGTTTCAACGTTTAGCCATTTCACATAAGCTGTCTATGAGACGACTCCAACCGGGTCATCCTGCCACATTTCTATGCTTCGAGGTAGTACAGCATTTCTAAGTGCTCTCTCTAACTCTGCTCTACTTCCCGACCTCACATGGGAGCCAACGCTATCCATAGTTCCTTCTTGTGCGTTCATGGTGATTACCTCCCGTAGAATATTATGAAGGGAGATTTGACGACAGGAAGAAATCTATCACTTCTGGATGCACCAATCGTGGCATAACAAAATCAATGGAAAGGTACATCCTGATTTCCCATTCTAGCCAATAACGAGGTCTCTCTCGTTTATCTTTGAGTGACAGAGGCTAATAAGAAGTGGTCTTGTAAGATCATAAACAGATACCATAAACCCCGCGACCAGCTGAAGAAGATGTTCAACCAGAATGATCTGCTGTGGTCACACTAGCTTCAGGCATTGACCCGAAATAAGAAGATGGCGAGGACAGAGGTATTGTTTACACAGCTTTTACTTGGTGCATTGCTGTAATCCACTGCATGTTTACCTTCAATAATTCCAGATTTATCCATCGAACAGCATTCACCTCCTCAATGAATTTATCTGCTGAACCGTATGAGAGTGGCGTTTAACCTTGGAGACTTTGATTCAAGTTTTCAAGTAGTAATGAAAATTCTTTTACCATAGCATCTATTTTTCCTTTGATCTCCACATCAACGGAACTATTAGGCAGAAATAGGTTCTCTACAAAATCTTTTATCTTGTCGTAAAGCTCATTATCCTTGTAAAAGATTACTTTGCGGTAGTTTGAAGCCTGCTCCCTGTATTCTTGAAAGTCCGAGATTATCACTTGCCTTTCGAAAAACATGGATAATCCAAGAACGCTAGAAAAACCTCCGGGAGCATTATAAGGGATAACTACTAAGTCTGTATTTGTAAACAAATCTATTAATTTTTCTTCAGGAACATATTGAAGTCTCCTATCTATAACGTCAGTGAATTCTTCAAACATTCTATCGTAGTACTCCTTGAGATTGGGAAAATGTTCATTAACTCCCCCTGCCACAGTTAAAGCGATTCTCCGTCCCTCAAGTTTCAACCTACGCAAGCATTCCAGAGGGTACCTGAGATTCTTTTGAGGTCCCCAACTTCCGAACAGCAGAATTCTCGGATCGTTGCCTGACGTGATAGTTAACACTTTAGTGTTCTGAAGGTTGTTTAGGAAAATTGTTCCCATAACTTGGAAGAATGGCAGACGGATTGCATAAATTTTTGCTGCAGGAAGTTTGGATGAAAGAATTTTCGCATAAGTATCCGTCAGAAAATACGTGTTAACGTTGTTAAATATCGATCTTTCAATAAGCCTAAGTCCGAAATACCTCATTCTATTCAAAACCCCTTTGTAGCCAAGTTTGGATGGGTCGTGAGTATAGGTTGAATTATGGTATATGACTATAGTCTTTCTGTTTAGTATCTTCTCCGTATATAGTGGCAAGAATAGGCCCACAAGGTTGGGAATGTTTTTGGTTCCATAAGCAGTCGGCATTAAGTTAAAAATATAAACTTGGCTGTTAGAATGTTGAATGACCCTGAAATATCTAAAAACAGAAATGGGTTTATAGGCATCACAGACTTGAATTATTTCTACTGACCCGAATGGTTCTATTGCACTTCCTTCTGTCCTTTTCCAGGTGACAACCGATATTTTATCAACAATTGGACACGACATAGCTAACAGAACCAGTGAAGTCCCAACTTCTTGGAGAATCCTCCCGTGATTTAAAATAGTAGAGACAACGGATACCTTCAATAACCATGTATTATCATTCTCTTTATAAAGATTAACTGATTATTAGAATGTCAATTATAAATGGAATTTGTAGGCCTCAATCGATTCTGAACGTTACCTATTTCCGGATGAGAAAGCATGAATTATATACATACGTTGGTGAAGCGCGAATATTCATAGATATACTTTCATCAAGAAGAGGATCATCACAACCAACCTTGATGATTTCACGGATGAGCCTCCTCCACTGCAAAAGGCATGCACATTCCTAACGTTTCATAACGCCGAGGGGGAGATGGACCTCCTGTTCTATCCGGACTGCCTCTGTCCGCTGTGCCTTTCCTTTAACATCCCAAGAACGGGGCATTTGTAAGAACACTAGATACTGGCCAAATCATTCTTGTGCAGAAGTACGTCTGCAACGACTACAGTCACTCGTTTGATATCAGACAGCCGAACTACGGATGCAGAAACCTTTTCAGCAACGAAAGGAAGAAGACAGTCAAGGGGAGGTTGAAGACTTTACTCGGGAACATTAAGTCTTTTTTTGGGTCTTTTGGAGATGTGATTTCCCACGAAACGATGAGCAGTAGCGTTCCAGCTATACCTCAAGAAAAGTACGAGAGCGAAGGATACTTTGTCTACGACGAACAGTATGCCCATATTGAGGTCATGGAACGCTATAAAACCCTCCTCAATGATTCCAAGACAAGTAAATTCGTTGAGGAGAGGACAGAGCGGTTCCTCGTCTTTGCTCTTTCGCACTTTATCGTTACCAAGACCGTATCCATCACGACTGACGGATATCGTTATGAGGATATCCTGAAAGAAGCGTCCGGAAAACTGGAGATACGCATAAGGAGGCAGAGGTGCCTCTTCCATATTGAAAAGGACTTAGCTCACAAGATTATGGTCGACCGCAAGGAAGAGGAGCCACACCCACTAAAGAAGCTCATAAAATACAAGTTGTTCCAGACTCCTGAGAACCTGAAGAAGATCGGAGACTACTCAATCTCCATAGCAGAGAACACGGAAGGGAAATCTGAGGATGAGACCGTTCGATACGTCCTCGGAATACTGAACAGATACTACGGAGACGACCCCATAATATCAAAATTCCTGTTATTCGTGGAGGAGAACAAGGGGGGAGCTGTCCCTCTACCTCAAGAACATCGACTTGAAAAAGACAACAGGCAAAGAAGAGCAGCACTTCTCTGTAATGTCGTGGTTACTCAAGCACAGATTCAAGACGAAGGAAGATCTGCTGAGGATGTCATACTGGCATGATTACTATCATCCTCTATGAACGGGGATTTGACAATCTCCTCAAAATAGTCTCCGAACATTTAGAGACATCATCTTAAAATGGTGACAGTAGAGTTATAGGAGCAAAGGTGGGCCCCTCGCTTAAAGAAGACGGCTCCTTGCTCTTTCATTGCTTATAGTTTTAAGCAGACAATGATTAGATGAATGCAGTGGAAAAGACCTGAAGGAAGAGTTTACAGGCGGGGTGTCGCTAAGCATTACTTAGTTACCAGCGTCTCGAGCCGAACTGTCTCTTATGAAAAGCCTGCCTGTAATATGAGTTGCGGGATTCCTTTTTTCTCCTCCCTCCTGTTGCTCCTTTATATATGCTTCCTTAGGCCTTGGCAGCATCGAAACTTCAAAATTTCTATCGTCAAGGATAAATGAATATATGTACCTTAGCGGGTCCGTCCTGTCCCGGCCAACCTTCTTCAATATTGTGGAGAAGCATTCTCAGCAATGTTGCCTTGCGAAAATTTTCCATACTGAGGGCATCTTTAACTCTTTCAAGGCTTGAGACATCGCTCTCAAGTCTCTCTTTCCGCTCGGCAAGATAGGAGACTTCATCTCTCAGTCTTTCCGTCTTATTTCTCAGTTCTTCCATTTCCCTCTGGTAAGACTGAATCCTCAAACGAGCTGTCTCGTCCGCCTCCTCTATTGCCTTCCTGACGAGCTTATCCCTTTCGGAGGCATAGCTTAAAAATGAAGAAACTAGAGACTCGAATGATGAAAAGGACTTCACGTTCCTAACCATCCTCGTCACATTTTCCCCTGTAATCCCAAAAGACGCCAGAAATTCAAGCCCCCCACCACGATCTAAAAACTTCTCTGGATTCTCACCGCTGTCGATGAGCGTTTTAAGAGTTTTTAGTAACGATTCCAGCCTGTCTTCCCCATATTCCCAATTCGATGCGACATCTACTATCTTTTTCGCCAGGCTTTGCTTTTTCCCAAGTTTTTCCCTTATGTAGGTGAGCATTTTGGCCTCATCCGCCATCCTCTCCAACTCCTTTCTGAGATTCTCTAGCTCCTCCTCCCTTCTTCCGATCTCAATCAATATTTTCTCAACATCGGCTTCAAGATATTTCCTCTTCTCAAGGAGAGATTGAACGTAGGACGGAACTTCCTGGACGCTGGCTGCATCGCGCCTACCAAGCTCTATTATGAATTTCGTAGCCTCCAAAACCGAGGGGAAGGAGTCGCCCTGTTCTTTGTAAATCTTCGCAGTTTCAAGAAGTATACTGTTGTCCAAGCCTAGCTTTTTCATCTCCCTGTAAGTGATGACCGCCAGGCCCATTTCATCAGAACTTATCCCCTCTTGCCTCATGAACTGGTACGCCTGTTTTATTGAGTCCATCTCCGATACTATGTCACCAGGCACGTAGCCTGACCTCCCACTCCTTATTTCATCAAGCACCTTCCCTACAGTGGGATGACTGATTCCCAGCTTCTCTCCAATCTCCCTGTTTGAGGGACCCTGAAGGTAGAGATCCAGGACCTTCAGCTTCGTTTCAACATCTATTTCTTTCATAGTAAATTTATGAAAATCTTTTATATATTCTTTTGGAAATTAGTGGTGCTATTTTCAATACCTCTGCAGATGACTCAGTTAGCGGCCAATGAATCATTGACTGACGTTGAATGTCAGGAATTCTCCCTCTATTTCTTTAAGAGCAGAAATATCTTTAGAGATAGGGAGGTGCAATATAATGAATACAATCAGCATTATAGATGAATGAATCTTCGGCCTTTTTCTTATAAGTATAGGAGTGGAAGAGAAAATGCTGACCTGCTGGGCACAAAAATCGCAGCGCACAGGAATTGACCCTTCTATCACCTGATCTTTTTGGTATTTCTTGAACATACATTGTATGCCTTCCTTATTCTTCCCGCTAACGCATCAATTTTTGTTCAAGATTCTGACTGAGAGGTAGATAGCTTGTGATGGTATTCACACATCTCATTTTTAAATTTTTTACCCGATTCCTTCGTATACTGTTTCATTCTTTGAGGAACTTCGAGAACGTTATAAAATGTTCAAGAGGTGACGCTGTGCGTCCTCACGTATTTGTAGTACATTGATTGTACATCCGGCAGAGACCAAGAGTATTTAGCATGAATGCAGCTGAAACTCCCATCATTTTCGCACCAAAGCCTTTGAATCCCCTTCTCATCTCCTTTGATAAAGATCATGATTTTCTCTCCGCTCCTCGCATCCTCAATAATCGCATGGTCGTCATACGCCTTCTCACTGAAATTAGGGGAAAGGGGTTCGAAAGGGTCTGCTATAACCCCCTCCTCTCTGGAAATGGCTCCGTCAAAGGGAACATCACCCTTTATGATATCTTCTATTTTCTTGATTTGTGATGCCACATATTTCCCTTTGTCCGTTAGGGAGATGAAGTAAGTCTTTCTAATAAGGATCTCCTGTCTAACCGTTACAAGACCCCGGGATGAGAGAAGCTCAAGGTTTTTTTCAAGAGAATAAGCGTTTGGTACAGCGTCCAGGAGGAATGACTTTGTGACCTCCTGGTTTGCCTCATAGAGCTTGAGAAGTATTGAGAGCGACTTGTCAGAGATCATATTTTCATTAGGGAAATGAGATATATAAAGTAAATGGTAATTGATATTATTGCAAAAAATATTTATGTTATTACGACATATAGATTGTGTGATATAATATGACACCCGCAAATAATAATGGGGTTAAGAAGTACGAAAAAGCTGAGGAGGAGTATATCATCAGAGCCAGAGAGATCATAGAAGAGATCATTACAGTCATGTCAAGGAATCCGAATGAACCTACTGCCAAGGAATGGGAAGTCTCTAAAATGATCGCGGAGAAGATGATAGATCCGTTTTACTACTGGTTACAGGGCAGAGAAAGAAAGGCAACTGAATCCGCTGAGGAAGATTTGAATCGAGCAATTGAAAGGATTGCTCAGGAATACGACCTGGACCTTAATGAAATCAACAAAAACCAAAGCAGAGTAAGAACTAAGAGGTACATCGGGGAAGGCTTTGAGCCCTTTCCTCGAAGATGAAGAGATTAGGGTACTCCTATGACAGGGAAAGCAGATCCTTTATGAAATGGATAAGAGAGTAAATTAGCTTTGGCATTCCTAAATAGGCCTTGCAAAAGAGCTATTCAGCTGGCATTTGCAATGCTGAACACATAGAAGGGTTGTTATTCCAGGAACTCCAGGTCGGTTATCAAAGACCACCATGGTGAGGAAGTGGAAGGCGAAATGGAAATTTTTGTTCGTAATCATAAGGACGGAAGAGTTGGAGTGATGTTTTTCTGAAATCATGAGAATGATCATGGGTATATTCAGGTAACGAAGAGGAAAAGATGGTACATTGCCTTAGTCATGGGTGGTAGTAAAAATTTGCGTATTTTTCCAATCTTACCATGAATTTACCACTCATTTTACCTCTTCTTTACCAAGTTATTGCCGGCAATGTTTCATCGTGTTTTTCTATTGTGAGCTGCTGAGGAGAAAGGCCGTGAGTTCAAATAAGCATAGAAGTAAACTGCTTTCCTCTCTGTCCCGACGTAGCCTATCTTACTGAGGATTACAGAAAATCTGAAACGCTGTGATCAGGTACTGAAAGCAATATGGTATGAGAAAATTGAGTTACTCTAACAATTTTTATGCTTATGCCGAATAAACTATTCCGAAAAAAAAATTAGGGCGAATGTAATAGTCCCATTGTGGAAGAGAAAAGGTGTCCAATCTGCAATAGCACTAACACGGAATTATTGCTGGACTTAGGTAATCAACCTCCTGCCAATGAGCTAGCACGATCTGAGATTGAAGCCAAAAATGTTAAAAAATTCAATTTGTCTTTAAGAATCTGTAACGAATGTCTTTATGTCTGGCTCAACGAAACTATCCCGCCAGAAGTTCTTTTTGTAAATAATCCGTATTTGACTGGAATCAGTTCAACTACTAGAAGGGACATGTTAAATTTCTATGAAAGCTGTCAAACAAATTGCAATATTCATGCCGGACAGAAAGTTCTCGACATCGCATCAAATGACGGTACCTTATTAGCATATTTTAAGGAGAACGGATGCAATACTTTGGGAGTGGATCCATCTAAGGATGCTTTCAAAATCGCAGCCGAAAAAGGCATTGCTACCATCAATAATTTTTTTAATGAGGATACTTCTAGAATGATAATAACTAAATATGGAAAGTTTGATTTAATAACAGCAACCAATCTGATAACTCACGTAGAGAATCCTGCTAAACTTCTGGCAATCAACAAAAGTTTGCTGCAGGATGGGGGGAACATAGCTTTGGAATTTTATTACTTTGAAGCTATAATTTCTAACAATGCATTCGATCAGATATATCATGAACACATATCATATTTTAATCTAACTACATTTATGAAATTAATACAAAAGATCGGATTAGAGATTTTTCACGTTGAATTAGTGCCTTCGCAGGGTGGCTCTCTTAGAGTATTTCTTTCATTACCTGGTAAACATTCTGTCGATAAAACAGTATCCGATATTTTATCGCGTGAGGGTTCCCACGAAGAGATAAGGACAAGATACAAAAAGTTTGCAATTTCATCCCTTCAGCGAGCCGATGCTATAAAGACAATTTTGAAATCTAAACTAAAAGAGGGGAAAGTAATTGCAGGTTATGGTGCGTCTGCTAAGGCGACAGTCCTCACTAACTATCTGAATTTAAGTTCGAACGTTATTAGGGCAATAGTAGACCTTAGCTCGACGAAACAGGGGAAGTTTATACCAGGAACAGCAATACCGGTTGTCCCTCCTGAAGATCTAATTGAGGTAGATCCAGATGTGGTTGTAATCTTCTCATGGAACATCGCAAACGAAGTTCTACGTCAGGTTTCTCAATTACTCAGAAAGAATTTCACTGCACTCATATTCATGCCTGAGATATCCGAGAAGATAATAGCAGGGGGTGTGCCATAATTGAAGGTAGTAATTTTAGCTGGTGGTCTTGGAACTCGATTAAGTGAAGAAACTGCAATTAAACCTAAACCTATGGTAGAGATTGGCGACGAACCAATACTTTGGCATATAATGAAAATTTATTATGCTCAAGGGCTCAGAGATTTCATTATATGTGCAGGGTATAAACAGCAAATGATAAAAGATTATTTCGTGAATTATGTTCACAACCATGTGGACATCGAGATAGACCTCAAGGATAATAAGGTCAATATTCTGAGCGAACACCTCGAAGACTGGAGCGTGAAGGTTATTGATACTGGAAAGTTTACTATGACAGGCGGAAGGATCAAAAGGATATCTAGGTACGTTGGGAATGAGCCCTTCATGCTAACTTATGGGGACGGGTCAGCCAACATCGACCTCAGATCATTATTGAAGACTCACTCACTCTCTAGGCATTTCGTAACCGTTACGGCAGTCCAGCCTAAGGGACGCTTTGGTTCCCTTTCCATCGACGAAAAAGATAGGGTAGTGAAATTCCAGGAAAAGCCTCCGGGTGATGGATACTGGATAAATGGGGGATTTTATGTCATGGAACCTGATGTTTTCGACTACATAGAAGGAGACGGAACGGTCTGGGAAGGAGAACCAATGATGAGACTCACGGAAGAAGGGCAGGTTGTTGCTTTCAGACATACTGGTTTCTGGATGGCAATGGATACAATGAATGATAAGCGAAATCTTGAAAATTTATGGAACTCAGGTAATGCCCCGTGGAAAATTTGGGATGGCTGAATGGAATCTCAAAGAGTACTAATCACCGGAGCCAACGGTTTTCTCGGGTCTAATATCGCCAATCGCTTGTCTTCAGCCGGACTAGAGGTTTATGCAGTTGTAAGGGAAAACACAAACCTTTGGCGAATAGAAAACATAAGGGACAGTAACATAATAAAGATTGGGGAATACAATTCCAAGAACCTTGAAGCAATATTTGCGAAATCAAACCCGGAAGTTGTCATAAATGCGGTAGGAATTGCACAAAGAAAAACAGTAAACAAGACTGAACACAACTGGAATTCTAACTTCTTAACGTTAATTTCTTTGGTGGATGCGATGAAACAATTCCAAATCAGGCAATTTATCCATTTGGGATCATCCTTTGAATACGGGGCATCGGCAAAGTTCCATCAGGCTTTAAAAGAAAATGTCAGGTGTAGGCCCGTCAGTGAATACGGAATTGCAAAACTGTTTCAAACTGAGTACCTTGAGAAGGTTTCGGAAAATTACAAGTTTTCTTCTATGGTCCTAAGAATATTCAATGTTTTTGGGCCATTTGAAGAACAATCGCGTCTGGTGCCTCAGGTTACCATAAAAGCTATCAAAAATGAAGATATTGTCCTTTCCAATCCAGAAGCGATTAGGGATTTTATTTACGTAGCGGATGTAGTAGAGGCAATTTTCAAAGCTGTAAGAAAAGAATTCAATAAGAAGTTCGATACTCTTAACGTCGGGTCTGGTGCAGGGACTACTGTCATGGACGTAGCGACAAAATTAGTATCTATTGCCAACAGTTCATCGAGAATCCTTCCGGGCGAAAGGGACCAGAGGCCCGAAAATTACATTTCTCCACCAATCGCCGATATTAAAAAAATACATGACGAACTAGGCTGGGCCCTGCTTTACTCTCTCACAGAAGGTCTGAAGGAAACATACTCGTGGCTTTCACAACACCTATCTCTGTATTAGCTGGAAAGATATTTAAGTCACTCCTTAGTTAAGAAATTATGCGTGTCTTGGTAACAGGGGGTGGAGGCTATATAGGGTCGCTGGTCTCTGAATCATTGCTCAACGATGGACACGAAGTAATTGTTGTGGATCGGTTTCTCTTTGGCAATAATCTTGGTGACTTACTAGGTATAAAATTGATCAGCGAAGACATTAGAAACATCGAGACGGATAAATTTTTAGAAATTTTGAAAAATGTAGATGCAGTCATGGACCTCGCTGCAATTTCTAACGATCCATCCGGAGAGTTAAATCCCATCAGTACTATCTCGGTAAATCACCTAGGTAGATTTAGAGCAGCAATGCTATCTAAGTTAGCTGGCGTGAAGAAATATATATTGCCCTCCTCTTGCAGCATTTATGGTTTCAATGACGATTATGTTGACGAAAATACAAAACCAAATCCTTTAACTACCTACGCTAAGGCAAACCTTGCGATCGAGCGTGATGTTCTTCAGTTAAATTCTCCAGAATTTCAAGTCATCATTTTCAGACTGGCAACGGTCTACGGTCTATCTGTTAGGCGAATGAGGTTTGATCTAGTAGTTAATGACATAACAGGGCAAATATTTACGAAAGGGTTTACAACACTTACAACAGGAGGAAGACAGTGGAGACCTTTTATCCATGTCAGGGATGTTTACAAGGGGCTGAAATTGGCCTTAGAATCCGATAAAGACCTCGGTGGCACAATATTCAACCTTGGGTCTAATGCCCAGAATTATCAAATAATTGGTATTGCAAGAGAAATATTCAGGGCTCTCGGAAAAGAAGAGAAATATCAGTGGGTCGGCTCCCCCGATTCAAGATCCTATCGGGTGAGGTTCAACAAGATCGTAAGGGAGTTAGGTTTTAGTCCAGACTGGGATATACAAAGTGGGACTAAGGAGCTGTGGGATGCTCTTGAAAACAAGAGAATAGCTTACGGAGACGATAGATATATCACAGTTAGATGGTACAAACACCTAATGGCAGAAGGGACTATTATCTAACTGTAATTGTGTGGTGCGCAATTGAATAATCAAATTGAGATTAAAAGGCTAAGGTGCCTGGTCATCCAATATTCACGTGACCTTTTCTTTAGCTTGGTTGACTACAGAAATGGTCTGTTTTTGAGCGCCGATATTAGTAAGATCATTAACCCCTATGAAGGATTTGGAAGTATCCAAGAGTTGATTCAGGTGGCTTGAAAAAAGCTTTCTGAACATTTTGTTGTGACGGTAACGGAGTGAGAATTAGAGAGGCCGTCCAGGTTTTTGATTTACCAGTGAGTTCGATGAATAGATTGGTTGCCTTTATGCCCGACACAGTAGCCTGAAACATGGGTGAATAGGAAAATGTCGAGATTTCTCCGACTTGAGAGGCTCTTAGGACAACTTGAAAGTGATTATGGTGAAGGTAGATATTTACTTACATAAGAACATAATAAACATAACTGAGATTTGAGAAGATAGTCTTGTGATAAGAAACTACGAACTGCAGAATACAAAGAATCTTGGAGCGGATTTAGGGAAAAACATGCACGTCAGGAACCTGAAATGACCTAGAACACTCTCAATCAGTAAAATATGTAACAAGACTTCTTAGGGGTATTGAGACACGCATGTGAATGTTTAGGTCTGACTTACTCTTACATAGCTATACCCTCCCGATATTTGACACGTTCTGTGGAGTGGGATGTAATTCGGGCTGATTCACCTTTGCCATAACACGCAACTGTATTGGATTTATAGAGAAGTCAAGAGGGGAATGGATTTCATGGCTTCCATCCTTGTTGAGAAATCATTCCATCGAAGAAATAGTGGGTCCCCTTCTGAATAATCTTTACCTGCAAGGTTTATGATTCATCATTGTTGTGAATACCCAGTAAAGAAGCCTTCTTCCAACTGTAACATATGGTTGATTAGGCTTCTTTACCTTTTTAATCTCAAGCCTGAATATCTTCAGAAATTCTCCATTCCTGCTGGATCTAGCGGTATCCAATAACCATAAATAATAAAATATGTTAGAAACTACAGAAACAATGGCTATTCAAACGATTTCTCCTATTCCAATTAGTGCCATTATTCGACTAGTTGGGGATTTGAAGGAAACAACTGAACGATTAATAACGCTACTGTCGTCCGTGGGTATTGAAGTCATTATCACTTATAGTGGGACGGATGTCGACTACTTCGAGTTGGTTAAGAAATATCAGCCTATAAAAACAATCAAAATTTTGAGGGTGTATTCTTTTGGAATATTGGAACCAGTCATACCATTTGCCTTGGACTCTGCTGTAAATCCGTGGATAATGATTTTTACGGACACTGAATATATATCAGAAGAATTGGTGAATTCATTGGGTTCTATCTTAAAGTCCGATGCAGATGCATACTACATTCAGAAAAGGACCATATTCATAAATGAGAAAATTCCCAATTGGATAAGGGAATTATACACCGACTCATTTAGGCTAATGGTCTTTAAAAAAGAAGCGGTAGAAATAAACGAAATAATTCATCAACCCTACAGGGTATACAGGAAAGGTTCTTATCTAGATCCGTCAAAATTTTATATTTCGCACATATTCGATTATGATTATACCGCAGAGGCAGTGAAAGAAAAGATAAAGAGATACATAATGATTGAAATGTTCGAGACAAGGAAAAGTATAAGTTACGTACTAAGGAAACTCCTTGAGAAAGTAAAGACTCGCTACGCGACAAACCGTGACGTAATTGGATATAAAGGGTTATCTCAACGTGAACTATCGTATTTTGAATACAAAATATACGACTTAGTCAGCAATCTGTTGTCTGGTAAGATTGGACTAACTGATTACCAAAAAATTCGGAATAAGTCTCTAAGGAATTTAAGAAAGGATAAGTACGCAAAAGAAGTCACATTCCAGATTAGCCAAAAAGTACAAAGTACTGGGAGTGTTCTCAAGTTTCTCGGGCTTTCTTATTCAGATGTCGAGGTGAGAAATGGAGCCAGTCCTTTAGTCGGTATGGAAAGTCCATCTGGCTCTGAGGAAAAGTTCGTCACCTTGTTGGTAAAGAGATACTTTAAACTGAATGGTGAATCGATCGAAAATATTCAAAAGGTAGATGCTATTGTTGCGGCAGTTAAGGATGCGATTGAGGAAGCGTTGGCTGGTTACTAGTTTGGATTATAATTTATTATGGAGCTTCTCACTATTCTGGAATTCCTTACTCACTATCTGTATTCTGAACCACCTTATTCTCGTCGTCTTGCGTAAATCATTCCTAATCTCATCAAGTGTGGCTTGCTAAACCTATTGTAATATTTTTGGGGGTATCAACCCGAACGGAGTATTTTAGCTCAATAAACAACCTCTCTAGCACTTCGGCTCCGTAATGATATTCAATTCCGTATTGATCGAATATTTTTAGATATTTTATGTCAGTTGACAGGAGCGATTGGTACTCATATCCTTCACAATCCATTTTAATGACACCTTCAGAAATATCGAAATCTTCAATAATCTTTCTGATTGTTAATGTTCTGAGATCTACCCCTGATCTGCTATCCCGTGCGTTTCTGCCAGTGGTGTATCTTACACCTTATAGGGTATTTTAATCGATCCTATATGTCCTGAAAGGGCCGCATTAATAGGAATGATAGTTTGTTGCATTCTATTCAGTTCTATGTTCCTCTGCAGCAACTCAAACGTGAATGGGTCTGGCTCTATTGCTATCACGGATTCTGCACCCTGATAAACAAAATTCAGTCCAGTATCGCCTATACTGGCCCCGATATAAACAACAACTCTATCTCTTACATTCAGATCGTATGGATTAACCCATGTACCTAAATCTCCTCCAAATTTGAGTCCGGTCATCTTAACCTTTTTCCCTGAAGTTTCAAACTCTGAGACATCAGATTTATTTACGTAATTTACGAGCTTAATGCCTAACAAGGGCATCTGAAGGTGAACCTCAGACTGTATCTCAACGGTGTCTCGGTTGATCAGGACACCAGAAATAGGATACTTCTTTAGCACTACATTAGACCATACATGCAAAAAGTTTCTAAAGAAACTTCTGAATTTCCTGATCGTCTGAACGTTTGTCGTCACTCTTGTTGGAATACCAGTAAGTATTTCCATCCCTGACTAAGCTTTATAGCCTCTCTGGCTTTAAATTTTTTTGTTGATAGAGAATATAAACGGGACCTGACATTCTCAGATAAAGCAAAATTTATGATATTTGCCACCATCACTGAAAGAAAAATGCGGTTCAATGGAAGAATCCACGAATATGGATCAACGGATAAGCTGACTATGATAGCACTAACTTCAGATAAGGACAGGGCCCTGACCAAGAATTTTGTGGAAATGGTTTTATCACTGTCCCCTGATATCCGCCTCATCCTTGTTGAGGATTCGGGAAAAGATTTTTCTTTCGCAAAATCTTGGAACGTCGGAATAACTCGATTTCTAGAAAAGCCCACAGAGTACTTGATGTTCGCTCACGACGACGCGAAAATAAACGAGGATAGTTTCCTCAGGTTGTTCAGTTGTATCGAGTCGAACAAAGGGTTAGATGGAGTTGTACCTATTGTAAAGGAACCAGGAAGGGAAAATCTTAGCGCCTTTGAGAGAATGATACCGGGGGAGTCATATTTGTATATCCGCATAGGCTCTGTTATCCCTATATCCATCTTCCCATTAATTGAACCATTCCGTAATTTTGTTAGGATTAAACTTTTCCCTCCTCGCGCTCATGAAGAAAACTCCAGTGCAAGTGAAACCATTTCAGAAGGTGATATAATAAGACTGTTTCCTCTAGTCTTACTCAGAAGGGATATGATTGTAAGTGTGGGTTTATTTGATGAGAGCTTCTTTTTTGGAGAAGACTTAGATTTCACCTTTAGGCTTTACTTGGCCAATGCAAAAATAGGGGTCGTAAGAAGTTCTGTCGTAGAGCATATAGGTTCATACTCTATAGGCAAAAGAGAAACGAAGCGACCTAGGGAAAAATATGCGCATCTAAAAAAGGAACTTGTAGCTTACAATAAGGTATACAAAAAATTTCGAAAGAGACTTCACGAGGTACGCCTGTCTGCAAGGAACAATACCATTTTAATCTAACAACAAATCATAAATTGCGGTTTCATTGCTTTAGTATGACCCGCCTCCGTCTGATAGTTCTTGATTCTGCAAGAGAATCAGGGATCCTTTGTCACTCTTTAAGGTCAACCTCAACTCATGAGGGCAAAGCTTCACGATAGGCTTAACACACGATTATCGCTATGCAGAGATTGAACTTGCCACAATCAACTCTTGTTAACTGGTACCTATAATAAATCAAGGTCAAAATCTCTTACTAGCACTCTGTTGTTGTAGAAAAATAGTTAAGGCATTAAAAGATGCAAAAATCGTAAATAGCATGAAACAAGGGAGCGTAAGAATTACCTTCTTCATGGGAACTGATCTGAGAACTGGCAGAGGTACAGAAAACGTACTTTTTAATCTTTTAAAATACAGGCCGAATGATTTTGACGTAACAATTGTTGAAACAGACCTTTTAGATATCCAAAGAATAGATGACAAGGATGTGAGTGTTTACACCGAGGGTTGTGAAAGGATAAGAATTCATCGACACGTGTTAAGAAGTAAAAATTTCATTTATCAAAGTCTCGTTAATATTTTCTTTAGTCCATTCAAAAGAGACTTGCGGCAGGCTCTGAAAGAGGGAAAACTTGAACTTATAAAGAAGACGGATATAGCATATTTATTCTTCAATGGTTATTCCAGATTTTTTAAAGACTTGAATATACCCGTTATATGTACGAGCCATACATTTAATTTAGGAAATAACTTCAGAAACAAATTGTTAAATCGTTTATATACCAGGATCAATTATATCATAAACTTTAAATATATAAACGGTTTCCACGCACTACCAAAGGATGAGTTAGAACTACAGAAAATGGATGTTAAGTACAGAATGGTACTACCAAACGGCGTAAACGCAGAAAAGTTTGTTCCCGAGCTACTGGCTGACACGGAAAAGATTAAATTTCTCTTCGTAGGTGCACTGATAAAGGAAAAGGGACTTGATCTGCTTATCCCGCTTATAGAAAAAGTAAAGGAAGAAAATGTAGAGTTTCACATAGTAGGCGGGGGTCCAATGGAGAGCGAGGTGAGGAAGAATGGAAGGATTATCTACCACGGAATTCTGAGCAACGAGGATCTCCTTAAGCTGTACGGTAGTTGCGATGTATTTCTGTACCCATCTCATTCAGATGCATTCCCTTTAGTAATTTTGGAGGCTCTTTCTTCCGGAATGTATGTTCTCGCAGGAGAATATTTGAAAGGTAGCTTTGACAATTTTGAAGAGAAGTATCTGGAGTATCTGCCTATGAGTGTGGAGGCCTTCTATATAAGAGTTGAAGAGATTATCGCTGACAGAAAAATCATAGAGCACGACAGATATGAAGAGCACCGACTGGTAGAAACGAACTATGATTGGAGAATCATTTCGGAGAAATTTTATGATTTTATGCGTCAATTCCAAAGGGAATCTAGTACCCTGAAATGAACAAGGAAATTTTTACTACAACTCCCCGAGACTCTCAAGGGATGTATTATACTACAAACCAATCCAGCACTATTCTCACCTTCTTTTCTGGACTGAATATTGGTCTGACTGAATAGTAAAATTCCCACACGGTCAGCCCTTCCTCGCTGCTCCTAGTCAGTGTTTGGAGCAGCGAAGGAGTGGATAAATGTATAAGATGAAACGGAATGAAAAAAGGATGAACAGCGCTGTTGTAGGGTTGATGTTGGGGAGGATAAGAGTGAAGCGTGCTATCTTTCACCTGCCGGTGACACACTGGACCAGTTCAATTTCCAGATGACAGATACTGGGTGGAGTGAGTTTGCATCAAAGATTCCAAAAGAGACAAGAATAGCATTCGAAGCATCTGGATTGGCGTACTCAGTATCAAAGAGGCTTGCGGAACTTGGGTATTCTGACGTTACTGTGGCACACCCAAAGGAACTGTATGTCCCAGATCATCGATTATTACGTCTAGGCCGACCTTCTTAATCAAGAGAGGAACAGAGAGATGTGCAGTAATTTTTTCTCTAATTCTTCTTATTTCAATCCCGTCCATTTTTTCGAATTGGTTTAATCCTTTCAGACTTAACAGAAACCCATTCAATGTTGTTTCCATAGGCCACAAATCTCTTTCCGATCTCGTAAATCGTCCTTTCTGCACCACCATATCTTGGGTGTTTAATATCCCGGTGCGAAAGCCATAGAATTTTCATATTTGCTTAGGAAATAGAACCGAGAGTTAAATATATCCTACATATGTTTTTGAAATTCTCGGGGTTCCTTGCCATATATCAAGGATCCATATTGGCAAATTCCTTTCAGGCAACTATCTCCTTTGACCAGAGAGGTATTTTCTTCTCTCCCTTTCTTCTATCTCGAATAGGTCGACTGCCTCTTGAGTCTCAGACCATGAAGCCAGTAGACTGATTCCGTCTTTGAGCTCTACGAAATCCCTGACATCAAAGTCCCTATAAAGGCGACGATTATCTGCGAAGTCGTGTCTGTTGTCTCCAGGTCTAAAATCATTTGAAATGATGGGAGAAATATCTTTACCCATTTTCCTGTTCAAATACTTAACTATGTCCAGAAGAGATGTAGGTCTTCCTGTGCCCACGTTGTAAACACCTCTCCCCCTCTTCAGGGCACTGACATTCAATTTCGCGACGTCCTTCACATATACATAGTCTCTCATCTGTTTCCCGTCTTCGAAAAGGAATGGCGGGTTGCCATTCTTCAGTCTTGACATGAATATGGCAATTACTCCTGTGTATGGGTTGCTTAAGCTTTGCTTCTCCCCGTACACGTTGAAGTATCTAAAAGCAACGGCGTCGATGTCCAGAGTTCGTGAATAGTCCATAGCCATCTGCTCTGTAGCGAATTTTGACAGAGAGTAAGGGTTGGGCGTTTGGGACGGCTTACTCTCTCCTACTGCGGTTGGTTTCATTATCCTACCACACACAGGGCATTTCAATTCCCACTCTCCGCGTTTCAATTGTTCTATAGGGCGAATGTCGGGGTACTGTTCACCGTCCCTTTCGCAGATGTAAGCCCCCTCTCCGTAGATGCTTTTAGAAGATGCAACCACAATTTTTTCAATTTTCTCGCGGAGTTTCGCTTCGTTTGTCAGTATCTCGTACAACAGGGAAGTACCAGAAACGTTGACGTCCATGTACTTCTTGGACTGCCAAAAGCTCTGTGCTGTTCCAACTGCAGCGGCCAGATGTATTATCCCTTCAACGTCGCTTAGAGCCTTCAGCCAGGACTTTCTATGCCTTATGTCCCCTATGACATAATCGGCCTGTTCGTTCTTGTAGACCATGGGCTTTCCTCTATGGACCTGTGTGTCAAGGTTGTCCAGCACAGTAACGCTGTACCCGTGCTTAACGAGTTCGTCGACTGTATGACTGCCTATGAATCCAAGGCCGCCTGTAACAAGTATCCTCTGCATCTATTTTCGCACCTCCTCTTTATAGAATTCTGCCATCTTCTGGATACCAACTTCAATTGATATGGATGGATACCAACCGAGACCTTTCATCTTCGATATGTCCGCAGCCCTCCTTTTGGGATCGCCTTCTGGAAGGGGTCTAAAAACAATTTCAGAGGATGATTTCGTAACATCCCTTATCTTTTCAGCGAGCTGCAGAATCTTCAACTCTCTGTTATTTCCAAGATTGTATACTTCTCCCTCTCTGCCTCGTTCCACCGCTAGAACTATCCCCTTTACCGTATCCGAAACGTAAGTGAATGACCTGGTCTGACTGCCGTCCCCATACACCGTTATTGGTGCATTCTTCAGGGCCTGGTTAATGAACCTATCTACCACACGCCCGTAAGTGTCGTCACCCCTCATTCTCTCTCCGTAAGTGTTAAAAAGGCGCAGGATTATGCCCCTTAAACCAAACTGTCTCTCATAAGCCTTAACTATCGCCTCGCCGAATCTCTTGCCCTCATCATACGGAGACCTGGAACCTGTAGTGCTCACTGAACCGAAGTAATGTTCCGGGGTAGGAATGACTGAAGCGTTACCGTAGATTTCAGATGATGACGCAAAAACATAGATCGCCCCGCAGGCAAGTGCCACCTTTATGAGATTGATCGATCCAACCGAATTTGTTAGAGCTACTCCCACTGGGTCCCTTTCCCATTCCGTTCTGCTGGCCCTGCTAGCGAAATTGAGCACGAAATCGTATCTCTCGTTCGTTGAGAAAGAATTGACATCCTGCCTCAAGACATTGATTTTCCTTTTGATCGATTCTATGTTCTTTTCCAATCCGCTTGAGAAGTTGTCTAGAACAACCACGTCATTCCCACGGGAGACGAGTTCCTCTGCAAGGTGTGATCCAATGAAGCCTGCACCGCCCGCGAGGAGAACTTTCATGTCCTTCCCAGACCGTGGTACTCAAAACCTAGGCTCTTTGCCATCATTCTGTCGAAAACTCCCCTGGTATCTAGGATGACAGGATCTGCGGCCATTCTCTCCCTTAGCTCTTTAAGGTTCAACCCTCTATACGACGAGTGGTCGCACAGCAGAACCAGTATGCCAACATCCACTGATGCTTCGTACAAGTCACTAAGGATTGGAATGTCCTGGTTCACGACGAAGGGATCGGTCGCCTTAACGTTGTATCCCTTGGTTTTCAGTTCATTATAGATCTCGATAGATGGAGAATACCTGATATCATTGGTATCTCCCTTGAATGCTATTCCCGCTAAGAGAACAATCCTCTTCTCTTTCGAGAATTTGTCGACCATCTCCACGACGTGCTTGGGCATAGCTTCGTTAACTACCCTCGCAGATTCGACCATCTTCAGAGCGAGGCCTTTGTTCTTCAGGTCCGCCTTTAGGATAAACGGGTCCTTGTTAAGACACGATCCGCCAACCCCCGGTCCTGGCAGAAGAAGGCCTGCGTTCCTCGGGTATTCGTCCTTTGCTGCTCCCAGTAGTTCAAGCACGTCTACGCCGTATTTTTCAGAAATCAGAGCTATCTCGTTCGTAAGACCCAGGAAAACAAATCTTGAATAGTTGTCGACCATCTTCACCATCTCTGCCGTCTCTATTGACGAGACCTCAATGACCTTTCCACCGAGGGAACCTATCACACTGCGAACGACATCCATCGTTTCGCGGTCGGATGCGCCAATGATCTTTGGAAGTGTTAAAAAATCTCTGACAGCCTGCCCCTCGACCATTCTTTCGGGCGAGAAGGCCACACCTATTTCTTCTGGAACTCTGAATCCAAACTCCTCTATCCTTCGCTTCACCACATCGTTTGTCGTCCCCGGGGGGACGGTAGATTTCAGGATTACCATATCACCGATGGACAGATTTTCCCTCAGTGTTTCGAGGGCGGATTGCAATTGAGTGTAATCTATTGCATCTTTCTCAGGTCTATAAGGCGTCCCCACCGTAATGATCTTAACCCTCGTTTCTCTCAATCGTCTGCTGTCTTTGGTAAAAATCACTTTTTCTCTTATCTCTGGAGCTGAAAGAAGCCGATCCAGTTCAGGCTCTGAAATTGGAGACTCTCCTCTAATTATTTTGTCAATTCTGTATGAATCTGAGTCATAGCCAACCACTTTGAAATTTCTACCAAGGAGCAGAGAGAGTGGAAGTCCCACGTAGCCCAGTCCCAGTATTCCTATCTTGTCATCATCCTTGCTGAATCCTGTCATGGCGGCAGTATCCCCTCCTTGTTTATCATAAAATTCTCTGCCTTTATGTATGACTCTAGCGTTCCGACATCCCACCAGTATTTTGGTTTTGTAACATAACCGTACATACGCCCTTCGGAAGAAAGCCTAGGAAAAAGATCAATTTCAAGCTTTGACCTCTTATTACTAAAGTACGAACCACGCATTTCCATAAATTTTTTGTCGAAGATATAAAATCCCACGCTCACGAGCGGCCTTCCGTCGGGGGATGTTTGGGCTTTCTCTATGAACTTCAATATTTTTCCATTCCTGTCTATCTGCACCCTTCCGAAACGCTTCGCCTCTTCCAAGTCGTTCATTTCGAAAAGAGAAGCTGTGACGTAAGAATCCGTCTTCTTGTGGAAATTGTACACCTCCTTCATGTCGACGTCTGTTACTATGTCACCATTCATCACTATTGCATCTTGATCACTGCCCTCTATCTGCTCTATGGCAAGTGATAGGTCGCCTCCAGTCTCAAATTCCAGTCCTCTAACAACTCTGACATTCTTGCAATTCGTCTTTTCCAGGTATTTAGATATCACTTCGAGGTACTCGCTAGCTACAATGTAGATTCCGTCCGGTTCCAGCGAATCGATGTTCCGAATGAGGTAATTGAGAACGGGCTCACCTCGAACAGGCAAGAGGATTTTGGGAAGATAATATGACAACGGACGCATCCTTGTACCCTGACCTGCTGCAAGAATTACCGCATACACAGACACAAAATCTGTTTCCCGTATTTAAATCTACTTTGTCGTGTGGCTCCTTTTCCTTACATTTTCACCGGCAAGAATAGTTCAGGAGAAAACTTGACCTGCAAGAGATTGATGAACAAGCTTCTTCTACAAATTAGATTTTAGGAAAATTATTTGAATTCTCACATTAAAATGAGGAGAGGTTACACTCTTCACCATGTAACCTTCTTCCAATTGAGTTTCGGAAGGGTTACGTCAGAAAACTCTAAGTCAAGAAAAGTGAAAAAGGGTATATCCTGTTCAGTACTGTATTGAAACTCATCAAAGTTATCTTGGAAAACAATCAACGATCTTCCTCAGAATGTTCTTTGATTCTTGAATACAGTTAACACTGATACATGTGATCCCTAGCGATTTGACAGAATAATCATTCCCCCCTTCTTCCAGTTTGTCTCCCATAAAACACATTTCTTCCAAGTTATAACCAGTAATTTCCATCAAATTTTTTATGCCGTACGCTTTGTCCCTCCCTTTTCTAGTAATATCTATGGAGGTAGTACCTCCTATCTGTACAGAGAATTCGGGCAATAAAGTAGCAAGCTCCTTCTTCAATATTTTTCTCTTTGTCAAGTCAGGGTCCCAAACCCTCTTCAGTTCGATGGGAGCATTTTGACCTAAAGCAGAATATGTTATCTGCGTACCTCGGTCCTCGATTTGGTCGCCATATATATGCTCAGGAAGTGCAAAACTAAAAGAATCTACGACCCGTTTCATAGCATCTATGATTTTGATTTTTTCACTCTTCGTAAGTGCTTCGGAGTATATCTCATTCCATCTTCCTTCCTTATAGTTATAAGCTGCGGATCCGTTGGTCGGAAGCAGGTACATTCGAGTGAATTTTTCAGGGTCCCCATCAAGCACTTGGACAATTTGGTATTCGAACTGCTTATACCTTGCGCCGCTGATTACTGCTATGTTGATTCGCTCTAATACCATTTCAATTAGATTTGCCATCTCATCATCTATTGGGAGTTTGCTTGGAGCAAGTGTATCATCCAAATCTGCAATCAGAATCTTGATGCTGTTTAAGTTAATGTCTTCCATGTCCCGATTAGCATATAGAGTGGTCAAATTTATGCGTTTTGCTTTTATAGGTATTTTAATGTAAATCCGTTTTGAACAGCCAAAAGATCGAATTTGAATGACAGCAGTCGCCTAAATCCACTTTAATTTTCTGTAGTAGAGTGAAACGAGTTCGTGAGGCACGTACTTATAAAATCTTGAATGTCTCAGTCTAAATGCGATTAGAGATGCGCCCTGCCCTATCACCTCCCCTATTGGATGGAATTTGCTGTCATCCCTGTGATTGTAGATCGTCTCTACCTCTTTGATGCGTCCCTTTTCCTGTCTCAGAAAGAAGAGGAGCGCCACGTCGAAGAACGTGTTAGTCGATCCCACCTTCCTCAGAGCATTGACGAATATCTCGGACCTGAATGCCTTGTAACCGCTCTGAGTGTCCCTCACCCTTATTCCAAGGGATGCCTGAACAAGGACGTTGAAGCCTTTGCTAAGGAACCTTCTGGTGAAAGGGATACTGTTACCGTTGTTGTACCTGGAGAATATTATGCCGTCATATTCCTGCAAAAGATGCAGATTGTCCACAACATTCTTGAATGACATGCTCCCATCCGCGTCCATCAGTATGACGTAATCGGATTCTATGGCATCGAGAACTCTCTTGACGGCAGCCCCCTTCCCTCCCCTGCTTTCCGATTTCATCATGGACAGAAAAGGGAACCTTCTGGAACATGACGAAACTATTATGTCCGTGCAGTCGTTGCCGTCCACAGACACAACAACCTTCCAGTTCTGCTGCCTTTGAGAGATGAACGAGCACACCTCTTCTACTGTTCTACCTATAACTTCCTCCTCGTTGTATGCCGGTATTACTACGGTGAACGTACCGTTCAATAAAGTTGAGGCTTCTTCTAGTGCTGTGGCTTGCATCTTAACATCAGGATATGACCTGATATTTTCTTAAATATAATAATATTTTCATAGTTAGTTCCCCAGAATTCCATCGAGAACAGGGAAGGGAAGGTCATTTATTGTGCGAGGAGAGGATCATCTCCATAACGCCCTTCCTTATGTCGTATTCCGGGGCGAAACCAAGTTCTCTTGCAGTTTTTGAAATATCGGCTTGCGTAAACATTTGGTAACTCTTTAGAGAGTTTGGCGTGTATTTAGCAACCCCTTCATATTTCATTTCTTCCTTTACTATGCCAAAGATTGTGTTGAAATCAGTGGATTTACCAGTGCCAACGTTGTAGACTTCCCCCGCATCCCCCTTTTTCATTGCCAGGACGGATGCTCTAGCCGTGTCTCGGACGTAAATGAAGTCTCTACTCTGCCTCCCGTCCCCGTAGATTACCGGTTGCTCCCCCTTCCTTATGCTCTCAATGAACTTCCATATCACGCTTGAGTAGGGTCCCTTGCTGTTTTCTCCAAGTCCATAGGTGTTGAAATACCTAAGGGCTACTATCTCAACACCATAATCGTTAAAAAGATTAGCAGTCATCTCATTTATTCTCTTTGTTAGAGGATAGAAATTGCTGTACTTTTCCGCTAATGACTCTTCGGAAGTGGCTTTGGAAGTGGTACCATAGACAGACGATGAGGAAGCGATCGCAACCCTCTTTACCTTGTTCGCCTGACTTGCGGCAAGAATGTTGTAAGTACCAAGCACATTCACGTCGTACCCATCCCCTGTAAGGTTTTCGAACTCGGGAGGCGACGTAACAGCCGCAAGGTGATAAACGTAGTCTATGCCGTTGAGAGCCTTCTCGACCATCTGGCGATTCCTCACATCGCATATTATGTGGTAGTCTGCTACTGAATTCTTGTCTTTTATGTCAAGCGTTGCAACGGTATCTCCCTGCTCCTTCAGCAATTTGACTATGTTCCTTCCAATGAACCCTGATCCTCCCGTTACTAGAACGTTCATCCTGCTTAGTATATGCTACTTCAATAAATCTCTAACTATTTCCTTCTGTTTTCAAAAAAGAAAACGACTGGAAACTGGAAATGATTATTAACCCCTCGGTGTTTTTAATTGCGTTATGCTAAACAGGATGGTTATGACAAGAGCACCTCTTAGAATCACATTTGTCGGAGGAGGAACTGACCTGCCATTCTATTACGAGAAAAGAGATTATGGTGCAGTAGTCTCAGCTGCCATCAACAAGTACATCTACGTCACTGTCAACAGGAAATTCGACAATGACATCAGGGTCAGCTACTCCAAGACTGAGATGGTGGATAGCGTGGAAAGGATAGAACACCCAGCGGTGAGGGAAGCACTTAAACTACTAGACATAGACAAGGGAATAGAAATAGTCAGCATATCTGACATACCCTCAAGGGGAACGGGACTCGGGTCCAGCAGCACCTTCGTCGTTGCGTTACTTCACGCGCTTCACAGCTT
>JAJYUV010000013.1 GCA_021792355.1 Thermoplasmata archaeon | reverse complement strand
CCTCCAGTTTCTTGAGATGAACGTGCATGCTTGATAGTACTATCTTACAAACATCGACATCGGCTATTTTCTGATTGACCATGAATAATACATTATCTGATAACTACTAATTACTTGCAGACAAATATTTGAGTCTTCTAAATCCAGTTCAAGCAATAATTGTGTTACATTATAAAAAATCAGAGTGGAGTGTCTAGTATGACCTCGAATTCTACGTCCTGAACCTTAAAATCTGGGAATGTCTTCATGGCGTAAAGTCTTACCTCGTTACATTCTCTACCAACGACCTCTAAATGGAACCGCCTCATTCCCGTGGTTATAGTGAGCCTCTTAAACATGTCATTTGATCTTGTAAATGATATGAAACGGTCTATATTTTCGGCTGGAACGTTAAGACTGATAAGTGCCCTGCAACCGAACCCCATTTCCGTATAGTTTATGTCTGCCCTGCAACCCCTAATTATGCCCTTCTCCTTGAGATGAATGATCCTATCTCTGACATTCCATATGTTCTTGTTCAACTTATCTGCAACTTCCCTGTAGCCCAGACTGCAATTGTCTTCCAGCAGTTCAACTATCTTCGCGTCCAATGCGTCGGGCTGGAATTTTCGCATGCGAACAGATTAACTATTGATTATTTAATTTATTTGAATCTTGTTATTCGTCCAATGAATACGGTATAGGAAATTTGAAGACTGCTCCGCCGATATAGATGTTAATTCTTAATCTCAAAAAGTGGTTACGGATTGTTTGAGTCCAAAGACGCAGAATTCAAAGTGAAGAATTTATAGTGAATGCAACCAGGGTGAGATCTTGCTCTTTCAGTAACCATCACCAGATCTTGCTTTTTTATGAATGTTTCATTACGTAGTTGTTGCCCATTCACAGTAGATGGATTATATTGTCGTGATGTTAGCCTTGGAACATAAAATGCGAAGTTATAAAAAAAAGAGCAAGTTAAGATAGAGGAACAATAAGACAAAAACACATTGATATGTCAGTGCATTTTGCACGAATTTGTTTAAAAAGTTTATAAATTCCAAGCATTTGATTAATTATGAAAAATGAAGATGTTGTAGCCAGTTACCACCTAGAAGGGGCTGAAGAATCTCTTCGTAAGAGGGGGCATGGACGAGCTAGATCTGCCATATACTATTGCACGATATGTACTTCATTTGAGACCCCCTCTTGGAGTGGAATGCAAGAGCATTTGAAAATCAAGCATAACGAACTATCAAAACAGGTTTCATATCGCGTAAGATGGGAGGATGTTTGAAGTCGTTTCAATTAGTTTAGGCAACGGCACTTCCTAAGATGCAGGAATATAGTTTAGTGATGTGTGTCACAACGGTAACGAAGTCGCTTCGTAGAATTCTATTTCATTTTTCAATTTCAAGATTAAAACATTTTAAATGAATTCAATCCGTTTCCTTTTTCACTCTCTTTCAGGTAAAACCAAAAAGGGTCAACCGGGTTTCGTGCGTGTTAATGGATTAACTGTTAGATTGCTTCGTCTGAAGTCTTTAGATGCCTTCTTATTTCTGTATGCCGAGGCCACCTTCTCTATCACGACGATTTTTGATGTTATGCTTTTAGCCCTTGCGTCTGCTTCATCTTTCATGAGTATTGAATAATTACAGAAAGTATTCACTGCGCATACATTTAGCGGTTATATTTGAGTCGGGAACCCGTAATGCAATGCGTTATTGTAGAACAGAATAGCTCTAATCTAGACGGATTAGTTGAAGTACCGCACGTAAATCCATTGATTTTCCATGATTGCGGATCTTTTGCAATGCTATTCGATTGTGTGTTTAGCCTTGGGACGAAAGGGGATCATCCACAGGGTTATTTTTAGAATAGAGGAAGAAGAAAGTGGTAGAAAAGTCACAACTGAAGACAACCTGAAATTCGGAAGAGCGAGAAGGAACTGGTTCTCGCCCGAAACAGATATCTGCACTTCTTACGCATTTGTGGTTCGCCATTTTCTAATATTCTGGAATACGCAATGAAAGGAAAGAACGGGTTACGGTACAATGTGTTAATCTTATCAATGATGGGTCTATATGACTTTGAAAAGAACATAAAATCAGCAGGAATAGATACGAAGTGGCGGATGTCAAATCTTACTTCTACCTAGAACCCATTGACATAGAGCCGGAAATACTGAGTATAGCAGTTTAATATGGATATTTTGAAGAACCGTCCAGAACATCTCTGACTAGTCTAGCAGAAATAGTCAGTATTTTCCTTCTTCTCTCTTAGCCATACTTAGAAGATTTATAAGGAGGACAGAAAACCTCTACTTTGACTATAGACCTTAATAAAATTCATCTCTTGTATCCTTGTATCGTTGTCCCTGAATTGAAAGTCCTGCGCTTGTCAGTGAGGGAAGAGATTTTTCATTGGAAGGGCAGTACACCTGATCCTTTAAAACGGGGGAAAATGGTATTCCTCTTTTCGGAAAAGATATGTGCCTTCTTTTGATACCAAAAATAATGGTAGCCAAGGAAGAGATAATCGAGATATTGAAAACTGTCAATGATCCAGAAATTGGGATAGACGTAGTGAACTTAGGACTCATTTATGACCTCAAAATCGATAAAGATGTGATAAAGATAAAAATGACAATGACCGCACCAACATGCCCGCTTACGGACTGGATTCTGTTTGACGTCCAGAAGAAGGTTGAAGGAATGAAAGGAATCTCAAAGTGCGACATTGAACTTGTATGGGACCCTCCATGGACCCCTGACATGATAAGCGATGAGGCACGAAAGATGCTCAATCTTGAAGGTCGATCTTCGCATAACTGAAAATATTCCAAGTAGTTCAACTGAACAAAATCTAACTACAGCTTGGTTTAGAAGGCGATCTACAGGGTCTATCCAAGATTGAGATATTTAATCGATTCCTAAAAGATTATACTGACGATAAAATTAACTCAACACTTTTATAATTTTCATGACTACTCAGATTCGTGATCTATTGTGAAAATATGTGTGGCTACTTCTAACCAGGGCGGGCTTCAGGATTTGGTAAGTTCGAATTTCGGAAGATGCCCTACTTATACTATCATAGAGGTTGACGGAAAAAATATTAAGAGCACGGAGGTTGCCCAAAATCCGGGCTTTTCTGCAGGAAGTGGTGCAGGCATTCAGGCGGCACAGGCTGTAGTTGATGATGGATGCAATGTTGTAATTGCAGGAGCAGTGGGTCCGAACGCATTTGAGGTGCTCTCGATGGCGAAGCTTGATGTGAGAGAGTGCGCTGGTGTTACCGTTCAAAAGGCATTAGAAGAATACCTGCAGGGAAGACTCCAGCCTTCTTCCGGTTCCGGTCGAGGGGGAGGCATGGGAGGACACGGTCAGGATAGGGGCGGTAGACATCAGTTTCGGTGAATGGCTTAAATGAAAATTTCTGTCACTGGCGGAAAAGGAGGAACCGGGAAAAGTACAGTTGCAGTCAATTTAGCAACGATCTTGGCAAGAAACAAGAAAGTCGTGCTGGTAGATGCTGACGTTGAATGTCCGAATGATCACATTCTGATGTCCACGGAACTCTCGAGCCAAAAAGATAGTTTCATCTTCAGACCAAAATTCGACTACTCTATATGCACGAAGTGTCGTCTGTGTAGGGAGAACTGCTCGGAAAGTGCGATCGTCGTGTTTAAAGAAGGATATCCCTTCCTGATGCCATCACTTTGTTCTGGATGCAAAACGTGTAAACTGATATGCCCAGCTAATGCCATCAAAGATGATACAAAGATTGTTGGGAGTACATTCGTAAGTGTCGTAAACGAGAGCCTCACCCTGGTCACGGGAGTTCTTAAGGAAGGAGAGGAGAGATCGTATCCTCTTGTTTTATCGACGAGGAAGAGGTCCGAAATGATAGACTCAGAACTTGAGATCTTTGATACTTCGGCTGGAACAGGGAACCACGTCGCAGCTGCCATAGAAGGATCGATGTTCGCAATTGTTGTGACCGAACCAACCCCCCTTGGAATTCATGACCTGAAGATGATATTGAATCTGCTTGAGAAACTGGATGTAAAAGGCTACGTTGTTATGAACAGATCTGACCTCGTAGCAGATCCCCTTCAAGTAGTTGGCGCCGAGACTATAGGAAAAATACCACTGAGCAACGAAATCGTAGATAGCTACGTTAAGGGAAGACCTGTCGTGGAAATGTATCCTGAAAGTCCAGCATCCCTGGAACTCAATAAGATTTCGGAGAAATTAAGTGATTTGATATGGCAGAAATAGTCGTGGCTAGCGGAAAGGGAGGAGTGGGAAAGAGTACTTTCACTTCTTCAATCTCCGTGCTGTTGCGGGACAGGAAAATAGGGATAGTGGACGGAGACGCAGAAGCACCTAATCTTCATATCATCTTTGACGTGAATACTTGGGAGAGTGAGGTCGAGTACGAAGAAAAGAGCATGGCTGAAATCGACTATTCGAAATGCACAAACTGCTTGTTGTGCAAGGAGGTGTGCACTTACGAGGCAATAAGAGAAAGAGAAGGGGTTCCGTACGTAAAGAATTATGTTTGTGAAGGGTGCGGTGCGTGCAAAGTGGTCTGTCCGAGCCAAGCTATCTCAATTCGGAAAAATAATCTCTCTGGATGGATCAGGATCGGAAAGACCAAGTACGGTCCATTCGTGAGCTCGGAACTTGATGTAGGGCAACCTAATAGTGGAAAACTTGTCACGAGTGAAAAGAATATCGCAAGGAAATGGGTTTCGAAAGGTTTAATAAATAATATAATAGTCGATTCTGCGGCGGGGATAGGCTGTCAGGTAATTGCATCCATGAGTGGAGCAACTCATGCGCTTCTCGTCGCAGAGCCAACGAGGTCTAGCCTCAGCGATCTAAAGCGAGTGTATTACCTCGCACAACACTTTAGAATCAAATCATACGTCGTAGTAAACAAATACAACATTAATCCAGATTTCAGTGAACTGCGCGACTTTGTATCCGAAAATGGTCTGGAGATCGTTGGAAAAATCCCCTATGACAAGACAGTAGCAGAGTCTATGACGAAGAGAAAACCTTTGGTTGAGTACAATCCACGTTCCCCTGCATCCGAAACGATTCGCGAAATTTCATTATTCGTTGATACTCTTTTATCATAAAAGTAAGTAGAAAATGTTTAAGTATTTATTATGAATATATATTCATAATGAGAGGTGAAAAAAATGCCATATGGTGATGGAACAGGGCCCGTAGGGTATGGACCAAGAAGTGGAAGACATGCTGGATTCTGCGGAGGTTACTCAGTACCAGGTTTTCTGAACAATGCAGTGCCAAGGATGGGATTTGGAAGAGGTAACAGATATTACTGGGGGAGGGCTAATTACGATCCCTACGTAAGGGGACAATATGCTACTCCGCCTGGCAATATAGCGACCCTGACGAACGAAGAACAGAGAAGGATCCTAGAAGAGGAGCTGAAGGACCTGGAAACACAAAGACAAGCGATCGAGAAGAGAATTAAAGAACTGCAGTGACGAGAAACGCCTAGACCAAGGAGATTCAGGAGAGTAAGTAGGCTTCCTTACACAGACCATTTCCTTCCTGCCACTTCAGGGGGAGCCCAAGTAGGCGAAATAGTGCTGACTGTCGAAGAGTATGAGGCGATCAGACTCAAGGATTTGATGCAGATGGATCAGAGGGATGCCGCAGTAATGATGGGAATTTCTCAAGCCACCTTCCACAGGCTTGTTACTGGAGCAAGAAAAAAGGTCGCAGATGCCATAGTTGGGGGAAAGGCAATAAGAATATACGGAGGCTCTTACACGACCGCAAAGGAATGAGTTTCCCTCTCTGCTAAGGGTGAAAGTAAATGAAAGCAGTTATGGTTGCGATTGATTCTTACGAGCTGTTGGAACACGCGGTGAGGATGGCAACTTACCTATTTCCAGGAGCGGAGGAATTCTATCTCGTTTACTTGATGCCCGTTAACTACTCTCACTTCTGGACATCCGACCAAGAGAAGAGGGATTTAGCAAAGAGAGAGATTGAGGAGAAAATAAGGGAGGTCTTCTCTTCTACCAATATCTCTGCAACTACAAGATTCAAGGTTGAAATTGTCGAGGATGATTCAGCCAAGGAATTGATGGAGCTTTCCAAAAGAAAGGACGTCGATGCGATGGTAATTGAGCGCTGGAAAAGTTGGAAAGGCAGGGGTTCCATTACGAAGAGAACTACTATTAGGACTATATCTGGCTCTGAAATACCCATTACGGTGCTGAACTGAACTCGATGAAATTCTCTTCGCAGAAGCTGAGAGCTCTATTGTGCCAAATAAATTTAATACGTACTCTTATGTCCATTCCATCAAAAACGTGAATGTCAACCCACACGCTTCTATTTTAGAGACCAACCGGTACTAAATTTAATCTATCAAAAACAAATGTGAGAGGGTAGAGAGGATTATGGTTTCTATTGCGTTCGGGCCAGTTCCTTCAAGAAGGCTCGGAATGAGCCTCGGTATCAATAACATACCTCCGAAATTTTGCAGCTATTCCTGTATCTACTGCCAAATAGGAAACACTGATACCATCACGACAAAGAGATCTAGGTTTTATGATACAGAATCAATAGTAAATGAAGTGAAAAGAAGAATAGAAAAGACAACTTTATCAGGTTCTAAGATAGATTTCCTGACCTTCGTTCCAGATGGAGAACCGACACTTGATTATTTATTAGGTGATGAAATTCGTCTTCTGAAAAACACTGGCCTGAAGATCGCCGTCATAACAAATTCTTCACTGCTATGGGATCCTGAAGTGAGAAAAGATCTTGTTCAGGCTGACTGGGTTTCCATCAAGGTTGATGCGGTGGATCCTGGCATCTGGAGAAGAATAAACAGACCTTCACCAAACATTAATCTGGAAAAAATCATAAACGGAATTAAGGATTTTATTTTGGAATTTGATGGATTCTTGGCTACAGAAACTATGCTCGTCTCGGGGGTAAACGATACAAACAAAGCCTTGGAAGAAACATCAAATTTCCTTAAGAGTCTAGAACCTGACACCGTTTACATATCGATACCAACGAGGCCGCCTGCAGTAGGATGGGTTAAATCACCGACAGAGGAGACAGTAAATCAGGCATACCAGATTTTCAGTAAGAAACTTCAAAGAGTTGAATTGCTGACAGGGTACGAGGGCAACCTTTTCGCTTATACGGGAAATGTCGTGGACGATATATTACGCGTTGTTTCCGTACATCCGATGAGAGAGGAAGCGATTAAAGAAATGCTCTTGAAGTCTGACCGTGGGTGGGAAGTAATAGACGATCTTATAGCAAGAAAGCAGTTGAAGGAAGTTAAGTATCAGGATGTCAAGTTCTTCATGAGGCCCCACTCTTCCTAGAATCTGGAAACTAGAAATGAGGTGCATCAGATAGGAGTTTCGTTTAAGACAGTACCTCCATTTAACTGCGCGAATTTTCCACATTCTATGTATTTAAACTGAAAGAAGTAAAATCATATAATACAACGAAACAATATAGAAATCTCATGGTCAAGATTGGAATCATAATTTGCGATAGATACAGGAACTGTGCGGGTGGGAAGTGTTTCAGGGCACTGGCTGAAAGGAAAGGAGCATTCGATATTTACAAGAACGATGAAGCGGAAGTCGTAGGTTATACAACTTGTGGCGGATGCCCGGGCGGGAACATTGAGTACGCTCCCGAAGAGATGAAAAAGAGGGGTGCGGAAGTCATCCACTTAGCGACGGGTCTTCTTGTAGGATACCCTCCCTGTCAGTGGACGGACCATTTCAAGTCTTTCATCGAAGAAAAGTATGGACTCAAGGTCGTAATTGGGACTCATCCCATTCCCGAGAAGTATTATCTGACTCATAAAGCACTCGGAACGTGGGAAGGAAAAGAATGGTCAAATAGACTGGAAGCAGTCATGTGCGACGAGGAAACACGAAAGGCCTACGATTAGTATATCGAATGCGTGGTGTTACAAATGAAATAGTATAGACATCCTCTAGAACCGCAATAAGAAACGTAACCATAATTTACGATAGCCCCGGGCAGATTCGAACTGCCGTCGTCGGATCCAAAGTCCGAAATGCTTGTCCACTACACCACGGGGCTTCGAATACTCCATTTATAAGTGGTTAAAAATCTATCCCGACTTGTAGCTCAGGAATTCTTTCCCCAACAATTCTCTTGCAATTATCAACTTCATTATGTTTATACCACCCTCTGCCCCTACGTAGTACGACATGACTCCTCCCTGTGCAGCTCCCAGAGGAAGATCCTTAGTATAGGCCATCGCTCCATGCCAAACCATCACCTTTGTGATTATCTCGTGAGCTGTCGGTGGCCCGGTCATCTTGGCTAGAGAGACTGCCAAATTCTGCTCCGACAGCGGTACTTTTTCTTTATTTTTATAAACCCTGTCGAGTGTCCATGCAGCCTTCTGTGTAAGGAGCCGTGAAGACTCCAGTTTTCCGTAAAGTTCCGCCAGCTCAAACTGTAATCCCTCTTGTTTTCCCAGCGGTTGATCAAATAGCATCCTGCTCCGGAGATGCTCTCGCCCCATATCTATTGTCTCCAATGCGGCTCCGTTGCAGGCAGCAGCCACATATATTCTCGCGATGTTGAATCCCTCCATTATTATATGGAATCCCTGTCCTACTTCGCCTACCCTGAACTTGTCATCGAGATCAAGATCGTTGAAGGAAAACCCCCCAGTTGAGAGCCCCTCTCTTGCTATGTTATTGAAAATGGTCGTCGATATTTCATTTCTTATTTTTCCGTCCGTCCCCTTTATCATAAAAGCGAAGGAGGTGAATGCCTTTGAGGCGAGGCTCTTGTCTGCTGTCCGGAGCAGAGTAAGGAATCCACCTCCTCCTGGAAGGTTTAGAGCCTCTCTTACCCCGCTTATGTAGACTTTCTCTCCCGAGACGCTCCATCCTTTTCCCTTTCTCACTGCCTTAGATTTTTCATTCATGACGTCTGAACCACCGGACGGTTCAGTAGATCCGATTCCCAAGTATGTTCTTCCCTTCGTTATTGATGGTAGTATCTCCTGCTTAGCTTCCTCTGTCCCATATTTTTCAAGCATTGCAGGCCAGCCATTAAGTAGCAATACATAGACTGGAAGAGCCATAGATACGTCCCCTCTGGCAAGTTCCTCCACAATAGCAGCCATTTGAGATATCGATCCCCCTGCGCCTCCATATTTTTCAGATACTGTAAAACCGATAAACCCTGCATCTGCCGCTTTTTGGATGATCTCGTCAGGAATCTTGTTAGCATAAGATATCTTGTCCCTCTTTGGTATCACGTACTTTTGTACGAATTCCCTTGCATTTTCCCTGATGAGCTTGTCTTCCTCTGTAACTCCAAAATCCATTGTGATCCAGAGGTAATAATATTTGATTATTTTAATTCTGAACTCGTCAGTAGTGCTTTACCGAAGTTAACCCGCCTGCATCTTTAAGAAAATGAAAAATGGCTTATCCTACCGGCACCCACTTAGACCGTTGAAGGAATAGTATCTAGATCACGCTTATTCCTAGACCCGGTAGGATCGTTTAGTACCTCTTTTTTCTTAATCCCGTTGTGTTTCAGTTTATTGAGCTGAAACCGTCCCTGTCATCCACCCGACTGTGTTCATTGCACCGTCCCATCCCGAGCTGCCGGAACCACAGGCCACTTCGCACTGCCAAGAGTAAGTCCCCGGAGAGAGAGTGAACGATGCTTGGACTATGCTCGACTCCGCTATTGGGAGGTTTAGGACTTCGGTTCCGTTGCCAAATACTGTAAATGTATGGGATACGAGGCTTACATTGAGAGAAGTGATTTCTACGCTGCCATTGACTGCAATCTGGTTGAACCCATTTGTTGAGTTTATGTTTGTGTTATTATAGACGGTCTCCTTTCCATTTAGAGTTCCCGTAACATTCGCAAACACCGCAGGCAAGGAACCATTTCCATCATCATAGTTGATTATTGTTAGATCTATCTCCCTGTTCGCTGGAATAGAAATATTAGCAGATGATCTTAAAGTTCCATTGCTGAGCACGAAAAACGCCGGCTGATCCCCTACAGTGCTGTTGTAAACATTGTTTGTAGTTATTACCATAATGAGGGAGTACGGCGCAACGCTTCCAGAAGAGGTCGTTGTGCTTCCATGTGTCTGTTCGAGAGGAGCTTGGGTCATGAATAACCCAGCAAACATTCCAGTCCCTGCTCCAACGGCAACAATTGCTATGACTAAGGCAACTACGATGGCGTTAGAACTTGATTGGTTTAACATCTTTAATCCCTATTAAAGAATTACATTGGAAGATATCTTTTATCGTACACACGAATGCGCATTTATGCACCTTAAGCTTGTTTACTACGACTAAATATCCTTCATTCCGATTTTTACCAAAGAATGTGGCAAGCTGAGGGGCATAAACAACAAAGAAAAGCTGACTCTACGAAAAGCATGAAATCTACACAGAAAACTCAAAAGAAGTTAAATTCACAAGAGACATCAGCAGAAAGGCGGGGGTTGCCGAGCTAGGTTAAAGGTACCAGACTTAAGATCTGGTTCCGTAGGGATTCGGGGGTTCAAATCCCCTCCCCCGCACCTTGAATTTTACGTATGCTGACTCCTGAAACTCTCTCAATTAAAATGCGATTTTGTTTTTAATTTCCCCTGCTCTTCTCTCTGCCCTAAAATTGAGCGCAAGTATCATCATAATTAAGACTATCAAAAAGAATATGCCGTCGAAGGTCAAATTGAACCCGTATTTTTGTATGGCATACCCACCGATGATTGGAAGTATTATGCCAATCGCAGTCATGACAGAAAAGAAGTAACTATTTGCTATATTCCTCTCTCTTGGGTCGAATGATCTTGAAATTGACAGCACCGAAAGAGGATAAGTAAAACCATGGGGGATGCCGAGTACCACTAAAGAAAGAACGAGCATCATAATGCTCCTAGATGAGACCAAGATTGAAATACCCATTATAGACAGGACCATTGCAGCAATCATTTGTCTGTGAATGCTTTTAGGAGGGATAAGCGACAGAAACATTCTCGAAACAAAGGAGGAGAGGAAGAAGAGAGAAAAGAGCAGAGTCACAAGTGAAAGTGAGATGCCATAGGTATTCCTTTCATAAATTCCACCAAAAGCAATCAGGAGGGTGAATGGGATATTATAAGCCATTATGTTCAAGAGAGAAGACCTAAATCCATAATTCCCGAATACTTTCACTCTTTCCTTTATTCTATTCTCTTCGGGAAACCTGATGAACGGAGAAAGACAGACGGATATAATTGCTAACAATGAAAAAATTAGGAATGTAGTCTTGAGAGAATAGAATTTCAAAATATATGATTCAAAAGCCGGTCCAGCCACGAGCGAAAGACTTAGGGCGACCGTGTATAGCGAAAGCACTCTCTCCCTCACTCTCTGATCTTTGAACAGTCCTGCAGCAGTTATTATATTGGGCATCATCAGCCCGAAAACTGCCCCTGATATTGCAGAAAGAAACCATATTGATAATGTGTTTGATTTCCAAAATCCGACAAATACTGCTGCATATACCAGATTCGCTAGAATAAAGGCAATCCGTCTCTTTTCGGCTTTGAGCCTTACGTTTATGATCGTGGTCGTCAAGAAAGTAGATAAGTAACTTAGCGCTGAGATTATTCCTACCTCTGTCTGTGAAAAATCAAAATTATACTTTGCAAGCAGAGGTATTGATGTTACCATCATGTTGTTGCTTGCTCTAATGAAAAAAGTAGTAGATAGGATAACAAAAATAGTTGCGATAACTGATTCTTTTGAAATTATCCTATTTTTATCGCCATTTCCAATCAAAAGGTAATTACCTCATAACCATTATTTACGTAATGAGCAAGCCTCTCTCCGAACGGAAGTAGATTCACGTTCATTGATTGTAGTTTCAACTCCAGATTGAGTTTCTTTGCGATGAAGACACAGGCTGAGTCCAATGCACCGGCTTTCACTATTTCGTTGAATGCCTCCTTGGAATCTCCATCCAGGTTCGCTACAAATTCTTCGCTTGGTCCATACAGCAAAACTTTGGAATCTTCATATCTTCCTGCCTTTATCTGTCTTGAAATTGTCATCAGTGCAAGGCCGGCTTTTTCAGGCGCTTCTTTCCCCGTCATCATTAGAAATAATACTTTTGCCATGCTTGTCGTATCAGTTCCTGATATATTAAGTATAGTTAAATACCTAAAGTAACTTCAAACTAACACAATCAACAAAATGAAACGCTCCAACTATTGCGGTTGCCCAGATTAGTCCGGAGATAGATTCAGTAAAAAAAATCTATCTGCTTCGATGAACGAGGAATATTAAGAAAGAGTAGAATGTTGTATTTCTTGGATTATTGTGTTAGTCAGATAGTACAATTCGCGACCACTTTTGATAAATTCGACTGCGTCATTCGTCCTGTTCTTAAAAAGGTCCTTATCTACCTCACCCTTTCGTCAGGAAATAAGGATTTCTTCCATCTTTCTCCAGGTAGACTATCTTGCTGGAATAACTTATGAGTTCTCTGATTTTTTCTTCCGACAGATCTATCTTCTTTCTTTCCTTCAGTAGTGTTCTGATTGTCAGCAAGATTTGACTAGGAAACGCTATCGTGTCAGCAAAGTAGTATGGCAGTTTTTCGTAGAGAAACGTCTGAGCACGGTTCACCAGTTCCCTCTTTACTTCATTGACAGCCTTTCTCGAGTCTCCTCCAACTTTTTGTTTTAGCCACTTCAGTATGTAGAAAGAGTGATTTCCGTACATTTGGAGAATCTGAATGATCGCTGGATTGACCTTGGTATCTACGACTGGAGTTAAAATGTCGTATCTGCTCCAGTCGAGAGTGAACAATTTCCTGTTTTCTAAGGAATCTTTAAAGATCCTGGTTCCGGGAAGCGGAGTATAGATAGAAAATTGGACTGCATCTGCACCTGCATCTATAAGCCTGTAGGAGAATTTTATCGTTGTCAGCATGTCGGTCAGCGTTTCGTAAGGCGCACCAAGCATCATGCCTAGAAGGATAACTATCCCATTCTGGTCCAGAGTTTGTACAGCTCGGATCGACTGAGAAGTTAGTATACCCTTGTGAAGTTTCTTCAGTATCTCTGGACTTCCTGACTCTACTCCCATGAATGCTATCCTCATTCCAGCCTCTGCTCCTTTTTTAATAAGTGTGGGATTGGCAGCGGTGACGTCTGCTCTCATTTGGACTATCCACCTTAAGGAATTGTAGCCCCGATCTATCATCGTATCAAAAAGGTCCATTCTTCTGTTCACGTTTGAGCGGACCACGAAAATATCGTCCACAAAGAAAACCCACTTATATCCTAGTCTTCTCACAATTTCTAGCTCTTTGAGAATCCTTTCATTCGATTTATTTCTCCATACGTTACCCCACGTTGGAGTCACGGAACAGAAATCACAGGCGTATGGACACCCTCTAGATGTTTCTATCGCTGCCACAGAGTCTCCTCCAAACGTCTTAAACGTGTAAGATTTTCGATCCACTAAATCAAATGCTGGGAACGGAAGGCGGTCGAGATCCTGAATGAGTTCCCTGTGTCTCGTCTCCACGATTTCTACTTTCCCGTCCTTTTCGGCATTAAACAGAATCCCGGGTATGTCCCGGAATTCCTTTCGATCGTTGACCGCTTTCACAATGTCCAGAATTGCTTCGTCTCCTTCCCCAAGCACTACTACGTCGAACCCGCTTCTAAGCAGTTCATGTGGAACAAAAGTTGCATGATGTCCACCTGCAACTAAAATAATTTCTGGTTGCAATTCCTTAATTCTGGACGCAATACTGACCGAAGTACTGTGAGCAGCAGTGGCATGTATTGTCAAGCCAACTATTTCGGGTTTGAACTTCATTGCCTCTTCCACCGTATCCTCAACCGACCTCTTCTTGTCCGCTTCCATGTCTATTATCTTGACTTTGGAGTCTTCGAGTGTGAGGATAGAACCCGCAAGGTCCAACAGTCCCAGGGGGACCGGCAAAAATCCAAATTTAGTTAGATACGCACTTCCTGAAGGATTTGAAGGGCGTATCAAAACCACGTTCATACCTATTCTTCCCCATTACCTATAAATCAGCATTGGTAATCGCTTTCTCAAGCTTCACTAGGTGCTTTTTAATCTCTTGCCTCTCCTTTAAGGTCATTTGATGAAGAATGCTCTCTAAGAACTCTTCGTATGAGGAATAGACCTTGTTGTATAGACTAGCCCCCTTTCCTGTCAGCTCCATCATAATTTTCCTTCTGTCACCTTCCCTTTCTCCCCGCCTGAGAAAACCATTCGAGACAAGCCTGTCAATGATTCCAGTCACGTTTGAAGGAGTTACGGACATACAGTCGCTGATCTTATTCATCGGCGTTCTCCCGTTCTCAGCAACCGCCTTCAGTGCAAGAAACTGTGGCCTGGTTAGTCCGTCCCTAGCAAGAAGCTCGTTTAACCTTTTGTCCATTGCTCGATATGCACCCATTATCGCCTCCATAGTTCCACGATCATCAGCGCTGAGAGAGGAATTCCTGATCTTTAACATAGTTAAAGTCATGATAGTTTATATATAAATAATTTAACTCTATACTAATAAGAATCTTCAACGAGAATGCCCCCTAAGAGAATTCTGCTGTCAAATTAATCTGTCTCAATTATTCGTTGATAATAAAGAAGGGATTTGGCCTCTAATTTCCTGAGATATCGAGAGAGGCATAGACTTTCTGTAACCTTTGCGACTGCACCGGCTTGGTATGCAAGAATCTCACTCGCAACATTCTTGGTCTCAGGAGTTCATTCTGGAAAAAATTTGCTGAAATTCAGCGCTAGACGCTTTCAACCACCCAAGGGACGAGCCTGCACCAATCTGTAGAATTTCTCGCTCCAGTCCTTCTATAAGTGCGTCTGTCAATTCTGACGACGAGATAGAATAGTCCTTCTTCTCGATCGATCCCCCTTTCAATTCAGTGTCGTACACTGTGGGAGGGATCACCTCGAACACTTTCACATTGGTATTCCTTAGTTGGTGTCTCAGAGACAGGGTATAAGAGTGCATTGCTGCCTTAGTAGCAGAGTATATAGGAAAAATCGAGAGCGGTATTAGCCCAAGTCCAGAGGTGACGTTGATAATTGCGGCGTTCTGTTGTTTCAGCAGTAGTGGCAGAAACATAGCAGTCACGTGTATTTGCGCCTTGAAATTTATTTCAATTTCTTCATCACCTTCCGTTATCCCCCTTTCGTCCGATGTCAAGTCTACTTTTCTCTGTATGCCCGCGTTATTTATGAGAAAGTTAAATTCTGGAAACTCCGTCTGTACATAACTGAGAAGACCCTTCCTGTCCTTGTCATCAGAAATGTCAGATACAATTGTGTGCAGATAATTTGACTTTCTGTGAGCTTCCTCAAGTTTATCTTTTCGTCTTCCACAGATAATCACGTCATTGCCAATCTTCGCTAGCCTGTCTGCAAATGCAAACCCTATTCCAGTAGCTCCTCCAGTAATTAAGATCGTATTCCCCTTTAATTTCATACTTTACTCACCTGCACTTACTTTCGAATGTATGGAGATTCTTTCCTATGCTTCAATTACACGGTCGATTATATTTATAATGCAAAAAGACACTAACTTGACGATTCTCGATTTCTGTCAGTCTAGCCTTTAGCCAATTCAAATGCGAAACTACTGAGTTGGCATTCTATTCTGTCCTAAGTAACCTTATCTGCTCCCTTGATACTTTGCTATGACCCTCTGTTTCCGAAGTTTAGTATCTAGCTCCAAGACCCTTTCCGTTCGCCGTCTTTTTTCTTCTAAAGATCTACGAAGTTAAGAGTCGTTGAAAAAGTGATCGTAGCATGTGAACGAAGATTGATCTTAGAGCAGTAAGGAAAGGAAATTCTAGTGGTACTTGCTTGAGAACATAGGGCAACCGAGGATAACATTTCAACTCCCACGGGTCTGCACGATCATTGTGACTGATTCAATCTTGGACTAATAGTCCTGGAATGTGCTGACTCGGAATAAGACCCTCTCGAATGTGAATTAATCACCAAGTTTATCTGCAAGATTTCTTTTGAACTACAATGGATGAATTCGAAATTGTCGAGCACATTCCGGACAAGAATAATGGAGGATACTTAGTGGTAGCAATAGATTTCGTTGACCCAAAGTACGTCCGGATTCGTGCAAAAGAGGAACCCAAGGCTTACACCAATATAAGAGTAGAGGGAAACAAAGCGTACTACGGACAGAGAGAGATCGGGACGGTTCTGGAAAGGAAGGATGCAAGCCAGATAAGAGTCAGCACAAAATACGATATCAAGTATACAGGGGGATATTCCCTTGACGGCAAGACCGTCTATCTTGATGAACATTTCCCCAAAATCCTGAAGGTGGAAGGCAAGGACATAAGCACGGAGGAGAGCATAGGACTACACCACGAATTACCAGAAAAATGGATGTCGGATATCGGATATGAGTATCCTCATGCTCACGAGATAGCAACTGGAATTGAAAAAAAATACGTGGAGTCTCAGGGAGTTACCTGGAAGGGTTACTGCACGGAAGTAGACAAGAATTTGAGACTGGTGTACAGAAATAAACTTGAAAAATCCCCTCCGTCCCTGGATCTTGCCCCATATCTTTATTGTAGGGATAGGGAAGCGCTTAAGGAGATTCGTGAGAGCAAATAGAGTTTAATTGAGTTTCCATCATTTCTCCTGACAAGAGTTTAAATATACACTTATATATCCAGTTTCGAAGACAAATGGCACAATCGCTCACAAAGCTGTCGTTTTTTCTTCTGCTGATCTCTTTTTTTATCGTGACACTTGGAGTCTGGTACATGACTGGTCTTTCCGTAAAGTATTTTGCACTGTCAACGAAGGACCACTTTCTTGCTTTTTTCAAGTACTTCGTTAACTTCTTCAGCTTCTTCTAGGCGATCCTTTAGATTTAATCGAGAGTGTAGGATCGCTACTTTTCTATGCCTTGCGGTTGCTCTGATCACAAGAAAATCTAATGGACTTCGATTAGAAGAATAAATTTAGTTAGATGCGATAACCCTGTCATGGGCCAGAGAATCCTTCTGTATACTGGAAAAGGCGGAGTAGGGAAGACTAGTATAGCTGCATCCACTGCGTGCTCATTAGCCAGGAGTAAAAAAAAGACCTTAGTTATTTCGACCGATCCAGCGCACAGCTTGGGGGATGCCTTTGGCACAGAAATAGGACCCAAACCAAGGAAGATGATGGAGAACCTTTATGCCCAGGAGATCAGCGTAAACGAGGCCATCAACACTCACTGGAATGAGTTGAAGGGGTATCTTACTGGATTGTTTCAAACCGAGGGGCTAGATCCGATATCTGCAGAGGAAATAGCCACTCTTCCTGGTTTCGATGAAGCGTCTCAGCTACTATATTTAAGACAATATTATGATGAGAAGACTTACGATGCGGTTGTTATCGATAGTGCTCCAACAGGAGAATCGCTGAAGCTACTTTCATTTCCTGAGGCAATGACGTGGTATATGGACAAAATTTTCCCAATGGGAAGACTTGCAGCTAGATTGGTTCGCCCTGTATGGAACACCGTATCGAACGTATCTATACCCGACGATGAGGTTTTCAAGAGTGTTGAAAGTTTGTACGAATACCTAAAGAGGATTAGGCTAATTCTCACCGATCCAAAGATTTCGACAATAAGATTGGTTATGAACCCGGACAAGATGTCGCTCAGCGAAACGAAGAGGGCTTTCACCTATCTGCTCTTGTACGGATACCCTGTTGACTCGGTATTCGTAAATAAGATTTACGACGAGAGCACTGGGTCTTTCTTCAAGGGATGGAGGAACAATCAAGGAGAAATAATCAAGGACGTAAACGACTCCTTTACCGATCTCAAGATATTCAAGGTCCCCATGTTGAATGAAGAACCAATCGGCATCGATAAACTGCAAAAGATGTCGGACCTCATATACGCCGGTTCCAATCCTCTAGACACCTTCTCAAAAGAAAAAAGCATTCAGTTTGTGAAAGAAAACGGCAAGTACATTATCAGACTCAAACTCCCCTTCGCTGACAAGGAGAAATTGGAGATATTCAACAAGGGAGGAGAATTGATTATACAATTAGGCAACTGGAAGAGGGTATTCTACCTTCCAACAGTCTATGCGGACAAGAACCCTATGAAAGCAGAATTTAATAACGGCGTTCTTAATATAGAGATGGAGTGACATGGCAGTGGAAGAGAAGGAAGACAAGATAACAATTGAGATCAAGATTACGGTCCCGTCGATGAGCCACGGAGTGGGAAGCGCACTCAATCATTTCCTCAAAGCATCCGAAGAGATAATGAAAGCAGGCAAATCGGTAATGATTAAACCTGAAGTAAAGTCGAAGATAAAGAAAGTAGAGATCAAATAAAGATTCAAAATTAGTAGAGAGCAAACTTCGTCGGATACATTAGAGGCATTTTTGACACGGTAATGCAAATCTGAAACTGTTTAAAGTAAACCCATTTGATAATGAACGATAGCAGTCAACATTCGTAATGCTGTCAAATACCTGAGAGGAACTAATCAAATCTTGACACCCGAACTCTCTCAATTTGAGCGAAAATCATCATCTTCAATTTTTTGATCTTTGCCTGCGAACATTATTCAATAATCTTAAGATTGTTAGGCATTCTTTAAATTATGAAAAATAAAAAATATTAATCATTAAATATAGTTGAAATATCCATAAGAAATGATTTCTCTCTCTGTTCTGTTTAGCCAGTTTGCTAAGGTTGTACTGGACACCAGTGCGACGTGGAGCACTGCTAATATGGCAGAGTACATGACCATAGTCGGAATTTATGTCCACGCATTCTTTCTGATCTTTGCTGTGGGTTTCCCAGTAGTTGTCCTTACCCTTGAGTCCATTGGAGTCTTTAGGAAGGACGAGGACTACATCAGTCTCGCCAGAAATGCTTCCAAACTTTGGGGAATTACATTTGCAGCCGGCGCAGTTACCGGGACTCTGGTTGAGTTTGGATTAGTTGTCGTATGGTCTGGTTCTATTGCCCTGATTGCCAGCATGGCCGCTGCTCCCTTAATCATTGAACTCTACGCTTTTATCATCGAGATAGTTCTAATAGGAACTTACCTCACAACCTTCAATAGGTTCAAGAAATGGAAGGTAGCTCATGTACTGGTTGGAGTCGGCGTTCTAATAGGAACTAATCTTTCTGCCTACACTATATTGGCCGTAAATTCTTGGATGCAAGTCCCGTGGGGAACTGGAAATCTAGTCTCTCAGATGTTTCTTCCTTGGGTACCAACCCTAGGTCCTCTAGTCGTAGACCCTGCCAAACTGAAGACCCTCGCCACGGTGCTTCCAATCATTGGTTCCACTCTGCTCTCCTCACCCGGGGCATTCCAGCTTCTCTCCAATTTCACTTCCAACCCGTGGATTGCACTCTTCAACCCTGATACGAATGTAACTTATTTCCACAACTTCTTGGCTGCTCTCATCATTACGTCGTTCCTTGCTGCCTCCTACCTCTCATACAAAATCATAAAGGGGTATGGACCTGCGACCTACAACTGGAAGGGACTCAGAGTCTCATTCTTCATAGCTTCGATTGCATCCTTCCTTCAGGCAGTAGCAGGCGATTTTCAAGGGCGTCTCCTTTATGAATTCCAGAGAAATATCTTCAACGCAACAGAAGGAATCCCTGCCAAGGGTGGATATGACCCTATCGTCAGTATTTTGCTCTATGGAAAACCAAATCACTTCTTTCCCGGTTCGAATTATCTCTCCTCACTACTACCTCAAAACGATTCACTGGGTCAACTGACTTTGAGTGCGTCTAATTTTTACGGGCCGGTACTCCACTTTATGTACTATTCCATGGTCATTTCCGGAGTGATCATAGTTGTAATAGCAATAGGTCACTTCGGACTATACTCGAAACTCTTGAGAAGCATAGTGGAAGGGATACTGAGAATGAAGGTCGAAACATTTGTGCTGTATGGTTCTTTTGCTGGAGCCATTTTTGCAATAATCGCTAGCGTTGCAGGATGGGCGACCAGAGAAATGGGAAGACATCCCTGGACTGTTTATGGCCTCATAACCTACAATGACGTTGTAAATTCCCACGTTATAACTCCTCTGTTCACAGCAGTGATCATAGTCCTAGAACTGGCTATCCTGCTTGCAGGGCTCTGGGGGATTTATATGGTATTCTTCAAAAAATTAAAGGTCAAGCACAAGGGGGGTGTTCAGTATCATTAACATATTCTGGGGGATTGCAACAATTGGCACTACCTTCTTTCTACACATATTCTTCGTAACAGTTGTTCTTGGGTTATCCGTAATAATACCAATTTTTGAGATCATAGGCTATTTCAAGAAGGATGAAAGGTTTTACAAGTTTGCGAGACGCCTTACCTCCTACTTGATCAGAGTGGACCTATTTGCAGGGGTTCTGGCAACCTGGCTAACAGTGTTTCTTGCAGCATATTGGCCGTCTCTCCTTTACATAGCTACAAATGTATTATTCTATCCCATCTCGCTCGCTGTTGGTGGGATAATGGTTGCAATCGTCAGCATGGCTCTATACTGGTATACATGGGATGACATGAAAAGGAAGACTCATATTGTGGTAGGGTTGTTCATGTCTGCTGGAGCCCTTTCAGTTGCTTTTGGAATGAACAGCATACTGGCTATGATGTTCTATCCCTATGGTGTTTCAACTACTTCCGCAATGGGACTGACATTCTTCAAAGCTAACGGCCTGAATCCACTGTCCAATCCAATACTCCTTCCCCTTGCCCTTTACACTTGGTTCATTTCGATTGCTCTTGCGTCATTCATAGTGTTGAGCTTTGCCGTATTTAGAACCAAAAATGATTTCACGGATGAATTCCAACATACCTTAAGAATATCAAGAACGTTGTCTGTACTGTTCTCCTTACTGAGTCTCGCGACAATTGCTTGGACAATTTTCGAACTTCACGGTTATTCTCAGTACGTGTATCAACAGATGGCGGACAAGGGGTTTGTGACAGTTTCTATTGTCCTTGCAATAGTTGTTGTGGTTCTGTCCCTAATTTCGCTGTATGATGATGTGACTCGTTACGCGGCTCCAGTGGGTGCCGCCTCTTCCTATTCACTCTTGATGTTCTTCGAGGTTACTTCCAATACAGCAAGGTACCCGTACCTTATAGTGACCAATACAACAGGTATATCTGCCAGTACTCTGGTAAACCCCCTGTTCAGCATCCCGAACATTCTTCCGGTAGGAGGAATGCTGGTAATGATAGGAATGATCGCAACTTTCCTTCTGACGCTTTATCTTGCTTTCTTCGTGTTTCCAGTCGAAAGGAAGGGCAAAGTGACCGCATGAGAGAACTGGACATGGGACCTGGTGCAGTAACCGACGGCAACAGCTTGCAATCTATCTCGAACTTATGAAAATACCCACCGCAACGAGGACAAACCCTGCAAGACTCAAAGCCGTCAGTTTGTCGTTATTAAGAAAGGTGCTGAAAAGAATAGATAGGGCAGGTACAGAGAACAGATAAGGAGAAACGTGGGAGACCTTGTATTTCTTGATAAGACCCCAGTAGATGAAGTAGGCTGCAGAAGATCCGATGGCACCCATGTATATGGTGATCAAGATGAAGTTCGTCGTAAGTGGTCTCATGCCTCCATAAAGGAGTGCAACAATTAGGACTACTGGTACTGCAAACAAGAACTGGAAGGTGTTGACTGCCCCCATGTCCGCGTCCTTCAGGTACTTCTTGTAGTAAATAGTTCCAGCTGCCCACGAGATTGCAGAACCAATCAGCAGAAAGAGCCCAATGCTGAAACTTATGGATAGCTGGTCTAGGAAAATCACAACTATACCAGCAAATCCCACAACTATTCCCAATATTTTCCAGTTGGACAGTTTCTCCTGCAGGATCAACCACGAAAGGAATACCGAAACTATGGGGTAGGTGTAGACAAGAATTGAAGAGATAGAAGAACTCTCCGTTCTCTCCCCTATGAACCAAAGACCCATAAAGATCGAGACGTTGAAAAGACTCATAATAACCAGTTTCCAGACACCAATGCTCCTCACAAGTCTTAGAGTTGAGTAGGAAAATGGAATCGAAAATGCCGCGCCGAATAATATCCGGAAGAGGAGCGCAACCATTGGAGGTTCGTAGAGAAGGGCAAATTTTAGAAAAGAATAGTTGAGCGCCCACGATGACGACATCACAAGAAATAGAATAACGTCAATCGTTTTTGATCCTCTGTAATTCACCGCCCTTCCATTCGATGCGACCATAAAGTGTTTATTGCAATTTGCAACCTATTGGGGGGAACCCCGACTGAGTCGAAAGAACATTTCTGATGTTATCATGAACGGAAAGTGTGTAGGTTAATTATATTAACTTAGTTTAAATATAGATATGTGCAGCACAGTCACTATGACATGGAAACCAGAAAGAATTCCACGTGCCCCGTGGAAAGGACGCTCTATATTCTGAGGGATGTCTGGACTTTCATGATATTAAGGGACCTGTGTACGGAGCCAAGGGGATTCAATCAGCTGAAAAAGTCTGTGGATGGAATATCGTCCAGGATGCTATCGGAGAAGCTAAAGTTCCTTGAAGAAGAGAACATACTCGACAGAAATGTAAGTGATTCCAGGCCCGTCAGGGTCACGTATACACTTACGGAAAAGGGAAAGTCTCTTAGCGCAGTAGTGGACTCAATGAGGAACTGGGGAGAGACCTGGATAGCCCAGAATGCGGAGAACTGTGACAACTGAAGACCTCTATCTGGAAGGAGAAGAGCGCTTCGGTCCAGTCACCTCTTTCTTTTTTGGATTAGGATCCATTTTCTTGAACAGATATTATGAAGTGATACTTGAGGATCTGGGAACAAAGAAATTTGATGGATTGCTCGATGTTGGTTGTGGAACAGGAGCACTTCTAACCAGACTCGCGGAAAGATACCCTTCCAAGAATTTCTACGGTCTGGATCCCTCACCGCATATGCTGGAAAGAGCCAAAAAGAACTTGTCTAGGAAGGGACTTGGAAGTAGAGTGGATTTGAAGATTGGCAGTAGCAGATTTATCCCATTTGACACTCATTTTGATGCAATCATTTCCTCGTTTTCATATCATCACTGGATCGAACGCGATAAGTCGCTAAAATCACTTGTACATCACCTGAACGAGCACGGATCAATATCAATATACGAATACGACAACTCGAATAGAAGTTTGAACAGTTCTCATGGAGTGGAAGAGAGAGAATGGGACTCCCTTCAAATAGAGGGTATCGATAAATCCATAAAGCACACGAAGGGAATCATCATCCTTACTCTATCGAAGTGAAGTTTAAGCCTGATTTAAATTGGCTAATTCTTTTATCTCTTTCTCTAATAATCAATTCTGAAAAAAAAATCAGGGAAATTTACACTCAACGGTTACATCGCTATAGCGTTACTCCTCCAGACTAGCGTACTGTTTATCAGAATTGTTGGAGCCGTGATATATAGAAACTACGCTCTCCTCTTTGAAAGCTTTCACATACTCACGGATCTGCTCGTGACCGTGGTTGTCTTTGCTGCAATAAGGCTTGCGAATAGTAGCTACAGTAGAAGGTATTCTTACGGCCTCTTTAGGGTGGAAGACCTTGTATCTTTGTCTATCGCAATCATAATTGCGTTCACAGCCATAGACCTGCTTCTCTCAGTTCCTTCGATCGATCTCAGGTCGAATCTTCAATCCGGAATACTTCAGCTTATATCGGTCGTCCCACTTCTGTTCTCAGGAATCGTCAAAATAATAGGTGGAAGAACCGTAAATTCCCCCTCATTGGTATCTGATGGCTACCACAACTATTCTGATGTTTATGTAGGCCTGGGAGTGGGCGCAGGACTCCTGATCAGTTATGAGACGAGGATTGCTGTATTCTACTACATCGCAATAATCATAGCTGCCGTCGGAATTCTATACACAGCATTCAAGATAGGTAGAGACAGCGTGACTAGCATAATGGACTTGCCAAAGGACAAGAAAGTTATCCCTAAAATAACTGAAATTGCCAGAGAGAACAAAGAGATAACGGGAGTAAAATCCATCAAGGCTCGCTGGGCTGGTCCGGTAATCTTTGTGGAGATAGTAATAACGGTGAACAGTAAGTTAACTATTGAAGAGGCCCATGACGTTTCCGATTTTCTCGAAGAGAAGGTGCTTCAGGAGATTCCGGACGTCAAGGATGTGGTGATTCACATTGAACCATCAAAGGATTCGAGCAGAGTGGTGATTGTTCCGGTTTCGGAACCTGGCAAGATATCTCCAACCACATCTAAATCGCTCTATTACCTCCTCGTGACATTCAAGGATGGAGTGAGAGTATCGTCACGGACTGAGAAAATAGATCCTCAAAACATTACCGTGGACAAGAATGCACAGAGAGTTATGTCCTTGGCAAAGCAAAATATGGTGACGGATGCGGTCGTTCTTGACGCCGGGGAGTTTCTTTCCTCACTGATGACAGTCAATCACATCGACATGTGGAAGGCAAATTCAGATTCTGTCGAAGAAAACTTGGAGCTTTTCATTCACAATAGACTCAGCAGACTGACCGTTAATTGAATCAGATTCAAAGCATATTCCTGAGGTGGTCCGCAAACATCTCGTCTCTTTGTCCCAGCTTTTCAGCGATGAAGTTCAGATCATCCTCCTTTATTCCATAATCGGACAGTCTCCTTTTCAGACCCATTTCATCGATGAACGTATCTATTCTCTCTGCCAGGGACTCGATCGCCTTGTGCCCATCACTTTCGTTCGTAAGTGAGATTGCTAGCTTTGCCAAACCTGCGGGCGCTGAATCAGAATAGTACCTTAGAATTTCTGGAAGTGTGATGCAGGATGTCATCCCATGAGGAATATTCCATCTTGCACCAATTATCTTTCCTATCTGGTGGCTGAATCCCATAGGGCTGTCATATACGTCCATATATGAATACCAGGATGCGACCTGACATTCCATTCTCTTGTCCGTCCAGTTCCCCTCGAGATTCTCAAACATCTTTTCGACAGATAGCTTTGAAAAAATTATTCTTAGATCAACTAGTCCATCACCAAGAGTTGCCTCAATTGCGTGGTCTATTGACCTAATTCCAGTTGACCTCCATAGGGTTGTCGGAGTTTCAAGGGTTGCATCCGGATCTAGGAAGATATATCTTGGTACCAAGTTCTTCCCTCTGATTCCCTTCTTTACTCCATTCTCAGAATAGCCTGCAATGTGTGAAAATTCAGAAGCAGATAGTGTAGTTGGGACCGCAATCTGGGATATATCCGGATCAATTTTTGATCTTATTACCTTCGTAGAATCTATAACACTTCCCCCTCCTATGGAAATGAGGTACTTCAAATTCTTTCCTTTGACCTCATCAACGACCGAATCTATCTCCTCCAGTGGAGAATGCTGCGAAATACCGTTGAACACCATCGTATCACCTAGTATTTCTACCGCCTTTTTGAAGAAGTCATTCCTAGATACCGATTTGCTAGTCACGATTGCTGAGTCTTTTAGTCCCTCTTTTCCGATCAGAGAGAGGATTACTTCAATTGAATTTTCACCCACCGATATCCGGTCTATCGGAAGAAAGTTGAATTGCATCATTCGTACCATGTGTTCATATAATCTTTGTTTTCTAATCTTTCCGCTTCACCTGTCATCCCCAGTCTCTCATAACTTTCAACCATTATTCCTGTTTCGTTCGTCTCCTTCTTTCCCAATGCCTTTTCAATAGTCCCTGGCTGAGGACCATGGATCATACCTCGAACGTGGAGAGTGATGGAACCCTCCCTGATCCCTTTCCTGCTCATGAAATTACCGGAAGCGTAGTAAAGGAACTCGTCCGTGTCAACGTTACTGTGGTAGTACGAGATCGGGATTGCTCTTTCGTGGAAATCATACTTCCTTGGTAGGAAAGTCCCAATCATGAAGGATCTTGATGAAAAGGTCTCGTGAACAGGGGGAGGTTGGTGTACTTTCCCCACTATAGGCATGATATCCCTGACATTTATCGCAAATGGATAGTGGTATCCGTCCCAGCCATCGAGGTCAAATGGATTGCTATCCCTTGTTTCGACCACATATCTATCGTCGAAATCTACATACACTTCAAAGCTTCCCTTTTCTTTGACAACGCTCTTTAGTATCGGAGGTCTTATGTCCCTAGAATAATAAGGTGCCCCTTCCTTTATCTGACCGAACTTGTTAAGATACCTTGAAGGGATGGATATGTTGTCCCTTGATTCTATCAACAGGAATTCCAGTTCTTTCGATTGCTCCAAGGTGTAAATAGTCCCCTTTGGCACATATATATAATCTCCCTCTTCGAATTGTATCTCTCCAAGTACACTTCTTAATGTTCCTTTTCCTTTGTGCACAAAGAAGAGCTGGTCCCTGACTCCATGTCTGAAAAGGTAATCTGTGTCACTGGAGGGCTTTAGGATAGATATTATCAGTGATTCGTTGCCAAATAAGGGTTTCCTGCCAGTGATGAAATCCCCTTGCCTTTTCAGTACGTCTGTATTAACCATCTTGTGCAACTTTTGCACTTCAAATTTGGGAACTTCCTTTCTTATTTGTTTGACTGATTTGATTCTGGTCGGCTCGTTCCTATGATACAGCAAAGAATAAGAGCCATCGAAACTTTCCTCCCCAAAAAGTTCCTCCCTCAGCAGTTTCATTTTGCTATCGTATGTGTGCCTTGTTCGAGGCATACTGCCCTGTCTAACATAGTACACCATTCAACCTACCTCATTTGTCAGTTCACCAAGCGCTGGACTCCTTATTGTCACTACATCTCCTTTCCTCAACCAGCCATATTCCTCGGGCCCAAGTTCTAGAATGCACCCCGTTGAGACCGTTCCTGACATTATTACATCTCCCCTCCGCAATCTCGTTCCCTTGGAAGCATATTCAACTAATTCGGAAAATGACCAATGCATGTCTTTTAGATTACCTGAAGAGTATCGCTTGCCATTCACGTATCCCTCTACAGGAATGTCATACCTATCTCCAGATTCCTTGAATTCGTCAAGCTCATCAGTTGTCGTAATGTATGGGCCAATACTAGTTGCGAAGTCTTTTGATTTTGATGGTCCCAATCCTATCTTCATCTCCTTTCTCTGAAGGTCCCGAGCAGACCAGTCGTTTGCCAGCGTGAATCCAAAAATATACGGGAGAGCGTTTTCTCTCCGTATGTTCATTCCTTCCTTTCCAATAATGATGGCCACTTCCATTTCGTAGTCCAATTCTGAGGTAAATGTTGGATATGGAATGGAAGAGCCTGATGGGTATATCATGGAGGTACCCGAATAATAGTAGACTGGAACATCGTACCACTCTTGAATCATATCAAGTCCTCGCCTGGCCCTTGCTCTCCTTACGTGATCTTCAAAAGAATAGAAGTCCCTTATGGACGTTATCTTGGGGACCGGTACAAGGAAGTCGTTGCTGCTAAAATTCCGAATCTGTTGTTCCTGCAACTTGCTGGAGGGAATATCATAAAAATTCATAGACTCGTCAACGGGAAGGTATAGCTTCTCACCCTTAATCGCGACCGTTCTAATCTTCCCTTCAATATTTACTCTGGCGATCTTCATGACTCAGAGATTTCCTCTCTTCTCCTGTTCCTTTTCGATGCTCTCAAAGAGTGCTTTGAAATTTCCCTTTCCAAATGAGGTAGCTCCTTTCCTTTGAATCACCTCATAGAAGAAAGTTGGTCTATCTCCTATTGGCTTGGTAAAAATCTGCAGGAGATAACCGTCGTTGTCTCTGTCCACTAGTATATTAAGCTCCCTCAAGGCATCCAGATCTTCATCAATCTTCCCCACTCTGTCTTCCAGCTCGTCATAGTAAGTCCCAGGAGTTTCGAGGAATTGAATTCCGTTTTGTTTCAGCTTTCTGACAGTCTCGATTATGTTGTCAGTAGCAAGCGCAATGTGCTGTACTCCTGGAGATTCGTAGTAATCCAAGTACTCCTGTATCTGTGATTTTTTAAGTCCTAACGCAGGTTCGTTTATTGGAAATACTATCTTCCTTTTGCCGTACTCTACAACCTTGCTCCTGAGTGCGGAATACTTCGTGCTTATGTCCTTGTCGTCAAAACTTATGAGTTGTTTAAAACCAAGCCCCCTGACGTAATAGTCCACCCAAGGATCCATTTTGTTCGCTTCAACGTTACCAACAACGTGGTCTACCTTCTTCACAACTTTTTTGCCCTTGACCGATTGAACTTCCACAAACCCTGGGGGAAGTTCTGAATCCCATTCGCTGTAATCCTTCAGTGAGTGCACCGTTTCTCCGAACGTTTTCAGTTCCGTTTTTGAAAGAACTCCACCATCTCCCTTCGTTATTTTGACCGGTCCTGGTTTCACTATCCCATTCTCTCTGATGAATGAAAGCGTTTCATCCAGGTTGCCAACATCAATCGAAACATCCTTGACTCCGTCTCCATGGACTTCCACTTGTCTAGATATTTCGGAGCGCCTGGAAAGGAAACCGGTAAAAATCAATCTTATGTCCCCCTGTTCCATCAGATAGGATCGCCTGTCCCTGACACCTGTCTCTGGTCCGGAATAACCGATTGTTCTGAAACCCATTGCCCGCTCATGAAAATAAGCCCACTGGCTTGCAGAACCCACGTAGAACTCAATCGTATCGATAGAATTGAAAAGATTATCAGTTGACATTGTAAAATAAATAGAAAATTGGTATTTTAACTTACCTTAATGATTAAAAGTGTAATTAAAGACTAAATATAATTGAAAGCTGCTCTTCCTCCGTTTTGTGTGTTATTTCATACCCAAACCAGGAATCGAAAAGGAAATTAGCATAATTGATATCAATAGTAGGTCATGTTAGACTTTGCTCAGGGAGTAGAAAGGGTCAAAAAGCACATGAAGCTTGCTTTCAATATAGAGGACTTTAACATAACGATGGCTAAGCAGGAAAAAGATCAGACGAATGAAAGGGAGGTCTGGAGGTACAACATAGAATTCTTTACTGGAGACAAACCAAGTAAGGCTATGATAGAGATCAACGCCAACACTGGAGATGTGATACTTTTCCAGAAGGAATCCCAGTGGAGGCTTTAGAGCTTAAATAACAAGTTATACTGGAAAGCGACACCCTGTGCCAAGTTTTTTTTATCTCTTTTGCGTATAGGATTTGAAACCTAGGTGAACAGATGAAGGTACTGCAACTCGACGTCGAGAACATGTCATACGAACTAATTGAGCCCGAGACAAACGTATACGATGAGAGTGAAGAGAGGAAGTTTACAGTTGAAGATGCAGTTGTAATGCTCGTCTCAGTGGAGAAAGGCGACAACGAGGAAATAGCTTCCAAAGCGATCCAAGAAACGACAGGTTTCATGAAAAAACAGAAGAGGAAGTTGCTTTTGATCTATCCCTTTGCACACTTGAGCAGGGAACTCGAATCACCGAGGGAGGCACGCGAACTGCTCGAGTTCATGAGAAAGAAGGCATCGGAGAGTTGCGATGTTATAAAGGCTCCTTTTGGATGGAACAAAAAGTGGAGCATTCAGATAAAAGGGCATCCCCTCGCTGAGCAGTTAAAAAGTTATGCCAATAATGGCAGTGATTCAGCCGTAAACTCGGTACCACATAAAGCCGGAACCAAAGAGGAAATTTCAGAGGCTATTAAGCAGGAGGAAAAGGTCAAGTCGACATGGTACATCCTCACTCCTGAAGGGGAACTCATCCCACGAGCTGAATTTAGGAGTTCGGGGTACGAGAACCTAAAGAAATTTGCAGACTACGAGATCACGAAAGTAAGAACTTATCAGCAGGTTCCGGCGCACATCAAGCTCATGCAAAAACTGCAGCTGGTGGATTATGAGCCAGGTTCAGACCAGGGGAACATGCGGTTTTATCCTAACGGAAGATTGATAAAGAGCTTGCTCGAGAGATACGTTACTGAGAAGACTGTGAGCTACGGAGCGATAGAGGTAGAAACGCCCATAATGTACGATTACGGACATCCAGCTCTTAAGGAATATCTCAATAGGTTCCCTTCAAGGCATTACATCGTGAAATCCGACGATAAAGAATTCTTCCTCCGGTTCTCAGCAGATTTCGGACAGTTCCTACTTATGAGCGATGCAACCGTTTCGTACAAGCAGCTGCCATTTAGGTTCTATGAAATAACAAGGTACAGCTTTAGACGCGAACTAAGTGGGGAACTCACGGGACTCAAGCGACTTAGGGCATTCACCATGCCCGATATGCACACCATGTGTGCTGGAATTGATCAAGCTAAGGATGAATTCAAGAGACAGTTTGATTTCTGTATGACCGTTCTGGATTCTATAGGAATAGAGCAGGGATCATATGAGGCAGCAATAAGGATGACGGAAGATTTTTGGAAAGAGAATGGCGATTTCATAAGGTACTTGGTGAAGACTTTTGGAAAACCGGTTCTAATAGAGATGTGGAACTTTAGATATGCATACTTTGATCCGAAATTTGAATTCAATATAGTAGATTCCATGGGAAAAGCAACTGCCCTTTCCACCGTTCAAATGGATCATGAAAATGGCCAGAGATACAACATGACCTACATAGATGCAAACAGCAACAGACAGTTCCCGATAATCCTCCATGATTCCCCTAGCGGTGCCATTGAGAGAGTTATCTATGCACTTCTGGAACAAGCCGCCGAAGAGGAGAAAAGAGGAAAGACACCGAGTCTTCCTCTTTGGCTTTCTCCAACTCAGGTAAGGTTTGTACCCTTGGCTGACAGGCACATAGAAAAGTGCATAGATGCAGCTAGGTCGATGATTGAGAAGGGAATAAGGGCAGATGTGGACGACACGGATTCATCTCTCAGCAAAAAGGTAAGGAATGCTGAGCAGAACTGGGTACCGTATATATGCGTGATAGGTGACAGAGAAATGGAATCAAACAAACTATCAGTGCGAGTCAGGGGCAAGGCTGGACAAAGTGAAATGTCCAATGAGGAACTGACCCAAGAAATCCTGAAGTCCGTCGAGGGAATGCCAAAGGCTCCCCAATCCCTTTCGATGATGCTTTCCAAGAGACCAATATTCAGAGGGTAATACAACAGTACTTGAAGATTCTGAAGGAGTGGTTTGTGCCTCCAATACATAGCCTTTTAAGCTAGTGGAAATTTTCTACATCTGAGATGGCAATATGACATCAGATCAAACTCACGACGCCAGTATCGGAAGTGGCACCGAGATGCTTGAAGAATTGAGAAAGATCAGGGCTCTTCTTGAACCGAAACCAGCACCCCCTGCTCCCGCTCCTCCCAAGGGCATAGTAAAGGAGTTCAAGGCGTTTCTAGAACAGTACAAAGTGATGGGAATGGCGGTAGCCTTCATTTTAGGCATATACCTAGGGCAGTTAGTAGCAGGACTGGTCACAGACCTTGTAATGCCAATCATAGACCTTGCAATGCCAGGGGTCAATTGGGCAACCATCCACATTGGCCCGTTCCTGATAGGACAATTTATCGGGACACTCATAACGTTCCTGATCGTAGCTTTCGTTATTTTCCTAATGGTAAAGGTCACCACGAGATTTGGAATAAAGTAATATTTTTTTTTATTTTTTAATTTTGTTTATATATCATTTAGTATGAGGTCATAAGTTATTTATATATACTAAGTTTGCATACGGAATCTATGCAAACAGCAGATAATCAGAACAAGTGGGATATAGACAAGGCTCACAGCAATTTAGAATTCTCAGTAAGGCATATGATGATATCGAACGTAAGAGGGAGATTTAGAACCTTTGATGGAGAGGTCAGACTGGACTTAAATGACGTCGAAAATTCTACAGTAAAACTTGAGATAGACGCTCATTCGATATTCACCAATGAAGAGGATAGAGACAAACATCTGAGATCACTGGACTTCCTGCATGTCGAGAAGTATCCCTTGGTGCGATTTGAGAGCACACGAGTAGAAAAAGGCGGCAATAGGGTTAATGTTGAGGGGAAATTGACTATCAGAGATGTTACAAAGGACGTTTCTGTATCTGGGGAGCTTCAGGGGCCAATTACAGATCCGTATGGAAAGAAGAGAGTCGGATTCGATGGGACAACCACTCTTGCGAGAAAAGATTTTGGTTTAACATGGAACATGCTCCTCGAAGGAGGCGGACTTTTGGTTGGAGATAGCGTAAAAATTGACATCCACATGGAGCTAACTGCTCCATAATTTTTTTTAAATTAGGACTTCCTTTATCTATAGACCCTGGCCATTGACGCAATAAAGTTTAATCCGGGATTTGACTAGACGTTCTGTTGAGTCATAAATCCGATGCTTATTCCCTTAGATCTTTTATAGAGGACCTGAGGAAAAACCATCCAGAAGAAATTTTTGAAGTCAATGATAATGTCAAATTAGATTTTGAAACAACTGCTTATTATCTCAATCTAAGGAAGAGGAATCCAGTATTGCTATTCAACAATATAATTGGTCATACAGGATTCACCATAGTTACAAACATTTTTGGAAGCGAAGATCGATTTGCTAGAATATCCGGGTTCAAATCGGTAGAAGAGTTGATGGAGCGATGGTCGTCAGTGACTGACAACATTCCTTCAGGGCAAATAATCGATAATCGAGACCAGCATTCCGTTCATAAGATAATTACAGGGGAAAAGATCAATATATTCGATCTTCCAATTCCTTCTCACTATGAGATGGATGGATCCAAGAAGGGTTTTAGCAGATATATTACCGGCGGCCTCACTACCACAATAGACCCAGAAAACAAGGATACCATCAACTTGAGTTTTTCGAGAATTCAACCGTTTGAAAGGAACAAGTTCGCATTTGACGCCGGAAGTCATGGACATCTCTGGAAGCATTTGAACATCTCAAAATTAAGAGGTGAACGTCTGAAGATGACCATTCTAATAGGAACTAACCCCATATTTTATATCTTAGGTGCATCATTTATCGATAACGAGTTTGCAAAGGTCCAGGAGTTGTTCAACGTCTCTTTTGACCGTGGTCACCTTAACCCAATTCCCATTCCAAGAGATACTGAGATTGCAATTGAAGCAGAATTCTTACCAGAGGAGACATTCGAGGAAGGACCATTTGCTGAGTATGTCGGGTACATGGGTTACGACTCCACTAAGTTCGTTGCAGAAGTCATTTCGATAATCACAAAGAATGACCCAATATACTATGACATTCAACCCTCAAACTCGAGCGAACACGTAAACCTTTTTTCGATACCAAGGTCATCGATTGTGATGAAGGGAGTAAAAGAGTCGCTTCCAAAGGGACCGACATATCGGATTGTTTGGCCGCACTATGGAGGTAGGTTCTTGGCTCTTGGATATGTGGAAAATGCTGAGCCAGGGTTAGCCAAACAACTGGGGATTACTGTTCTCGGGCTTGACCCACTGTGGAACAAGGCAGTATTCATCAATGACGGAAGGACGAGATTGGATATCAATACTGCATTAATCAATTTGGCACAGTTGAATGAATACTCTGAAAGAAATGTAACCAAGCTGATAGGTTCCTTCGTTATAAGTTCCGATCCAACTAGGGACGAGCAAGGGAACACTGCGAAGATTATCTTCGTGACGAAAGGAAATAATTTACCTTATGATAGAGAAGTCGAACAAGACTCCGTCATATTGAAGTCCAATAGTGGTAGTGCAGTAATTTCCCACCGTTATAGGGATGATCAAAAAGTGAATGTCATAGTATCAGACGACATTGACTTGTATGATGAAGAGCAGGTGGGATGGGCAATAGCCACACGTTCAAACCCGGAAAACGACATAAAATTAGAAAAAAATAGGATTACCATCCTAGCCAATAGGAAAGTACCGCAGGTTGCTGCAGTTCCTCGGGAAATAAAGGAAAAAATAGAAAAGAAATTATCGTCACTTACCGACGGTATCCATCGATAGCTCCGTCGGTCCAGCAGCCCTTAGCTCTTTGAGCTTTTTGCGCTTTATGTACATAAATACAAATATGACGGCAGACCAAGCGATGAATGCTCCTGTCCCTATTACTACCGGACTGCTAACTCCTATGAATGTCGACCCCAGAATAAATAAGAATATCGTAATAGAAATCACACTTAACGCGATGTTTCTCACTCCGTACTTACCTACGAATTTCTTGTTTATTGACGGGAATGCAGAGTTTATGATTATGTGAACAAATAGCGTCCCGAGCGTGGCCCCAATCGCGGCAAAAATGAAAGCAGTGAATCCTCCCAGTATCTCTGTGGCAACTGAAGATATCAAGAATGCTGAAACCGTGATCACTCCTGCAGATACATAGGGAGTCATTCTCTTGTAATGTGTCTTGGATAGAAGGCGTGGTGCTAGACCATCCCTTCCCATGGCCATAAGTACCCTCGAAGTAGCGTTGGTAAGAACTACCAGACCTGTCAACAGGCTGTTTATGAAGAGAACAGTGATAATGATGGCAGCACCTACTCCAAGATAGCTTCCCATTATTGAGATTCCTGGAACGAGAGCACCTGCATAGTTGGCCATGTTGGTCGGCCCATAGGCGACAGTGAAAACATATGCGGTAAAGACATAGAATATGCCCAAAATTAATACTGAGTAAATTACTGATTTGCTAATCGATATCTTGGGTCTTGTGGTTTCTTCACCAAGCGGGGTCGAGGCACCGAATCCGGCAAATGAAGTGTACATCAATAGGACTCCAAGGGCCACTCCCGTTATGCCACTCGATGAGTATTTCAAGGTAAAGACCGAAACATTGTTAATAGACGGATGAGCTGCGATTACATAGAGACCCATTGCTATGATCACGCCGATTTCTATGAGGGCCATAATCATGGTGTATGAAGTGGATATCTTGATACCCCTGACTGAGACCAGAAACCCGTAAGCCAGTGCTGCTGCTAGAAGCGGCACGACAAAAATCGGCGAGATGTTTATATTGAATACATAAGAAAGGGCGGCAGGCACAAAAACGGCTATGCTCAGGGCAACAAATGCAATTGCCATAATCTGGTAGAAGATGTACATGTAACCTGTGAACAAAGCTACCGATGGCCCATGTCCTGCTTTCACATATTCATAGTACCCTCCCGAACCAGAAACTTTCAGGGATATTCTGCTTATTATGTAACCATTCAATAATACTACGAAGAACGCAAGAAGAGCAGTAAGCGGAAGTGCTCCTCGAGCAAAAAAAGCAGCCCCTGTGAATGTGGCTACGGCCGCGCCTGCCGGAGCAGCACTGGCTACTCCCTGTAGTAATGAATTCCTAAGTCCGATGGCGTCAAGATGGAGTTTCGACTGCGTCACAGTGACCCCTCCAGTTCCTCCATAGTGTGGGCCGTTTCTCTATCTACGTTCGTGTTGTTGCTATATTGTAGTAACTTGTGCATCATTGTTGTCATATGTACTTCATGGTAAGAAACAATACTATATTAATGTTGGCTACCAAATACTAAGATTGAAAGATTTTATGAAACTCGCAAAGGGGCGATAAAGATTATGAATCGATTTTCAACCTTACCAATTTGTGGAAGTTCTGACGTGACCTGAACTAAACCGATCATATACCGCTACTACAATGGCATGTTCGTTGTCCATCAAATGCCATCCGTTTGAATTCATCGAAAGAACAGTATAAATTTTGGAGTCACTGATTATAGCCAGGAAAACGTTTGACTAATTATAGAAAACGACCCTTTTAGAGCTTAGTCCCGATTGAAATTCATGAAGTTGCTTTATTCCATCCGCATATCTCGGTCTACTCATTACGAAATATCTCGAAGGATTTGCGATGCATGTCAGTCTGACCGGTTAAACTAATAGATTGTTACTCCCTTTATCTTACTCGATTCTTTCAGTTCGGGTATTATCGACGCTGGAATTGCTGAATCAGTAATGATATAGAGCTTAGGATCTTCTACGAGGTCCGGATCGTCGCCTATTGCTTGCCTGATGCTGACCTTGTGCCTCCATAATACTTCTACAGTCTGATAAATTATGCCATAATCCCTAGCATCGTATGGTTCAATGACGATTTCCCCCATTCCAAGGAATGGTGCCACCTTTCCTAAGTGGATAGTAGATTTCATGTTTAAGAAGATTCTAGACAGTTTCTTGTCTGACTCGATATTGTTAATTGCGGCCTTTACTGCCCTTGCATCGACCTTACATTCCTTCGCTAATGAACGTAGTTCAACCTCTATATCATTACAGAGTACTCTACCTTTTTCGACTCTAAGTCCATATTCGAGAATCTTGAGGACAACAAGTTTCTGTGAATGGAATTTCGAAAATTTTTGTTCAATTGTTTCGCTCAAACTAGGCATCAATAGCTATTTTGTTTGCATTATTTGTTTTTTCTGATACGACTGCCTTATCGGGTTCGTCCATTAATTTAAAAATCTAGAAATTATTATTCAATGCCGTTAATCACCCTTTATGGATTCCCTGACAGAGAGAGGCTGATCTATATTATCAAAGTACGATTCAGAAAAATTCCTAGATGGAAGCACTGACATATGAACTCAAGAATTTTCCTTATTCTTTTTGTGAGAGAAGATACAAGTTAAGATAGGGTTCGACAGATTGTGTCAACTTAATTTTCGCCTTGTTTACGTGCTCTTGCATTGTAGACTTTTTTACTCCGTGCACTCTGGCCAACTCTTCAAGTTTTATTCTCTTTGGGGAGTCGAACAATCCTCTGCTAATTGCATCTCTTAGGTACCGTGCCTGTTTGTTGGATAAATCCCCGAATAATTGTTTCAGGGAAATGCTATAGACATCCCTCAGCGAATCTGGTTCTAGCTTTTTTTTCTTTATAATGTGCACTTCTCCAAGTACTGAGACGTTATCATAGAATGTTTTGAATTCCCTTTCGGAAAATGATATCAACTTGAGCTTCTCCTGCCCATTTTTGTATATCGCAGGTGCTTCCCATAGCAGGTTTTTGGATTCAGCAAGTCTTATAGTGGAATTGTGAACGTTGCATCGACAGGATATAGCCGTTGATGATTGATCTTTTCCAGAATCGGAAATTACCACAAAGCTATGGATCTTTTCCGTAATTTGCCTCAGTTTCTTGGATGCATCCTCGACTCGTTCTTTAGGTCCGTACATTTCAACATAATCGACGACGGAACTGCACCATCTGAAGATTGTCAGGTCCGGAAAATCTTTAGACAGAAGGATAAAAGGAGTTGAGTTCGTCAATTCTATTTCTATTTCTATTTCTTCCATATACCGGTCAGGAACGGTATCAACTATATTACCATTTCTTGATTAACCTGTTGATCAATATGGCAGAAGTGATAATAGAACACGAATGGAAGAAAGAAGACAGCGAAAACGTAATGAAGGTGGTTGGGGGAATAATTGAGATGCAGAAGAAAGGTGCTCTTCCTCAGGGGTTTGCGCTCAAAGGGGTACAACTACTTAATGGCAAAAACAAGGCTATTTGTAGCTGGGAAGCACCAAATGCATCGTCTCTTTCAGATCTATTAGCAAAGGTGAATCCACCAACAACTCATACAATTACGGAAGTCAGCAGAGTTTTCTGAAAGATGCACACTTTGACTTCATAAGAGACGAAATGAAGGCTTAGATCAAGAACATTCCAATTTTTGTTTTTTTTTATTTTACTATATAAAATAGAACCACAGAGTTAGCGTGTTAAGCAATCGATTGGTCTACTTCAGAAAACGTTATACTTGAATTTTGAGGGAGGTGTTTGATGCTGCATGACCAACACAAACACCTCGGTTGAAATCATAGAAAAGAGAGATAAAAGA
>JAJYUV010000041.1 GCA_021792355.1 Thermoplasmata archaeon | reverse complement strand
GGTTAAATGTCAAAAAATAGAATTCGGTCATTCCCGTACTGCTGCTAACTTGGAATTTATGCCATTTGTCATAAAATCTCACCCTTAGGTAGGAGAACATTGTAGTTAGATTCATATATTCTACAGAGCGATGATTCAATTTTCTTCATCTTTCTAAAGCTGCTGTAAATCAAATTGCCATGGTTTTTTTTAATTCATAAGATATAAATGTTTTTATATCCTCTTTCATTAGGCATACCATTGTTAAGTAGAATGCAAGTTAGAAAGTTTACGGCAGCTATAGCAGTAGCTGTAGTCGTACTTATGTTGTCCACGTCGTTTTATGGTGCCTTTGGTACTCAAAACAGTGGTAATTCCAATGAATATGGCAACAATCACGTGTATCTCGTTACTACAACCGTAGGAAATAAGAATTATAGTTATTACGAAGACGTCCATAATGGCAAAGTGACTAAAACGTGGCCTGCAGCTTCTGCCCCACCTGGACTAACAAGCAACATTACAAGTCCTATTGCACAATCTTCTGGAACTCTGTCTTCTTCAACCAGTAATTACTCAACGACGCAAATTGGAAACGGCTCTACAGGCCAGATTAGCGTAAACTCCCAAAATCTATCTTCGGAATCAGATCCTGGTACAACGGGTGGCACTTTTGATCTGACGCAGACTTATTCTGTCAATTCAATAACGCTGTCTCCTTCATCGTCAAATATGTATTTAGGGCAGACACTAAATCTGAAAGGTTCATGGACTGGAGGACAGTCTCCATATAATTTTGTCTGGCGCGTTGCGCAATCGCAGCCCCTTAACTGGATAGATAGTTACTATACTAACGGGTCTGTGGAAACGGCGTCCTCGTTTCAGTTCACACCTCCACACCCTGGTAATTTTATTGTATTCCTTTTTGTAAGTGGAAGCGGAGCTGGGGTGGGACTTAATGCGAGCGCTGTAATATCTGTGCAAGGGCAACCTTTTGGAAATTGGCAATCAAACCAAGCTACACAGAACTATTTACAAAACATGACCTTAACACCTACGACAACTGTGATGAGCACAGGGCTTGAAATTAATTTTGTAGGAAACTGGACTGGTACCTCTCAGACATATGGCTTCGCGTGGATGATTACAGCGAATCAACCATTTAACTTACAAGGCCCTGGTCCTGGCCCTGGACGTGGCCCAGGCAACTGGCAGTCCTATTATGCGGGATTAATTAACCAAATAGATAATTTCAATACGACTTCCCAGCCATCTACTAGCTTTACTTTTAATCCAGTTTACGGTTCATATGGGGTATTCTATCTTTATCTTTTTGTGGTCACAAACAATGCACTAGGCCCGGGAGGTGGACCTGACCCTGACCAAAATAATCAGCAGAATTATTTAGTAGCCTATGCCCAGATAATCTTACTCCCCGGGACGCCTGGTGTGACATCAGTTACGATGTCGCCTACGTCTGTTAACTATATCACTAACATAGGACAGCACGGAGAATCGAATTCCGTTCCGATTGTATTCCACGCCAGCTGGATGGGAGGAACGCCTAGTTATTCGTATGTCTGGATGACAACTGCTGGACAGCCTATTACCGCTCCTTACATAATCCAGTTCAGAAATTATAACACAACAAATGGAAATTCAGCTACCTATAGCTTTACGCCTCCAGATAACGGCAGATACTACGTCTATCTTTTTGTAAGCAGCTCTTCCTCGTCTGCATATGTGATGGCAGTTTCTCAAATAGATGCCCACGGAGACAGGCAGCCGACAGTTACTCAAGCCACTATTTCTCAAACTACGGTGGATGCTAACATAGGGCAATCTATAGGACTTGCTGCAAATTGGACAGGGGGAACATCTCCGTACACGTATGTATGGTATGTGTCTTCAAACTTCCCACATTGGCAACAGGGATTACAACCTTTTAAGAAAGAAAATACTACTTCTTTGCCGAATGCCGAGTTTAATTTCATTCCTTCAACTTATGGGATTTATTATGTTTATTTGTTTATCAATAACTATGTCAATAATCCACCTCCTGTGGACGACGAGGATCACGACGATGGTCTTGCATTGGTTGCAACAGCAGAGATAACGGTATTGCACACCTCGCTCCCTCTTACATCATCCGCTATATCTCTATCACCTACAACAACTCTAGTTAACAACCCTATAACTGCGACAGTCGCACCTGGTTACGGTGTTGCTCCGTTCACTTATTCTTGGGCTGTTACCAGCTCAGGTACTACTACCCCCCCATCTAGCTATAGCACCTCAGGGGATCAGATAACCTTCACTTCTCCAGGAATTTATAGCGTCACCGTTACAGTCACTGATTCGACTGGAGCCTCTGCTCAACAGACTGCTACTATAACTATAATGTCGCAACTTAGTGTGTCTATATCAGTCCCTGGTCTTACAAGCATTGATAAGGGCCAATCCTCTAATGTTGCCGTAACTTCATTGTCTGGCGGATTACCTCCATACACAGGACAATGGATGGTAGAACAGCCAGGATTTCCGTATTATAATAACCTCGGTAACTCCTTCCCCTTAAGTACAAACGACCTTTCCGCCGCAACTGCATCAACAGGAATTCTTTCAATTACTGGAACCTGGTCATTTGAACTTGAAGTCACAGACAGTTCTTCGGAGGTTGCGTATTCCAATAGTGTGACCATCACCGTAAATCCATTACCTTCCGTAACTCTCTCATCCTCCAGCAACCAAATTGACGTTGGAGGTTCTGTAATATTCACAAACTTAACCCAAGGAGGAACTCAGCCGTTCAGTTATTCGTATTCCGTTACCCCGAATTCTGGATTTACTGAGTCAACTAATCCTGGAAATACATTTACCTTTAATTCACAAGGTAGCTATTCTGTTAAGCTGACGGTTACAGATGCTGCAGGGTCGACTGCTTCATCAACGACCGTTATTAATGTAAACCCAGTGCCTACTATAAGTGTTCAACCACAGTCTTATTCTATTGATCCGTCCCAGCAGTTCAGTCTACTCACATCTACTGTTCAGGGAGGAAGTGGTACTTATTCCTGGCAATGGTATTCAGTAAGCTCTGGGAGTTCGTCACCGATTCAAGGGGGTAGCGGATATGGTCCAACAGCGACATTCACCCCTACGCAGGCTGGCAGTTATTACGTTGTTTTCAAAGACTCAACAGGCATTACAGTTTCGTCAAATGTAGCTAAGATAACAGTAAATTCTGCACCCTCTGTCTCGATTTCAGCCCAGGCGCTTACAATCTATTCCTCTCAGTCAGACCAGCTGACTGCAATCACAGGTGGAGGATCAGGTTCATTCGCATTTTCCTGGACAATTGGTGGAAAGGCTAATACGGTTGGTACAACCCAACAATATATCTTCTCTGAGAAGAAGGAAGGAACTTATAATGTCTGGCTAAATGTTACAGATATAGGGACTACACCAAACTATGTCCTTTCACCACAATACATCACGATTACGGTTGTTAAAGCACCTACTTTACAAATTACACCGCCTTCAGCAACAATTGATGCTTCTCAGTCGCTAGTTTTGAGCGCTGTTTTATCAACGAGCAATGGTGATTTTTCGTATTCTTGGACCATAGGAGGGAGCTCAGCCGTCGTCAGTACCTCCCCAACCTATACATTTAGTGAATCAACGCCAAATGTTTATACCGTGTGGCTCAACGTTACAGTTGGCAGCACACACCCCACCGAGATAATATCTGCATCCTCTGTTATTACCGTCGACGCTTCACCTTCAATATCTGTGCAGCCACAATCGGCCACTATAGATTCGGGTCAATCAATTGTTATCTCATCAACTGTTGCCGGAGGTACAGGCTCGTTTACATGGCAATGGTATGACTCATCTGGTCCTATACTAGGGGACTCAGGATCCACAACAACTGCATCAGGGACATTCTCGTCAGCTGATCAGGGAATTTATGTCACATTTACAGACACCGGTACCAGTGTAAGTCCTGCCCCTACCGTAACATCGAATACTGTTTCAGTTTCATTAAAACCGTCGCTTTCGATAACGAGTGAGCCGACGGCAGAGACAATCGATCTTGGTGAAGCAACTACTCTGACATCCACTGTCAGTGGAGGAACAGGCTCATACTCCTGGACACTCTTTACATCTTCAGGTGTTAATGTGACTTACGGAACTTCTTCAACTGCGTCCTACACACTCTCTCCTTCCGTATCAACTTCCTACTACTTCGAATTCAAGGACATTGGAGTTAGTCCAACGGCAACTCCACCTGCAGTCAAGGACACTAGTACAGTTTTGGTTACCGTAAATAGTGCATTAGTCCCGTTGATCAATCCATCATCTGCGAGTCTGACAGTTGGCGCTTCACAGACATTCTCGTCTGCTACGCAAGGAGGTAGCGGTGATTATTCCTATTCCTGGACGATAGGGGGTAATTCACAGGTAGTCGGTACTTCATCTACTTACGTGTACACAGCGCAGGCTCAAGGGACTGAAAAGCTCTGGCTAAACGTTACTGACTTGGGGACCTCCGCCCATTACACTCTCTCTGTTACTGCGACCATACAGATCAGCACTGGAAGTTTAAGCGTTACTTTCATTGCAAACAATCCAGTTTCTGGAACGGGCGCTATCGACCTCGGACAGAGCGTTTCCTTAAGTTATACCCCTACCATATCGGGTGGGAAGGGCCCATATTCCTACCAGTGGTACCTAAATGGAACTTCCACCGGTAATAAGGTAGGCTCGTCAGGAAATGCCGTCTCAGGCAATGCTATTACCTATTCTTTTGACCCTACTGGGAGAGGAACATTTGTTTTCTATCTGCAAATTTCATCGAGTGACGACCAATCCTCAATCTCCAGCGGCATTTCAATTAAAGTGTATCCGACACCTACCATCTCTAGTCAACCATCATCTTTCACTATCGATACGGGCCAGACTATAGCACTAACTGCTACTATCAGCGGAGGATCTGGAACGTTTTCCTGGTCACTTTTAACTTCTACTGGGACTATAGTAACATCGAGTACTGGGACAACTGCCTCCTACTCGTTCAAACCTAATTCCAACAGCTCCTATTATTTCACTTTTACAGACCTAGGCGTGATGCCTACTGCAACATCATTATCACCGGTTAGCACGAATACCGTTACGGTCACCGTTTATCCTGACCCGACAGTGACCGTTCTACCTGTCACTATAAGCAGTGGGTCAACTGCAACCCTTACCGCAACTGCGAGCGGGGGAACAAAGATTGGATATTCATTCAAGTGGTATTCTAATCAGGCACTTACCACTCTGGTTTACAGTGGGAACCCGTTCAGTACACCTGCTTTGACTGTATCGACCACGTACTACGTAACGGTATCCGACTCAACTGGTTTCGTTAGTGCTCCAGCTCCTGCTGTAGTTACTGTTGTAGGTTCCCTCACGTCATCATCTCTTACTATTTCCCCAACAGATACGGATGTTGGGTTCGCTAGTTCAGTTACAGTATCAACGGGCGCTGGTGTACCCCCATATTCTTACTCCTGGACAGTTACGCTTTACCCCTCAGGGTCTGCTTCTGGCGATTATACTACATCAATCAATAAAGTGACATTTACAAAGACAGGAGTGTACTCCGTATCCGTAACAGTCAAAGACTCCTCTGGTCAATCAGCGAGCATTTCAAAGATTGTAACAGTTAATGCTGCCCCTTCAATTACATTATCGCCCGCTTCTGCTACTATAGATGCAGGTGCGTCAATAACGTTCAGTAACTCTAGTTCAGGTGGCGTCTCGCCGTTTACATACGGATGGGGCTATCCGACAGGAGCCGGTATAACTCAAAGCGGTAACCAGTTCACGTTTTCAAACTCTGGATCTTTCACAATAAAACTTTACTTTAACGATTCGGTGGGGGCAAGCAGCGTCTCAAGTGCAACAATCACAGTTAACAACCAACCTGTCATCGTATATTCTTCACTTACTGTATTGATATCCGGCGCTTCGACAATGGATGTTGGAACTTCTACAAATATCGCAATAACCAGTATTAGTGGGACCGGGCCTTATACAGCACAATTAGAAGCAGAAAGTCCTACATCGACCTCATATTCCATAGTGGCTACAACAAATCAATTTAGCACGCTACCAGAGTATGTCAGTACAGGTACGTTGACTACGCTTGGACAGTGGCACTTTGTCGTTGTTGCAACAGAAGTGAGCAATACAGGAATATTCGGGACATCTTCACCTGTAACTATAAACGTTGTAAATGCCCCTGCGACATCGGCCATGTCGCTTTCACCTACGACGACTGATATAGGGATTCCGGTTTCACTTTTGATGCAACCAGGCTACGGAGTAGCTCCATTCGTATATTCCTGGACAGTGACACTTTCTAGTGGCGGCTCGGCTACAGGCGATTTCACTTTCTCAGGGAACCAAGTAACGTTCAGCACTCAGGGTACCTATTCTGTTACAGCAACGGTACAAGATGCCGATGCACAAACTGCCTCTGTTACAGCGACAATAACGGTGAACGCCCCGCTTTCCTTGACTATAACGGCCTTAACACCTACAACGATAGACAAGGGCCAGACAGTAACATTTTCAAATTCTGAGTCTGGTGGAATGGGCCCATACACTATCAGCTACTCGGTATCGCCTGTGGGTGGAGGAATTAAATTTGGTTCCTATTCGATCAGTGGAAATGTTATTTCGTTCTTGATTCCAGGGCAATACGTTGTAGGTTCAACTGTTACAGATTCACTTTCTGACACAGTGGCGTCTTCAAACTCAATAACCGTTACTGTAAACGCCCTTCCCACTGTAACCCTTATTCCGTCGTCTAACCCAATCGATGTGGGCGGTACTGTCACCTTCTCAAACACCACAGCTTACGGAACTGCTCCGTATACGTACATCTGGTCCTATCCATCTTCACAAGGTATAACGCAGCAGGGTAACACTTTCACGTTCACTGAAACAGGCAATTTCACAGTAACACTAAGCATAGTTGACGCTGTAGGTGTAGTAGCTTCATCGTCAGTTCTGATCACCGTCAATCCTTCTCCAATAATAGTACTACATCCAACGAGCATGAATGTAGTTAGCAACTCATCTATCCTTACTTCATCCAATCAGAATTTTGAGCCTCTATTGGCATGGCAAAAAAAAACATTTAGTGGAGGTAGCGGTACAACAATAACGCTCGATGAAAACACATCGTGGTCTGTATACGTACAGGCTGGGACAGGAACACCCCCCTTTAGCTTTTCTTGGACTATTGCCTATTCAAGCAACAGTACGACGGCAACAGACTACAAGCTATCTAGCACTAACTCGAGCTATGTAGATAACGTCATTACATTTACTGGAACAGGAACTTATTCCGTAACAATTACGGTAACAGACAAATATGATGCTACCTCATCTGAATCTCTAACGGTAGATGTCAATAACCCGCTCCTTGTAGTTACCGCCACAATACAGGCTACTGCATCCGCTCTGGATGTTGGAAGCTCTACTACATTAAGCTCGACTCCTACTATATCAGGAGGAACACAACCGTACTCATATCAATGGTACAGGAACGGCACTGTAAGCGCGGATGAAATAAGCGGTGCATCTGGCTCTATCACCAGTGGTCAAACAGTTACTCTTAGTCAGATTCCAACGGTTCCAGGAAATTACACGTATTACTTGATAATAACTGATAGTGCATATTCCCCAGCTAGCAACTCCACTAAATATGTTGTACACGTCAATAGGGTTCCTTCAACAGCTTCCCTTGAGATTTCACCCACCTCAACGGTCATAGACGGGCTGATAACCGCTACGGTCGTTCCCGGAAATGGAACATCTCCATTCAATTACACGTGGACTGTTACTCCCATAGGATCAACTTCGTCTACCATTCACTATGGGGATCAGCTTGCAATTGGTCAGTCTGGTAATTATTCAGTTTCCCTAAAATTAAAGGATATCGACGGAAATGTTGCATATAACAATACGACAATTAGAATATATTCGAGCAGTTTGGTTATTGTAAAAATTAATTCTCCGACTTCCCCTCCAACAATTGATGTGGGCCAGAGCGAGACCATAACTGGTAGCTTCAATGGTGGTAGCGGCTCCTATGAATATGAATGGGAAGCACAGACATCGTCGTCGTCATCACCGCCAGCCTCTGGTTACACTACTGGGTCTTCTCCCCAGTCCTATACATTTACTCCATCTTCTTCAGGTATTTATTACGTTTATCTCTATGTCAAGGATACAATAGTCGGTGACATTCAGGGCGAATATATCGAAGTCAAAGTAAACAACGACCTCTCCCAGTCCTCAATCTCTATTGGCCCGACAACTACAAGTATAGGTAACCCAGTCACTGCCTCAGTTGCATCGGGATATGGTACTCCTCCCTTTACATATACCTGGTCCGTTACGCTAGCTAATGGAGGCTCAGCGGCGGGCGACTATACACCCTCCGGTAACCAGGTCACGTTCAGCAGC
>JAJYUV010000040.1 GCA_021792355.1 Thermoplasmata archaeon | reverse complement strand
TAGTGAGAGTAGGAGATGTGGAAATTGGGAATGGGCTAACGGTCATAGGAGGACCATGCAGTGTTGAAAGTGAGGAACAGTTGTTGGAGACTGCCGTAAAGGTTAAGCAGGCAGGAGCCGACATGCTTAGAGGAGGGGTATTCAAGCCGAGAACATCCCCCTATTCATTTCAGGGGTTGGGACTTAAGGGCTTGAAGATTCTGGAGAAGGCCAAAGAGATAACAGGCCTACCGATCATCTCAGAGGTATTAGATACAAGGGACGTCAGATGGGTTTGCGACTATGTCGACGTGATACAGGTAGGTGCCAGAAATATGCAAAATTTTTCTCTTCTGAAAGAAGTAGGAAAGACCAGGAAACCTGTTCTTCTGAAGAGAGGGATGCAGTCAACATTGGAAGAATGGCTGAACAGCGCCGAATACATATTAAAGGAAGGCAATCGTGACGTAATTCTCTGTGAGCGCGGCATTAGAACATTTGAGACATATACTCGTAACACCCTTGACCTCAGTGCAGTACCAGCGCTGAAGGAACTGACCCATCTACCTGTGATCGTTGACCCTTCTCATGGCACCGGAAAGGTCAGCCTGATAGAACCTATGAGTCTTGCATCAGTTGCTTCTGGTGCAGATGGGTTGATCATAGAAGTGCACAGAGACCCCTCTCAGGCGCTTAGTGATAAGGATCAGGCACTCACACCCGACCAGTTTTCAGGACTGGTAAGAAAGGCTAGGACCGTCAGGTCTACCATGGAGGGATTGGTATGAAAGTCATGAAGCTCAAAGCGAAAAGTGGTTCTACGAAGGTGATTTTTTCGGATTTTGAAGGATTCATCTCGACTATCAGAGGTAGAACGAAGGTCTTGCTGGTGACAGACAAAAACGTCCTGGGAATATACGGTGACAAAATGAACGACCTAGACATGATAGTCCTTGAGCCCGGCGAAAGTGCAAAGACACTAAGAAGCGTTGAAAGAATTTACGAATATTTTTTGGAGCACAGCGTCGACAGGTCGTCCAAGATCGTCGGGGTGGGGGGAGGAACAGTCTCTGACGTAACAGGTTTTGCGGCCTCTACTTTCATGAGAGGGATACCCTTCGGGTTTGCTCCAACAACCCTTCTTGCTCAGGTAGATGCAAGCATAGGTGGAAAGAATGGGGTAAATTTCAGAGGATTCAAGAACATGATAGGAACTGTAAGGCAGCCAGAATTTTGCCTAATCGATTTTTCATTTTTGAAAACTCTGCCGTCCGATCAATTAATGTCCGGTATGGCGGAAGTCATCAAGTGCGGGGTTATCCTGAACAGCAAACTATTTGAGTACGTGGAGGAGAATCATTCAGACATATTGTCCTTGGATGATCATAGTCTTGCATATGCTGTTTCTGAGACAATTTCAGCCAAGATAAACGTTGTAGGAAAGGATGAGACGGATAATGGAGAAAGAATGAAGTTGAATTTCGGACACACCGTAGGTCATGCTATTGAAAAGGTGGCCGGTCTTCCTCATGGCTACTCAATAGCGATTGGCATGGTGGCCGAATCACGACTCTCAGCGCGCAAGGGGTTTCTTCCCATAGCAGAAGCCTTAAGAATAGAAGAGCTTCTGAAAGCAATAGGCTTGCCGACAAGATCAGGAATAAGTGGTAATGATGTTTTAGAAGCTATCTCTAAGGACAAAAAGAGCTCTGGGGACTCAATCAACATCGCATTGCCAGAAATGATTGGAAATGGAATTATTTACAAGATCAAGAAGCGGGAGTTGAAGTACGCGGTTCAGGAGGTGTGCAAGTGAAAAAAGCAATAGTTTCAAAGATATGTGTGAGCATTTCTGGGTTATCGGTTCCTGAAATTCTGGAGGAGACAAAAGGATTGGAAATGGCAGAGATAAGGCTTGACGGGGTGAATTTCACGCCCGAAGAAATCAGGGAGATATTCTCTGTTCGTGCTCAGATGATTGCAACGTGCAGGGCTGGAAAACTGAAAGACGAAGATAGAATGAGACTCATGTTGGAGGCAATAAAATCCGGAGCAGCGTACGTGGACATAGAGATTGACGCAAAGAAATGGTACAGGGAGAAGATTATCAGAGAAGCAAGAAGAAATGGATGCAAGGTGATCTTGTCCTACCACAATCAAAGACTGACGCCTCAAGATGAGTTCCTTCTCAACATTGCAAAGAAATTCACGTGGATGGGGGGAGACATACTCAAGATCGCATGCAAGGCAAATACACTTTCAGATACTGCCAGACTCATCGGTCTTCTAGGTCATCTGGAAAATACAGTTGTTGTGGCAATGGGGGAGAAAGGAAGGATCAGCCGACTTGTGGGCCCGCTAATGGGAGCACCCTTCACCTATGCTTCACTTTCTAGGGGCAAGGAGACTGCAGAAGGTCAGATTGAATTCGAAAGAATGAAGGATATAATGAGTTCGATCTTATGATGGCAAACAAGAGTCTGTACTGCCTGATTGGGGACCCTGTTTCCCACTCCATTTCCCCATCCATCCAAAATTATGCCTTCCGTAGTTCATGCGTAGATGCCGTATATTTTCCGATAAAGGTCAAACTTGGAGAGTTAGGAAGGTGTATTGGAACACTGAGGGATCTGGATGTAAAAGGGATTAACGTGACGATGCCTCACAAAATGGAAGTCATCCGGTACATAGATAAGCTGGACGAAACAGCCCAAAAAATAGGTGCTGTCAACACTATCGTAAACGACGAAGGTAACCTTAAAGGTTACAATACAGATGCCACCGGGGCCGTGGAGGCTATAAGTGAAGCAATCGGCGACCTCAAAGGGAAAAAAGCAACGATTCTAGGTCGAGGGGGGATGGCAAGGGCGGTATCATTTGGCCTGGAACAAGAAGGAGTCGAGACAAAGATGCTTGGGAGGAAGGAAATGGGAGAAGAGTCCACTGGAAGAGAAATAAAGGATTCAGACATAGTTTGCAACTGTACCCCAGTCGGTATGAATGGAGAACCTTCGCCAGTATCATCAACATTCATGAGAAGGGACCTGCTGGTTGTGGACGCAGCCTATGCGACCCGTAAAACTGAGCTGATCAGAAACGCTGAAATTAGGGGGTGCAGGACCGTTACCGGGTTACAACTGCTCGTCAATCAGGGGGTCAAGGCCTTCAAGTTATGGACCGGGGTCGATCCCGACAAGGATGGGATGATGGAATCTGCAAGACTAAAGATTTCTGAGAACAATAGATGTGGGAGAAGGAACGTCTACCTTGTTGGATTTATGGGAAGCGGAAAGAGTAGTGTAGGTCAGCTCATAGCCAATTCCTTGAAGATGGAATTCGCGGATACAGATAATCTCATCTCCAAGGAATTTGGTAGTACGGTAAAGAACATTATAGAGGGGTTAGGAGAGTATGAGTTTCGAGGGATGGAAAAGAGGGCCATCGAAGGCTTGAGCATCAGGAAAGGTATCGTGGTTGCAACTGGGGGAGGCGCAGTCCTTAACTACGACAACATTCACCGCATGAAGGAGAGTGGACTCATCGTTCTTCTGAACGTTTCACCCATAACTGTGATGGAAAGATTGAACGGTAGCACCTCCCACCCATTACTGAATGGAAGTCGGGATGAAATTGATTACCAGAAGGTAGAGAAGCTGCTTTCAGCCCGAAAACATTATTACGATATTGCCAAGGACGCAGAGATCGAAACGGATGGAAAAGGGGTTGAAGTAGTGGCTGAAGAAATAATCAGAGAGATAGGTGGATTGGAATGAATGACTGTGGAGTGAAGATGGAGATTTGTAAATCTACAGTTGAGGGAGAAGTCACGGCATCACCGTCAAAGAGTCAGACTCACCGCGCTCTGATATGTGCGGCACTTGCGGAGGGGGTGAGCACTGTATACGGCCCTCTGTTATGCGATGACACCGAGGCAACGCTACAGGCATGCAAATCGATGGGAGCTGAGATACTTTCCAAAAGCGAAGAGAAAATCGTAATAAGAGGAATAGGAGGTGTATTCAACATCAAGGAAGGGAAGATCGACTGCAAAGAATCCGGTTCCACAATGCGTTTCCTCATACCGATAGCAGCAATATCTGGGGGGAAGATTTCTTTTATCGGTCGTCCCAGCTTGGAAAAGAGGCCTGTTCTGGAATTGCTGTCTGTGCTCGAAGACCTAGGTGCTTCTGTTGAGTATTTGCGGGACATTGGTAGCCTTCCGTTCACAATTGCAAGTAAAGGAAAACTCTCAGGAGGTCAGGTCAAAATAAGTGGGAACGTTAGTTCACAATTCATATCAGGACTCCTCTTTGCTCTCCCTCTTCTCCACGGCGAAAGCAATATCACAATAACTACAGACCTAGAATCAAAAGACTATGTTGAGCTCACCATTGATATCCTTGAAAGATTCGGAATTTCGGTTCAGAGGACTCCTGATGGCAGGAAGATAACAGTTCAAGGAGGGCAAACTTACAAGGCATCGGAAATTACGATTGAGGGGGACTACACATCGTCAGCTTACCTTCTAGCAGCTGGGGTTCTTGCCGGAGGAGAAGGAGGGGTTACAGTAAGAAACTTGAGAAGAGAATCGAAACAGGGTGACAAGAGGATTATTGCGTTTCTGAAATCCATGGGTGCCGCAGTAGAACTTAAAGATTCTTCAGTCACCGTATGGAGAAGCGATTTGTCCGGTTGCGAAATAGATGTGAGAGACACACCTGATCTGGTCCCTGTGCTAGCTATTGTGTCCGCATGCTCAAAAGGTACGACTCTTTTGAAAGGGATAAGGAGACTGAGGTTCAAGGAAAGCGATAGGGTCGATTCAACCGAACGGATGATGAATGACCTGGGCTGCAAAATAAGCGTAGAAGAAAATGCATTAAGCATTCAGGGAGGAATGGACTTGAGCTCACCCGTATTCTTGAACTTTCAGGATCACAGGCTAGTGATGAGCAGTAGCGTCGCAGGATTGGTCAGAAGTGGGAAAACCATCGTGGGTGGTCCTACTGCTATCAAAAAGTCCTATCCTGATTTCTTCGACCACCTGCGTGCACTTGGGGGGGATGTAACTACAATAAGCAACTCCCTTGGAAAAATTCTGAAAGTCTCTGTCTACGGGGAAAGCCATGGTAGGAGAATTGGTGCAGTTCTGGAAGGAGCGCCCAGAGGAATCACGGTCGAAAGAGAATATGTACAGAGGGAGTTAGACAAGAGAAGAAGCACAACGATCCTTACCACAACCAGGAGGGAACCTGATTCAGTTGAAATCCTTAGTGGTCTAAAGGAGGGAATTACGACAGGAGAGGTGATAAGGATGGAGATCAGGAATAAGGACGTTAATTCTGATGCGTACATAAAAAGAAAAGGACTTATAAGACCTGGGCACGCAGATTATACTGCAAGGCGGAAGTATGGAAGTGTGTTTGACTACAGGGGAGGGGGATTCCTTTCTGGTAGGATGACGGCCACTTTCGTGGCTGCAGGTTCCGTGGCAAAGAAAATAATTGCAACAAGAGGTGTCAGGGTTCTCTCTCACATTGTACAGATAGGAACAATAAAGAGCGATTTTAATCCGAGCGACGAAGAGATTGAAAATGCAGAAACGGAAGGGGTCATAAGATGCATTGATCCGGAGAAATCTAAAGAGATGCAAAGAGCTATAGAGGATGCCAGGAAGCAGGGAGACTCTCTAGGGGGAATTGTTGAATGCAGGATTGTTGGCTTGCCGGTAGGAGTTGGGGAACCAATATTTCATTCTCTAGAGAGTGAGATTTCGAGAGCCATGTTTGCAATTCCCGCGGTCAAAGGTGTAGAGTTCGGGTCTGGCTTCAGGGGGGCTGGAATGAAAGGAAGCGAGAACAACGACCCGTTTGCTATACGAGATGATAGGATCGTGACTCTTACAAATAACGCTGGCGGGATCCTCGGGGGGATCAGCAACGGGATGACAGTAGTGTTTAAGGTGGCTTTCAAGCCCACATCGAGCATTTCAAGGGTGCAGCGAACAGTTAATTACTCAAAGGGCAAGGAAGAAATGATTTCTGTCATGGGTAGGCACGATCCGTGCATAGCAGTTAGGGCCCCACCTGTTGTAGAAGCGATGGCCGCACTAACCATAGCTGATCTCATGATGGTATCAGGAGACATATGAAACGAAAGGGGATGATAATATGGATTTAAAGGAGATTAGGAAAGAAATAGATCAAATAGATTCCGACATTTTTGGCCTTCTGGAGCGTAGGATGACGCTTTCCGCTCAAGCAGGAAGGACGAAGAGTAAAATAGAGGACAAGAAGAGGGAGCATCAGATATTGCGTTCCCTGAAAGAGAAATCAAGTCCGCCTATAAGGCCAGATTTTATACAAGGGCTATACCAAAGCATAATGTCAGAATCTAAGAAGCTTCAGCAAGAAGGGCACAGGCTTGCTGCGTTCCAGGGGGAGAGGGGGGCATTTGGAGAGATGGCTTCCAGAGAATTTGACAAAGACGTCATTCCAGTACCCTGCAGGAATTTTTCTGATGTGTTTGAAGGAGTATTTAATGGAGACTTCGACGTTGGTGTCGTTCCCATTGAAAATTCATCAGAGGGAGCAGTTACTCCTGTGAGTCATCTTGTTGCCGTAGGGAAGCTGAATATCGTAGGTGAAGTGACCTTACAGATTCACCATTCCCTGCTTAGCCATCAGGAAGTTTCTCTTGAGGACGTAAGGGTCGTGTATTCCCATCCTCAGGCGCTTGCCCAATGCAGGGATTTCATTGCAAGAAACAAAATGGAGCCCAGGCCATTCTATGACACCGCTGGGGCGGCGAGTATGATTGCTAGAGAGAGACCAGCCGGAGCAGCAGCAATCGCAAGTAAAGCGTGCGCCAGTATCTACGGATTAAACATCCTCAAGGAGGAGATTGAGGACTCAAGATACAATTACACCAGGTTCATCGTTCTTTCTAGAAAGAAGCTTCATAGAAAGGGAAGTAAGTGTTCCATCACGTTCCTGACAGACGACAGGGTCGGCGCGCTGACAACGGTACTGAACGTATTCAAGGATGAGGGGATAAATTTGACAATGATCGAGTCAATTCCATCGAGGGACTCTACTGGCAGATCGAAGTTCCTGATAGATTTTAAGGGGCATTATTCAGAAAGCAATGTAGGAAGAGCCCTGAGGAAAATTAAACGTGGTACTGTTGGATTTAGGCTGTTGGGATGCTATAGGAGTTGGGAATTATGAGGGCAACAATCGTAGGCACGGGAAGGATGGGAAAGTGGCTTGCCAATGTTCTGAAAGAGGACTGGGACATATCCGTATACGATTCTGATCCGAATAGAACGGCTGGAATCTCTGGGGTGGAGGTGCTATCGTCGCTTGGTAATATCGCCGGCTATCGACCGGACATACTGATAAACGCCGTCACACTTGGAAACACTATAAGAGTATTCGAAGAAGTAGTTCCATACCTTCCAAAGGAGTGTATATTGGCGGACATATCATCTATAAAGGGAGATATATCAACTTATTATCTTAACAGCGGGCACAGGTTTGTTTCCTCTCATCCCATGTTCGGGCCGACTAACGCTGATATGAAGAAACCTAAGGGAGAGAGCGCAATAATCATAAAAGAATCACACGAAGTAGGGAAGAACATTTTCCGCGGATTTTACGAAAAGATTGGATTGAAGTTATACGAATTTTCGTTCAGTGAACATGACACCATGATGGCATATTCCCTGACCTTACCATTCTCTTCATCCATGGTATTCGCTGCGTGCGTAGACACAAAGGCCATCCCAGGAACCAACTTCAGGAAACATTTGGAACTCGCCAAGGGTATATTGTCAGAGGACGACAGTCTCCTTTCTGAAATACTCTTCAACTCAGAGTCAATAAAGCAACTCGAAAGAATAACCTCCAGATTGGAGTTCCTGAAACACATAATTCTGGCCAGAGATTATGAGGAGGCTGGAAAGTTCTTCGACAGTCTAAGGGAAAACATCTTACGATAATACAAATGTTATGATTCTTATTTGAAACCATAGATGTATCAGGAACTGTGGTGGATATCACTATAAGCCGCATTTTAAGGTAGTCAAAGAGCTATATCAAGGCCTTTCTAGATACAGTATCCACTAACACTACGCAACTTATCATATTCCTAGAACGATCCCAGAAATTCAATATAAATATCCGTCACTTTTAAAATATGAACGGACAGTCTAAGAGATTAGAAATCCATAACAATAGAACAAATCGGGTACACGGTTAAGACATTTAATGTGGTTGTTTTGGTGGACACAGGACCCCAATACACAATTAAACTATCTTAATCCTTGCATATTAGAACGCTAGCTGTCTCTGTTATGAGAATAGTTGTGAAGTTTACTTTTGGCTTCGCTTAGATATTTAAGCGAATCTGCCCGGGGTTATAGTAATTTCTAGGAGCTGTATTTTCCGAGATGGTGAAGCACGGTGTGATAAACCCTAAAAAGGTTCTATTAAATAATTAAGCGAATACTTCAGGAATTTGTCTTTAGGTATAAGATATAGCCCTTAATATGCATAAAGTAAATGTGGAAATACTAGAAATAGCTAGGTGCGCCTGGGACTAATTAGCTATTACAGTAGAGTGGAGAAGACGGGTTAGATATAATGGCTCTCAGCTTCTAGAGATAGTTTTCAAACTCTTTTAAATCTGAAACTGACGAAAG
>JAJYUV010000039.1 GCA_021792355.1 Thermoplasmata archaeon | reverse complement strand
TGATACGTTTAACCCGACTTCGTCGCAGTTAGGTTTTTCTATTTCTTCAATTGCTGGCATCAGCTTAGAAATCACTTGGAGAGGAATATCACTAATCCCAAAAATAATAGGGACAACCATTTACAGAAGTTCAAAAATCTATCCACAGATATCCCTTAAAATTTTGGGTCAATGACAATTAACAACCAATCATTCGTTACTCATGAGCAATCACAGTGACATGCTAGATGTAGAGCACGAAGAAATCCTTGATCAGTTGAGACAAGCAACTCTCGAAAAAAATAGGTCTGCGAAAAAATTTGAGGAAATACTATCCAACTTCAAGAATCACCTTGAGAAAGAGAATTATACGATAGTACCGCTCCTAAATTACAACAAGGGGAGAACAGAGAGTAAGTACCAATTAGCAGAAGTAGCATACCTTGACGCGGCGAAAAGGTTCGACGACAGTTACGAATCTATGGTCGAAGAGCACAGGCTTATCCAGAGACTAATCCGTGAGGTTCAGAGCCTACTGCAGATAGAAGGAAATAAAAAGTTGTCGAACACCTGCAATAAACTTCTTCACCACATCGATTTAGAAGAGGAATTCCTCTATCCGGCAGCCAAAGCGGCAGGTGAAAACATAAGATTTCACCAGCAGATACAGCGGGTTCCAAGATAAATGGCAACGAGCTAATGTGACTTCTCTCGCCCCTTCCTTAATGAATCAATTTTCTTTCCTTTTGAAATATGATGATATTATATTCTTCTCCGCTCTCCGAAGGATTTCTGCCAGAGTGACATAAGAGACGTTTAGTCTCTTCGACAGACCCTCAAGATTTATCTTCTTAGGATACTCGAAGAAGCCGAGCTCTAGAGCAGTCTTGATGACAAATTCTTGTCTTGCGGTTATGTCCCTCTTCTTGCTTAAATTTCTTTTCTTGAGCAACTCGAATTTTATTCCGTCTTTTTCGAGGCGCTGAAGGAAGGCAGAAACCGTGCTCTCGTCAGGGACAAGCCATTGCATCGTCATGTTTCCATCTTTATCAGAATTTGCCGCGGTCAGGAATAAGTCCCAGTTACGAATTGAATTGCAGATTGAACACTCCGTTGCGTCTATTATGGCTGTAGCGTGGTAATCATCGGTTATGGAAAGATCTTCTTCTTTCGAACTATTCTTTTCGTGTAACTTTATTGAGAGAGCCTCTACTTTCCCTTCTGGGGAAAATATCTCTACCAAATCCTTGACTCCTTCGAGACTAGCTCTAATGTCTCTGATCTTTATTTCCGCAGAATGGGTTTTCGCCATATTTGTGATCCACTCAACAGGAGACTTAAATTTTACCTCTACTTCCATCAATTTTATCTGCTTTTATGATTATTTACTATTATTTAAAAGGAAAGTAGTAATGGGACTGTAGAGTATCAATCTCTTATTTTTATGGGCTTGTCCGGATTTGGACCGGAGTCTTCGACTCCCGAAGCCGAAAGGATACCAGGCTACCCCACAAGCCCTTCGATGGGATTTCAAAGGCTTTAAAAACATTTACTCAATTCCTATATGTGAAGAGCAACAAATTTCCCTCTTCTGAAGCACTGATTTTTAACGTTTCCGGAGAAATAGTTATGTCAAGTGATCCAGGAAAGACCATTAAGAAATGGAGGGAGGAGTTTAACGTCACCCAGAAAGAACTCTCCAAGAGAATGAGAATCAATACATCCGTAATCAGTGATTACGAGACTGGTCGAAGAAAATCACCTGGTGCGCAGTTCTTGAAGAACCTGGTAAGTTCCCTTGCTGAAATAGATGGTGAGAGAGGAAATCCCGTACTACTGAAATATTCACTTGGAACTGAGAAGGACGTGATTCTTGACATAAAGGAATTTTTCTATGATGTAGATCTACAAAAATTCGTCAAGATGATCGAAGGTAAGGAGGTGAGTGGACTAAACATAAAGAGGAGTATCAGGGGGTATACGGTCCTTGACTCCCTCAACGCGATCCTCAAACTGACTTCGTTCGACTATTTCAGGGTGTACGGATGGACCTCAGAAAGGGCCCTGTTCTTTACCAATGTTGAATTTGGGAGGTCTCCAATGATCGCAGTCAGAGTCCACCCGATAAAGCCAGCTGTCGTTGTTTACATCAAACCCAAAAGAATCGATCCACTGGCAATAAGATTGGCAGAAGTTGAGGGGATACCCCTGATAACGACAGAGCTATCACCAGACGAGATAAAGGAAAGACTGAAATCTATCTAGTTCAGCAGCCTATTGAGATACCAGTCGAGGCTGAACGGAAGAAAATCCGAGTACGTTTGTCCGGTTCCAATATACAGGATTGGTTTCTTTGTCTCTGAAAGGAGTGAGATTACTCCTCCACCCTTTGCGTCAGCATCTATCTTTGTCACGATGTAGCCATTAATTCCCACAGCTTCGTCGAAGAGCTTCGCCTGGTTGAGGGTATCTGTTCCCGAAAGTGCATCGAGTGTCAGTATAATCATATCTGGATTTGAAATTCTCTTTATCTTTTTCATCTCTTCGAGGAGATTCTTGTTGTTTTGCATTCTTCCTGCGGTATCAATCAATACGACTGATTTCTCGATCTTTGATGCGTGTTTTACGGCATCAAATGACACCGCAGCCGGGTCACCACCTGCCTGATGTTTAACTACTTTCACTCCAATTTTCTCTCCGTGGAGGGCTATTTGCTCGATCGCCCCTGCCCTGAAGGTATCCGAAGCAGCTATCACAACATAGAATCCCTTCTCCTTGAACATTTCAGCAAGCTTGGCTATTGATGTAGTCTTCCCAGTTCCGTTCATACCAACGAACATGACGACGAATGGGGACTTCTTTCTGGCCAAGTCAACCAAATCGAGTGGACCCACCGTAGCGATTTCCTTTATCGTCGCGCGAACTGCTTCCTTGAAGACTGCGCTTCTATCCCCTTTCAATCTTATACTTCTGTCATCTAATTTTTTTAGAAGGACGTTTGATATTTTATCTGCCACAGGTAGCGCAACGTCAGCCTCAATCAACGATATCTTGAGGTTCGAAGCAATCTCATCGAAGTTCTTTGATTGAACGCCAACGTTTATTGATGTTCCAGGACCCTTTTCGTCATTCGAATGAGAATCCTCATTCCTGGATAGTCCAAGTTTTTCCTTCAGTTTTTCAAACATTAATTCACTTTCTGGAAATTCTGTTTAAATAATCTTCTAGTTGTGCGTACCTCTGCTGAAGATCGTTCTCGGAATTGCGGCTACTCTCAAGAGCCTTCGCCGCATCGTTCTTTCTCTCTTCGAGAATATTCAGGGCATCCTCTATCGTTGCTTTCTTGTATGCATTTGATCCGATGCTCACGACGACCCTTTCCTTGTTCTTGACTTCTCCTTCAATGTACAGTCCCCTTCCTATTGGTATCAAGGAATCTCCCTCCACCTCTTTCATGTTCTTCAGAAATTCCGTGCTTGTAGCCAGATCCTGAAGTATAAGGGCAAGGGACTGGATCTGTCCTTCTATTTCCTCCAGCTGTTGTCTGATGACTTCCATGCTGTAAACAATCTGATCTATTTTTGCATCTTGCGACATTTACACTCCTCCAAACTTTTTCTTTGATGTTATTAGCGACTCTATCCCCGGCATTGGTTCTCCTGCTAGATAGCTTATGAGGGCGCCTCCTCCAGTAGAGATGTGATCTATCTCATTTCCATTGATCCCCATCCTTTCCAGTGCGGCTAATGTGTGCCCGCCACCCGCAACCTTGTACCCAGATGATTTTGCGACCGCAGAGAATATCTCCTCAGTTCCCGCAGAGTAGTCTTCAAGTTCGAAAACGCCCATAGGGCCATTGAGCATTACTGCATCGGACTTCTTGATCAGCGAGGCATATTCTGCAATCGTATCTACCCCAATATCCATCGCAGGAATATCCCTTCTGAAGTCATCCAGCTTGTAATGTTTCACTTTTCCATCCTCATTTCCAAGGAAGTCTGTCGGTGTCAAGATCAGTTCGCTATATTCTTGGAGCAATTTACCTGCCTCTTTTAGTACTTTATCATAATTCCCGACTTCCTTCCTGATTATCTCCTCATTCCTCTTTCCCATATCCATTCCCCCAGCGATGATGAATATGTGGCCCACCAGGCCTCCCGTTAGGACCTTATCTAGTTTGTTTTCCTTAAGCATCTTGTCTATGATCTTGATAGAATCGTCCGCTTTAGCTCCACCAAAAATGCCCACTCTCATCTTTCCGTTGACTGAAAAGAATCTCTCTATTCCCATTATCTCGTTTTCCATCAGTTTGCCCGCTATGTTTGGCATCATCTCGCTGAAACCAACAAGGGTGACGTTGCTCCTGTGTGCTGCTGCAAACGCATCATTGACGAAGAAGTCTGCGTGACGGGAAAGATTCTTTACGATGTGTGTCTTCTCCATCACTTCCAGTTTTTCCTCAGCAAGGACAACTTCTTCTGAAAAGAACCTGGTGTTTTCCAGCATGAGTATGTCTCCATTTTCTGCCGCATCGATTTCTTCCAGGGTATCCTCGTCAAAAACGCCACTCAGAAACTTTACCCGACGCTTGAGCATATTTGAGAGGTGTGACGCATGCGCTTTCAGGCTGACAAAATCATTCTTTCCCGGTCTGCTCTGGTGAGCTAGGATTACGACTTTAGACTTAGACAACGTTTCAATCGTCTCTTGATGAGCTCTAAACCTAGCATCGTCAAGTATGTTTCCAGTTTTGGGGTCAATAGGTGAGTTTATGTCGACCCTCAGGAGAACAGACTTTCCTACTAGGTCAAAATCGTTTAAAGTGAAGAAGGGAAGCTGGCTCATGTTACCTGATTTTTTAGTTCCTTAAATCAATTCCTATTCAGCTTGTAATACTTTACCGTTAATGATGACTCTTTGTATCGGATTTTCCCCGAATTTGTATCCCATTCTACTGAACCCTTCCTTAAGTATGATCAGGTTTGCCTCCTTTCCTACGTGTACTGATCCCGCTACGTCGGAAAGTGATAGGGAGTAGCAGGAGTTAAGTGTACTCATATTTACGAGGTTCTCAAGAGTGAATGGAAAGAGTTGACGAGCCAAGGATATCACCAGTGGAAACGATGTGACATAGGTGTTTGGTGAGAGGTCAGAACCGACCGCCAGGATCTTCTCTTTCTTTTTCATTGAGGAGAAGATTGAACCCCTCTTCCTCAAGTTGATGGCTGTGAAAGGCAGGACAGTTATGGTTCCTCCTATCTTCTCCAACTCATCCTCTTTAGTCTCCAGCATGTGATCATATGAAACTATGTCAAGTTCACTCAAAATTCCAACTCCCCCGAGATTTTTCAGTTCATTAAGATGGACTCTTCCAGAGATTCCAATGGAATTGGCATATTGAATGGCTTCCTTTGCGAAAGAAGGAGAGAATGCTCCTTCGTCGACAAATACGTCTACATAATCTATACGTCGCTTGAATTCCTCGATCATATCCTCAAACTCTTTGAGATACTTTTTTTCACTGCTGTCTTTAGGGATAACGTGAGCTAGTAGTGTTTTCTTGATCCGCACCTTTAAATCTCTTTCAATTCTTTCCATCACGTTGAGCATCTTCTCTTCGACTTCAGCACTTATACCATATCCTGTCTTGCTCTCAAAGATGGCCGTGCCGTGATGCATCATACTTACGATTCGCTCTCTTGATTCATTATAGAGCGTCTTTTCGTCACATTCTGTGGTGGTTCTGACTGTCCTGTATATCCCCCCACCCCTCTTCAGAACCTCTCGATAACCTAATGTCTTCCTCAGGTCTATTTCATCCTCTCTCGTGCCGCTGAAAATTAGATGAGTATGAGGATCACAGAATCCCGGAATGACCCACCTGTTCTCTCCCCGGGGATCCGAGGTAGGAGTGATGCTTTCAATTTTACCATTCAAAATCTTTATATCTTGATGTTCGTGAATTTCTAGTCCGTCGAAGTCCGATCCAGTTACAAACTTCTTGTTGAAGGGAGATGCTATGTTTACATTCTCAACTAGCATTATTTAAGGTATAAGTCTCTGTAACAAGAATCTGCCGCTATGGCTCCGTCTGATGCAGCTACGACTATTTGTGCGAAGGACCCAGCCACATCTCCAGCAGCATACACCCTCTCGACATTGGTTCTGCAACTTCTATCAGTTTTGATGTATCCTCTTTCCGTCAGTTCAACTCCGATAGATTTTGCGAGTTCGGACTGTGGAGCAAGCCCCACATAAATGAATATCCCGTCGAATTCCTCCTCAAATTCTTTCCCCGTAGCTCTGTCCTTGAATTTCACCGTCTTGACAAGCTTTCCTTCTCCCTTTATCTCTGTCACCTGGACGTTCCTCTTGTATTCTATACCCATTGAGTTTATCTGTTTAACATATGCGTCTTCGCACATGTACTTGGGCATAAACTCAAAAATTTTTACTTGGGTAACGATGTTCTTCATCGAAATTGCGGCGATAGCTCCGGAATTACCCCCTCCTATCACCAGAACCTTCTTGTTCTTGAATAGCCACCCATCACAGGTACTACAGTAGCTCACACCCTTCCCATAGTATTCCTTTTCTCCCGGGATTCCAAGGTGTTTGTGTTTTGTTCCAGTTGCGAAGAGAATTGCCTTTGAGCGGAATTCACCCTTCTCAGTCTGAAGTATGTATCCATTTTCTTTCTTTATTGAAATCACTCGGTTGTTGTCTATTATCTTCGTGTAGTTTCTTGCATGCTCAAGAAATTCCTTTGCAAGGTCTGTACCAGGTATTTCCGTAAATCCTAGATAGTTTTCTACGAGCGGAGCTTCCAGAGTTAATCCTCCTGCGGTAGAACCGTCTATGACAATATTGGACAGTCCTGCCCTACTGGCATACACGGCGGCAGAAAGACCTGCGGCTCCAGCTCCAATTATGATTAGGTCGAAGTCTCGCTTCTCTATCTCCTGCTTTTCTTCTCCTAAAATTAATTCCAACGGAATCCCCACTTACATCGGAGGCATTCCGCCCATTCCTTCCATGCCACCCATGCCTCCTGGAGGCATGCCTCCTCCAGGTGGGCCCTCGCTCTTGGACTTCTTGGAAGAAATTACATCATCGATTCTCAATATCATCGTCGCTACTTCAGTCGCGCTTTCTATCGCGTGAGATTTCACTCTGACTGGCTCGACTACGTTCTTCTTGAATAGGTCAGCGACGACACCTTCCATTGCGTCAATTCCAGCATTCTTGTTCCCGGTTTGATGTTCAGATCTCAGCTTAAGCAGTGAATCTATTGGATCCATTCCAGCGTTCTCAGCCAGAGTCCTAGGGATTATCTCCAGAGCATTTGCAAAAGTTTCTATTGCAAGCTGTTCTCTTCCACCTACGGTAGGCGCATATTTCTTTAGCTGGTATGCGAGCTCCGCTTCAATTGCTCCTCCACCCGTAACGAATGACTGGTCCTCGATTGCTACCCCCACTACTTTCAGGGCGTCGTGGAGAGCTCTCTCTACTTCATCTATCGTATGTTGTGTTCCTCCCCTAATCAGGATTGAAACCGCTTTCGGATACTTGCATCCTGTTATAAAGGTAAGTCTGTCATCTCCGATCTTTCTTTCCTCAGTCTTCTCTGCATTTCCCAGATCCTTGGGGGTCAGATCATCCAGATTTGTTATTATCTTTGCCCCAGTGGCTTTGGCGATCTTTTCCATGTCGCTCTTTTTGACCCTCCTAACGGAATATATTCCTTCTTTTGCAAGGAAATGCTGAGCAAGATCGTCGATTCCCTTCTGGCTCATTAGGACGTTTGCCCCTGATTTCTTGACTTTATCAACCATCGCCTTTAGCGTCTCCTCTTCTTGATCGAGGAATGCTTGGATCTTGGTAGGATCGGTTATCTGGACCTTGGCATCAATCTCAGTTTTCTTTATCTCTAGTCCAGAGTCAATTAGCGCTATTTTTGAATTCTTGACTTCGTTTGGCATTCTTGGATGTACCTTCTCCTTGTCTATCACGACTCCTTCTATGAGTTCAGAGTCAGTGATGCCTCCTCCGAACTTCTTCTGGATGAGGATGTTGTCTACGTCCACGATCTTCCTTCCGTCTCTCTCTTCTACGATGCTCTTAACTGCTTTCATAGCCATTTTGGCTAGGAAATCAGTGACTCCTCCAACATTCTTACCTGTCATCGCGGTAAGTGCGACATTCTTGAGTACTTCATCATTTACCTTCTTCTCAGATATGCTAGCAAGTATTTCGCTTGTTTTGTTGGAAGCAAGCTTGTAGCCATTGGCAATGACTGTGGGATGGACATTCTGATCTAGTAGGAGCTCCGCTTGTTTCAATAATTCTCCTGCTATGACAACTGCAGTAGTTGTTCCGTCACCCACTTCTTGATCCTGGCCCTTGGCTATTTCAATAATCATTTTAGCAGTTGGATGATCTACATCCATCTGTTTCATGATGGTTGCGCCATCATTTGATATAGTAATATCCCCCAGTGAATCTACAAGCATCTTGTCCATGCCTTTTGGGCCAAGGGCAGATTTAACTGTGTCCGCAATGGCCTTAGCGGCCTCAATATTATTTCTTTGTGCATCTTTTCCAGTTTCTCTTGTCGAACCTTCTTTCAAAACAAGGATAGGGATTTGTCCTGATAACATCCAAATTTCACCCTAAAACGGTAATTCGTTCTTCTATATAAATCTTGCAAAATAGGGTAGCGTGTTAAGTAATTGAATGTAACTACCAAGTCAGTTCACCACGGTGTTCTTTCTCATAAGGAAATATGCGTATATCTTCATCACAGCTTCCTGAACCTGGTATCTCAGCTTGTTTGCCATTA
>JAJYUV010000038.1 GCA_021792355.1 Thermoplasmata archaeon | reverse complement strand
CAAAGAAGAATAGCAACGTCCATGGTGGAGAGTTCATCTGCGTGAGGAAGGGATTACTTCATAACGTTCCGGAGGTAATAAACGAAGACGCATTCCTCTGTATCAGTGCAGCGAACAAGGGACTTTCAGTCAACTATCTGGAAGAGGGAGAAGTGCACAATTTCGTACCCTCAAATCTGTTCGATCTGTTCCAGCAGAGAAGGAGGGTAAATTTCGGACATCTTGAAATGATGGAAATGGGATGGAACCCTAGGATAATGGACACTCTTCTGTTCAAACAGACCTCTCTCTTCTTGGAAATATTCGTGACATTCCTGAAGAGAAAAAAGTGGAGCCTTATTTCTCTCCCCGGAGCGATTTTTATAGAGATCCTCGCAAACCTGTCAGCAAGAATGGATTCTCTCTTTGGAAAGGATCACAGGAAATGGGTGCAGGTGAAGAGAGAAACCGTCTCTCAAGGCTAGATTAATCCATGAGTCAGGGTTCTATAAAATGTGAATCCACCTCATTAAGACCTCCTAATTCGCTTCTGCGTCTTTCAGGTTTGAACGAAGAATCCTTCAACTGTCCATTCCATCCTTAAATTCAGATGAAATCTTCTTAATAAGTGAAAGTTATATTTTACTATAATTATTACTTATCGATATGGAACCAATTGGAAACCTGATTTCTGGAGAAAGGCTCAAGGTAGCTTCATTGCAAGACTACATAGTGGAGCTGATATATTCTAAACTTGAACCTTCAGCTCTACTCTATGGGGGTACTGCTATTCTTAGCTCCATCAGTCCATCAGATAGACACGAGAATTGAGATAAGGCAGTGTTGTGATATGTCTTCTTAAGTTTCAGTCCAAATGAGATCTCTTGCTAGCAGGTCTGCCATTTTTGAGATGTTTGTTGTACTGATTTGCGAGTATAAAATAATCATCCCTCTCCTTTGACAGGTTGAATAAGACTGACCTGAAGGATGGCACGATCTTTAGTCCCTCTCAAGAGCTAAGAAACTGGAATGTTTATATATTCACAATTTATAATTTAATATATGGATAAGGCTTTGGTCATAACAGTTATAATTATTCTCCTGACTAGCGCATTCTTTTCATTTCAACCGGCCGAAAGTAATCACAACGGCAAAGAAATCAGATATGACTCGATCAATTTAGATACAACGATCTCTATTATGGGTGACAACGGATTTGCCACCTCTAAATATGTTTCGTCTGGGAATGGGAGTAGGGAAAACCCTTATGTCATTTCGGATCTGACTATAAATCTCTCAGGACTAAGTTCGGGAAATGGCATAGATATTCAGTCAACCAATGTTTATTTCGTGATTTCCAATGTCACCATAGAACTGAACTCGTCGCTCAACTCAGGGCCATCCACAGGAATTTACATCTACAACGTCTCGAATGGAACCATAAAGAGTGTCAGGGTATTTGCACCTTCCTATCCTCCAACCTACTTTGTAAATGATACACAAGTTTACGAGCCAGATGTCAACCTCATTGGAATTAATGTTTTCGACTCCAAGTACCTTAATTTAGAAAATATTTCAATTGAGAACATGGCACAGGGCGGGATAGATGTAGATTATTCGAGCCATATAAGCGTTACAGACAGCATCGTAAATTACACCGTAATAGACGGACTTTTCTCCTATAACTCCAAAGACATAGTGTTTCAGGGTAACAAACTCTTCTACGATCACCACAACAACATTCAAGCAATTAACTCTTCAGAGGTGTATATTGAAAATAATTTCGGATATCAGTCAAACGGCACAAACATATGGCTGTGGAATTCCAGTAACTCCACTGTGTTCAACAACACCGTAACTGGATGCACCCATCAGAGCATACTTGTTACGGGATTTTTACAGCCTGCAATAAACGACACGGTTTCAGACAACAGACTTTTTAACTCGTCCCAGGGAATAGTTTTGACCTGGACGGACAATAGCTCGGTCGTTGACAATCAAGTTTATAGAACCAACCAAGGTATCGTGTTCGGAGACATCAACCAATCGGTTGTGAATACTACAATTAGAGACAATTCCCTGTACGATAATAACCTCTCATTATTGCTGTATTTTGGGAGCAACAACATCACCGTATCGGACAACAACATCTTCAATTCCGACACTGGCATATATGACTGGGGCGCACCATTTAACAGGATAACATCTAACTACATATACAACAACAATTTAGGTCTGGACATCGAAAATTCCATCGGCCTGCAGACTTACAACAATTACTTCAATAACTCCAACAATGCTGTTTCCAATTCCCCTGATTTGTGGAACGTCTCCGCTCAGAGCGGAATGAATATTGTAGGGGGGAATGAACTGGGAGGGAATTACTGGTCCAACTATTATGGATCCGAAAACAAGGGGATTGGTCAAACCGACCTACCATATAACAACAATGGCCAAATCAGGCAGGGCGGAGATTATGCCCCACTAGTTCCCACTTCTTCTCAGGCTTTCACACTTGGAAATTTCAGCGGCTCCTATAACTCATATGTTTCAATTCCCGTTTTTCTAAAAAATGGATATACGTTTTATAACATAACGCAGAACTTTGCATTCAACCCTGACCTACTCAGATTCATAGGTGTTCGGAGGGATGTATCATCGCAGTACGTGAATTTCACGGCTTCCGTGATTATACCGGGATTAGTCGAAGTGAACGGAACAGGAGTTTTCTACTCCTTTTCCGGCAATACAACTCTTTACACCATTGTTCTCCAACCATTGGTTCTGGAACAGTTCACAACTAACGTATCGCTAGCAAGCACCGTAGCGGAGAATCAGACAATCATTGACAGCGCTGTTTCTTCAGTGTACGTTTCGTCTGGCTGGACCACAATAGGCCCTATGAACCTCACTTTTCAGGTTGGAGGCTCTCCTGTTGAAAATGGATCTGGAGAGGTGACTTGTTTTGGTTTTAGTCCTTACTTCCCCAGCATCCTTTATGCTGGATCCGGAATAAAAGGGCAGTATGGATTCGGAGGAATATACAGATCCAACAACTCTGGCAGGACGTGGGTCAGCATCAACAACGGCCTCAGTTTCCTATCAGTTGAGGGAATTGAGGTCAGCCCCTACAATCCAAACGAAGTCGTAATCATAACCCAGGGACTGAACTGGTGGCATTCTGGCGCGATATACAAAACGATAGACGGAGGTCTCAGCTGGCAGGAAACCTACCAGCAGGGGGGACTTAACCTAGAATATGAGAATGGTACCCTTTATGCAGCCACATTCGATCATCTACTAGTTTCCAGCAACTTCGGAACAACCTGGACGTCTATCGCAGAGACAGGGATGAATTTTCCAACAGGAATACTGGAATCGGTTTTTGTGGAGAACGGTGGCAAGACTATTTATGCTGGCGTCTCAGGCGGAAACACCTATACAGGCAGCGGGACTGATTACATCTTGTTCTCAAACGATTCCGGAAAAAACTTCACTGTTCTATCCACGGTCCCCGGTTACTATCAAGTCTATTATCAGCAGATAGTTCAAGACCCTGCTAATCCGTCGCACCTATGGCTGCTGTGCTTCTCAGGTTACGGCTACGATAGCCTCTACCAGTCGTTTGACTCTGGACTGGAATGGAACCTGGTAAACCTCACGAGCATTGGTATAGGTTCCCAGTTCAAACCTGGCATCGGCTACGCCCCCCAGTACATCGCCTACAACGAATTTTATAAGAACGTCATCTATCTCGCAGGTGACGAGTACTTCTACGTGTCGGTAAACGATGGTAAAAATTTTACGCGCATGATTCCGGGACCAAACTTTGACGTGAGGTTCATCTATTCTGACCCATATCAGGAGAATACAACTTACGTAGGGGCAGACCAGGGCCTGTTCATTTCCACAGATAACTGCTCAAGCTGGCGGTCTCTAGATAACAGGAGCACCAACCTCATCTCTGACATGGCAATCTCAGGAGGAAACATAATTACAAATGTTGCCGATTACAGCTCCATAGACTCTAATGATTCAGGAAAGAGCTGGTTCATGTCAAAGGATTTGTCGGGAGAAGATGGCGTTTCTGCCACCGATCCTTACAACAGCTCCATTGTCATTTTCATTGCACTGGAATTTGAAGTTTCGCACGATGGAGGTAGTACGTTTTTCGTACCGAGTGGAAACTGGAGTGGTACCGGTGGTATACAGAAGCCACCCCTCTCGAGGTACGTTGCATTTTCACACGGTGGTACTGAGTCTACGATAGTCTTCGATGAAAAATATCAGGGAGAGATCTTCATTGCGGGTAAGAGTGCAATATTCCGTAGCAACGACTCCGGCCTATCTTTTAACCCAATCCCGAATTCCCCGTCATCAGGACTAGCAATGACAGTCTCGGTCAACAACACGTTATACATCTCAAACTCATCAGGTCTCTACGCCTCCTATGACAATGGCGCAACTTGGATCCTGATAAACCATCAGTTTACCGGATACGATGGGCTGGTGAGTCTTTCAGCTGATCCCTTTAATTCATCCATACTCGCTGGGACTACTGATCTTTTATATACTTCAGCATACCTGAGTGAGGACGGTGGCAGATACTTCTTCTTCGCAAATATCTCATCCCCCTACATCCTCCCCGCACCTGGTTCCATATGCTTTGTCAATGTCTCCTCATCCGCGCCTCTTATATTCATGAGCGGAAGTGGGATCTACGTTTCGTACAACCTTGGGCAGTCGTGGGAAAATAAATCATTCGATTTGAATAGCGAGGCTTCTGTCACGTCCCTTTCCTACGTAAATCACACAGTCTACATAAGCACGTGGGGAGATGGGGTAATGTACGACGACCAGCTGTTCAATGAGTCGTTCTACAAAACCGACCCAATCCTAATCTTCTACCTCCCATCCAACTCAAGCATATCCGTTAACAACGAGACGTTTCACGGGAAAGGCTACAATGAAATCTATCTGACTCCCGGAAAGGAGTACGTACAAGGAATCATAAACGGCTCTACGATCACATACTCAATAAGAATGAACTATTCTTCAACGTACTTCCTAAATTTCAGTCCTATCTACGTACCGATGAAAGTGGTTGCAACGGGTCTGCTCCAAGATGAGCCGTGGGAGATTACACTGAACGGTCTACCATATAACCTCAAGGGAAGTCCTGCCCAGATAGAACTTAAACCTGGTGTGTACAGGATCCAGTTTTATCCAGGCTACACAGACTTCTCAATTTCATATCCCCAATTCTCTAATATGACCATAGTTGTTTCGTTCGGTCCGGTGACCGTATTCAACAATTTCACGCAGGTGATTTCGGAGAGAGCGAGAAACATAACCTCGGAATTCAAGAACATGTTCTGGGATACTGAGGTCGCGTATAATCAAGGGTATTTTACGTTCTCCGGAGGCGGTGACTCTTACCTGATGAACGCATCAACCCTCGTCACGAACGACATAGGTAGTCTATTTCCTTCCGGGCAAACTTTTTCTGTTTCCCCCTACCAGGACGGTTTCATATTTGGGGGATCACTAAATGATACGGAGCCGGGAGTAATTTATTACAATATGACCCAAAAAACCCAGGAAATTTTTAAACTTCCGCGCCAATGGAATGGAGTAGGTGCGAAGATAACTGACGTCTTCCCCATAAATGGCACGACCGAAGGATTGATAGGAGGGACCGTAAATGAAACATTCTTTGGCACGATATACGAGGGAAACATTGTTCAGCTATCCTATTTTCTCCCCGCTTATTTCAGCTATTCAGTAGGACAATCCAATCCTTACTCAGCGAGCTATGATTATGTACTGAACGCAGTAATAATATCCGACGGAATTTACTTAGGGGAGTTCTATCTATCGAATGATACCTTTAGAGATTTGACAGATCTTCTTCCATCGGGTTTCTCGCTGGAATTCACCAGCAGCTTTTCTCCCTCAAATGCACGCATAGCTTCCAGCAGAAACGAAACAGTGATGATAGGCTCCAACGACTATCAGCAGGCTGGTGTTATGGTTTTAACTTCATCTGGCATAGCAGATATAACAGACCTTTTCCCCGGAATCTATCCAGACTCAGTACAGTATTATGGAGGCAACTTCATAATATCGGGTCAGTGCTTTGGTCCACAGGTGATTTACGTCTACAACGCTAGTACTTCCTCAGTGACGAAAATTGACATTCCAGACATTCCCAATGGATCGATCGTTGATAGTGCGACGCTGGAAGGTAATAACCTCTATTATACCACCTTCAACTCAAGAACCGTTGGGGAGTATTCGGTGCTTTCATCTTACTTCGGACTCGTAAATCTAAGACCCACTGGTGCAATTACAATACTTGCAAATACGGAGTCAACGTTCAAGATGGGAAACCTCACTTATATAGGCAAGGATGTCACAATTCATGGCTTCTCTGGAACTTATAACGTTACAGTAAGTGCTCCAGGATATGAGAACAGGACTGAAACCGTTTCGATTCCAGATCACAGCACTACGTATCTGACTGTCACTCTCGAGAAGGTTTATGACGTAAGCTTGATATCGCAAGGTATTCCTAACGGAACTGAGTGGTCCGTGAAAATTGGAAATGAAACTCTGCACTCTGTCAACTCTTCCATTAGACTCCAACTTGTCAACGGTTCATATGACTATTCAGCATTTACATCCAACCAATCTTCAGTGATAATCAAGGGCTCATTCACGGTTGATGGCTCGAATCAGACAGTCTCTGTAAATTTTGCTGTGAAGCTCTACGCTGTTGCGTTTGTGGAGACTGGTCTACCTCCTGAGACTCCCTGGTCCATAACTCTTAATGGAAGAACAATAAATTCAACATCAAGTGGAATAACATTCAACGAATCGAACGGTTCCTACAGTTACAAGATAAATGCCATATCAGGTTACGGAGTGCGGTTCTATTCAGGGAATATCACTGTCAATGGAAGTTCCCTAGATATTCAAACAAACTGGTTCGTAGTTGCGTATTCTCTATCATTCATTGAGCATGGGATACCCAACGGCACAACCTGGTCAATATCGCTGAGAGGGACGACATTCAGTGGTCAGAGCGTCAATGAGACTCTTTCTTCATCGGCAGATTCGATCACATTCAATGAACCCAACGGGTCTTATTCCTATGCTGTCCGTCTTCCGTCAGGTTATGCAGGAACTAACCTTAAGGGATCGATCGCCATAGGAGGGGCTTCGGTATCGGCCATTATATCAACACACTCATCTGCAAGCTACCTGCTGATAATAATCTTGGTTATAGTCGTGGTTGTGGCCATTTTTGGAGCTATCCTGGTCATGAGAGGCAGAGGAAGGAGATCTTAGAATACCATCATATGAGGGCTATTTCCTGATCCTCTGCAACTGAATTTGCAGTGGAACCTACCAGCTTCATCAATATAGTAAGTTTGACGCTGAACGGAGATAGGGATGTCCCGGAGCTGATAAACGAGGACGCATTCCTGTGTCTCAGGGCAGAAGTCAACGGACTTTCGGTCAATTATCTGAAAGATGGAGAAGTACACAATCTGGTACCTTCCAATCCAATGAATCTCTTCCAGCAAAGAAGGAGAGTAAATTTTGGACACATTGAGTTAAAAAAAAATAGGTTGGGATCCCAAGATAATGGACACACCTGTGTTTAGTGACACGTCCCTCTTTCTGAGTATATTCCTAACATTCCTGAAGGAAAGGAAGTGGAGCATTCTCACTCTCTTTGGTGCAGTTACGATTGAAATTGTTTCAAATACTTCCGCTAGGATCGATTCACTGCTGGGCAAGGATTTTACAAGATGGACTAAGGTCAGGAAAGATACCAATCACTGATCCCCTATCCCATGCCAAAGAAGACGCGTTTAAAATTGTGTCAAGATTTGAATCATTTCGCGCAGTATTTATTTGCAAAATAGGACTTTGTCGTACCCACAACGCCGCTAGATTGGAAAGAACTAATACGGATTACAATATATAATCATATGGTCCAGAATGTAGTGCAGGATTCTGTAGTTAATGCGCAATCAGAAATCGATGCACTGAAGAACATCAGAACATTCTCCCTGCTCTCAATCTTTGGCTTCGCAATTGATGCGGTCGTAGGGATTTTCGCCCTGCTGACATTATCAAAGCTTCTTTCCTCATTTCTCACTCCATCAACCGCATCGACAGCAGCCTATAACAACCTTGGAACCGAACTGATGCTTGGCGGACTTGGAATAACATCCGCAATACTGATGCTCGCATCATTAGTCTTTCTAAGGAGGGGCTACAGGATTCTCAAAGGAATATCTGGAGAGTTTGCATCGCCATATAACGGCGTGAACATGATCTTTATCGGCCTCATTATCATAGTAATAGGTTCGATTGCGCTCGTACCGGTCGCAATCTTCCTTGCATCACCTCTCGCATTGGCATTTGGCATTGCTGCAGTGCTTATAGTGGGATCTATCCTGAGCTTCATCGGGGAAATACTGGCACTCATAGTCGGTCCCTTCAGGCTCGAGACTCACTTCAATAAATCCACATTCAGAACGGCGGGAATTTTGCTCATCGTAGGCATATTTGTCCCGTTCGTCTCGATTGCTGGAGTGGTCTTGATCTATGCGGGAGCAAATTCACTGCTTAAGAGCAAGCCAGTCCTCCTTTGAAGAAGCTTCAAACCCAGCTCTCAAACACTCTTAGTTAACGAAATTAGGAGACGGTACAGAGCCTTAGAATTGACAGGAATGCCGGGGCTGGGATTTGAACCCAGGGCCTCCGGATTTCTCCGGAAATTTTAGCTTTAATCCCTATGAGTCCGGCGCTCCACCGACTAAGCTACCCCGGCTTCAGACTCCTCTTCCTCTTCTTC
>JAJYUV010000012.1 GCA_021792355.1 Thermoplasmata archaeon | reverse complement strand
TAAGAACTGAAAGCATCTAAGTTCGAAACCGTCCCTGAAAAGAGGCATCGTCATCAGATCTCTTGTAAAAGACAAGTTTGATAGGATCGGGATGTAAGCGTCAAGCCGCAAGGCGAGACGTTAAGTCTGCGATTACTAACGATCGAAAATCTGTAAAATCCGTCGTCTAACCCTTGCTGATATATGAGCAATTTTTATTTTTAGTTCTGGTGGTGGAGACTGTAAATTGCCGCAGTCATTACGCAGTTATCGAAGCAGTAGTTCCGATATTCTTATGAAATGAGTTGCTGGGAAGTCGACTTATTTGCATTCGAACATCTTTGATAGTTCATCAGTCTCTTCTGGACCAAGGGATACTTCGGTGCTCTTTACGTTCTCTTCCAGTTGTTCAATTCTAGTCGCTCCTATTATTGGGAAGAGATACTTGCCCTTGTTTAAAAGCCACGATAGAGCAAGTTGAGACATTGTTATGTCCTTTGATTTTGCAATATCTCTGAACTTCTTCAATGTTGTCTTGTTCCTTTCGTGCAATCCATAACCTTCATAACCTTCTTTCTTGGTCCTTGAGAACCACTTCTCGTAATCTAGTCTAGAATTGGTTCTGTCATCCTCGAAATATCTTCCTGCTAGGACTCCCTGTGCCAGAGGGCTGTATATCATTGATGCCAGAGAGTTGTCTTCAGCTACCTTGACGTTTGTCTTTTCCAGTTCCCGTTCCAGAAGATTGTATTTATCCTGAATGAAATCAGGAGGTTCGAGGGGAGAGAAATACCTGAGGTTCAAGTATTTGACAAGGTCTAGCGCAGAATGGTTTGAGATCCCGTAATGAAGGATCAATCCCTCTTCCTCTAGCAGGTTCATAGTTTTTGAAGTCTGTTCTATACCAACACTATCATCTGGCCCGTGGATTATGTAGAAATCGACATAGTCCATCTGCAATCTTTCAAGGCTCTTCGAGATGGCATTTCTTACGTGTTTCCTGTTAGCACCGGAGTCGTTGACTAGAGGTCCTGTCTTTCCAACTACCTTCGTCGAGACAACAAAACTCTCTCGATCGTATCCCTTCAGGGCTTCGCCAACAATCTTCTCAGCCAGTCCAACGGTGTCAAAGTTAGTTTTATCTCTCTCATAAACCCCTCTGTACACGTCGGCAGTGTCGAAAAAGTTAATTCCTAAATCGTAAGCCCTATTGATGAGTTTAATGGAAGCCTGCTTATTCACTCGTCTCTTGCCATCAACTACCTGATTAGGGAGATACCATGTACCGAGGATTAATTCTGACACTTTGATTCCGGTTTTTCCAAAGCTTTTGTATTTCATAAAGAAGCTAGTCTCAACTCGTTCATATCTTTTGAGGCTGGCCGTTAATGAGATATGCCTGAACTAACAGTCATGCATCTCAAATTGACGAACGGTCTATTCAACAAGAAATTAATAGCGTCTTGTTAATACAGAAAATCAAGCGGAGGTTGTCGAGCATGGTCAAAGGCACCAGATTCAGGGTCTGGTCCCGTAGGGGTTCGGGAGTTCAAATCTCCCCCTCCGCACTGAGTGATGTAAACGGTATAAGGGTATAATCGCCCCTCTACCTAGTTCCAGGGTGTGGCGTGAATTAATTATACAAATCATGGAAGATTCAAAGATTTATTGGTTCGTCCAAGACTTGAGGTAACAAGAGAAATAGCATGGTAACCGAATCATCTATAACAGAAATTGTTCAATTTCAGAGAGATGAGAAATTGTCAGGAATGGTCTTACCTTCAGATTCTGCTTCTTTTCATTTGGGTTGATCCATACACCCTTTATACCGATCATTTGGGGTGCGATTATGTCCCACTCCAAGTTATCTCCAATCATCCAGGCATCTCCTGGGGATATATTCAAGGCGCTTATGGCCCGAAGATAGATTTCCGTATCGGGCTTACCTACTTTTTGTTCACCCTCTATAAAAACGTAATCGAAAAGTTCCGTTAGTCCAAATTTATCCAACTTGTGTCTCTGGGATAAGGAACTTCCGTTAGTCACAAGGGCGAGTGGAAATCCAGAATCTCTTAATTTGATCAGAGTTTCTCTTGCTCCCGGAAAAACATAGAGCATTTCTTCCTTCAGTTCAGAATATCTATCTGCAATTCTATTGATCAGTTCCAAGTCACGCATCCCGTAATCGCCCAATGCCAAAGCAACAATGTGCCTCCTGCTTTTGAGTAAATCCCCTCTCCATTCTTTGTGTCTCTCTTTGTCAGACCAAAACCATTTGGACTTAGACAGGATCGTTTCCTTCAGGTCACTTACCCCAAAGTTCCTAACAGTTTCGGAAAACTCGTATGCTGTTCTCTCCCAGCATACTTCTGTCAACGCATCAAATGCGATGATTGTGTCGTCCAGGTCCAGCAGAATTCCTTTTGGGAAGGGATGCTTCATTTGTGATCATCTTTACCTGCAACATAGACCGGCCATTAGAGATGTTTCTCTACATACAGTTTCAATGCGACTGCGTTGTTTATGTCTACAACCCTTGATGAGTACAAAAAAATGACATCCTTCTGGCGACAAATTTTGAGCAGTTCAGGCGTAAGAGGATTTCTGTCCAATTCTTCTGAATATCTTGTTCGGAACTCATCCCATTTCTCAGGGTCGTGAGAATACCACTTTCTTAGTTCATTGGATGGCGCTATATCCTTCATCCACTTATCGAGCTTTAATCCCTCTTTAGACAGTCCTCTGGGCCAAAGTCTGTCGACAAGGATTCTGTACCCTATTTCTGGGGTTGGTTGATCATAGACCCTTGAAATTGTTATCATTGTCGACTGATGAACTCTGCAGAAATAAGACTTTCTTTGCTCAGTTTATGACTAAAATCTATCATAATTTTAGAATGAGAAAGATTATTAAGTAGACTTTAACTCATTACTTGTGGATTCCCAGACAGACGTCAGCATAGTGACTGCAACTCTCAACGAAAGTGGGAATCTTGGCAAATTCATTGAAAGGATCGGCAAATCGATGGGCAATATTCAATACGAGATTGTGGTGGTAGATGATAACAGTAGTGACGGTACCATAGAGCTCCTTGAAAAAGTGGAGCGGGATAATCCAGTGGTACGCCCAAATGTCAATCGTCACAGGGAAGGGTTGTTGGTTTCAAATCTGAAGGGATTGAAGAACTCTAGAGGCAGCATCAAGATTGTCATGGACTCGGACCTGCAGCATCCTCCGGAGAAAATAGGAGAGATGGTGACCGCAATTGGCAGGGGCTGGGACTTAGTAGTGATGAGTAGGTTCGTTCAGGGGAGCATGGGAGACAAGAGGAATGCATACAGAAGTGCAGCTACTTCTATGGCAATAGCCCTTTGTCACATTATCGTTCCTCAGACTAAGAGAGTGAGAGACCCGATTTCAGGATTCTTTGGCGTGGGAAATGGGGTGAAAATTCCGTATGAAAGACTGTTCAGGGCTTTAGGAAATCGCAGGGGATACAAGGTTCTCATTCCTATAATTGCCTGTAATACAGATAAGAAAATAGCAGAGTTACCATACTTCTTCGGTGGGAGATACTGGGGTGAATCAAAGATTGGAAAGGAAGGTTTCCTTGTGCCCAGATATCTGTCAGAGCTGGGAAAGTACCGTAGTTTGTTCAAGGAGAATGCACTGTAAATGGAATCTCCCCGAGAAAGAAAGATAAGGGAAGCCAGGGAGTTCTTCGGGAAGATAAAGGTGGACAATTTTATGTTTATAGGAATAAGTGGGTCAGTTTCTTATGAGCCGAGAGAAGAAGACGATATCGATATATTTCTAATATCTAAAAGAGGTAAGCTGTGGATATCCATTGTAGAGATACTCCTATTCAGAAGGGCATTCGGGTTCAGGGACCTGTGCCTTTCTCTTTCCATGGACGAGTCGTATGCATTTTCATTCTTTGCCCAATTAAAGGAAGGGCTGGCTGCTAAAGACTCCAAAAGAGTGGTTCCAATTAAAGGGGAAGAGTATTTCAACAGATTATTGAAGGTGTCATCAGTCATAAGCGGAGAAACCGATGGAAATAACGCCCTCTGGAAAGTGAAAACGAGAGAGGGCCGGCACTTAGGTAGCCTCTTAGACCTGATTCCCTTTCTGTTTGTGTCATCCTGGATAAACATAAGGGCTCTATATTCCAACCACAGGGACAGAAAGGATGGCAGAGGAGGATTCAAGACAATTTTCTCACTTCATAAATTTTATTTTGACACTGATAAATATCACAAGCTGAATGACTTGTATCTAAGAGGAGCGATCCTAAATGAAGAAAACAGCAGTGATATTTAGTTACAATGATGGTGAGTTGCTCCTGTCATCTTTGAGGGCTGCTCTCAGGGGGAATGTTGAGGAGATAATCCTCCTGTATGGCGGTAATGACATTCCGATGGAGGTAGAGATGATCAGTGACAGGCGTTTGGTGAAAGTCCATGAAGAGGAAAGGAAGGGTAAGGTGAAAGCACTGAACTCAATTCTTCCTCTTATAACTGGAGATATCGTCTTTTTGATCTCAGGGGATATATCATTTGATCCCGCGATATTCGATAAATGTGAAGAAAGATTCGACAAGGGGGTCGGAGCAATATCCGCCAGAGTCCTGCCCAAGGGGTCAAAGAGTCTTACAGGAGATATTGCCTCCCTAATGTGGGAATTACACGATTTCCAACTTTCGTTCCTTTCCAGATTGGGCATGAATGTTCATGGCGGAGAATTCCTCTGCGTAAGAGGTACGCTACTGTGGGAAATGCCGGAGGTCATAAATGATGATGAGTACCTGTGCATCAGGGCGGCTTCAGCTGGCCTGAGGGTTCTTTACCTCGAAGAAATTGAAGTGAACAACACAGTTCCATCGAATCCCTTCGACCTCTTCCAGCAGAGGAGAAGGATAAATTTCGGACATCTAGAGATGATGAAGGATGGCAATGACCCCAGGGTAATGGACACTCTCATCAGGAGCAATCCTAGGCTCTTTCTTGAAATATTCTCTTCTTTCCTACATGAGAAGAGGGTAAAATTCGTTCATTTGGCGGGAGCGATAATAATAGAGTTCATGGTGCTGGTGTCATCGAGAATAGATTTAGCTGCAGGAAAGGATCACAGGAAATGGGCTATGGTAAAGAGGGAGACTTCTTCCTGAAAACTATTCTTCGCCCTAAAATTAGTTCTGCCCCTGTTACCCCAAGGGATGCGGTAAACATTATTATGAGCGGGAAGATGAAGACGTTCGAACCAGTCATCCAAATTCTGGCAGACTCCACCTGACCAACTACGGATGAGAAATAGTTCAGGGAGAGGGAGGGCACTATCCAGTAGGGGAAAGTGTAGCTAAAGGCAATAAAGATTAGTGGGTATATGGAATATGCAACATAGTTCCTCACATCATCATTTAGGAGGAACAGGGGAACCAGGATTATGAAATATTGTGGGTTCACAAAATTGTAGCTAAGAAAATAAAACAGAAATTCTGCAATAACGTAATTTACGATGTTCCCCCTCCTGTAGTAGTAGATCACGGAGATGATGATCAAAAAGGGGAGGATGGAATAGGTGAAAATGGGAGGAAAGTGTGTCACTCCCAAATCTCTTATTATTGTTTGCCAGGTCAGCCCCTGAGAGTCAAATATTCCGTGGAAGGTAGGAATGGACCTGGAATATAACAGAGTAGATATGTCCCCTGTGAAATTGCCCGAAAGATAATAGAATATCAACGCAGGAATAGATGCCGCTACAATCACCAACGTGTCTCTGACCTTGTTCTTACTTTGTATGAGAACAAAAGGTAGCATGAATGCGGGGAAGATCTTAACCCAGAATCCAAGAGTTGCCGACAGTACAGCCAAATCTGTCCGTTCTTTCTGAAAGAAGTATATTGAAACAAGGAGGGAAAGGGATGCTATTACGTCAAGTTGCCCCCATACCACACCCACGATTATTACCAGAGGGCTGAGCAGCCATATTTTTGTGAGATTGTGATTCAGCCCGAATTTCTTGTCAAGGACATAGTATATAAGTACGACAGAAACAAGCATGGGTACCTTTGCCAGTGCGTAGTAGACAGGCACGGAGGCTGGGACAAAAGCTTGCCATGCGTCGTAAATGTTACCGAACAGTACGCCGGGGTAAATCAGAGAGGAAGAACTGGGAATAGGAGTCCTTGTGAAAAGGCCTGAAAGCCAGTCCGATACAGGAGACCAGAAGAGATAGTATGGTGGGTAAGCCCATTTCAATGCACCGTTCAGAACTGCTGAACTCGTGAAAGGATTCACTCCCGAGAGGACATGGAACCCTCCCGATATCATGAAGAACATATCGTATCTCTGTCCGAAGAAAGGAAGGAGTAAAACATATCCTATCATTATGAGAATGGGCCAGTATTTTGACCTGAAAGGGGAGAAATAGACGCCGACAATGAAGAAAGCGAAAGAGAGGATTAGTGATGATTCTCCCAAGAGTGGTAATATGGAATTCTTCACTTCCAGAGAGAATATTATTGTTTTATTAGCTATGTCTAAAGAGTAACTCTCTATTTCTGCTCCACGAATATAGTGCGTCTGGAAATAAAAGTAAAAGAAGGATGCATTATGAAATGTGTTTTTGTAAACAAGCAAAGCTTCTGGAGACAGCTCGTAAACTACTACTGGGATGTCTACTAAGGAACTTGGGAGCATGATCTTAACTAGTACCGAAGGATTGTAACCCAGGAAACTGGGAAGATATAGTATGGATGGTGATGCAGTGAGTGAAACTCCTTGTGAGGATATCTGTAACCGCTCCTGCGAAGCCGAATTTATAGAAAGGGAAAAGGCAAAAGCGAACAGGATTATTGCAGCAATTACTAATGAATAGAAAATGCGTTTGCGCTTGCCGAAATAAACTTCAATTCGTTTCATTACTTTCTGTGCAGGCAATCCACTTGGGGTCCTGATAAGGTAGGTAAGTGATAATGATGTTTATTGCTCAGATGAAAGGAATTACTAGCATCATGCAACTTCTTGTCATCAACTAAGAGTGCATCTTTGTTGTTTGAGGGGACCAGTTCATTCATTGGACAATGCCACACAAAGAGGGTTAATAACCTTTATTGCATTCATCGTCCAAAGGCGATTCTGCCACGAAACCGTTTTTCTGAAATACAAAAATTATGTAGTCTGCTCCGGCATAGAGCAACGGAAGGGTTCCAACCAGCTCATCTATTCTCCTTAAAGAGGAAGTTTTCGTGATAGGATCTGTCAATCGATGATAGTTGTAGGGGGGTATGATGTTGCAGACACCCTTTTTGTAGAGATTATCCAGGCCATTTAGTTTACCAAGAAAGGATGGTTTCCTGGGGTACGAAAGAGTGTTGAATCTGCTGTGATTGACTGTTAGGGTTCCACCCATTCTTTCTCTAATGTATTCAATCCTTCCCTTGAAAAGACTGAGCAAAATATCTAGAAGGCCGTACCTGTTCATATATGATCCTATGAAGTAACCTCCCAATTTCAGATTGTCATTCAGAATTCCAACAAGTTTGCTGGGTTTTGCAATGTTCAGATAACCGTAACTTGAAAAAACAACGTCATATAGGCCATGAATGTCTTGGGCATCCCTTAATAAAAGCCAGTCCACTGATTCTAAATTATCCTGATGGATACTAATCGACTTTTTCAGAGTGGAATTAGAGATGTCCGCCTCAGTAACTCGAACCTTTTTAGCGATTTCAAGCACTTCTGATTTTGGTCCACATCCCAGATCCAAAATCTTGTTGCCATCTTCTACGAATGAATTCAAAACTTTCAACGTCATTTCTCTCATGTATCTCTGGACCCAGTTCGAATCAACAGTTGCAAGATATTGGTCTACGTCTATATCGAAGACTGTTCCGAGAACTTCCAAATCGTCTGCAGTCTCCTCGGAACTGGGTTCAAGTACCGCAACCTTGTCGTAACCTAAGAAGTACCTTTCAAAATGTTCCTTCCCATATTTATCCACGAATGCATCTCTATATCTCTCAGTTCTCTCAAACGATGCTTTCATGTGGGTAGAGTCCAGGATTACGTAGGGGAAAATCTCCAACTCCTTGATCCATCTTCCCGTAGGTATAATTATGGTCTTCAAACCGTCTCTTATAAAATTGACTCTAACCTCCCTCTGGAAGGGACCCGAAATCCTAATTCTAAGGCTGTAGTCGTCAGATCTTTTTGAAGACAAAAAGAGTCTCATCCCCAAGATGATTAATGAGCGGAAAACCAGAGAACACACTCTCCAGCCTTCTTAAGAAGGATCTTGTATCCTCTGGTCGTATCTTCTCGTATAATGAAGGGATTGCGAATATCCCAAGTCCTATTGATTCCTCTAGCCGAAAGCCCGACGGCACAAGTTTCAAAAATTCGGAGTTGGTAAAATAATGAGAACTGACTTTCTTCCCTACTACCTCCACATTCACGTTCCCCCTTATTCTAGAAAATAACTTCTCTAGTCTGAGCCTAGAACAATCCGCCAATATTTCTCCTAATGAAAGTCTGTTTCTGACACTTACGATAAAGTACCCTCCTGACAGGACAATCTCCCCAAGTGCTTTAAAAAACTTTGACAGATTCGGTTCATTGTTGAGTGCACCATTAAAGGAGTACACAATTCCAAATTTGCCATCAACCATTCCCAGAGACGAGGCGGGAAGCCTGAAGGCACGAAACTTATCTCCATTTCCGGACTTCTGGATCTTGGTCGTAGCAAACTCAATCATACCTTTGGATATGTCGACACACGTCAGGTCACATCCAGTCTCACTGATAATCTTCTTAGCCTCCTCTCCAGTGCCACAACCTATTTCTAATAGCCTCCATCCAGGGATGTAACGTTCCCTTACTGATTTTACTTCCTTCTCCCGTATATCGACGTTTATGAAATTGGCTTGAATCTTCTGATCGTAGACTGGTGCCGCCTCCGAAAATATCGCATCAAGGCTCTCATAGTATTTTTCAGGATTAAATTCCACGAAAAATGAAGCAAAATCGCTTATTAAACGTTAGTACGGGAAATCTTTAATTGAGAAGTACCATTCGATGGCATAGTGGAAGAATTAATTCCGGACTACAACTCATCAAGATTTGTCATCAGTGAAAAACACGAAGAACTACTAGAGAGGAAGATCATATCAAAAAATCTTTCGACCGGCAGAGTAGCCTTAGATCTTGGAGGAGGGTACGGCAGACTTACTGGCATTCTTCTGGATCGCTATAAGTACGTGGTCCTCATTGACTATTCTATCAACAATCTCGAACGAGCGATGAAAGTACTTGATAGAGAGAGGACCGTTTTCCTTCATGCGGATATAAGGAATCCTCCCATCATGGACGGTTCTGTAGATTTCATTCTATCATTACGAGTTATGCACCACTATTCCAACCTCGGGTTCCTTGGTTTTATCTCAAGAAAATTAAGGAAGGACGGAATGTTTTTGTTCAACGTCAACAACATAAGCTCACCCCTTTTCGCTTTTCACATGATTAAGAGCGTAATAACAGGGAAAGGGATACGACTCAACATGCTTAAACAAGGAGTACAAGAAGTCTCAGATGATTCTGGGAACCGAAACATATTTTTCTTGAACTACAGGCACATACTTGGCTTCGTTCCTTCGGACTGCAGAGTGGAGCGTGTTATAGGATCAGGCATGTTTCACAACAGTTTAATTGAAACCAAGTCAGATTTTCTGAACATAGAAAGATTGACAAATACAGAAATTTTGATTTCGAATGCGTTTAAGAACGCATGGTTTTTTCCAGATGTGTTTATGCTACTCAGGAAAGAGGGACTAACGCCGGACCAAGAAGCAAATGGACCTTTGGATGCGATAAGCTGCATCAAATGCGGCAGTCATCTGAAGCAGGAAAACGATGAAGTAGTATGTGCTGGATGCGGGAATGTATACGGATCAGAGGGAGACATCATCGACATGGTAAGCAGGGAGAATCGTTGAGCAGCATTTAAGCAACTTAGAGATCTTAATTCGTTTTTCGTGCAGAAATGTGAATATTGCTGCATCGATATGTGGACTTGAATGTTTGAAAAGACACGCTATTTCCCAAACGGCTGCTGCAAAACCTTAAGAACTGCATTGGGCTGAAAAAGTAGTGGATAGATCCTCAAAGGGATGTTTCAGCATTGTTATTCCGACGCACAACAGATATGAAAAACTGAAAAATTTGTTAGATACCATAGACAGGGTCAATCCTCCAAATTTAGAGGAGGTGATAATCGTAGATGATTCAGAGAAAAAAGAGCACATCTTCACCGGTTACGGGAATCTTGCAATAAGGATCATAACTTCAGAAAATAGAATGTTCATTAGTGAAGCAAAGAACAGAGGATTTTCTGAAACAACGTCAGGTATTGTTTTCTTCATAGACGACGATAATCAGGTTGACGAGTCAACATTCTACTGTCCAGTGAAACTGCTCATTGAGAACAGTGATTTTGGGGCCGTATTCCCATCTGTGCTGTACCAGAGGGCCAAGGAAATAGTATGGGTTTATGCCACCCCTTTCAAAAAACACAGGTGGGGTCACGAGTTGATCGGCAGAAACAGGAAAAGAGATCCGTGGATTGAGAATCGAACAATCGACATCGATGCACTTCCCAACTCTTTTGCGATAAGGAAAAGCGCGCTCGAGCAGGTAGGCGGATTCAGCAAGCACTTTCCCGTTTACAACAGCGCATACCTCGCACTGTCCCTGAAGGAAAATGGTTGGAGGGTTGTTGCTCATACCGGCTCTTTTATCTATCACGATGTCGAACTTCCTTTGGAGTTCGGGTACTGGGCCGAACATGAGGTATCGGATCCAGACAGAGTCAAGATTGAGGTGGCCGACTGGTTCAGATTCATGAGAGTAGTCCATCGAAGAGAGAGCATGTTTCTTGTAAGAGCTCTTGCGAGATCAGCATTTTTCATAGCCCCGAACTCGATCGCATATATCTTGAAAGGAAACAAGTTGAAGTACAAACTTATCAGGAAAGAAATTGAAGGTCTAATAGATGGCCTCAAAGGAAGTACCAGGAGTCCCCTGAAATAATTCGTCACAGGCCAATGTTACCCGAGAAACCTTCAGTTAACACCTAATGGAAGACAGCACTGAAGGTAAATTTTCCCAGATTGCCCGTTAGGAAACAGTTTGGATCAGGGTAGGGTTTTCGGTTTAGAACTCGAGGTCCAATATTTTACTGCGGTAAGATATTTTAGGAAATCTATAAATATTCACATTATGATGTGAATACATGCCAGAGAAAAAAGAGAGGTCTCGCAGTTTCAAAATTCAAGGTATATTCCTTTTACTCGCTTTTGTCGTGGCATTATCAATTCTTCTTACTGACAAAAACCTGCAAACTGACTTTGGAATTCAGCATCCGTACTTTATTCACTGGTACGGCATGCTTGTAATAGCAATTGTGTCGTTGATAGGAGGCGCGATCCTACTCGTATCCACTGGAAAGATGATGGGGATGGCAGGGACAATAGGCTCATCGCTCCTGGCGTTATTTCTCGTGGCTGACGTTGCGACCTTCTCTCAGGTCGGCTTCAAGTACGCATCCCAGTTTGCAACATACCTGTTCGGAATTTCCAAATACCCAGGTACGCTTTCCTACGTCCCGGGTCTCTACGATCTGTTGTTGGTCCTATTCATACTTGCAGCGGTATCAGGAGCAATATCTCTGAGAAGATAGATCATAGCATCGTCTAGGTACGGCGATATTCCTATAGGGGATGGGAGTTTAATGTGTTGTTTTCCAAAATCTGAACGAATATGATAATTAAGGATATTCCTCCGCGTATTGCTTCAGTGCAACTGCATTGTTGATTTTCTCCCCTTTTGAGGAATAAAGAGAGATAACATCTTTCCTTTGGCAAATTTCCAATAACTGTCGTGCGAACTGGTTTCCGTCAAATTCTTCCGAGGACCTTTAGTAAAACTCCTTCCATTTCTCTGGATTGTGAGATGCCCCTTCAGAGTTCATTCTGAATGTCGCTATTCTGGCTATTTGATCCTCCCAGTTTCAAGAACCGGTTCGTTTGCACGAAGTTGACTTTAACTGACAACGACTCCTATGTATGGGGTGAATACTTTAGAGTTCAAGTTCAGACACTGATTCAGATTGAATTCGAAAGTCAAGTGAGTCGTGGAAAGAGCTTTCACTGTGAATGGATGGTTAAGGAATGCAGCATGAGATGCCATCGCGAATGATTCGTTTGTGCCTGCCATATCAACGGAAACCGATGAGACATAGACTCTTATCATCGTGTAGTTCCCGGCTGGGATCGATAGTGATCCGAGGAAGGAAGAATTGTTAAGGGTTACACCATAAATGTTGACCGTTCTTGAGGAAATCGTGTAGTTAGTCCATCCACTAGAAGTACTGTGCAAAGAAATCGCCGAGAATGTTATGTAAACGGCAGAGACATTGCTGTTTACCGGCGTGTCTGCAACGGAAAGATTGAGAGTTCCATGACCATATGTCGTCAGGGCAGCATATACTCCCACTCCAATGACTACGACTATCACCACAGCAATTACTGCGATTGTAGTTTTACTTGCCATAACTGTTTTAATCTCCTTGGCTTATTAATGATTTTGGTACAATTATTGAACAGAAATACAATTTAAATCCTTAAAATTTGGACAAGGATGCATTATTCACAAAATCAATTAGTCTTACTGTCTAGTGTGCCTCGTGTTGTCTTCGGTGCATTTCTAGCCTCTTTTCCCCTCAAAATCGATAGTATTATGGCTATCAGCAAGAGAACAACAGACGCGACCAGAGCGGTATGCATTCCCTTGATATACGCCACTGATAAATCACCATTAATCTTGCCGACTCCAACGAATATCTGAAATGCGTAAGCCCTCGGGATGGATAGGGATGCTATCAGCAGAGCTACTGCAAAACTGCTTAGCATGCCTACGTTAGCCATTGTTCTTAGCAGCCCGTTTGTAACTCCATATGCTTTTGGGGGAGCACTCGCCATTACTGCGCTGTTGTTCGGTGCAAAGAAAGCACTGTTGCCTGATCCGTATACGACTGCACCTAGAATCACCATAAAAATAGAGGTAGTCAGTCCAAAGGTCAGATAGATCAGGATTCCAATTATCTGTACAGAGAGACCGATCGTTGCCAGGACCCTTGCTCCGAATCTATCCGAGAGTCTACCGGACAATGGTGCGACCACACCACCCAGTATGTATCCTGGTATGAGAAGAATAGATGAACTCCAAGGAGTAAAGCCTCTAGGGCCCTGAAGATACATTATGATCAAGAACAGTACAGCGAAGGTAGCCAGAGATTGAAAGAATGCGGCGAATATTGAAGCAGTAAGGATTCTACTTCTGAGTATTGAAAGATCGAGAAGCGGATGTTCTACTCGTCTTTCAAGTAAAATAAAAGAAACAAGCAATAAGAATCCAAGCAACATCTCGAACCCATAAACATCCTTCCATCCTGAGCCGGTGATATTGGATATCCCATAGAGTATGGCAAACAGACCAGCTCCTAGAAGTACAAGTCCACCATAATCCAACCTCTCCCTTACCCTTGGGGATTTCTCCTTAAGCATCAGGTAACCGACCAAAGTTGCTACTATGCCTATAGGGACATTGATGAAAAAGATGTACCTCCAACTAAAGAAGGTCACGAAGGCACCGCCAACAAGTATCCCGAGAATGGCTCCCAGGGACCAGCCGATGCCGTTGTATCCAAATGCTTTTCCTCTCTCATGTGGAGGAAAAGTATCTGCGAGAATTGCACCACTGTTGGCAAAAATAAATGCTCCCCCGAGCCCCTGGAATATTCTGAATACTATCAGTTCTGCCCCATTCTGTGAGAAACCGCAGAATAACGAGAATATTGTGAATAGTGCAAATCCTAGATTGTACATCCGGACCCTTCCAAAAATGTCTCCGAGTCTTCCAACTTGAGTAGTAGTTATAGTTGTTATAAGCAGATACGCCATTATCACCCAGACCATGCTTATGAGATCAGAGTGAAGATCCGTTTTCATGACCGGGAGCCCAAGAACCACTGCGGTGGTGTCTATGGCGCTCATCGTGACTCCAGTCATGACGATTGCGACTGCAACAGTGCGATTTATCCTATCTTCCCTTGAAAGCTTAGGGGGAACTGCCCGGGAACGAATCACGGAATCCTCTATCGTGGCTGAATTGAAAACACTTTCCAAATCAGTTGAAATTTTGGTATTGCCTGAAAAGTGGCCATTTTTCAGCCTGTTAATTAAATATAATGACGAAAATATACTAATATCAACTTTGAATAATGTTTCAGTGATGAATCTTCAGAACGATAAATTGTCAAGACTACCTAAGGAGACCCGAGCAAAGGGTGTGGCGAAGAAGGAACCAAGACTTATAGTCAGGATCTCTGATTTCCTCATGGATCTATTCAGGGATTAGAAGGTGTTCTTGAGTTCATACCCACAACCGTTCCACTCATGGTTGAAAATCTGAGCTAATCCATATTAACGAGATTGTATTTTGTTTCAGTAAAGGAAAATGTTGATCACTTCACTGGCAAGCGGTAGCTCTGGAAACTCCACTCTAGTTTGCGGCGGGAACACATGCATACTCGTGGATATGGGGATTTCTGTCAAGAAGACTCAAACCGCTCTCCAATCTAAAGGGATCGATCCAAAGAAAATTTCGGCACTATTCATCACGCACGGCCACTCAGATCATGCATCTGGAGTTCATGCCTTCAAGCGAGTTTTTCAGATACCAGTTTATGGTACCTACGAAACCTCAGATATTTACGTAGACCAGAGAGGTGGATACGGTGGATATCAAGAAATGGGTGTGGAAATAGACAACTTCATCAAGGAGGATGAATATAAGCAGATCGGAGATCTTTCTATCGAGGCGGTCAGGATATCGCACGATGCCAGGCATCCCGTCGCTTATTTCATCCACAATGGAAACAAGAAGGTTTCCGTTATAACAGACCTAGGGGAATCAAACCCACTCCTGGAAAAGAGAGTGAGTGAATGTAACGCAATATTGATAGAAGCTAATCATGACCCTTCGATGCTCCAAAAAGGCCCGTATCCTGATATTCTAAAGAAGAGAATAAGCGGAGCAAGAGGGCATCTTTCAAATCAACAAACAGCCAAGGTGTTAAGAAAAGCTGTGAATGAAGAAACTCCGATTCTGCTAGCCCATCTATCCAAGGTGAACAACACCCCACAGCTTGCGATACAGGCCGTGCACGGAGCACTTAGAGAAAGCGGACTCAGAACCGAAAGAATTCGTGCACTTGCACCATACAACGACCCTACGGAGATAAGACTCTGAATGTCGGGTTCTATTTCTTTTGCTGAGATAATGTCCCTCACAGGATTTCTTTCGAGATACGAGGGAGGATTTATTGAAAAGAACTACCTCAGTGACGAAGGCGTATCTTTCAAGTTCAGGAAATCCGGAATGGACTCAGCTTATCTTCATTTCATGGGGGGGAAATACCTCTTTGTCTCTCAGGAAAATGAGATTGCAGGTAAGAAGAATGCACTTCCACTGGAAAACATTTCCATCAACAAGGTGAGGCAGCTCGGAACAGATAGGGTACTAATAGTTGAAGGTCCCAGGACTTTGATAATTGAGTTAATGGGAGGAGGGAACATTTTCGTTCTGCAGGAAGGGTTGATCGTCTTCGCAAAGAAACCAAGTAGGAGAGGCACAAAAATCTTGAAGGTCGGAGAGAAATACGAATATCCTCAATACATTGACCTCAGATCCGAGCAATTCAGCTTTGAGAATGCGATAAGCACTTCATCAAGCGATCCCGTCAGGACGTTGGCTGTGAGATTGGGCTTATCCAAGTATGCAGATGAATTAGACTGCGCGTTCGGACATAAATTCAAGAAAAACTCCGACGTTCTTGAGAACATCGAAAAATTGAAGGAAAAGATCTCTGAAATCTACAAGGGAGCCAATGAGGGAAAGATTTACATCTATAAAGACGAGTTTTACGTGTGGAGAAGTTTCTGCAGAAGTGAAGAACCGGATGTAATGGGAATAGAGGAAGGACTCAAGAGAACTTTTGAAGGCAGCCATCCAGAAGGGGACGGAAAGACAGAAGCGATGAAACGAAACATAGAAAAGATGACGGCAGAGATGGAAAGACTGAGAAATACTGGAGAGTTCATAATGAGTCATCTCGGAGAAATGGAACGCCTCATAAACAAGGGGAAGAAAGCTGATCCAGAGAAGTACAAGATAGATTACGAGAAGGAAACTATATCGTTCGAAGAGGACGGAATGAACATAGAGCTAAACATGAATAAAACTGCGGGGGAGAACGCTGATGATTATTTCGGTATGAGCAAGAGGATAAAGGAAAAATTGTCCAGAGTGAAACTTGAACCCGTAGTTGAAGAGAAGAGAGTCGAGTTGAAGAAAGTGAGGAGGGTATTCACGAACTACAGGTGGTTCCTAACAAGCGATGGAAATCTGACGATAGCTGGCAAGGATGCGGAAACGAACGACTCAGTAGTGAAGAAGTATCTTGGAGAGAAGGATTTGTACTTTCATGCGGACATACATGGGGCGCCATCCGTCGTAATGAAAGTTTCAAATCAGTTCACTGAAAAAGGGATCGTGGAGGCTGCTTCGTTCGCATGGTGCATGTCTAGGGCATGGAACTCGAAATTCGAGAACGGTTCCGTTTTTTATGTGACGAGGAGCCAGGTAAGTAAGACTCCGGAATCAGGAGAATACCTAGCAAGAGGTGCTTGGGTAATCAGAGGCAGGAAGAATTACGTGACGCACCTGAATCTTGAACTTGCAGTTGGTTTTCAAAAGTACGAAAACAGGGAATATGTAGTAGCTGCACCGGTCTCTTCAATAGGAGGAAGGAAAATAATAATTGTCCCTGGCGAAGAAAAGGAAAGTGTCGTAAAGGAGATATCGGAATTCCTAGGGGTCGAAAAAGAGTCTGTTTACCCCGTTTTGCCTCCTGGTACATGGTCCGTTCGCGAGAGAGTTGTCTCCTGATAACTCCAGGCTCTTCTTGTCAAGGGTATAGAAACTGCCAGTGCCACGCAAATCACTCCAATAAGTCCCCACAAAAGAAGTGGGCTGCGATAGAAAAAAGCGAGCATAGCTGCGTAGACTATCGGTGAAAAAGGACTCACAAAATTGCTCATTAGTGAGAACCCTCCGTAGTACTCCCCCCTTCTTCCCTCCGGTGCAATCCTTCCAATAACAGAAGTCATTGGGGGAGAGATAACATTCTCCCCTATCGTTAGAAAGACGACGTCCAAGAAAAGCAGGGCTATATTTCTTGTGATTCCAAACACAGCGAAGGTAGCAGCATAGATCAGCAAGCCCACTGCGACTCTCTTCATGTCGTCAGTCTTGTAGAACAATCTGTTGACCGGGAGTTGAAGCCCCACTACAACTACACCGTTCGTGGCAAACAAGAGTCCTATCACAAAGTTTGGGATTAGGTCGATCTTAGAAAGAAATTGATTCAGGATGTAAGCCCACGGTCCTGTAGCAAAGAATGCGAGGGATAGGAGTATTGAGATTATGAGGAACCTGTTGTCGCCCCTAGGAAATGAGATGAGACTCTTTTCTGCCTGTGGAGGAGCCTCGTTGTAATTTATGTACCTGTAGAACAGATAGAATCCAAGGCTTTCGGATATCAGAGGAATCAATGGAAGAATCGCATAGTTGTAAGAAACTACGAAGCCGGAAATTGCTGGTCCCAGCGAGAATCCCACGTTGGCTCCAATTCTGGTAAGGCTGAAGGCATCAATCCTGTCTATATCGTTAGTTGAGTCTGTGACTATCACCATATCCACGACTGACTGGAGGGATGCTACCGCAGCGAAGAGAATGAAGCTCGAGTATATGTACAGGTCTGAAAGGTTGTAATTGATTCCCAGAAACATGACAAAGAAGAGTACAGCAAGCATGGGGGGCATCAAGAGCGCTATCTTTCTTCTACCGACTCTGTCCACAAGGTTTCCGCCAAAGATGCTAACCGGTATTGAAGCAACGCCTGAGAGAACAAAAAGGATTCCTATCTCGATGTAAGGAATACTCCTGACTTCAAGCAGGTATATCGGAATGAACACCCACACTCCAGATCTTCCCATCAGTCTCAGCAACTCGGCTATCGATATCGTAGTCACGATCTTGTTTTGAACAACATCCTTCGAAATAGGTAGCTTCATTCCGTAAAGTCCTTGATCGCCGTACAGATAAAAAGGTTGGGAACGTATTCAATCATTATCATTTAGAAAGTAAAATAGAAAATAAAAAAAAGAAATTGAGGAGATTTACTTCGTAGACTCTTCTGTCCTCTTCGGAATGCCTTTGTCAAGGCCAGACAGGCTTAGGGCCTTGGTTTCGAATCCTCTTCTTTGCCACAGCACTGTCATAGCCAGGGAGATGACAAATACGACCATCACGATAGCTGCAGATCCATTGAAGGGAAATCCGTTGTTCGCCAGATAAGTTAACGAGCCGGTTATGACTCCTGCACTCACCCAGACCACAAATCTAACTACAGAGACGTAAGTTCCTCTCTTGACAGTTGGGAAGAGTTCTGGTTCAAGCATTCCCCTAGATGCCCACGTTATCTCACCGGGTATGAACAATATGGTCATTATTACTACCAGCAAGAGCCCAGAGATTGCTCCAGTTATGGCCTCGTATGCCCACAGGACTGCCCAGAATCCAACCAGGATGCCATATGAGAATATTGTGAACGTTTTCCTACTTACTTTATCGACAAAGAGAAGACCAGCCACTACTCCTACCACTGCCATGGTGAGTCCTCCGATTAATGGGATAGTTGCCGCTAGAATGCCGTTAGTACCGTAGAAATAATCATATCCAACACCGTATGAAAAGTAAACAAATGCAACGTCCTGAGCCACACCTATGAGTATCAGGATGAGGAATCTCATAGGCAATCCAACAGATACGCTGACCTTTTCTGTATTTCCATCCTGTCCAACCCAGGCGTCTTCTACATCAGATTTCGTACCTCCTCTTATAGCAGTCCACGGTGCTGACTCAGACATAAGTCTCCAAGCAATTGCAAGTGCAATCAATGGGGCGAAAAACAGGAGTCCTAATGCTATGTCATTCGCTGTTTTTGAAAGTCCAAGGAGTAGAGGTATGAAAGTTATGCCCACACCGATGTTTCCAAAATTCTGAACAATTACAAGCGATCGACCTCTGTTTTTGGCAGGAACAGCCTCTGCCATCATCGAGAGTATTGGAGTTTCGAGTCCTATTGCTGCCATTCCTATGAGTATGAAGGAAATTACCAGAGCGATAAGATAAGTTAGAGATGTAGGAGATGTTAGCTGACCAGCTAGATATATTGCAATACCAACCACAATCATTGCAGAGGTTATCATGAATGAGCCTTTTCTTCCGATGCGGTCAGCGAGTCCACCAGACATTAGTGCCCCAACTCCACCTGCAATGTATGGAAGACTCAATCCTAAGAAAGCATATTTTGCTGGAATTACCCCTCCAATAGCAAACACCGGTCCATAACTTTCTGCGACACCATAGACAAGCATTCCCATTGCCAGAGCTATAAAAACCGCCCAAGGGTATTTCATCCCGCTTTTTTCACCAGAATTATTTGAAAGATTTTGGTCATGCACAGACGTCAATGGTTCCATAGCGGGATTAGAACTATTAGCGCTATTTGGTTGAACCATCAAGTGATGTATAAGTATCGTTATAAATACGTTTTCTCATACCAGTTATAAAGATTAAACGGTCATATATTACTACCTAAATGACCTATGTAGCTGAATAATTATCTCATATTAAATATTTATAAATAAAATAATGATTCCTTGAATAAGAAAATATAAAGTTCTCGCACAATTTTATTTAGTTTGTTGCTATCTAAACTCAAATGAAAGAAGCAGTAAAAATCTCGAATTTTTCTTTTAGATTTCCCACGATAACTGGTATAAGAAAAGAGTACACACTCAAGAATGTAAACTTGAGCATAATGAGAGGGGAGGTGTTTGGAATTACAGGAGGAACGGGCTCAGGGAAGAGCACCCTTTGTTATGTTATTGCTGGACAGATCCCGCACCAGCTCAAGATACCGAAAGATCAGTTAGAGGACCACGTCAGAGGAAGTGTTCGCATTCTCGACGAGAAGATAGTTGGTCTTTCCACATCCAACAATAAGAGAGAAACAACGATAAAGAACGTGAAAGAAGGAACTATTGGATTTGTGAAACAAGAACCGGAGAGCTATTTTTCTCATAGGCCAGTAATGGAAGAACTTTCATTCAATCTCGACAAACTCCATCTTTCAAAAAAAGAGAAGGAAGAGAGGATCAAGGAAGCGCTTAAAGTCGTAAAAATGGACGGACTCTTTAAGTCGGCATCCAAACTGACTCCCTCTGAATTATCAAATGGAGAGCAACAGAGACTTGTCATAGCAAGTTTTCTTGCCCTGAAACCAGATATCTTGATTCTAGATGAACCCACATCGGACCTAGACCCTGTTGGTAAGGGTGAAGTGATCGATGCTATTCTTTCAATGAAAAAAGAGAGTGGAATTACAATCATTTTGGTAGAGCAAGATCCCGAAACTCTAATCAAGTTGGCAGATCGTGTTGCAGTAATTAACAAGGGGGAAGTGGTTGTTGTCGACGAACCTTCAAAAGTATATTCAAGAGGAGACATAAAGAGATTCATCGATGTTCCAGAGCTGATGGAACTAATTGGACCGACTGGAGAGATTGGAGAGAAGTTTGCACCCGAACGACTCAAGGACTTTAAGGTGAGAAGAAAAGAAAAGGAGAAGGGAAAGGTACAACTGCAGATTAAGGGTGTCAACTACCTCTACGAGGATGGAACGAGGGCCCTGAACAATCTGGACCTAGTGATACACGAGGGCGAGTTCCTTTCGCTCGTGGGTCCAAACGGATCAGGAAAGAGTACGATCTCAAGAATAGTATCGGGCAACCTTTCAGGATGGAAGGGTAATATTATCTTCGAGGGTGAAGATATATCAAAACGAGGGAAGAGAGAAAGGGGGAGTAACTATATCGGATACGTTTTTCAAAACCCTGACCAACAGGTTTTACAGGGGACTGTGAAGGACGAAATATTCTCTAATCTGAACAATACAACCTTCGACAGAAGAAGATTTCAAGAGATTGCGGAGGATGCTTTGCGTAGGGTGAATTTAAGGGACAGGATAAATGATGACATCAATGCACTTAGCAGGGGGGAGAAGAGGAGACTTGCTCTTGCAAGTGTCATAGCAACAAAACCGAAGATGCTCATCGTTGATGAACCCGCGACTGGACAGGACCTCAAAGGGTCCACAGAGATTATGGACCTTCTCGTCGAACTGAACAACAAGGGCGTGACGATCGTGATCATTACTCATGATATGAGGTTGGTCGCAGAATATACCAGAAGAGTCATCGTGATGAAGGAAGGGGGAGTCATTTTCGACGGCACCCCTGAGGAACTATTCCAGAACGACGAGCTGATGGAAGATTCATCACTCGCTCCGCCGCAGCTTGTAAAGATTTCCAGGAAACTCAAGGATTCGGGCGTTTTGCAAGACATACTTCTAAACGCGAGAGAATGGCTTGAACTCTTTCGATTCGAAAGCGAAAAGAAGAACTTCGTGGCACTGAAATTCGTAGATCTGAAGCGGTATGCAAGGGAACTTGCTGCCGACATTCTTAAAAGGTTCGGAAGACCTGAGAGCATAGTTTACATAGAGAGGGGAGGAATGGTCATTGGAAGACTCCTGAGTGATTTTTTGTCAGTGAGGAAAGTTTATCCCCTCCGTGCAAGCTATTACACCGACGATGGTATTCCAATGACTCACGTTCACATAAGTGATTTTGATTTTACTCTATCTAAGAGTGACGGATATACCCTGCTCGTGGATGACATAGCGGATACCGGAAAGACCCTCAGAGCTGCTAGTGAGGAATTGAAGAAGAAGGTGTCAACAAGGATAGTGACCGCGACAGTAGTCTACAAGCCCCAGTCTGTTTTTAAACCAGACGCATATGTCTACGAGGTTGGAAATAATACCTGGATTGTATTTGATTATGAGGAGATAGAGACCCTATCAAGGTTTATCAGGAAGGACAACAAGGAGGGCCTCAAATTCATGCAAGACAATTTCTAGCTCCATTATCCACACTAAGATTTGGCTGGAATGTTACGTAAAAATAAAAGTAAAAGTATCAATTACGTTCTATGCCAGAGTTAAAGGGAATAATCACACCCGCAGTGACTCCCTGGAAGGGGGACACGATAGACTATGATGCCATTGATGCTCTGATGGATTTTCTAGAGAAGATAGGAGTTGCCGGAGTGTTTCCTATGGGATCCTCTGGGGCTACTCCAATAATCTCGGTTGAACAGCATGTAAAGGTTCTGGAATATTTCATGGACAGGAAGAAGCCCAACATGTATTTCTTAGGCGGGATAGGGAGAAATGCAGTAGACGATACCCTTACAATGGGATTGTACGCAAAGGAGCTTGGGGTCGATGCAGTCTCTATAGTCACGCCGTACTATCTCAGAATGTCGCAGGAATCAATCTACAGGTATTATGAGAAACTCCTTTCCCAAATCGATATTCCGGTGTTGATCTACAATATTCCGCAGAATACAAATAACAACATAGAACCGCAGACGGTCCTTAAATTAAAGAGGCAATTCAGTCAAGTGGCGGGAATAAAGGACAGCAGCGGAAACTTTTCCAACTTTTCGACTCTGATTGATGTGGTGGGCAAAGAAATTAAAGTGCTGCAGGGTCAAGACGACCTTCTTCTTCCTTCGCTATTGATGGGTGCTGCTGGAGGGATCAATGGCACTTCAAACTTCTCCGACTTGTCAGTAAGGGTGTTTAACGAATTCCAGAATGGCAACTTCGCTTCAGCAAGGAAGATCCAGGCAGTCCTATCTGAACTAAAGAAACTAACCAACTCACTTGAGTTCCCACAGGGCCCGCTGGCTGGATTTATAGAAATGGTGTACCACAAGGAAACCGAAAGTCCGTTCCCGCTAAAAGACATTGATGCAGAGGCCAGGAAGAATTTCGGCATAAAGGCAAAAGAAATTTTGAAGAAGATTGAGACGTAATCTATAAGTTGTCGGTTGGATATTAGAAAATATGGAGACATACGGCGAAGCTGATAGAGTAGAAGATCTGAGAACCCTAAACTGTGGAGAGCCGTATATCTATATCAAGGGGGCTATCAGACTTGCTTCTAGGGAGCTCAAACCCGGTCAGATTCTGATGCTCATAGTTCCAAAGGAAAAGTGGGTTCTGCAAGACGAAACCTTCAATACAATTCTGGAAACAAGCAAGTTCGAGCTGGTAGAAAGTGAGTATGGTCTTAACGTCGTTCACAAGCTGAGGAAGCAGTAGAGATGAGATGCTATTTGTTCATGATCAGTTTCACAATCACTGATAGGTCGACAATATGCGTGTTAGAAGAGAACATCCATCAGGCCCTCGAAGAGTTTATTGATGTCGACCCATCAGACAAGTGGACCATAGAAGAATTGATTTCAAGATTTGCGCGGAAAGAAGCGGTAACAAAAGACGACGTAACTGTGGGTTACGTACTGGTATCGTCGCCAGAAAAGACCGTAGAAATTAGTCTCAAGGAGGAAGGGACAAAGACCATTCTAGAGGGATTGAAGGAGATAGCTCAGAAACACGGATTCAAGTTAGTGAACTGAATATCTCCAATAAATCACTGAAACTGTTAGCAACCTTGTAACCACTTTTGAAATCAAAATCGCTATCTTTTCCAAGCCCAAAACTTACCCATACGGCTTTGATTCCAACTTCAAGGGCGCTCTTTACGTCGCTCGCCCGGTCTCCTATGTAGTACACCTTATCAAGTTCTTTCCCGGATTTATTAACAATGTACCTCAGTCCTTCGGCCTTGTTCTCTATCGGCAGGTCTCCACCAATGATGTATTTGAACTGAATTCCAGGGAAGAACCGTTTTGCGATCTCTACAGTCAGTCCGACGTTCTTTAGTGTCAATATTCCTAGGTCATTCCTCTTCTGGAGCTCTTTCAATACAGAGGGGGAATCATCTATCGGTTTGGTATCAAGGGCAAACGTGCTGAGATAACAATCAACGTAATGCTTCATGATGGCAGACAAGTCCGCCTCAGGAACTCCGTGCCTTTCCAATATCTGGGTTAATTTGAGGACTCCTATGTATTTGGAAATGTTGCTTATATTATAACCAAATTTACCTGCTGATTCCCTAAGACACCGAAGGATGGACTGCTCTGAGTCTATCAAGGTGCCATCCATATCAAATACCAGTAGGAACCCCATAAAACGCTATTCCATTCTATCATAAATTCGTACTTGTAACAGGGATTTATACTGAAAAGGTTATTAACTTTACTATAATAACCTAAGAAGGTGGAATAAGATGGCTTTACTAAAGGACAAGGATAAGCAATATCTAAAGGACGAATTCAAGAAGAACCTCAAGAACGAGGTGAAGTTATACGTGTTTACCTCGGAAAAGGACTGCCAGTATTGCGATCAAACGGTCGAGATTGCCCACGAATTACAGGAAACCTCTGATCTAATCAAGGTAGAGAAACTGGGACTGGATTCAGAGAAGGCAAAGAAGTGGGGAATAGACAAGGCTCCAACCACCGTTGTCACAAGCAATGGGGGGACCGAGCACTCGAGAATTAAGTACATAGGAATACCAATGGGGTACGAATTCTCCTCACTCATTGAAGATATAAGGAGGATTTCAAGGAATGACCCCGAATTGGAACCAGCAGTACAGAAGAAGTTGGAAGAGATTGATGAGCCGGTGACGATTCGTGTTTTCGTGACTCCAACCTGTCCATACTGCCCGAAAGCCGTGGGCACAGCCCACAGATTTGCACTCGCGAATAAGAACATAACGGGTGAAATGGTAGAGGCGACAGAGTTCCCAGCCTGGGCTGATGAATGGGGAGTATCTTCCGTGCCACACATAGTCATAAACGGGGATGTTCAGTTCGTTGGGGCATATCCAGACGAGAACTTCGTGGACTATGTCCTTGAGGCGTACAAGAAAAAGAACAGCTGAGCGAGCAAAAATCGCAAATTTTTAATCCTCCAGAGCATGGAGAGAAAGAACGGGGCCGTAGCTTAGCCCGGTAGAGCGCCTGGCTCATAACCAGGTGGTCATCGGTTCAAACCCGATCGGCCCCACTATCTTTCTTCTTTTGTTTTTTGAAGATAAATACGTACTCGTGTTTGAAAACGTAGAATCCGCCTGCAAGAGCCCTATACCTCCACAACTCTTTCTGTTCTCTCTTTGCCCTCGTATCATCGAAATTTTTGGCTATTATTCCAGTTAGAATATAACCTCTCCTTGTCACTTCCTCCATCGTGTAAAAACCGAGAGGGATCCATTCTCCGTTTTGATATTTATCCCCTACGACGAGAACTAGATATCTTCCGTCTTGCAAAACAGGATATGTAGCATCAACCACCTTTCCAAATTCTTTGAGGAATTCTTCGACGGATTTTGTGCCCGACAAATCTCCACTCTTTTTTCCAAATTTTATGATATCAAAGTACGGAGGGTGCATTATTATCAGTTGAACTTCATCCGTACCAGCCGTCTTGCAGATATTTCTAAAGTTTAGCTCTGTACTGTCACCCACCTTTAACCAATATTTAACTCCAAATGTATTTGGTTCAGTCTTGATCAGAGAATTTGCCTTCCTGACAGTAGCTTGATTGATCTCCACACCAATAACGTTTCTTCCAAGTCGAATGCTCTCGATAAGAGTTGTTCCGCTTCCAGCAAAAGGATCCAGGATCCAATTACCCTTCTTTGTGAATCTAATTATGGCTTGGTGAGGAATTTGAGGCACAAAATTCCCCCAATACCATCCTAGATGAGATCCAGACGTATCTCTCCTGTCGAATATCCACAAGCTGTCTGTCAGTACTTCATTATATTCCTTCCATCTGTTCAGATTGATATCGTTTATTCCGTTCGTCCTGTTCTCCGTGAGAGATTTTACTAATCTCTTGGTATAGTACTTTGCCCTTTCCAGTGTTTGTGATTCTAATATTTGACCGAGGTCATCTTCCAATGCAGAATAATGAGACCATTCTCCGGTCATCGGTTGGAATGGTTCATTCACCTTCTTAGTTATTTCAAGGATCTTCTTTCGTAACTGCCTCCTACTATCACAAGAGAGGGCCTCTCTGAGGGATTCGACCATAAAAGTGATGCCCCCTTGGCTCTTGTGATGGCTATGCCTTTTATCGGGTTCATCTTTCTTCAATAGTGAAGGTTGCGAGACCATTCTGAGTTTCATCAGTTTCTTCTATTTTAGAATATTCCGAAGTCCAAAACCAAAGAGACCAATGCCACTGACTTCTCCGATGAGTGAGTAACCAGGTATCTAGAAGTACCATAATGTGGTCGTCTGTTTTACGTTCTAGTCTTTTGGTACCTCCCCCTGCCAACAAATTTCAGGTAGCCACGATCTCTAAGAATCTGAAGCTGTTGTCTAATCTTGTCCTTGATGTGCTTGTTACTGGGATGATTTCTCTGAAAATACGGCTGGAAAGAATAAACATCATCCAGTGAGAACGTCATGGGTAGTGTGTCAACTGCCAAGAGAGTATCAGAAATCCACCCGCGTTTCTCTAAATTACCTCTGAATATTCTTTCTACGGAGGCCCACCGGCTCATTACTGTTTCTTTTGGTATGATGCTGGAATCCTGTATCATAGGAATCTTTCCCATGTCTGGAATGGAGGTCAGTAAAATTTCCGAACCAATCCAGTTGCTTCTTTCGGCGAGTTGACTTAACGGTTTTCTTTTGACAACACTATTCGCGGTAACGGACAATCTGTGGATGAATAGACCATCCTGCACTTCCTTTTCCTTAAGACTATAGTGGAGCAGAATAAGCGATGGAAAAGCGCCTTGCTCCAGACTCCTTATAGTGGTGTTGTACTCAGCTCCTATTATCCTATAGGGGAAATGATGGAACGGAAATGATCTCACGCTCTTCAGCTGAAAGTCATCCTGGGGGTAAGCTTGCAACAACAATTTATGATCCAAATGACCGCAATAAAAATCGTAAACTGCTGTATTGTTCTTATATGGCTGCAAGGGGAGGCCGCATCGAGGACAGTAAAGGTTATCAGTGGCCCAAGTTTCTGTTACTCTTCTAGCAATCTGGGAGGAGCTCCTGTACTTCATAGTCGCCTGCGAAAAGTACGAAGAAAGATCCAGATCCACAAGAACAACTTCTTCTTCGATCTAAATCTTTTTCCATACTGATCAAGAAAACGCCGCTGACCGGGCTCGAACCGGTGACCTCCCGGTTAACAGCCGGGTGCTCTACCAACTAAGCTACAGCGGCTAAAGGGCTTATGAGTCGCTGATAATAATATTTTCCGATATTCCTTCACATCACAATGGGAAGGAGAATAGCAAAGTATTCATGTGAAATAGATATTCCAATTTTTGAGGAGATAAGATGTCGGAGGAAACGATTGAGAATTTTCTTCTCGAAAATGGAAACATAAAGTTTGGTAAATTCAAACTGGCTTCTGGAAAGGAGTCTGACTATTATGTAGATGTCAAGAGTGCACTCCTAAATCCTGCTTTCTTAAGGGAAATCTCGAAGAGAGCCGCACCGTTCATCACGGGTGAGAGGATTGCATGCGTCGAACTGGGTGCTGTACCGCTGGGGGTAGCCGTTTCACTTGATACCGGAAAGGACCTCATAATAATCAGGAAAGAGAAAAAGGAACACGGATTGGAGAAGTTGTATGAAGGAAAAGTCGAGATGGGAGAAACGATAACATTCGTCGAGGATGTCACTACCACAGGTGGAACACTCATCAGGGCTATCACGAAACTAAATGAGATGCACGTGAGAACAGACAGGGTCGTCGTGGTGGTTGACAGAAAAGAGGGAGCAAAGGAAGCTCTGGAATACGAAGGAGTCGAACTGATAAGCCTCGTAAATATAGACAAGTTGCGACGAGCAAGTACTTAAATATTTGGTTTTTCTTATTCTCTGAGGACAAGCGATGGACAGGAGACAGGAAATTATCGCTTCTATCATAAGGACAGCCTCCAGAGCAGGCTACAGCACGATCTATGCAGACGAGAGTCTGTCTTACACGTTCGATTTGATTCTAAGGAACGAAAGCCAGATGATAGTCATCAAGGTCATGAATAATGTAGGACTCCTTACAGAAGAGGCTTCGAGGGCCGTCCTGGCTATATCAAGATTTCTCGACGCCCATCCACTCATCGTAGGGGTCAGCAACAGGGAGGAGAGAATAGAGGACGGCGTAATCTACAGCAGGTATTCTCTACCAATAGTATCACACCAGACTCTAATCTCCTATCTAAAAGAGGGAGAAGAACCAAGGGTAAGGGCGGGACCCGGCGGTTTCTATGTGGAGATAGACTCAGAGAAACTCAAAAGAATAAGGGAGGTAAGGGGGCTTTCTCTGGGAGAAATTGCGAGTGCAATAGGAACCACAAGGAGAACAGTTCTAATGTATCAATCGGGCATGTCCGCCTCCATTGATATCGCGCTGAAGATGGAGGAGTTCCTAGGGGAAGAGATAATGGATTATGTATCGTTCCTCTGGAATGTAGAAGGAGAACAGCTCGCTACAGGCTTCAGGAAAATGCGAGAATTTGAGAGACTAGTCAACCAGGAAATAAGCAAGAAAGGATTTGACATATACCCTATCAAAAGATCGATCGTGAACTTTCTTATGGAAGATTCGGAGTCTTCCTATCTAGGAGGGATAGAAGAGGAAATAGCAAGAATAGAAAAGAAGATCGAATATCTGAGCGAACTCTCAAATATGTGCAGCAAAGAGGGCCTGTTGATTGTCAAGAAAGCTCCAGATAAACCAAAAAGATATAATATTCCCGTCATTTCATACTCAGAGCTCGAACAGTTCGAGGACAAGGAAGAACTGAAGGGAGTGATCGAGGAGAGAAGAAACAGTTGAGAGTCGAGTTCGATGGTCATGACAGGATTATTTTGCTGGGTGTAAACAAAGCGCTAAAGGACTCGGGAAAGTTGGTCGAGGAGGCCCTTAATGCGGAGAACTTTGATCTTATTCTTATATCGGTTACTGAGGAGGAGGTTGACGGACTCAGGAAGTACATGAACAGTCCCGTTGAAGTGGAAATGGACGATGTTGAGATAATATACGAATACTTTATGAAAAATTTCGGTGAAACTTCCATACCCCCTGAGGCGTACATAACCGCCATTAGGATTGCCGATCAGAAAGGTGTGGAAATCAAGGGGATTGACATACCATCCGGGGCATACGAGGATATTTTTGTAGATAACGTTCAGCTTTCTGATATGCTTTTCCTGAGCCTCAGGAGGAGGAGGTTATTGAAGAGGAGATGGAACTTTTCTGACCCAAATACATTCATCTCTCAATGGGATTCATATCTGAACAAGGGGGGGTACATGAAGGTGGAGAAGGAGCGGGCAAAACACATGGCTGCAGAAATAGTCAACAGGAAGAGAGGAAACACCGTGGTTATTGTAGAATCTGAGAGATTCAGCGACCTTGTCGACGACCTGAGTAGTACTCTCCAAGGATATAGACTTCAGGAGAGCGAGGGAGTGACGAGGGCGGTTTAGTCAAGCGAACTCTCCTAAAGTGCTTCTTGAATTCCATCATCATTTCCTCCGTCAAATCGCCCTGTAAAGTCTTTACAAGCGTCTTTCCGTTTTTTGTGAGTATCCTATCGCATATCTCGAGGGTCCTCTTTGCAATGAAGTACGAATTTGCCTGGTCTCTGGATTTGTCTCCGCTGGTATGCATCAGGATGTCCGAAAGCACAAGATCGAACCCGTCTGGAGATAATTCAAGGACTTTCGTCCATATATCGTCTTGAAAGATGTCTCCTCTTACGAAATGAACGTTATTTATTTTGCCCATAGGGTTGATATCGAGAGCTACGTTGAGGCCGTCACCATTTACCAGCGAACAGTACTGGCTCCACCCTCCCGGAGAAGAGCCTAGGTCAAGCACCCTCATGCCATTTTCGATCAGTGCGAACTTTTCATCTATCTGCTTCAACTTGTAGACTGCCCTGCTCCTGAATCCCTCCGTTTTAGCTTTCTTATAGTAGGCCTCGGACCTTCTCCTCTGAATCCACGACATCTGAATTTTACTTTACAATCTTCTCGTATGCTTCTTTCTTCATAAGGCTGTTAACTTCGGATGGCTTGCTCATTTGGAGCTTTACAATCCAGGCATCGTAAGGATTCTTATTGATTTCCTCTGGATTTTTTTCCAGGGTCTTGTTAACTTCAATTACCTTTCCAGTAATGGGAGAATAGAAATCCTCTGCCGATTTCACGCTTTCAACCGTTCCTATTATTTCTCCTGCCTTTATGATTGCACCAATCTTTGGAAAATCGACATAGACTATATCAGACATCTGATTCTGGGCAAAGTCCGTTATTCCAACAGATGCTACGTCACCGTCGATCTTCAGCCATTCATGGGTTTTTGTGTAGTATAGACCGTCTTTAACGATCATAATCCACGGATGTCACAGAGGGCAAAAAGTTTTGCGGAATAAATTATTTAAAGCCAGTGAGAAGTTTCGTTGCAATTAGCTTCAAGATGAACGATCTCCTAGCCAGAGTGATTCAGGAAAACAGTGTCTTTGGGAGATCGGTAGAAGGTAGAAATTTGCACCTCACCCTCAAGTTCTTAGGTGAAATAAGAGAAGTGGAAAGAATAAGAAAGAGTCTAGAGGAGATAAGATTCGAGAGATTCACAGTCACGCTAAGAGGAATGGGAGCCTTTCCAAGCCTTAACAATGGAAGAGTCTTGTTTGTCAGAGCATATCCGGAGGATATCTTGAAATCACTCGCAAGTGAGGTAGATGCCAAAACCAGAGAGATACCTCTTGATCACCCCTTCACGCCACACCTCACACTGCTCAGAGTGAAGGACAGGAGAAACTTCTCTGATGTGGTCGCAAGGTACGAGAACACAACTTTCCTGGAACAGGAAATTTCTTCCTTCTCGATGTTCGAATCGATACTGAGACCCACGGGTCCGATATATAAAGAGATCCAGCCATATCAGCTGATGTAGTTTACATCTCCCTTTTCCTGTTTCTCTTTCTCCTCTGTCTGTTCCAGAACGTCAACGTACAGAATGGTACTTACAGGAATAATCCTCAGTTTCTCGCTCTTTGAGTCTCCTATGTTCAAGAGGACTGCGGGTTCCTCTCCCATAGTTAGGAAACCCTGCAATACTCCCTCAGAAATCACATTTTCTTCTGTCGAGCTTGCCGAAACTATCTTGTATCTCGATCCCTTAGTAAGATGAGTCATCATTGCTAATCACTTATCATAGCCTGTATATTATCTACTCTCTTCCTGTAGTTGTCCATTGCCATCTTGACATTCGATTCGACAAAGTTCCAGGCTAGCGGGAGCGAATTGTATCTCATGACATATCCTTTTTCCTTTCCAAGTTGGACTTCCTGAATAATCTCTAGACCCTTAAGTCTATTTAGATGTCTGTAGAGTGTCGGCTTGGTTGTATCGAGATAAGTCATAAGCTCGTTCACTGGCCAGGTCTTGTCCGCCCTTAACAGAAAAACTTCCTTGAACAACCTGAATGGAACGCTCTTCCTAATAGTTTCCAGACTGAATTCCCCCCTTTCCTCAAGATAACCGATGTCGAAAAGGAACTCGGAAAGCAGTCTGTCTATGTCATTGCTTACTGAAGGATTTTTGAGTTTGACCTGGAGTTCAAACATGCTGACTCTATTTTCTTGACATTCTTATTCTTTTCTTGAAGGGATGGTGACGAACAAAGAAAACTATACGACGGCTTCGGATTTTACACAATTCTTATATAATTCATTTTTCTTCCATCACTTGACCTCTGAGGAGGATTAGTTTAATTTGACCGAAGGAGAAAACGAAGATTCAGACCCAGGCGGCACGTCCGTTTTGCGTGTCACTTGTATAGAGTACGTGTTCGGTCTCAAATCGATTTTTAGAGGATTGACGAGACTAAACACATTGAGCACTGTTGAAAGAAGAATGGTTGAGCAACTGAAGAAGAATCTGACCACAAATGAGTTGAAGTCGGTGGTGACGGTCTGTGAGTGAACTGGAGAGAGCCGTTATACTAGCAGAGAAGGTGTTTGCCTCCACATACGGCAAGACGGCCCATGGGCTGATAAGATTTTCCACTAGGTTCAAGATTGTTGCCGTGATAGATTCTCAACTTGTTGGACTGGATGCTGGAGAGTATCTTGAGGGAAGAAACAAGGGAATTCCAATTGTGGCTACCCTTGAGGATTCACTTCAATTTAATCCGAAGTATCTCATCATAGGTGCTGCCACTGATGGTGGAGTTCTTCCAGCCGAGTACAGGGCAGTTATAAAGAGGGCAATCACCAAAGGAATAGGAATAGTCAATGGCCTTCACGATTTTGTTTCTGATGATCCAGAACTGTACGGAATAGCCCAGGAAAAGAATGTCGAGATCATTGACGTCAGGAAAATGTTCAGGGACAGGAAGATTCCTTTCACGGGTGAGATTGAGAAGGTCAGATCATTCAAGATTGCAGTTCTTGGAACTGACAGTGCGATTGGAAAGAGGACGACCACGATTATGTTAATGAAGGAATTGCAGAGAAGAGGCTTCAGTGCAGAAATGGTTGGAACAGGGCAGACCTCATGGATGCAGGGAATAGAGCACACAGCCGTCATAGATGCGACAATAAACGACTTCGTTGCAGGTGCAATTGAGAACGAAGTAGTTGAGGCGTGGAGAAAATCGACCCCAGACTTCATACTTCTTGAGGGACAGGGCTCGGTCGTACATCCCGCTTATCCAGGTAGTTTCGAGATAATAGCTGCAGGAAGACCCGACGCAATAATCCTACAGGATGCTCCTGGAAGAAAGTTCCTAGACGGATTTGAAAGCTACCCAATGCCAGACCCAGGAAGAGTCATCAAGATTCTGGAACTGTTATCAGGAAAGAGGGTCGTTGCGATCACAATAAACACACAGAATCTTACTGCTCAGGAAGCTCTACAGGCATCTCAGGAGTACGAAATGAAGTACCACATTCCGGCTATAATCCCTATGGTAGACATAGAAAGATTAGGAGAATTGGTGGCTGAATTTGCAAGCCAGAGGCAAATTATCATCGATTGAAAAAGTAAGATTACTGGAACCGGAACTCCGGAATGATCTTATTTCTTTGAAATACCTAGTCGACGGAGAAGACGTCTCTATTTCATTCAAGTATGATTTCCCGATCTCGATTGACAGACAGGACATCAGGCTTCTCTCTCTCATTCCTCTAGTTAACTATTCTCTATTCACTGAACAGATTGATGCAGACTTTCCCATAACGCAGCAAGATTATGATTTCATCAAGAAGATGATGATAATCAACAGTAGGGAGATCTACGTGAACAAGTTGCTTAAGAGGGGGGAGTTCTACAGGGAAGACTACATACCAACATCCCCTAACGAAGAAGAGGCGAGCTACTCTCCTGTGATAAACCTGGATTTGGAACAGAACTCAAGGATTCCCTACAAGAGAGAAGGCTCGGTTGCAATAATGTCGAGCGGAGGGAAGGACAGCCTGCTAACCTACGGGATCATGAAGGAAGTCGGAGCCAATGTCTATCCGATTTTTATCAACGAATCCGGGGGTCACTGGAAGACCGCAAGCGTGGCTTACGATTACTTCCAAGCGAACCACCAGAATACCCTAAGAATATGGTCCACTATTGATAGGTTCTACAGGAAGATGAATTCCAAGGTAAAGGCGTTGAACGACAAGGCGCTTTCGATGTGGTCCGATACTTATCCGGTACAGCTTTTCATTTTTCCAGTCTACTTATTTTCATCTCTTCCTTACTATACCAAATTCGGTATTTCTGGAGTGATGAAGGGGGATGAATTTGACGATCCAAGAGGATTCCAACCAGAGTTCGGGGTTCATCACTATTATGCAATCTACGATCAGACTCAGTCATTTGACATCGCCATGAACAATTACTTCGAGAGCATAGGATACAACATCAGATTCTATTCCGCACTGAGAAACATCACTGGATTGGTTGAAGAGAAGATTCTGTTCGAAAGGTATCCAGGACTGGCAAGGCTGCAGAGGTCCTGTCACAGCTGTCACGATGAGGGAGGACAGATAGTTCCATGCGGTAGGTGCACAAAGTGCGATGGGATACTCCTCTTCCTTACTGCTAACTCTCTTGATCCGAGGACCATAAATTACAAGGAGCAGGATGTTCAGGATTTCAAAAACACTTATTTAGAAAGGAAATTCAGGCTCGACGAAGATGAGAGAGAGCACTGCAAGTACCTCATATCCAAAGGCACCAACGGGAAGTACAACGAACACGTAGAAAAAATCCACGAGGATCCTGATTTCAGCGACAGCAGATTGATAGATGAAGCATGGCGGGAAAAGATCATGAGCATTCTCAGACAATACACAAAAGGTACGACCCACCTAGAAAACGGAGAGTGGGTCTAGAAATACAATCTTTCCATTTCCAGCACCTCTTCGGAATTTTTTGCCTTCGAGTAGTCGTCTAGGGGATTCCTGTTGAGGTTCAAGAACTGTACCCCCCAAGAGAACTTCTGAAGCAGTTTTTCCGCCAGTTCCCTCTGTCCAAGTATATAGTAGGAAGCAGCGAGAGCTTCAACCGTTGAAAGCTTGAACGGCTTGCCATAATTTACAGGATTAGCTGCTAGCATGTATGGCAATGAACGAGTGGACTCCTTCGAGAAATGGTAATTATCAACATTCTCCCAGGACACATCAATAGCTACCAGATGTCTGTAAATTGAATCAGCAGGCGAAAGCCTGATCTTAGAGTCTGAGTAGAGGATGATACTGTTCGAAGGTATTCTGCTGATAAATGCTGCGAGTTTTAGTCTCTTCAGCTTTCTTGCAGAACACTTCTTCGGGTCGTCCTCGTTCTTGTACAGAATCAGTGGCAGGCTGCCTACCATCACGGTTGAAGTGTGAATTAAGATAAATCTTTATTCGCCTCTAACATCATCACCCATGTCCAGTTCTAGCATTTCTGGATTCTACAAACTATCCGTAGAAGAGAGAAGGAGTATTCTAAAAAAGGTCGGAAACCTCAATGAAGAAGAGATGTCGCTTTTGAGGAATATGGGTAGTCTGGGTGAATCCACTGCTGATCACATGATAGAGAATGTAGTTTCTGTAATGGAGATTCCGATAGGTATAGCCGTAAATTTCCTCATTAACCAGAAGGATTACCTAATACCAATGGCGATAGAGGAACCAAGTGTGGTAGCGGCCGCTTCCAATGCAGCCAGAATGGCGAGATCGAAGGGAGGTTTCAGATCCATTTCGACGGAGCCTATAATGATAGGACAAATAGAAATGACAGGAACTTCAGATCCGTTCGGAGCCAAATTCCGGATACTCGAAAAGAAGAAAGAACTTCTAGAACTTGCCAACTCACAGGATCCGGTGCTGGTAAAGGTTGGAGGCGGGGCAAAGGACATTGAGGTTAGAGTGATAGACGAGAAGGAACCCATGGTAGTAGTCCACCTGATCGTGGATGTGAGAGATGCAATGGGAGCAAATGCAGTCAACACTATGGCAGAATACTTAGCCCCTCACATTTCTGAAATAGCGAAGGGAAATGTCAGGCTGAGGATCTTGAGCAACCTGGCCACATACAGAATGACGAGCTCGTATGCGGTGTTTGACAGGAAAACCATAGGAGGGGACGCCGCCGTTGAAGGTATAGTGGAGGCTTATAGATTCGCGAGCATCGATCCATACCGTGCGACAACTCACAACAAGGGGATAATGAACGGGATAGACTCGGTACTGATTGCGACTGCAAACGATTGGAGAGCAATAGAGGCCGGAGCTCACGCGTACGCGGCAATGAACAAGTATACTTCTCTCACGAAATGGGAGATAAATGACGATGGTGACCTGGTCGGGTTCATTGAGCTTCCTATGGCTGTTGGAATTGTCGGTGGAGCCACCGCTACCCACCCGAAGGCGAAGCTCATGAGAAAGATTCTCGGCATTTCTTCCGCAAAAGAGTTTGCGAATGTTCTTGCGGCGGTTGGTCTTGCACAGAATTTTGGTGCAATAAGAGCCCTTGCCATGGAAGGGATTCAGAAAGGTCACATGGAACTGCATGCAAGAAATGTCGCAGTATCGGCTGGAGCAAGGGGAGAGGAGATTGACAAACTGGCAGATATGATGGTCAAGGAGAGGAAAATACGGGGAGATGTCGCAGCCGAGATGCTTAAAAAGTTGAGAGGCACAGACTAAAGCTGCTTGCTGAAAGAGTTTCCATCTCCTTCTTCCCAGACATTTCTCTCGGATACCACATAGATGCCATCCTTTGCGTCCCCTCTGAATCTTGAGGTCACGTTCCAGTATCTATCCCAAAGGAGAAGGATGAAATACTGACCATCCACCTTCCTGTTGTCAGGATCGCTTCTCACTTTTTCCAAGAAGGCTATGTCCTCTATGGCGTCGTCTGCCACCGTATCAACATACTTTTCCATCAATGCTTTCAAGGCTATTTTGCCGAAAACTGGGTATTTCTTCAATAGTTCAAGTTCCTGGGGGGTCTGGTCGACAATCTCATTCAAATAAACCCTACCTGCCTCTATCCTCAACGTTCCAACTTCTCTATCGGAAATGACAACATTGACCAATCCATCCTTCTTTTCAGATTCTATCGTGTTTAACAGTCCCGCAAATGACTCGCTTTCGTACGGGGCCTTTATGGAGCTGGAAATTCCCTTGTAGAATATTTTACGGTCTTCGCCTTCCGAATTGTCCATTCCTCTAAAGAAACCTTATTCGCTAAATAAAGATTAATGGAGCGATTAGAGCTAATCAATCGACAGAAAATGTTAATATAGAGCATTTATCACGTTTGATTGTGATGCAGAAACTAGGAGAGGTCGACGTATATCACGATGGAGAGACATTCAGAGTAGTCATATCCTATTCTAATGGTGATGAACTTGTACTAGAAGGGGAAGATCTGGAAGAAATTCTGGATCAACTGGCTACAGAAATGTCCGATAAGTACGGTAAGATACAGCGGGGATAGCCGAGCGGTAAGGCGACGGCCTGCTAAGCCGTTTCCCTTTGGGAGCGGGGGTTCGATTCCCCCTCCCCGCGTTCCATTCGGTTCGATTGTTTCTTGTTTCCATATCATTTCACCTTGCTTTTCAATACTTTCTTGAAGGACGGCGGAAGCAATCTGGTATTGTTTCTTGCCTCAACTTCCTTGGAGAGGTTCAAGTATGCAATAGTGGACTTCAGCTCCCTGTGACCCAAGTGGAACTGCATTCTCCTGAATTCCGCTCCTTGTCTGAACGGCTCGATGATTACACATTTCATAAACCCTTGAGGACTTGGATTGGAATAAATTACGAAATACAGGAGGGATGCCTTCTTAATGGTAAGAAAAATAAGATTTATACAAAGGTTTCTTCATTTGTCTCACCTGTTATCAACAGTAGGAAAAAACTTTTGACTACGTGTTGTATTACATCACGTATAACATGCCAATTATAAGCGTAAGATTGAGTGAAGAAGAAAGGAAGACTCTCGTGAAATACGGTCCTATTTCCAAGATCGTGAAAGAAAGCCTGAAGGTCTTTCTTAATGATAAGAGGAGGGCAGAGACGTTGAAAAGGCTCAACGAGCTCCAACGCGAGAATGTTATCAAGATCAAGACTGAAGAGGATCTAAGAATGATAAAGGAAGATAGGGGAAGATGAGAGTTGCCGATACGAGCTATATTGCTGAGGGACTACTCAGAAGATGGGACCTCTTTGAAACGGAACAACTTCTTGTACCAGAACTCGCCATCTATGAAGTGGAAAATGTAGTATGGAAGCACGAGAAACTCATAGGAGACGTTGCAGAAGGAGTCGAATATCTAGAAACTCTCGGGGAACTGATCAGGGCAGGTGCGATTACGGTAGTTTCATACAGCGAGAAGTTACTAAAGAGAGCCTATACAATTAGCATCGCACACGGAGTCGCGATCTACGACTCAATCTTCCTTGCTTTGGCTCTAGAGACCGGGATGGAACTAGTCACTCTGGACAAGGATCAAATGAAGTTGTTTGAAAGCGAGAGAAGAGAGAGAACAGGAAGGACACGCAAACACTCACAGTAATAGCTTAAAAGTCGTTCATGACCTTCTGAAACGTTCACGCTTCAAATATTGCTTTTAACACTTTACAGGCTTCCTCCAATTATAACCTGTGTGAGATCAAACCACTTTCAATTCTTCCTCCCCTATCTTGTTTGCGGGATTCGAACCTATCAGTCCGCATCCCCTCCCCGCGTTGGGTGCGGTTCGGATACTACTCTTTTGTTGCATTGTTTTTCCTCCTCTTGAAGAACGGCCGAACCGATCTGGCATTTTTGCCTCGGCTTCCCGAGAGAGTTTCAAGTATGGGATCGCGGATTTCGACTCTCTTTTACCGAACAGGAATTGAGATTAAAATAATTGAGATTCTTTGGAATAGTTTTCCCACTAGAAACACGAAAAACGCTTTCACTATTGAAGTATTGGAATGTTTCTAGGATCTCTGGACAATTTGAAAAATTAATGAGACGAATCTTAACTGCAATAGCTTATACCCATCGCAGCCACTTTCAAATTGGTTCATTTGGAAGATGTTTTGTATGTGTTTTTCGCGCCTCTGACGGTGGTACACTGAAAGTTCGAACCATTTCTTATTCTTAGAATGTGACTGTGGGGATCCGATTTTCAAATGAATGTTACTCAATAACTTTGATTAATTCACTTTTCAGCTCTTTAAAAGCCTTATCCTGTGTTATAAGCACTTCGTTATTGGCAACAGATACCCCAAAAATTAACAGATCATTGTCGCTCATCATTTTCCCCTTTGTCTTTAGTGCATAGTATGCTTTGGCAGATGCTCTTATAGACGAGTCATTCGAATGATAGATCCGCAAGTTCTTAACTACCTCTCCTAGTCCTTTTCTATTTTTGTATTTCAGTAACTCATATTCATTGACAAAAGTAGTTGACAACTCCTCATCATTTAAGCCGTTAACCATTTCCACGATTTTTTCCTTTCCTATCAAGTAATCTACGATGATGTTGGTATCTAGTAACACCATCTAATCACGAACCTTCCGTATTTCTCAGCCTGTCCTCTTCGATCTGTTTCTTGAATTTTTCCAGTTCTTCGTAGTCTGAACTAAATGCCCCTGCAAACCTTGTGAAATCTCTAGACCCTTTGGAAGTCTCTATAAGTTTAAGTACTGCATCAGAAAATGACATGTTTTTGCCTTTTATCCTAACTAATGCTTCATAAGCTACATCAGATAGTGTGACAGGTTTTGTCATGGTGCATATACATATAGTATACGTATATAAACTTTGATGTTAGCACCCGGACAGAGTCAGAAATGAGACCATTCTAGTACCTCCAATAACTCTCTCATACTCTCCGGGACCTCTCGTAAGGGAGATCTTTCCTCCCGTGCATGAATGAGCACTCTTAGGGCTTCCTGTGGGATCAACCCAGTCTGGAGTATTCTTCTTCCCTATCTTTCTTGCCGGATTCGAACCCATCAGTCCGAATCCCCCTCCCCGCGTAAGAAAGTTTCTGCCCGCTAGGTGTCCTCAGAAATGTTTACCATTTTGATCTCGTTGAAGAGCCTTTTCATACCCTCTGCATTCTCTGGGTCAGTTTCGATTGGTTCTGGCTGGTAATGAATCAGTTGACGTTATGTTAAGAAATTCCAAATGCTGCTTGGCCACTTTCAAAACGATTTCCTCATTGAGCAAGATTGTTGGAGCTTAGTGCCCTTGGCCTGGATAATATGCTTGAAAACTGCCGTGTAATCATTCAAAAGGGATCATTGTTCTCTATGGACAACCGACTCTGTGGTAGCGTGTTAAGTAATTGAATGTAACTACCAAGTCAGTTCACCACGGTGTTCTTTCTCATAAGGAAATATGCGTATATCTTCATCACAGCTTCCTGAACCTGGTATCTCAGCTTGTTTGCCATTA
>JAJYUV010000037.1 GCA_021792355.1 Thermoplasmata archaeon | reverse complement strand
AATCACCCGTGGCTGCCCCGATAGTGTAGCGGCCTATCATACGGGCCTGTCGAGCCCGTGACATGGGTTCAAATCCCGTTCGGGGCGTTCATATAAAAGTCAGAGTTCCTACACTCACAAACAGGCGATTTCCCCCGTTTCCTTATATACTCCCCCACCGGATTCTGGAATATAATAATCTCTGAATATTAACAACGGCATCCATCCAGGGATCGCAACCTGAGATCAGGGAAAGGATTCCGGTCCCGGGATAACTTTCCTCCCGGAATGGCATCAGATCACTATGAAGATATCACGATTGCCGCGACGACGACTAGTTGTATTTAGTTTTACACTTCAATTTGCTCATTTCGTTTCACTTTTCCTTGATTGTCTCGCTCAAGTATTATAAAACGAGTTGGAGAATTGGTTTTTCTCTTGTTAGGCATAAAGGAATTGAACGAGTTGTTGAGTGTCCAATACAATAGTAAAAAAAGGAACAAGATCAAAATCAGAATTACTGTCCTGCCTTCATCAGGGACCATTCTGTTTATTTCGATTTGAAATGTTATTCCAAACATGGAGAGTTTTTCACTGATTGAACTACCTATCAAGGTGATAATCAAAGCAAGAAAAGATAACTCAGTCAGAACCTGTAGGATTAATAAACTTTTATCCCTATTCCACTTCATTTTCCAAACCTACAACTCGTAAAATCTCCTTTTCGCTTAATCTGAGTTTCGAAAGCTTCTGGTTGGTATCTTTATGCTTAAGAAATCCATAAAAGAAGGCAGGAATAGTGAATAAGATCAGAACTGGCGAGACTAATGTCAACGCAACAGCAGTCACCGCTGTCAGCATTATCAAAGTCTTCTCTTGAACTTCTAAGACAGCTAACCTGCTGGGCTCAGTCTGTGAATCTAACCATACAATCTTCCGTCTTGTAATCTCCGGGTTTGCAATTTCCAAGGACTGCACACGAATCATCTTGGAGAAATAAGGATTTGTGTTGATTTTCGTTGAGCTTAGCCAATTTGATCCTAACGTAACATATTCAGTACTCGACATTTTTAGAGGAAGAAGAAATTCGCTGGTTTTGGATTTACCCTTGACACTTATGAGTGAGGATGTTTTGCTTATGAATTCCAACCTCAAGATGTGTCCTGACTCTTCGTAACCCACACTGTAGCTGGCTTCCTTCTCGATTTTAGGCGTCACAATGCTGCGGTCAACCAAATAATTCCCTTTGCCAGTAACGTTACTACTAATAATCTGCTCCATTATTTCATCTCAGTCATATGAAGTTCACCGTTTTCTGCTACCGAGATCTTCCATTTACTTTCAAGTCTGTAAGGAACAATTCCTTCTATACCTACAGAAAGCTCCAATATAGGAAGTAATATGGTAGTACCAACTTCTGGAGCTTTCTCTCCCATCCTATCGTGCATCTCCTTGGTTACCTTAACTTCACGACCGAAATATATTATGTAAATCCTCTTTCCGTCTGATGGATTAAGGCCTGTTTCTATCCGAACCACGGTTGCTTCTAACTGTATGCTCAGGTTAATCTCCTCCATAGCCCTTGCAATCTAGAATGGGAAAATAACACCATAATGGTACTCCTCTTTTTGTACTCACCATGTCCACACCCTAAATTATTACCAAGTGCATCAACGTATTGATTGCTTTAATCTTTTCTACGTGAAAGTCAATGCTGCTTGCCATGTGTGTGTATTGAGCTATATCATAGGTTAGAACACCTGTTCAGTATCCAGGATGCAACCTTGGGCTTCTAATGAGTGCAGAAAGGCATCCTGTTGTCCGCATGATCGGCATCCGTTCCATTCAGTCTCCAGTTCAATCACATGAGAATCAGTGGAATCGATGAGCCCCCGGACAGACAGTAGCCTGGAGACGAGATTGTAGACATCGGGAAGATATCTCATAAAATGCAGTATGGCCTTGTTGCCCAGAGCCTTCTGACATTTCATGCATGTGCTGATCCTCTCATCCCTGTCGCGTCCAAGAACCGTCCCGGAAACCTGCAACATTCCGAGACCCTTGAATGCCTGTATGAGAAGCCCGGACATCCGGCACGATGAGCTCATATCTCAGGACCCTCCGCAAATCCCGGCTTTGCAACAAGAGCATCGAGCACAAGCCATCCGAAGATAATCTGGCAAATCACCATGATTATTACGTTGCCAAAATTGATCCCTAAGAAAAACATCACGAGGATAGGAATGAGCAGGAGCAGGATCAAGGTTTCAATCAGCCTTCCCTTTCTCATGACTCCTCCTTATCCTCTGCCCTGAATTGCTTAAGGTTCCTCAGAGAGTTGGGATTGGTCCCCCTCTTATCTTTCTTGGTTGTGGTGATGCGTGATTCAATCCATTCAACGACAACATTGTAATCAGCCATTAGCATCGGAACGGGCTTTCCTAAATTGTTCTCTTTGCATACCTTCTCAGCTTCCTCCCTGCCTTCAGGATAATATTCATCGGGAAGGCCGTTTTCGCAGGTGTACGCCTCACCCCAGAATTCTCTAAAGAAATCCATCAGGTCGGTTTTCCACAAAGGATTCAAAGGTTCGATCTGATAATCAACAAGGCAATTGAGATCGCCATCCACATAACCAAAGTCTTCCAACGCATCCGTCAAAGCATCGTAACCAGCGATGTCACCGAGAGGAGACTCCCCTTCTCTCTCATCCTTCCTAACCCTGACTCTGTAGCCAATTGGCCATATAATCCACTTCGCTTCCCCGAATGTTGTCATTATACTATATAGACATTCTTTACCGATATTTACATTTTCTATACGATTTCTATACCGATATAATCCGCTGCTATCAGAGAGAAATCGAAATAGTGTAGAAAGTCCATAACTCATTCCGATAGGGAAAAATGCCATGTATTACTATATACGTGAAGACTCATGGTATATAGTATTGAAACCAAAAGTATAGTAAGAATTTCATCATGAGAACCACGCAAACGCTCTGTATTCCTACTCCTGTTTTCGATCCGATCCGGGGTGACAAAGTCGTTCTGATGATCCGGCACTATACTCTTGTGCTAAGAGTATAGCGAATGGAGTGTGAAAATGGAGCGTGTGAACCTTCGGGAAATCTATATAGATGTTTGTTCTCTATTCATTGATACAGATGGCAGAGAGGTTGTGCTTATCGATCATGTCCCGTATGCGGTCCCGGTAAGGGTCAAGTTTTGATATTTTCCGCCTGTGGGAGGTGCCCATTTACCGTGGAAGAGTTGAGAAGCTTTCTTACCGTGTTCCTGGATATTCCAAGCTCCTCTGCGATCTTCCTGTTGCTCATACCTCCATCCTTCATGTTCCTGATCATGCGCCAGTCCTCCAAGCCGTACAATTCTGACCCTCTTCCGTATAAGGAAGTGGATCAGAATTAAACCGGCGATCTGGATCACTTTTATTCCAGCGAAAATGCACAATTTTCAACCGGCGTTTACAGTTAGCATAAGAAGTGTTATTCATACCTAATAATTGAAGAAAACATCGATGCTGTTGTCTTCCGTTTCTCCAATAGCTTAAGAGTGTCTTCAGCAGTTTTCAACTGCTCTCTTAACATTTCAAGAAAAATTTCCCTGTCTTTTTCGTTGGAAATTATATCATCACTGAACCCAAATGCAAAATCCATATTCTCGTTATTCAAAATGAATCGGTTTGGAACTTTTTTCCCATTGAACCAGATCATACCGTACCTTATTTGTGGAAAGACAGACTTGTGCTTTGCAGATCTTGCAGAGTAGAGTATAACATCGTTTGTAGTAGGAGTAAACTTATTGGTTCCAGTCTTAAGTTCGACTACAACCATTGGAGTGTCTTTGATGTCCCTCTTAGTGATCGAGATATCAGTCTGAAATGCATTTTTCCCACGAATTGCAGATTCTATTCCAATTTGATCTGCTCTCGATGCTTTAACTAGATTTTCATGACGCTTCACATTGTATTTATTTCCAAAACTCTCGTTTAGCATGCGAATAACCTGGTCAAAAGTTTCATTGTTCTCCTCTTTCTTGGCCATAAGATGCAATAATGTCTAAGAACTTACAATTTTGTTATGTATGTTGAGATCTACGCACCCTTGGTTGTGCTTAACTGGTACTATATAATCTCCTTGGAATCCCAGAAGATAGTAGGAAAGAATGGGAATGGGGAAGAGAAGCGCCCCACCGACAAAGAGATAGGAAATAAAATTGGATATGGGGAAGATTATGTTCAAAAATTCCGACAGTTGTCGGAAAAAATTTCTCCCTCTGTCTATACTACTCTGAAATCCCACCAACTCAATCGTGACAATACAGAACCCTTCTTTGAGTTCACGGAAGGTTGGGTCAGGAACTCTGGATGAAATTGCAGAAGAAGTGAACATGGACAGAGGAAACTTATCCAGATTTATAGAAGAAAGTTGTAATTTGGAAAAGATGCCAAAAAGCAACAAACTTTCCGCACTCTTTGAAGATGGAGATTTCAACGATTCCAAAAGACATTCACCGTCTAGCAATCATCCCATATGGGGATCGGAGTGATCACCTGTAGTTCTCACACCCATACCACTGAATCTCAATCCGATGCTTTACAACTTTAAAACAAAGTCTTAAACTATTCAACGTGATTATTAAGTTGTGGTCTCATGAGTTATAGGGCAAAGGTACTCAGTCACCCCGGAATTGATAATGAGACATGCTCAATAAAAGGTTGTAACTGCCTCGCTGACTACAAGATAGTTTTTGAGAGGCCGGAATCAAGTGTGAAGAGTGATATGCAAATATATCTATGCGGGCATCACACTCCAAGCGATTTGGCCAGAAAGGCCAAAAGTCCTAAAGATTAATGAACCTACAGAGAGGATAGAATTCTTATGCTATGAGTGAGGACTCAGAGCATATGGAGAATCCGCAAAACACCCATTTATCTATCAATCATTTATAATTCGATCTCACTGCATGAAAGGATTGCAAGGCGAATATCATTCAGAGACGTTGGAAAATGCGGTGTTGTGGAAGGTTTTGAGATTGTGTTTTTATCATGTATGATCCCAAATGCGGTTAGGATAGAACACTCTGGATCACTGGAGAACCTGTGAAACACGCATTTATCTTTCAATCATTCAGGATTCGATCTCGGTGCATGAACCGATCACAAGGCATAATATCATTCAGAGATAGCGGAAAATACGGCATTTGGAGAGGTTTTATTGGCATGGATCCCAGAGTGTCTTTCCATAGACAAATCTGGGATCATGAAACTCTGTTTCAGTAGACAAATAGATAGAATAGATGGATTACTGTATTTACTATTCAGAATGGGGTAATAATGAAATCTCTCTAAACCTTAGCTATTTCCCTCAATCTTGCTTCCCAAACTGTCAATGTTGTAGGCAATCTGTCTTAGAGACTCATTTATCATATCAACTGATTCATCAGCGTCATAGTTTAAAACCTTTGGAATGACCGACACATATTTTAGGAACTCAACCAAATCTGGAAAATTCTTCAAAAATACACCATGTGCATAGGTACTTCCGATGCGGACCCATAAAAGATATTTGAATGGGACTTTTGGCTTTCCCTCTTTTGGCTCATAGCCTTTTATCCAGAAGTTATTCTCACTATGCATTTCAGAATTCCCCACATGTATCGATTCGAAATTTCCGAAGCCTAATTCTTCTGTCATTTCCTTTATTTTCTCTGCTTCTGGTTTAACATCGTTAGGCATTTTGTATTCAATGATGCCGTCTTGTTTGTTAAAAGTCCACCATGCCATGAAGATAAATACCCCTAGAGAGCTTAATACTTATTGTTCGATGTTAATGAGTGCTCGTCAATTTCTAAGAAGAGACTGGCAAAACCTACAGTAAAAGGGAAGTTTCACCCCATTCCAAAACAACTCTTGGATCATCCAGTAGAAAAAATAGAAAAATAGAACAAAGCGATCATTTGTGATCTTACTAATACAAATTAAAAAAAGTTCTATTATTTCTCTTATCTCTATTCTTCTATTTTCTCATCTTTTTCTCCTGCCTCGTGCCACCTGTAGAATGTCACGGGATGCTTTTCCCTGACAAGTGCAACTCTCTTTTTGACATAACGCATTCCCTGTAATGTGTTGATGGCTTCTGTGAAATCCATCTCCTTCAGTTTTGCATATCTCTTCAACATCGGTTCATCGAACCACGTTCCTTCTGCATCCTCTTTTGCAAGCCATTTGTCTACCTCTTCTCCATTTTCTCCCTTGGGTCTTTCTCCCTTATTGGGACAGTCAAGGGTGTAGCCCTTCCTTGCTGTTGATAGGCTCCTGAAGTGCCTTCTGAATTTATGGATCAGTTTGTTGGCAGATTTGATTTCCAAGTCCTTTGAAGAGTGTTCCTGCCAGTAGTTGAATACAGCAATCATGTTACTGTGGTATTCTTCAAGATCACCAATGGCATTTTCCAAGTCTTGCCTGTCCATTTTCAGGAGTTTTCCCATGAAGTTCCCCCGAGATGCAGCATGAACGATTGCAAGTTTCCAAACTATGACTGGATACTTTGCCTTGGAAAGTATGGGAAAATTCTCAAGGTCTTGGGAAGAACTCATATCCATTTGGATTTTTTGTATATCTGTGAGTATTTGGCGTCTATAATCATTATACGAATCCAGGAAGTCATCGGTGTACTCTACCAACTCTATTTGTTTAAGGAGTTGAAGTTCCTTAATGAGAGATTCGTTGTCTTTGGAGTTTTGTGTGGGTCTTCTTATCGGTCTGATAGAAAGTTTCCCCGATCTCAGGAATAAGAATCTCGTTGCTATGCCCTGAAACCAGAAGTTCTTTTCCGTTTTCTCTAGGAACTCGGGAACTCCGGACAGCCAGATGGTGGTATAGAGAGCTGGGTATCGTTCTTGCCCCCCCTGATTGAATGATAACTCTGAAGCCTGTTGTCAACCAGTTGGCAGAAGAAGGAATAAATGTCTGCAAGGCTTTCCTGCCTCATCATCTGGATAATGTCTTGGGCTTCATCCCACGTAACCATTGAAGAAAATCTCTGGTCTTCTCCATCCCTGTAATATTTAGCCAGACTTTTCTTTACTCCCTTTGCTGTACCAGTCTCATATCTCAGATGTGTGCTGAACAGGGGCTTCTCAAAGTTATCCACCCCGGCTACCAAGAGGGGAGTCTTGTTCACCCCGGAAGGTTCGGCCCACATGAACCCCAGATTGGGAAGGATTTTTCCCTTGCTGTTAGCTGATTTGGCATTATGAAGGCATGATGAAATCACAAAGTGAGCCATCGCTTTTCTTGGATTTTCTGTCGCATCCGTATCTTCATAGAGATCCATCAGCTTGGTGATGATGTTCATGTTTCCATGAGGAACAAACTCGGGATTCTCATTTTTGAAGTCAGTTATCTTCTTATTGAGGAATCTCTCAGCATCAGGCCCTTCTTCAAACGCTGAGAACTGTATCTCATCCTCATAGATGGGACACTGCCACTGGTACATGTCTCCAGTCTCCTTTAGATTCCCATCTTCATCCTCATATGGTTGACTTTCCATTACAAGGACATACTCTTTCGGGATGCCATGCTTTTCGCATTTTGGGACTTCTATAGTCTCCTTTTTTCTGTTAGTTTCAGATTTTGGCATCATTCATCCACCCCCCGGACTCGGGATATTCGGGATGCTGAACAGGTCTGTCGGGATATCCCGGGATCATGCCATCACCTGAACCGTTGCGATTGCTCCTTTCATGATGATAACGGGTCCTTCGGCAGTCTGGACCTTGATGTCGAACATTCCGAGTTCGAGAAGGCGGCCCTGAACTTCCTTTCCACTCACCAGGCTAATCCTGACGGTTTTGCCGATAACCTCCTTGACAAAACTATCTCTTGAATATCGTTCTGGCTTCTTTGGCAAATTCCTAAATACATCTCTTCGATTGTTATAACCATCCAACCATACCACCCCCTTTTTTTTTTACAGTGTCTCCTTCTTGTCATCCTGAAAAATCAAAGCTAGCAGACGATGCAATTCCCGCATCAGTTCCTCGTGGCTTCTGCGATGTTCTGCTATCATCGAACCACCTCCAGAGACAGGTGATTCTCGTCTGAAATGCTCACATACACAGATTCACAGGTCTCGGCGTTCATGAGTTCCAGAAAGAGTTTCGGAACTGCAACAATGATACTGTGTTTCCCTCTGGACAATTTTCTTTTATATCTCAAGTTCTTCAATTCCAATTTGTTCACGGGAAGAATAACGGTTTATTCTACAATATTATTTTAAGCGAAAAATATGATTTCATTAAAGAGAATAAATATTAAATGCAAATTTAATCCTTAAATAGATTCTCGGGATCAATCAGGGTGAAACAGGGAGAAATCAGGAAGTTCATCTTATTCTACACTTCATTCTCCGACACATCTTTGATCAGCGAAAAAGACCTTGTCAGGGCAGTCAACGATAAGTTTCACCTGTCATACCAGTTGAACAGATTCCAGGATATCTATATCGACAAGATGGGTGAGAACTTCAAGAAATGGAAAGGCAGGGATGGTTATTGGATATATGAGAGAACAGATGCCAATCCGGATCCTGAATGGACATTATCCAGATGTGAGGAACTGGAAGAGTATTTTGCGGAAGGAAAATTCTATACAGAGAATGAGGATTTTCTGGTATGTCTGGAATATGCCAGAAGGCATGGAGATGTGGAATTTGAGAATCACATTCTGGAAGAGAAATTGAATGAGGTCTATGAAAAGCTCCTGAAGTCTAAGGCAGCCTCATGATTGCCTTATCCCCATTGATCGGGTCGATTCCGGCATAAGCGTGAGTCTCTTCCTTCACTCCCCTTCCTTCTGATTGGATATTGCAAGTATCTTTCTGAGATTATCCAGTTGGCCCGATTTCTCGAGATCCAGAAGTAAGTCAGCAATGAGTTCTATCTTTGCCGAATCACCGAAGCTTTGCAGCCTTTCCTTATCCCTGGAAGATATGTCCA
>JAJYUV010000036.1 GCA_021792355.1 Thermoplasmata archaeon | reverse complement strand
CAAGATCGTAAAAGTTTTGTTTTATGTAATCAAATTGTTCATCTGTCACCCACTCGAAAGACTTCCTCAGATTTTCCTTGTTTTCGAGTAACTGTTTGTAATTACTATTCATATTTTACCTCACTAACTTCTTCTAAGGGGATTATACATATGCATCTAACTGGTCCACTCATACCCAAGTAACTTTGCCTGCTCCAGTACCGTGATGGTGGCTTTCTCCTGTTTGTCCGGCGGATATCCATACTTCCTGAGGATCTTCTTCACAATGACCCTTAGTTTTGCCTGTACACTCTCGCGGACAGACCAGTCGATAGTGATGTTTTTCTTCACCGTGACGACAAGTTCCCTTGCGATTATGCGCAGAGTTTCATCGCCGAGAACCTCCTTGGCACTTTCGTTGTCTGCAAGAGCATCATAGAATGCAATCTCATCCTCGCTTAAGCCGAGGTTTTTCCCTCTGTTCTGTTCCTCCCTGATCTTCTTTGCCAGGTCTATGAGTTCCTGTATAATCTCGGCAGTTTCAATGCTCTTGTTTGTATATGCCTTTATTGCCTTTTCCAATAGCTCAAGGAAGGATCTCTGCTGAACTATGTTCTTCCTCAGCCTTATCCTGATCTGATCATTAAGTAGTTTCTTCAGCATCTCAAATGCAAGATTTTTCTGCGGCATGTCCTTCACCTCAGCAAGGAATTCGTCCGATAGAATGGATATGTCAGGCTTATTCAGACCTGCTGCTGCGAAGATATCGATAACGCGATCTGATACCAGTGCCCTCGACAGTATCTGCTTTATTGCAGTTTCAGATTCACCTGAATCCACCCTTCTGGATTCAGTGTTCTTAATGAGTGCTGATCTCACAGCTTGGAAGAAACCAACATCATCCCTGATTCTGAGAGCAGAAGGATTAGGAACAACCAGGGCAAATGCCTTTGTCAGCTCTGTGACATTTCTGATATACCTTTCCTTCCCTTCATCCTGAGACAGGATGTGATCCATGGCCTTCTCTATAACTGACAGGCGTACCTTTGTATCTTCTGTGAAGAACGACCTGTAATCAAAGCCATTGAACATCGCTGATACGATGTCGTATTTTTCTTCCATGATGGCTATGGCCTGTTCCATGGGTATACCGGTTTCCCTTCGATCGCCTTCTGTATACAGGGATAATGCCTTCTTAAGCTCAAATGCAAGCCCAAGGTAATCCACAATGAGACCGCCAGGCTTGTCCCTGAAGACCCTGTTCACTCTTGCTATTGCCTGCATTAATGTGTGGCCCTGCATTGGCTTATCGATATACATGGTATGAAGGCTCGGTGCATCAAAGCCAGTGAGCCACATGTCCCTCACAATGACGATTGTAAGGGGATCATTGGGATCCTTCATCCTCTCCGCCAGATGCTGCCTCCTCTGCTTGTTGCGGATATGTTCCTGCCATTCAGGTCCATCTGCAGCTGATCCGGTCATTATGACCTTTATCTTTCCCTTGTCATCATCCGGATCGTACCATTGGGGTCGCAGCTTCACTATTTCATTATGAAGTTCTATGGCAATCCTCCTGCTCATGGTTACGATCATGGCTTTGCCTTCCAGCACAGAAGATCGGGATTCCCAGTGTTCCACCATATCCCTGGCTATGGTCCTGATCCGGTTCTCGCTTCCAACAACAGCCTCAACCCTTGCCCATTTGCTCTTGAGTTTTTCCTTTGCGGATATCTCCTCCCCTTCTGTTACCTCTTCAAACTCCTGATCTATGTGAGGTCTTTCCTCCGGCTTCAGATCTATCTTGGCAAGCCTGCTCTCATAATATATACGGACTGTGGATCCATCCTCTACTGCCTGCTGCACATCGTATATGTCAACATACTTGCCAAAGACCTGTGGCGTTGATCGATCCTCTTTCTCTATGGGCGTACCGGTGAAGCCTATGAAAGTAGCATTTGGAACTGCATCTCTCAGGTACTTGGCATATCCGTATTTGATATCAGCATCCTCCCTGGATATGTCAGCCCTGAATCCATACTGGCTTCTGTGTGCCTCATCCGCTATAACGACAATATTCTTCCTTTCCGATAACAGAGGGAAATCGTTCCCCTCCTCGGGAAGGAACTTCTGAATTGTTGTGAATACTATGCCGCCGGAAGCAACATTGATCAAAGACTTCAGAGATTCCCTTGAATCTGCCTGCCTCGGTTCCTGCCTCAGTAGTTCCTGGCATCTTGCGAATGTGCCGAAGAGCTGATCATCCAGATCATTACGGTCTGTCAGAACAATGACTGTGGGATTCTCCATCTTCGGCTCCAGCACAAGTTTACCTGTGTAAAAGACCATTGTGAGGCTCTTTCCTGATCCCTGGGTGTGCCATACTATTCCTGCTCTATGATCTGAATCTATGGCACTGACCGTTGATAATAGTGCCTTATTGGTTGCATTGTACTGCTGGTATGCGGCAACCTTCTTTGATATTCTTAGAGCACCATTGGATCTGTCCATCTCATAAACAATAAAATTTCTGACAACATCCAGGAGAACGCTAGGAGTGAGAAGGCCCCTTATTAGGGTTTCAAATTGTGTGAGATCCTTTGGCCTCTCATAATCCACTGTTTTCCACTCAGAGTATCTTTCCCTTGGTGATGTTATCGTTCCGTAACGGGAATCAATGCCATCACTGACTATGCATAGTTCATTGAACCTGAATATTGAAGGTATCTCACTGAGATATGTCTGGATCTGCCTGTATGCGGACCATATTGTGGCATTCTCGTCCTCCGGGTTCTTGAGTTCTATGATAACTATGGGAATACCGTTCACAAAAAGAACGATATCTGGCCTCCTTTCATGCCTGTTCTCTATGATGGTGAACTGGTTCACTGCAAGGAACTCATTGTTCTCCATGTTGTTGAAATCAAAGGCGAAGACTTTGTCATGCTTGATTGATCCGTTCCTTTTTCTGTACTGAACATCAATACCGTTGACAAGAAGATTATGGAAATCATGGTTGTTTGAGACTAGGTCCTGGCTGTTATTCTTTCTTAATATTCTAATGGCCTCTTCTATTGCCTCGATGGGAATTTCAGGATTGATCAGCCGAAGCCTTTCTTTAAGCCTGCCACTGAGAACAGGATCAGAGTATTCCCTCTCCTGCTCATTTCCTCCGGGAGATATGTCAGGTCCGAATTCAATGGAATAACCTATATTTGAGAGAATGCCAAGGAATAAATCCTCCACATCAGACTCAGTCATCCACTTGGACATTTATTCCTCCAGTGGTACTCTTATTTTACCCGACACAAGTTTTGGAAGTAATAGGTCTCTTATTTCGTCAATAGTCTTACTTTGCAGGGAATTATTAAAAATGCGATTAAGGAGAAATGAAATTAGGAGATCGAATTCCGACAATATATGTAATTGTGGAACTAAAATTCTTAAAGATCCAACGGCTTCTTTGTTTAGTCCAGGCTGAGCTGAATTTGTATTAAGGTTCCTAATTGCATCAGTTACATCATTTCTATCTAGCCAAAAATACAGGTAGCTCTGTCTTAATTCCTCTCTAACTCTCAATATGAATACATGTTCGTTTACCATACACTTTATAAATGGAAATCCACCTCCGAAAATTGTCTTTCTTCCTAATTGAGCCCCGTCTTTATATAAGAGAACATCTCTATCCATAACCATCCCCTTTTGATTCTTCTCAAAGAAGCCGTCACTTACGTATCTTGTCTTTGAAAAGTCATAATGCCCGAGTCCGTTTATATTTTCAGCCCCTATGCTTGGTATGCCATTGCATAGTTTTTTGTCTATTCCACCCTTAGGTCTGCTACCTGAAGAAATTTCTCTTAAAACATCCCTGATTTTTTTTACTTCCCACCGCTTAGGTATCTCCCCCAGTTCAGAATCAACCATCTCCCCTCCACTTGATTTGTATGGCTTTCCCTCTTCGTTGGGGAATTCAAAGTCAATGAACCAGTGCTTGAATATGGCCTGTGCAATTGCTTCCAGTGTCTTGTTCATCTTCTGGTTGAGTTCGATCTTTGAATCTAGATCGGAAAGAATTTTGGCGATGGCTCGCTGTTCCGCCCTATTATTTGGAACTAGCAATCTTATATTCTCAAAGCTTTTGATGGTAATTGTGTCAAATACAGTCCCGTAGGAGACTCCCATTAACTTTTCTATGGCTGATTTAACTGAGTAATAGAGGAACATGTTGTCTATATTTTCTGCCAATAATCCATAGCAGGTCTGGTTTATTGCCATTGGCTCAGGAGTTATGGCCATTTTTCCAACAGTACCCCTAGCAGTTATCACTATTGTATTGGCTGGTAAAATTTTTGCAGCGCTCCTGTCAGAACCTTCTTTGGTTATAGTTTTTTCAGTTTTTTGAATAAACCTGCCTGATGTATTCGAGATATCTTTTGCCGTTGCCCATTTTATCGACCCGTTCCAAAAGGATTTTATATTAGTCTTTGGGGTTCCACCAATTTTTATCTTGCAAAGTTCGTTCAAACTTCTCGATTCCCAATTACGAGGAAGATCTAACGTAATTTCATCCGTAATCCTTTTAGGAACCTTCTCTTCCATCTTGGAACCTCCGAATGAAATACCTTTTCCCTTCCTTGGAGAACCTAATAAAATATCCAACCTTATAAGAGAATTTGCCTCTAGTCGAGGTTAGTTTCTCTAACTTCTTAATGTCGCAACCATCATCGATGTCGATTTTAATTTCTATTACTACCAGATTTTTGTCCGTGTTTCTTTCATGAACTATTATGTCTGGATAAATTCTATCTGTGGTTCTCTGTGCTGAACATTCACTGATTCCCTCTAATTCTTTTACTTGGTCATGCATTCTGTTGTATTCGCAATCTACATTCCAGTCTGGTAATTCAACTTGAAGGTATTCTGCTAACTTGTGACTGATTGATCTTTCGCTAACATTATTTTCAATCAAGAATAGATCATTTTTGTATAAAATATCTATGCAGATCCTAAGTTTCTTACCAATATCTTGAATGGAGTAATTAAAACCCAAACCCAATCTTCTCCAGATTCTTCTTTATCTCCGCATCTAGCCTTGCACCTTCTTCCATCTGCTGCTTCAGTTCTGATAAGAGTTTCTGCATCTTCTCTTCGAATTCCTCGTCGTCCTCTTCCTCTACCTCTGTGCCAACATACCTGCCCGGAGTGAGAACATAATTATTCTTTCTGATTTCTTCAATGTCCGAGGATTTACAGAATCCCGGAATATCATTATATTCACCGCCCTCTCCCCTCCATGCGTGGTATACTGAGGATATCTTCCTAATGTCCTCTTCTGTTAGTCTCCTGTGTCTCCTGTCTATCATGGTGCCAATCTTCCTGGCATCAATGAACAATGTCTTTCCCCTCCGATCCTTGAATTTGTTATTCCTCTTGTCCTTGGTGAGGAACCAGAGACATGCGGGTATTCCGGTGTTGAAGAACAGCTGAGGAGGCAATGCAACCATGCAGTCAACGAGATCGGCTTCAATTATATTCTTTCGAATCTCACCCTCATTGGATGTGTTTGAGCTCATTGATCCGTTTGCAAGAACGAAACCTGCAATTCCAGTTGGTGCCAGATGGTGGATGAAATGCTGGACCCATGCGAAGTTGGCATTCCCTGCTGGCGGAACACCATATTTCCATCTAACATCGTTCTTTACAAGATCGCCCTTCCAGTCTGAATCATTGAATGGCGGATTTGCAAGTATGTAGTCGGCCCTTAGATCCTTATGTGCATCGTTGAGAAAACTTCCCTCATTGTTCCACTTAATCTGATCCGAATCAATGTTCCTTATTGCAAGATTCATCTTGCATAATTTCCACGTAGTCTGATTGGATTCCTGCCCGAATATATGGATGTCATCAATTTTACCCTGATGTTCCTGAATGAACTTCTCACTCTGCACGAACATGCCACCGGAACCGCAGCATGGATCAAGCACTCTTCCTCTGTAGGGTTCAATCATCTCTACAAGAAGCTGCACTATGGATTTCGGAGTGTAGAACTGTCCGCCTTTCTTTCCCTCGGCGTCAGCAAACTGCCCCAGGAAATATTCATAGACCCCACCAAGAAGATCCCTGCTCTTTGCACTCTCTGTGCCGAGTTCTATTCCTCCTATGAGGTCTATTAATTCACCAAGTCTCTGCTTGTCTAAAGATGCACGGGAATAGTTCGTTGGAAGCACGCCCTTCAGGGATGGGTTGTCCCTCTCAATAACATCCATTGCATCGTCGATCATCTTTCCTATTGTGGGCTGCTTCGCATTTCTCTGGAGGTAATTCCACCTGGCCTCAGGAGGGACCCAGAAAACGTTTCTTGAGGTATATTCATCCCTGTCTTCAGGATCGGAAAGGTGATCCCTGTCATTCTCCAAATCTTTATGGATTTCCTCAAATGAATCCGATACATATTTCAGAAATATGAGGCCAAGCACAACATGCTTGTATTCTGCTGCATCCATGTTTGAGCGGAGTTTGTCTGCTGAAGACCATAATCTCTTCTCAAGATCGGAATCAGGGTTGATCATAACACTTTATTGTGTCGAATGAGTATAAACTTTCTGACAATGCAAGTCATACCGTATGATCTGACATTTCACCATTATGGCATGTCAATTGAGAGTTACATTTTGTGATTTCTTTTATCTCACGAGAAAGGTTCATGGTAATAATAGCAGAATAAACAACTTCCTTAGATGTAATTCTGTGGTCTTTTCGACCCATTGGAAGTGTAAAATCATGTTTCGCTGGAACATAAAAAACATTATTGTATTCTGTCAGGAAATCTATCAACTCTGAGTTACTGTCTTCAACTTTGTTCTTAATAACTTGCAAGGATCTGCCCATTGAATATTTTAGAACCATCGTATTCTTTGTGCACATAAAGGCCCAATGCTTACACAATTGATCTATGTAATCACCAAGAAATTTGACAGCGTTCCTAGTCCAGCGGGGTAGAAAACCGAGTTCATGATTGGCATAGTATAGAGGTCTTTTTGGGTCTTGGCCGACCATATCTTTTAGTTCCTTAATAGCGGCCTCCTTATCAGCTTCGCTTCCAACCAACATTAATGATAATCGATCAGCTTTGTCAATTTCACTTGAACTGAGGACTTTATTAGCTAGCGCAAATAGTTCTGGCAATATGTCCAAGGCTTCTTCCCGTTTTCCTGTTTTTAACCTTGAGTTAAACACAATTGAATATATCTTACAAATTTACATCTTTTTCTATTCTCGACGGAAAAGGGATAAAACTTGGTTTAGACCTGACATTTCACAGATACTCATCCATGATTAATATAAGGCTCTACAACCCAAGAATTATTGTAAAGAAGAAGCATAATAAAGCAGCGAACAAACAACTATAAATTTATTAAATCCCTTTTCTGCATTATGGGTTCAAAGTTGGCCTTTACTTATCAAGGCGGCGAACTTTTATCATTGTTTATATCACCAACCAGGGATAAGGGTTTCTCAATGGGTTTTACAGACCCTACCTTTAAGAACATACATTTCACTATCTATCAAGACCCAAAAGATGACAGAATTCACTCCCATATTACAGATAAGAGCAAGAGACTGAAGCCTTATACCCAGGTGATGGATGCAGAATTATATTCGGCCCTAATTCAGAAATTGACAAAAAACTGGGTTGTGCTAACTACCCAGGTTGAAAATGTTTACGTTCCAACTAAGAAACTCAGAGTCAAAATAGACAAGATAACCCCAAAGAAAACTAGCGACAAGAAAGCTGTTATTCCCCTCGAATTATTATATTCAAAAATTAAAACTGACCTGAGTAATAAGAAAAGATGGAAGAAAATTCCGCTAAGGGAGTTACCAAGCATAAAAGATTCACTAGTTCTTACGATTTTTAGAAATAAAATTCACTTCGTATTTCCTATTTCAAATGATCCTATTCATGCTTTATGCTTTACGGAACTTCAACACAAGAGATTCATAAACCACATGCTTCGTATTATGGGAATAGACATCTTTTATCGATATCTGGATCTTCTCAACATTAAGAGAAAAGATTTGAGGTCTTACAGAGAAAATTCAGACATACATCTTAATGATCCCCTTCCAAACCCAAAGGGAATTTCAACTAACATAAGGTGTGAGGAGGTTGGAATTCCAAAGGTAGTCGCGGTGTCAAAAATAGTTGGTACAGTGGAAGAAAATCCTGTCTGGGGTTCCTCTTGGAATCTTAGAAATATAGATGATTTAGAACTTCATAAATGGCATAAGAATAAAATGGATGCCCTAGCCGGAAAGAATGAACTAAGGTCGTTTGATCAGAATGATGCTTTATCTGATTTGAAAACAAGAAACATAGAATTGTTTGAACTGAATGGAAAATATTACGTTGGTAATGGCCAGCACAGAGTTGCCTTTGCACACAATATAGGCATAAAACGCATTAAAGCTATAGTAAGGCACTGTGAACTTATGCAAGGGAGTTAAATTGACATAATATAGACAATCAACCCAAGTAACAATTTAACTTATTCCACTTATTCCCCTCCCAATGCCTGACAAGCTAATAGCAGTATCAAGGACATCTCGCAAGGAATCATCCTTGAGGATAACACTACCAAAAGAAGTTGCAGAGAAGTTGAATGTGTCAGAATCTGAGCATATAGGATTTTATGAGATAAGGGGAAAGATTGTGGTTAGGAAGATTGAATAAATTAGAGCGACCAACCTGTTGGTGACCTTATAGGAACTCTGATGAGTAAGATTTGACTGCATTTACTATCTCTTTCTGTAATTTTCGTTCTTCCGTATCACTCAAAACAGGATAACCTGGGGGGAGAGTTTTAATGGTTTTTTCGGTCAGTGCCTTCTTCATTACCACCTTAGGTATTGAATCATTTGGGAATACTCTTACGCTACCCTTCTTGAACCTTACGATAATTGGATAAATCTCTGGATCCCAGTGATCTGAAAAATCAGATGTTGGATCGTTATAGATAACCTTCTCTACCAGAGCATCCCCAACAATCTCCCACTTGTAAAAGAAATACACCCTAGT
>JAJYUV010000004.1 GCA_021792355.1 Thermoplasmata archaeon | reverse complement strand
TTATCTCTCTTTTCTATGATTTCAACCGAGGTGTTTGTGTTGGTCATGCAGCATCAAACACCTCCCTCAAAATTCAAGTATAACGTTTTCTGAAGTAGACCAATCGATTGCTTAACACGCTACCGCTTCTCTAATCTTTAATAATGAAGTTCTTGACCGTACTTCCTGAATTTATTCCGTCTGCTTCTGTGAGTGATACAATCAATCAGATCCTTCCGGAAATGAAAATAGTCAATGACCTGAACTTTGAAAAAAATGAGGCTGACGTGCTAGTTGCAACGACTTTTACCAAACTGGGAAGAGAGGAGCTTAAGAAATTTCCAAATCTGAAGTACATCCAGATAGCTAGCACAGGGTACGACAACGTTGATGTCTCTTACGTCAAAGAGAAGGGAATTACGCTCTGCAATATACCGATTGCAAACAAGCAGAGCGTTGCTGAGCACGTGATCGCCTTCATGCTGGTTTTCCTCAAGGACATGATCTTCCTAAACTCCGAACTTAAGGAAAAGAAGAACTGGCCCCTGTTAACGGGTTCAAGGGATCTGGAGGGAAAAACTGTGGGAATTCTGGGAATGGGAATGATTGGAGTCCAACTTGCAAGGAGGCTCATCTCCTTCGGTCCTTCAATTCTCTATTATGATGTGAAGAGACTTACCACAGCGGAAGAAGAGACGATGGGACTGAATTATGTTTCGTTCGATGAACTAGTGGCAAATTCTGATATAATTTCGCTCCATATGCCACTGACTTCCGGAACGAGGGGCCTCTTCAATGAAGAAACTTTCTCCAAGATGAAGGATGGAGCTATTTTTATTAACACTTCTAGAGGCGAGATTGTGGACGAAAAGGCTTTAATCAATGCGGTAAAAAAGAAAGGGATAAAGGCTGGAATAGATGTCTATGAGAGGGAGCCTCCAGATTTCAACTCAGAGCTATTCAAATTGGAGAATGTAATCTGCTCTCCCCACATAGCTGGCGTGACAGTTGAGAGTCAGCAAAGGTTCCTGACAGAAACAATTTCAAATGTGCTCAGGTATGCTCAGGGGATTGACCCGCTTTACAGGGTGGAACTTTGAAGGGTTTCGAGGCATTTGCAGATGCTATCAGGTCTCTAGACCTGCTTCCTATTTTTGGGAATCCTGGAACGACGGAACTTACTTCCCTCAAGCAGGTGGACAACTACATTCTCACTCACTTTGACGGTCTTTCAGTGGGTATGGCAGATGGCCTTTCGCAATACACATTCTCACCTCATCTAGTAAATCTCCATACCATCCTGGGACTTGGAAACTCAATGGCCTACATTTACTCTGCAAAAATGAACTACTCTCCAGTCGTAATAACAGTCGGTCAACAGGATCTGAGGCATATTTCCATGGAGCCCTTGTTATCGGGAGACATAATCGGTTTTGTCGGCAACAGCGTGAAGTTCAAGTACGAACTGAAGGATGCGTCCGAGATATCGTCAGTTTTACGAAGGGCAAAGACAGAAGCTCTAACTCCACCCATAGGGCCGGTTCTGATATCGATTCCCATGAACATCATGGATCAGGACTCACCATACAAGCCACCAGAGCCCGTGAAAGTAAGTTACGATGTTCAGAACAGTGAGGCAGTTGAACGTGTGTCTGAACTCTTAAGAGAGTCAAAAAACCCTGCACTGGTTTTTGGATGGGAAATTGATCTTTTTGATGCATTCAGGGAGGCCGAACGAGTTGCCGAGAAACTGGGATGTCCTGTCTACGGGGAACCTCTTGCACATCGCTCACCTTTTAATTCTTCAAACAGGATGTTTGGAGGAAACCTTCTTCCGGGATCTACCCTCATCAATCTTAAGCTGCTTCAGAACGACGTTGTGGTGTTCATAGGAGGTGATATCCTGCTCTATCCCTATCTTCCATCTCCTATTTTGGAAGGAAAGAAGGTGATATTTGTAGGACTTAACTTCACCCCGAAATTTGGGGAATTCTACAGAGCCAATGTGAAATCGTTCTTGGGGGAGTTGGAGGAGAAGATAACTAAAAAAGGAAACTTTTCGAAGGCCTTGGATTTTCAGACTACCACAAAAATTGCGAATGAAAAGCAAAAGATGGGAGTCACCTACGTCATGAGCAAGGTCAAGAGGCAGTTCCCGGATTATGTGATAGTTGATGAGGCGATTTCCTCTTCTACGGTTCTGAGGGACGTTCTGGGATATGCTTCTAGAAGATACTTCTTCAACAAGAGCGGACAACTGGGGTGGGGATCACCTGCAGCTGCTGGAATTTCAATGAGATCCGACAAGGTGCTTGCGATCATAGGAGAGGGATCATTCATGTACTCACTTCAGATTCTCTGGACGGTAAAGAAATATGGCCTTCCGGTGAAGTTCCTTGTACTGCGTAACGGAGGTTACTCAATCCTGAAGAGCTACTCGCTCAGCTACGCACCTGGCGTTGAAAAGAAGGACTATCTCAGTTTTGACCTGCCCACGGAGCGGTTCGCGGAGTCGTTTGGAATAGAGTCAATGGTTGCGGACAATGAGTTAGAGAGTCTCAAATGGCTGAGTGAAGGTAAAGAGCCAAGACTCTTGGTCGTGGATGTTGATAGAACGATTCCTAAGTTATTCCTGTGATCTGGAACTCTGATTTCGGGGTTGGTCTAGAGAATTCTTTTAATTGGGTAACCTATCATTTCTCGTTTTATTCGCATTTTGTTAAGAATTAAAATAGTACTTTGAACATGTGCAATAGATAGGCAATGGTGTATGTGGAATTCAAATCAGATTCACTAAGCGGTGCAATCTGGCTTGAGGATCGACCAACCTATCAAGGATGATGAATCTATGGTCCAGAATTTTGGAAAATACCAGAATCTAGTTGGAGGAGAATTCGTTTCGGATGGAACGGAAAAGGACATCGTCAGCCCGGTAGATGGTAGCAAAATCGCTAAGGTAATTTTGGCAAATGAAGAGATTACTAAACGTGCGATAGATGAGGCACATGATTCATACTATCGCAAGTGGCTCAAAACTACTCTTTCAGAACGAAAGATGCTTTTGGACAGGTTGTCAAACCTTGTTCAGGAAAAGTCAGAACTCTATGCGCAGCTGGAATCGGCAAACACTGGCAAGACCATCCGGCAGAGCACGCTGATGGATATACCACTCGCGATAGATCACCTGAGATATTTTGCACACGAAACGGAATTCAAGGAGTCAAGAGAGATTCTTCACCCAGAGTATCCGGGCACCACTGGGACAATCCAGTATGCCCCACTCGGCGTGATAGGGGCTATAGTTCCTTGGAACGTCCCCCTAATGATGACCGTATGGAAACTAGCACCTGCAGTAGTTGCTGGGAACACCATCGTTATAAAGTCGTCCCAGTTCACTCCGTTGACAGCACTTGAACTTGCCAAGGATGTCGTCAAAGCAGGATTCCCACCCGGGACTGTCAACATAATAGCAGGAGAAGGGTCCTCTATCGGCAATGTAATTGCGAAGAGTCCCAAGGTAAACGCAGTCTCCTTTACTGGTTCAACTTCAACCGGAAAAAAGGTTCTGAATGCAGCATCTTCGGGAGTAAAGAAGGTGACACTCGAGCTTGGTGGGAAGAGCCCAAATATAGTCTTTGATGATGCTGAATTGGAAACTGCAGTCAAAGGCGCACTGTTCGGAATATACTTGAATTCTGGACAACTCTGCGAATCCGGGAGCAGACTGATCGTTCAAAGCAGTATCAAGAAAAAATTCATGGAAATGATGCAAGACAAGATAAGCAGACTCAATGCTGGAAACCCGATGCAGTTTGAGACAGACCTAAGTGCTATCACCACTTCAGATCAGCTAGCCAAGATAAAGGAAATGGTCAGTCACGGAGAAACTGAGGGAGTAAAGGTAATCCAGCCTCTTAACATAGACGGAAAAGTCCCCTCAACGGGATTCTACTTCCCACCAACGATACTGTCCGGAATTGAGGGAAGGCATACAATCGCAACTGAAGAAATATTCGGTCCGGTTGTAACCATTCAGGAGTTTGAATCGGAGGAAGATGCTGTAAGGATCGCAAATGACACAAATTACGGCCTTGCGAGTGCTGTCTGGACTAAAGATAACGAAAAGGCCAGAAGAGTCGCCGGCAGAATTGAAGCAGGTACTGTTTGGGTAAATGACTATCACTTGCTCTCTGCTGCTGCACCAAGGGGTGGATTCAAGGACAGCGGAATCGGAAGAGAGCTCGGACTTGAAGGTATACTGGAGTATACCCAAACGAGACACATTTTCTTCAGCAATACCGAAAATGCATTGAAAGAGATCGCTTATGGATTATTACTTCCCTAGGGGTCGAGTTATCACTGAATTAAAGAAGAACCATCCAGCTTGACTGAAACACATTAGACTATCGATGAAGCAAACGGTACGAAGCCTAACACCTAAATGATATTAGAACTGCTGAAATCTCTGACTTCAACAGGAAATGTATATGTAATCCTCCATGCATACTTGATTGTGCAAGAGAAGTATGTCAGTCCTGTTGCGGGAAACAGGAGATGGCTCGTGCTGATCGGGTACATGCTCATTTCAATGTCCTCTCAGATCATCTGGCTGAATTTTGCGGGAATCGTCTCTCCCCAGATGGAGACTATCTTTCACGTCGGATATGGGCCGTTAAGCCTGATGTCCGGAATATGGCCACTTGTCTTCATTCCGATATCCATACCAACAGGGCTTATGGTTGACCGCTGGGGATTCAAGAAAATCGTTCTCATAGGCGGAGTGATACTTGTTGTCTTCTCCTGGTTAAGACTGTTGAGCGGTGGAAGTTTTCAGCTTCTTTTCGTATTTCAAAGTTTGGCGGCAATAGGACAACCGTTTGTCTACAACGGAATCTCCAAGCTCTCGGGAAACTGGTTTGCTGAAGGAGAACAGGGTCTTGCAAACGGAATCGCAGTCATGGGACAGATAATTGGGATGGTCATAGCCCTAGTACTCGTTCCGGTAATGGTTCCCCAGGGAGCCAGTTTTTCGCTTCTTCAATCAAATATGGTTGTAGTTTCGCTGATTGTAACCCTCTCCGTAATATTTTTTGCAGTATTCGCAAAGGAAGTGCCTGAAGGCATTTCAACCAGTCCACCGGTCAGAGAGAAAGCCCGCTCAAATGTATTGCATCTTCTGTCGATGAAAAACATAATACTTCTCATGGCTCTATTCCTGGTAGGGGTAGGAATATTCAGTGGTCTCATACAGTGGGTTGAGGCAATATTGAACTCCAGGGGGATCTCTTCTCTCGATGGTGGATTGATAGGGGCCGTGATACTGATAAGCGGCATAATCGGAATGGTAATCGTTCCACTCCTCGCTGACAAGTACTCCAAACTGAAACAGATAGTGATAGTCAATGCGCTGATTGTTGCGGTAATGCTCTTCCTTTTCAGCCTGAAAGTCAGTCTCCTTCTCTATGCGGTCGTCGGTGTCATTCTTGGGTTTACCCTTCTCTCGCTTGCCCCCATCGTTCTGCAGATTTCCCTTGAAACTGCAGGAAAGGAAAGGGCTGGAACAGCCGCTAGCATAATATGGCTTACTTCTCAAGTAGGAGCGTTGCTTTTCATTCTCGTCATGCCCTCGCTCAATACACTCCAACTCAGCCTGAAACTATATCTATCTGACCAATGGTTCCTTTCACTCGTCTTTACCGGACTGATGATGATTATTGCGGTATTGCTGGGACTGATGCTAAATGACACCAGAAAGACTACCAAAAAATCGAATGAAGGCGGTCAAAATCCACAGACTCGAAGCTAAGGTACAGATGCAGAGTTTCTCTCCTTTAGGCTCTTCCTATTATTTTTATAGTACCCTGTGAACTGTCTAAATTCTTCTTCATATATCGAGAGCATTTCTGCATCGGGCTGGTAGTCTACGAAAGGAGTACCAAGGTCTCTGAGGTCACCGAATTTGAGTCTTCCAAGACCTACAGCAGCAATCATTGCTGCACCATTGACCGTAGAAAACCTTGGATCACTTACGACTCTGATCTTTCTACCAAGAACGTTTGCAAATATTGATGCCCTCAGTTGTGAGAGTGCTCCTCCTCCAGTCATATACAATTCACTTATTCTCTGTCCCGTGAATTTCTCTACCGTTCCAAGGAGCCATCTTGAATTGAGGGCAACTCCTTCCATCACGGATCTTATCATGTCCTCTTTCCCGTTGTCGAGGGAAAGATTGTAAAAACCTCCCCTGATGTAGGGGTCTTCTATCGGTGCTCTCTCTCCGAAAAGCCACGGGAGGAACATCAGACCCCTCGAACCGGGTTGGGAACTAGATGCCATCTTCTCTATAACTGAATACTTGTCTTCTCCAGATATACCCAAAAGCGATGAGACGAATTCCATGCTGTTGCACGCATTTTCCTGCTCGGCTGCTATGAAGTACCTTCTAGGGATACCGCTTGGGAGGGAGGCAATATTGTGGAACAGATCGGTCTTTTTGAAAGGAACGTGGGATGTTATCCAGGAAGATGTTCCCATGTACAGCAGGGACCTGAAATCGTCAGTGCATCCTGCACCTATGAGCGAGCATGGAATGTCCCCGCAGCCGGAAATTACCTTGACATTCTCGACCCCAAGTTTCCCGGCAATCTCACCCTTTACGTTTCCAACAACGTCCGTTGGTTTGATTATCTCGGGCAGTTTATCCCTTATGATGCCTGACATTGCGAGCAAACCATCATCATACCTGACATCGTTCGGATCTCTGTTGTCCGTTGACCATAACAGAGCGAGGTTGTCCCATGAACCCTTAAAATTTCCAGTCAACTTCTCTGCTATGTAATCCTTCGGTTCCAGGAATTTGTAGGTCCTTTCATAAAGATCTGGAGTATTGTGCTTGATGTGGAGAATATGGGCGAGCGAGTCTTTCCCGGAATGTGTTGGAGCACCACCCGTCTTCCTCAACCACCTTACCAGCTTGTCTACCCTGTACCCAGATATTGAAGGGAAGCCAGATGTCAACTCTTCTATCTCCTTGCTTCCTCTCGTGTCCATCCAAATGATTGCATCGCCGATCGCCTCTCCTTTCCTGTCCACGGGAACAGTCCCAGACCATTGACCTGTCAGGCCTATTCCCTTCACTTCGACACCTCTGGATTCGGACACTATTTCCTCAATTCCGCTCATGACAGAGTCAAACCATTCTTGGGGATCCTGAACGGCCTCTCCACCTTTTCCTACCCTGAGACCGTACGACCTTGTCGTTTTTCCCAAGGTGACCCTTTCTTCATCCACTAAGGAGAGCTTCACAGATGACGTCCCCAGGTCAATTCCAATAAACGCATCCTTCATAGCACAAACCACACTCTTTACTGGCTGTAGAGCCACTCAACGATGCTCTTTAGAAATACGTCAGTCGATTCTTTCGGAAGAACAGAGGCCATTCCATATATTGGGGCCATGGAGGAAGCTTTGACCTTTCCTCCTTTCACAGATTCCACCGAACTCCCGAGATCTGACACAAACTTCTCCTTCACTCCGCCAAGAGTGTGTCTGTGAGTTAGTGCAACATGAAAGCCTGCAGGATTTGAGAGACCGCTCAGCATCCAACCCTTGTTCGACATGGACTCCCAGACGAGATATGGATCAATTTCCTTCGATGAAATTGCAATTACCCAGAGCGGATTTCCAACCACATTCACTCCCGATATGCCTTTTACGGACTTCTTGATGAAGTCTCCCACATCCAGGATTTTCTTTGTCTCCCTTACATATCCTTCCCTTCCCATCAGCAACATTGCGGCCCATGCCGCAACTATTGGATATCCTGGTCTGCTTCCAAGGAGAGTCGGAGTGAAGTATATCCCACCCTGCCATGTTGCATTTGCATATAGCTGGCTCTGGAAGTAGTCTCCATTCCTGTAGAGTATAACTGATGTTCCCTTAGGAGCATAGCCGTATTTGTGAGTGTCCATAGAAATTGACGTAACGCCATCCAAAGAGAAATCGAAGTCTGGGAAATCGTAACCCGATTCTCTAACGAATGGGTCTATAAATCCTCCAAGACAGGCATCGACGTGCATTCCTATTTTCTTGTCCTCCGCAATTTCCGACAGTTCACGGATCGGATCGAAAGTTCCGAACGGAAAGTTTGGCATTGATCCGACCATAGCGATTGTATTCTTGCTCAGGCTCTCCTTTGCAGCCTCGACGTCCGCTCGGTAGTGTTCATCCACTCCAATTATAACTGGCTTGATTGAGAAATATTCGCATGCCTTAAGGAACGATGGATGGGCAGTAGAAGGAAGAATGATCTCTGGTTCTGTGATTCCCATCTTTGTTCTGAAATAATCTCTATAAGTCTTCATTGCTAGAAGTATGCTCTCTGTCCCTCCTGATGACACTGCTCCCCTGACACCGTCTTCCCCGTGCATAAGAGAGGATGACATGCTCACTATCTCTCTTTCGAACTTTGGTATGCTTGGCCAGATATCTGGATGAAGAGCATTTGTCTGTGACACTATGTGATACAGCTTTTCATAGAATGAGAGTAGTGGTTCATCACCGAAGTATACTGCCCCGGAAACTTTCCCTTCTTTCCAGGAGGAATTCTCTCCTGCTGCGTAATGGGTTAGAGTATCTAGGAGTGATCCTTCTGCCATCCCCTTTTCAGGAATTTTAAGAATGTTCGTTTCTTTGGAGTCGTACGGTTTGAGTTCCTTCTGCAATCCCTTTAACACGGAATCAAAATTTATTCCGTCCATACTGTGATGATTGATTCTTCTGTATTTTAACATTTTTGATAATTCTCTCTCGTTGTATGACAAATTTTCGCAATCTGACCTGAATTTATGTACGACCGGGATGGATTACTCCATTATCTATAAATATCAAACAATTTATGTTTAGAACGATGAAGAAAAAGGCTTTCGTCATCGTGCTTCTGATTTCAATCATCGTGATACTGCCTGCAGTGAGCGGATCCGTTTCGCAGCAGGGAGAGAGGACTCCTATAAAACACGTGATCAACATCTATTTCGAGAACCACACATTTGACAACTTCTTCGGAACATATCCTGAAAATCCATCATCGGCAAATCAGACTCTGATATCCCAGATAGCCAAACCGCTGAACCTCCTCAACAACACTTCACTCCTGAACAGTCTCACTTCCGTGCCAGTAGGCACCTTCAGCACATCCAATCCTATAGAGGGATACAGCGCATATCATATTGACTGGAACCATGGCAAGATGAATGGATTTATCCAAGGAAGTGGACCATCGTCCATGACTTACTACACTGCTGCCCAGCTTGGTCCAGTGTGGGATCTTTCGGAGGAGTATGGGATGAGTGATATGTACTTCGCCCCAGTTATTTCCGAAAGTGCCCCAAACACTCTCTATTACCTTGCAGGATTTTCTCCGGTCTTCAACGACTACGGCCCCCCTCCTTCCATACCAATAAGCGAAACCATTTTTGGCGAACTCAACAATTACGGTATTCCATGGGGGGTATATGTCGGAGGAAACGAGAAGAGTTTTGATATGTCTAGCTACATTCAGGGAATCGGAGCTTACTCGAACGACATTCACAGTTGGAGCACTCTTCTGCAACAACTGAGCAATGGTACCCTTCCAGCAGTAAGTTACGTGTTTTCTCAGGATGCAAACGGATACGACACTGGAGCCCCAGGAAGCCTCCTTAAAGGAGAGATATGGCTGATATCTCTCATCAATTACATTGAATCAAGCCCTGTTTGGAACAGTACTGCAATTTTCATAACCTGGGACGATCCTGGAGGATATTATGATCAAGTGGCTCCACCCATTGTCGATGGAGTGCATTTCGGTATGAGACTGCCACTGATCGTTGTCTCGCCTTTCTCTAAGGAGAACTATATCTCTGATACCATACTTACTCACTCCTCAATCCTTGCATTCATAGATTACAACTGGAACCTGCCCGCTCTGAACGGTTTTGTTTCTAGTGTGAACATCCCCCTAGACTTCTTCAACTTCAATCATACAAGAGCTCCAATGATCTTCACTTTTGGAAATGTTACTCTGCCGCCTCATGGCTTGGAGGTAAACATGACTCAAATTGCTTATACCATCAATCTTTCGAGCACGTTTCCAATGATTCCACAGGAGCCTTTTAAATCTCTGCACTACTCCGAACACGGTAAAATCAATTACACTCTCTCGTCTATCGGCGCAGGGGTGCTTATCAAAAACGACGTGGCGTATTCGCCATTCTATTCATCTCCTTATCTGCTCTTGATCCTTGTAATCGCCTCTGTTCTAATAGTAGAGTTCCTTCCCGGGAGGAAGAGGTGATATGACCAATTCAATCGAATCTAAAGGGTCAAGAATCGTAGCAGGCCTCCTGAGGGGAGCTCTGCCGGCTTCTATCTTAACAAGCGGCATTCTTCTTGCCTACGGGTACGCTACAGGATTGATTTACAGCGTGGGAGATCCAAGACAGCTCACGTCCATCTTTGGAGGGATTATATTTGGAACCATCGTTTTTGCCCTGCTAGGATTTGCGCTAAAACCAAACAGGATGAATCTACTCTCGCTGACAATTTTGTCCACAGTCCTGTTGATTGCGGGATATTCGATCATTTTCCTCAATTCGTTTGCACTGAACAATACAAATATCATGATAGTAGCGTTTCTGATATCGTCTCCTGCGATGGCGGTATCTCAACTTGTCGGACGCTTCATCCACGGTCTTTCACTCTTGTTGAGGCTTTCTATGGGCGCAGTCCAGGCTCTTTTGGTCATCGTGTTCGTATTTGTCTTCGCACTCGAATACGAAGTGCAAGGACAGTTGAATCTGTATCTGGGACCTCTTATCTTCCTTCTCGCCTCGGTGGTGTACTTCATAGTTATCAAATTGGTCTAGGTTGCTTGATCGGGACTCGGCCTCCGTCAATGCATAGAGAAGACTGCGGGGTCTTTTCCCGTCAATGTAAATGGGTTCCTCAGCTGTATGATTTGAATAGCCGAATACAATTACCAAGTGAACCTGATGAAGCACTCATGGATAGTCTTCTTTGATCTTGATGGCACGCTCTGGGATCATCTAGATATTACTTCGACCAACCCACCTTTTACGAAGACTTCAGATACGACCATTTCTGACAGCAGAGGTGTTCATATCAATCTTATGCCTGGGGCCGTAGAATTCCTGAAGTGGGTAAGAGACAACGGCGGAATAGTATCTTCCTGTAGTTGGAATGAATTCGATAAAGCGTTTGATGCGATTAAAACCTTCGGAGTAGAGCAACTATTCGATTTTCAGAAAATCTCTACAAGCCCAAAAAAGTACCTGCTTATGGAAGAGGTCTTAAACGAACTTCAAAACAAAGGGAATTCCATTAGAACAGATTTGCTCTTCTACATAGACGACAGGGACATACACATCGGCGATGTGCTGAAGAGATTTCCCAAACTGACTTTCCTTCAGATTCAGAAAAACGGAATCACATTTGAAGTGATAAAAAGGATTATTGCTGAGAGGCTGAATAAAACGGCTTAGCTTATTATAACGCTTCTCTACTGTTTGCCTGGTTCTTTATAGATTTTCCTCAATAACACTGTGATCCTTCCAAAAAGCGTTAATATCTGAAACTCTATAAAAAGCCATGACTGAAAAACTCATTTTTCCGTCGGAGGACTGGATAAAAGAGTACTGTTCAATGTTATCAAGCTCTGCAGATTACAATAAACTGGGAAAAGGATGGCAGGATCCGATCCAGTTCAAGATAACGGATTTGGAAAAGGTACAAGCCTCGATTGACTTCAAATCATTTGTCTTAGAAGTAAAGGATGGCAGATGTGAAGGATACCGGCTCATAAGGGACGATTCGGATAGTGCACCCTTTGTTTTATCATCGGCCTATTCTGATTGGAAAAGAACGTTAGAAGGAAAAGTGAATCCGACGCAAGCGATGCTCAACGGGAGTCTGAAGGTCAAGGGAAACATGATGCTTTTGATGAAGTATGCCGCTGCCGCAACTGAAATGGTGAAAGTTGCTGGGAAGATAGAAACAGAATTTATCGTTTAGCTGAATGGTAGCGCTGTCCTGACTTATTGTATTTATGTAGAAGGTTCAGAGTTCATAATACATAGATATCTCATCGTAGAATTTGTTGCCTCTCTTGGTTCCCCTAGGAAGGCGAGCATATTCTATGAAGCCTAGTTTCTTATAAAGCGAAATTGCTCTATGATTGATTGCAAATACGTCCAGTACTATCATTTCAAACTTCCCTTTGCATCTTTGGATAATCGCTTCCATCATTTGTTGCCCTAACCCTCTGTCCCGAAATCCCTTCTTGATCGCTATACCTAGAATACCAATATGAGAAACCTCAGAATCTGGCCTCTTTCTGTGGACATCGCAAAGTCCCACTACTTTGCCATCCTCTTCAGCAACGACTCCTATCGCATTCCCTTCCTGGATGTCCCGAAAGAACGTCGAAAACCAGTTAATCTCGCTGACATATTCCGGACGGGTGTGATAAAATATCAGACCCATGTCTGGATACTCATTTTCCACTTCGTCATAGTACGAGTAGTAATTGCTCACCAAGTCTTGCATATCCTTCCACTGAACGTCTCTGATCATGTTAGCTAAAGTTGAGATTGGCATGATATAAAATAGTTTACATTTCAAACGTGAGATTGGGTCTCAGAACAAATAAAATAAAACGACGGAAGTCACAAAAAGAGACAAACTCATATTTTTTCAGAAACTTAAATAACTGAAAATAAGTATTCAAATGTGAAGTTGGTCTGGAGAAATGCAATCATAGTACTGGTCATAGTTATTGCGCTGGCCGCTTCATTCTACGCAACCTACTACTACTCATTCAACGATGGTAAACAGATCGGGTTCAATGATGGACTTACGCAAGGAGAGTTGTAGACATTACAGCCCCTGGCGACTGCAGTAATCGTATTTCCCAACCAGAGCGCCGTATACCCCATACTGCAGGAGTCTTTCCTCTTGCTTGGCTCTTCTCAGGGTTATTACAGAGGAACGGTGCAGTTTGGATTTGAGATATGGAACGTGACTAAGACGGGGAACGTTACTAGTCCTACTTCCTCAAACGACATATTTAGAATAACCGTTGAATGCGGTTCTTATGCTGTTAGCACTGAATGGATAGATGCTTCCAGAATCTCTGTCCAAGGGGGTCTAGCATTTAGCGTTCCCATTTCCGATACGCAGAGTTACTCTTTCAATGTTTTGGTTACAGCCGGGCCATCCAACACCTCCCCACTGTACCTTTTCTGCTCAAGCCCTCTGGACATAATCAAGTAGTGCCATTGCTTCAGAATAAAATTGAGGTCCCTAGGTCACTACCAGAAATTCTGTATTCTAATTATTAACTTTGTCTATCTATTTAAAATTAAACTACAAAGCCCGCTAGATGGCAAAGTTTTAATAGTTGTCAGACAATTATCATACAGATGTCATATGAACAAGAAATTTGAGATTATGGCGGAAGATAACTTCTACCAAAAGATCGGAAGGATTGCGGAAGAGGAAGAGGAAGTGAAGAGAATAGCCAGGCAAATTCTCGAGGGGACAAACTACTGATTTGATTTCCCTTCTTCATTTTCACATTCTCTAATTCTTGGTAAAAGCATTAATATTTTGGGTAGTTTACGGATTCAGGGGCCGTAGCTTAGATTGGTTAGAGCACCCGGCTGATAACCGGGAGGTCGTCGGTCCAAATCCGATCGGCCCCATGGTAAAGTGGAACATCGTCAAGGTTTATCTGTAAAATTTTCTCGACGTTTTTTTTTTGAAAGAAACAAATGAAATAATAAAAAATCACTTTGTCTGGAATTCAGCTTCGAACTTTCTCTTTTCAGTCTCCCTGACGGATTTCTTCCCCAGCACTTCTTCTCCAAAATATATTGCAATTATTCCCACGACGAAGGTTACTGCCGCTATCACAAAAGCGTAGAAGTAAGCAGTGTTTGTCGGTATTGATTCAAATATGGGCTGACTGCCTCTGTAACCAACTGCGTAAGCTACCGAGAAAGATGATAATAGCGAACCAGCGACCGGAGCTCCAATCGCACTTCCCACATTTCTAAATGTACCGTTCATTCCAGTTGCTAGTCCCATGTCTTTTGGATCAACCGTCAGTATCAGATAATTGATTACTGACGCGTTCAACATAGAGAGTCCCGCCCCCGTGACAAATTCATAGAGCATCACCATGGTGAAAGAAGGCAGAAGTGCCTGCAAAAGGAAACCTATAGCGGACACGACGCTTCCTAGAACAGCAAATGGTTTTACACCGACCTTCGAAATTAGCTGACCCGTCAAAGGGGCGAATACTATCATTCCTATCGCAAATGGAACCATGGAAATTCCGGTCATCAGTATGCTCTTTCCCAGCCCGTACGGTACAGGCGACTCAAACCTGTATGTCAGAGCCTGCATAGCCAGGAACATTCCCATACCGGATATTGCTATCGCAAGGTTTGTGACCATCACATTCCTCTGGGAAAGGAGTCTGAAGTTCAGTACAGCTTCCCCTCCTTTCTTTGTATATCTCAATTCATACATAATCAATGGGATTATCAGGGTGACAGCTATCCCGAACATTGAGACGACTCCGGTCGACGTCCATCCCCATACCGGTCCCTGGGAGAGAGCAAATACGAAGGATCCGAGTACGGTTCCGAGCAAACTTGCCCCAACGTAATCAATCTTTACTTGAGGCCTCTTGAAGCGAGACTCTTTGATAATTATCAAGGCAAGAATTGTCGCCAAGACGACAAACGGTACGGCGCTGTGATAGGTCCACCTCCATCCAAAGTCATTTGACACTAGAGAACCTAGTGGAAGGCTTACAGCAAACCCTGCACCAAACATCGCACTGATCAGTGCCTGAGCTTTTGGAATCAACTCCTTCGGAAATTCTTCCCGGATCAGACTCATACCTAAGGGGAGTATAGTAAGTCCTATACCCTGTATTGCTCTTGATACAACCATGAATGTGAAATTGGGGGAGAACCCTGTAACTGAAACAAATATTGCATAGACTATCATTGCGATTGAAAGCATTTTTTTCTTTCCATAAATGTCTCCTAACTTACCTATGACTGGCGTGAGAACAACTCCGCCAACTAGGTAGCTCGAAAGCACAAGACTTACCTGTGATACGCTCACGCTGAACCCAGAAGCGATGCTTCTGAGCGAGGGAGTGAGCATACCCTCCACGTACATCACGATTATAACTATAAACGCAAGAAGCATCATCACTCTATTCGTGTAACGTTTGTCATACTCTTCTATTCCATATTGATTCATTTCAAACTCCTTTTAGTTCCTGGATTGAATTGATCTGAGTTTATCTCTGATCAGTGCTATTGAAGAATTTAGTATCCTGACTTCTTCAATCTTCAATTCCATCGTTGCACTGTAGAAAACGTCTTCTAGCTGCTTGTTTATCGTTTCAAACCTCTGTCTTCCCTTATCCGTGAGGTGTACGTAGTAACTCCTTCTGTCTCCAATTTCCTTTTTCCTCTCTACATACCCGTCCTTCTCTAGATTATCGACAATCTTGGTGATCGTTGGTTTTGAAACTCCCAGGTTCAAAGAGCAATCGGTAAGCTTCAGTGGACCCTTCTTGGTCACGAAGTGCATTACTAAAAGACCCGGCCTAGTGACGCCTTCCTCTTTCAACAGCTTGTATCTCCATATCATAACATCATCGGTAATTCCCTTGAAATTGCCTGCAAGTTGAGAACGTTCAGGTACCTCAGTTATAGTTTGACTAAGATTTTTCACCTTCCCTAATATAATTGAAGTATTTAATCGTTCATCAATTCTAATCTTTAGAAAAGACTAACAATTTTCTTGGTGATTTTCGAACGAGATTAACCGTATTTGATATATTTATGGCCTCCCTTCCAGTTAATTAAGGGCAATTATCTAATCGTATTTAATTGATAAAGTGATATCGAAATATGACCCCATTACCACCACTTGCCGTTGGATTTATGGGCCTTGGGACCGCATACATCATTTACGGTGGTTTAGAATTATTCCGAATTCCAAAAGAAACATCAGATGGCGTAAACAAGTCCGTCGGACTCTGGGGATTCTGGATGGCCGGATTTATGCAGTTCTTTGTGGGGACATACCTTTTCCTGGGACTTTCTGTCTATTCCATCTTTGAGACCACTCCAATTCTGTACATGGCAGCGCTTGCATTCACCGCTTATGGTGTCCACTGGTTCGCACTAGGGCTGAACAAATATGTTGGCGGGAATTCTCAGGTTGATGGCTTCATGGCCATTGCTTTTCTGTGGATAAGCGTAACTGGAACATTTGTGTTTGTTGTAGGGGGTGACTATCCGGTCGCCCTGTTATTTGCACTCCTGACAATGGTCTATATTGCAGATATTCCAGCTAGTCTTTTGAAGTCTGCCGCGTGGACAAGAATCAAGGGAATGTGGCACCTAGTAAGCGGAGGATGGCTGATGTACCTCATGTTCGCGTCAGCTGTTAATTTTGCTCTGGGAATGGACCTGCCTCTCTAATTCATAACAGTAATCAAAAGAACGGAGGATAGCACGCATCCACTGAACTGACTATCAAAGATTAGTTGCTGGTAGATCTGACTGTTCATACTTGATCAGCACATGTGATTTGGCATCTGTTTTTAACTGTAAATACAAATGATTATTGCTCGCTACCGTTCTCTTTTCTAAGATTTTCAAATCCCCGTGAGCCCGCAGACTTTACTCCTTCAATGCTTACCTACTCCGTTTCACTTGACATAGGTCATTATAATTGTCATCACCCCAAGGACCATTACGATGCAGGCGAATATCGACTTGGCTTTATGAGATCCCATTTTGCCTGTGATGCTGGGACCCATCTGAGAACCTATCAAGGCGCCGATTGTCAAGAAGACAGGAAGTTCCACAGCACTAATCTCCTTCGTGAATACATAGATGATAAATGCCGTTATGTTTATGAATATCACGGAAAAAAGGGTCGCGCCAACCGAGTTTTTCACTGGATTACCGGAGAGAATGAGTCCAGTAGTCGCCACTGGTCCATAGCCTCCTCCAGATATTGCCTTGTTGAAACCACTCAGCAGACTCAGCAAATTCACTTTGGACCAACTGAAGGACGTTTTGGGTCTCATTATCAAGAGTGCACTCATTGCTATGACAAGCAATCCAACGTAGATGTTCAAATATTCCTTGGAGAGCTGAACATATACAAATGAGGCTATCATTGTCCCGATTAGACCGAATGCTATCAAACGAACTTCTATCCCTAGATCGTTACCATTGGGGTTGAAATAGTCTACGTTCTTCTTACTCTGGTGAAACGCAGCTGCAACAATGGCAAGTGATGCCTGAGCAATAAGAACGGAAGGAACAACTTCCTTTGAAGAGAATCCAAGAATTATGAGAAGGGGACTGCCAATGGTTCCAAATCCCATTCCCATTGAACTGTCGAGGAGCGAAAGTCCAGCTCCTATTAGTGGGAGAATGAATAACCAGGAGTTTGAAGGACCTCTGAAATCAAAATGATAGTAACTTAGTAGAGCTCCTATCGCTATGATCACTACGATTTCTGAAGATATCATAAATCCGTTTGATGAGGATCTACCTGAATTTGAAGTCCTATTTTGGGGAGCTTCATGGCTCATACTCTATTAGAGAATATAAAAATAAATATTTTATTATAATTAAATATAATTAGAAGTACTCTAATACCTCCGATAATGACGAGCAAGCAAGGAATGACATCCTGGAAGAACCACATTAATCATCGAAGTCCGCGACAAGCATAAGTTTGGGTAACGCAAATTCCTGGTGACATTCGTTAACCTAACTGCTCTTTAGACAATAGATCTAAACCATTTGAACAAGTTGCTATCAACTCGATCTGAGAAGGTTAAATAATACAACATTTATGTCTTTTTGTTGACAAGACAGGAGCAAAAGAAATCTAGGCAATTCAAGTTTCCAAAGTATTATTTGATAGGATTAGTGGTTATGCTTATCGGCTTGATTGTGAGCTTCGAGGTTTCAGAGGCTTTTGGGCTAATAATCCTAGTGATTGGATTCGGGCTAGGAATAACTGGAAGAATTTACTCTCGAAAGGAGTCAGCTAAGTTCTCCATAACTGACAATTTAGAACCTTCCGAAGACAAATCTAAAAAAACAGAAGAAGTGGTTTCGGAGCATCCAGTAAATATGATAAGGTGCAAGAACTGTGGAACGACTTTTCAAGATAGCTATATCAAGTGCCCAAATTGTGGAGCCGGACACAGTTAACCTGCAATGAATAAACAAAGTGAGGTCATCGATTGTTTCATCAGAACGGATTACAAAACTTGAAGTTTATGATTTCTCCAGATTTTAATTTACTACATTTCTCGCCACTTTGCTCTTCTTTTATCATTCATTTACAAACTTCTTCGTACCTCCGTTGGCTGTACAGCAGAGGTATACCTCCCCTGGTGAATGAACTTGATGTTAACCCTATTAGGAAGAAAAACGTGGCTCTCGTAGATAATTTATAGCACCATTTCTCTCAAGACCAGGATTGAGTTCTTTCAGAGCAGAATTGATATATAAATTTCCATGACCTTTCGAATTTTTTCTCTTAGCATTTCCTAATGCGTAGACAATATATTGTCTTTGTAACTTACTAAGTTAACAACTTTTGTACTTACAATAAAGAGGTACGATCAGTAGAGTTCCGTTACTATATCCTATGTTTGACAGTGGAGGAGTTTAGACTATTTGTCGTCTGAAATCAAGTTGTCTTTCTATTTAGATTGTTATTTATTCTGCCCGACATTCTTTGATAGCGAGGAAATCGATTCCTATTCTTGAGCTTAAGGATGAGGATGCTTCCATATGATTTCACCGCTCTTTTTAACACAGCATTGCATGGTCTCTTCATAGCCCTGTCCCCTAGTCGGGAAAAAGTCAATTTCGAAACACCAAATTCCATCTTCATTTCTTGATCCGTAGATATATATGTTTTCGATTCCGAAGTGAGAAATCATTTTTTGCTTCACCACTGACTCAGACCATTTTGAATCCGATTGTGTCTCTGCCATTTTTCCACATTTCAATGGAATTTAATTCTTAACGCTTTCCCAACCAGGATTGAACCCAGAAGGAATGATACAGGTATCGAGTTTGCAGAGCTCACCATACTGCGACCCTAAACACTAAAATACGCCCTATGAATTGAATTATCTTCCAGTGCTTGCTGTTTGGTTCCTTTGAAAACTACTCGTCCATTGTCTATTACATAGATGGTATCTGAAAGCGAAGAAAATTCCACATTCTGTTCAGAGAGGAGGACAGCTATTCCTCTTTCCTTTAATAGTGAAATAACGTCAAAAATTCTGTCTATCAACAATGGTGACAGCCCACTGGAAGGCTCATCTATTACCAACATTTGAGATTCTCCCATTATGGCCCTGGCCATTATTAGCATCTTCCGTTGTCCTCCACTGAGAGAAGAGCATTTGCTGTTGAGTTTGTCCTTCAACTCCGGGAAGGTATCTAATACGTCCCTCGTGTACTTTTTGACTTCATCTTGTCTACGGAATAGTGCACCCATCATCAGGTTTTCTTTGACAGTTAGGTTATTGAAGAAGGTATCTTCTGATATGTAAATGATCCCAAGTCTTTCTCTTAGGTTCAGCGGAACTTTAGTAATGTCATTTCCCTTAAAGAGCACCTTTCCATCGTTGATTTTTATTATGCCCATTATGCTCTTAAGGTAGGTTGTTTTTCCTGCACCGTTTGCCCCAAGAATGAGTACAGTTTCACCTCGATGAACCTTTATGTCTATGTCCCAGATTACTCTCATACCAGAATAGCCGGAATCCCTGACGATCCCCTCAAACAACACTTCTTCTTCCAAGGTACACCGCCTTCACTTTTTCATCTGTTGTAAGTTTTTCAAATTCTCCTTCGAAAATTTTCTCTCCTGCATCCATGACAATAATCCTCTCTGCAAGTCCCTGAATGAATGACATCACATGTTCCACGACTATTATTGATATCCCCCTACCTCTTAGTTCAAGGAGTATCTTTCTCACTAAACTCATTTCCCCGGTGCTCAGTCCTGCAGCCAGCTCGTCGACCAAGAGGACCTTTGGACTCGTCACAATAGCTCGCGCAAGATCAAGCATCTTCTTATGAAAAGTGTTCAGATTCGAAGCCTGCATTGCGCTCAAATCACTGAGACCTGTTACCTCTAGAGCCCATTCGACCTGCTTCCGTTCGTCATTGTAGTCTTTTTTCCTACCATAAATGAGCGCTACTTTTACGTTTTCGGAAACAGTTAGAGAATTGAATGGCTTGGGAGTCTGAAAAGTTCTATTAAGCCCTAGATGTACTATCTTATATGGTCTGAGCCCTAATATGTCCCTCCCGTTCAGATTAACAGTACCCTTATCCGGCTCAAAGATCCCGGAGACGACGTTTATGAATGTAGTTTTCCCCGAGCCGTTTGGTCCGATGAGAGCAAGTATTTCGTTGTCCTCTAGCGTTAATGAAATCCCCTTTATTGCTACGAAATGTGAGAATGTCTTGGTCACTTTTTCCACTTCAAGAATTCCTGTCAAATGCTAGAACACCCCCGGTAATATTGACTTTAAACGAGATGTGACTCCATCTGAAAGAAATAATATTAGTAGGACTATTATTACACCAAACACAAGTAGGGAGAAATTTGGATAGTTAAAAGTAACGAATTGGTACACCAGATACAGTACTACTGTTCCGATAAGAGGTCCCAGATAACTACCTTTCCCCCCAAAAATAAGGAACACTATAACCAACACAGAAAACTGTGTAAGGTCAAAAACTCCAGAAGGGTAAAAGAAAGCCAGGTTAATTCCGTACAGGGCACCGGCAATTCCTGCAAGGAATGAACTGAGTGCCCAGGCTACTGTCCTGACACGGAGAGTGTGTATACCACTCATTTCTGCGGAAGTTCTGTCGTCGCTTATGGCCTTAAGAGCTAGTCCAAAATTGGAATGATGGATAAAGAGGATTATCAGGGAGGATACTGCGGCGACCGAAACTATTGCGATGAAATCAGCGACAGGGGTATATGGAATGTGCGGCTCAATTCCGTAAGGTCCTCCAGTGTACTTGGTTAGAGAGAGGTTGCTCATAAAATAATACATTACCTCGAATGCGCCGAGACTTGCAATTGCGAAATAAGCACCTGATAAACGAAGAAGGGGAGTAAAGACCATTGAAAGTGCAACGCTTGAGAGACCACCAAATAGAATGGCAAAAACCTCCGGAAAATTCAAAATATTTATGGCCATCGCTGTAAGATAGGCGCCAAAAGCGATAAAAACGGCAAAACCAAAAGGTAGATATCCGGTAAAACCGTAAACGATATTCAAGGCGTTTGTGGATACAATGAGGACTGCGAGCAGGAAGAAAAAGAATGGATTGTCGTAGAAAATGGGTCCAATTGTAAAGAGAATTATCAATGGAATTATTGATTTGAGGGAATCTTTCCCGAACTGTTTGGCCGTCACTCTAATCCCAAAATCAAACTTCACGAGATTTCCCTCCAAAGAGACCTGTAGGTCTTAAAACTATGACAACGACAAGAATCAGGAATGGAACGACATCAATCCAGTTAGGAGCATATATAGATGAAAGCTCGTAGCTCAGCGCGTAAACAGCACCTCCCGCCACAGTTGCTAGAGGTTTTCCAAGTCCCCCAATTACGATAATGGAAAAGGAAGTCACCGTTATTATGTTCCCTATGTCTTGGGAAGTACTGAATAGTATCTGGGACGAAAACACACCCGCCGCAGAAACTGTGGCCACACTAATAATAAATGCGAGTACCGAAACCTTTGTCAGATTTACCCCGGATACTTCTGCTGCTTCCTTGTTATCCATGAGAGCCCGTGTAGAAAGACCAATCTTGGTTTTGTACAAGTAGTAATAAATCAGGAGGAGGAAGGCTACGGCAAATGCAGTTGCTACGAAGTATGAAAATGGGATGAAAAACCCCAGTATTTCGACAGAACCCACACCATAGGATGCTTCTGGCACCACGTACTGACTGGTACCGTAAAACTGCAGGGCTATGGATTGAATGATGTACGCGACCCCGAAGAATAAAACGAAAGAAGCTATCTCGGAATCTCTAGATTTGGAGAGCCTCGGCACGAAAGCGAAGTACATCGCTGCTCCAATCAGGGCAAAAATTGGAATAACTACTAACAGAGAGATCGCTGGATTCAGACGAAATGCTAAATAGAGGGAGACTGCCATAAATGAACCCATCATGAAAAGCGCTCCGTGTGCAAGGTTGACTACCTTCAGCACGCCAAAAATAAGATTCAGGCCTAGACCCATCGCAGTAAAATAAAAAGTAAGAAGAAAAGAAACAATTAGTGCGTCAGCTAATAGTGACAAATTATCCACTGATCTTTATTGCTTAACCCTGTCTTCCAGTTGACGGGTCTGGAAGTTGATAATTGCTTAAAGGAGCAAGAGGAGGAGTTGAATTACCGTTGAAGTTTGCATTTAGGATCGAGGGGGGCGGATACACGGCAGAACCTGTGGAAACGTTCGTTGGATACACCACAACAGGGTGGCTCGTATTTCCCTGGAACTGCATGAGATAGTGACCTTCTCCTAGCTGGATTCCTGTTGTCTTGTTTATGATGAACGGTCCTATCATGGTAGTCGCTCCAGAAGTTTCGTTAGCGGCAGCCCTTAGCGCAGTTTGGTTTAAAGAACCTGCTACAGTTATTATTTTGCCAAGCAGCGTTCCAGATGCGAAACCAGCCATGTTATTATAGTTAGGTAACTTGCCGGAATTGTTTGCTTTCCATTCATTGACAAACTGCGTTGTGTTTGGACCCAGAGTCACAGACGAATAGGACACAAGCGGAGGAGACGCATAGGTATAAGTGTAGTTCAAGGAACCTGATGGGCTACTACTCGCTATAAGCGATGTTTCCAGGCTGGCATAAATTGTAAAGGTCATGTTAAAGTGATAATGCCCAGAATTCATGGCAGTTAAGAACGCTATGTCGTTTGTGTCGTATCCAAATTCGAGAACAGCATCGGGGTGCGTACTGTTAATTGCTGCCAGCGTTGTTAGGTATTCAGAGGAGCTCGAATCGGACGTTCCCTGGTAATAGACTGGTGTAATGCCGTGCGAAGTAAGATAACTGTCAACCGTTGCAGCCTGTGCTGTGGTAAAATCCTGAGAGGTGTAGAGTATTGCAACCCTAGTTATGTTGCTTCTTTGGGCCACCAGGAATTCCGATAGAGAAAGGGGCCACAAAGCTGAACTCTGGATAGCAAGATCAACTAAGTACGGGTTGGACGAATTGAAAAAGCTGGGTGTCGATCCGGTCGTATCCCAGAAGACGACCTTGTTGTCCTTTGCAATTGGAATTCCTGGAGCGACTAAAGTAGAGCCAAAGTCAGAAACTAGAATGTTTACATGATCTTGCGTTATGATGTTAGTGTAGTCGGTGGCGACTGTTGAAGTGCTGCTCTGGTCGTCCAGATACACCATTTTTATCGGTATAGTTTTGCCGTACTCTGACAGGTAAAGTCCACCCTTTGCATTAGTCTGGTTGACCCACATCTGGAATCCAGTCTTTACGAAACCGGAAGACAGAGCAAAAGAACCACTACTCGCATATGGCATCCCAATTAGAATGTCAGATGGAGCAGTAGGCTTCTTCTTAGCTGAGGTATAATAGTAGGACAGACCTCCTGCAATCACTACTAATACTACAACGACAATAACAACTGCAATTAGAGTGTTCTGGCGTTTCCTTGGAGTGGTTGTAGTATTGTTCGGAGAAACGCTATTTTGAGTCATTCAAATCCCAAAATGTATTATGCTAAATATCATATATCTAATTTACTATTATAAAACCCCATAACAGATAGTTATGTAGGTTACACTTATGTTCTTATTTTTCGACACGACCTCACATCGTGCTATATCGTCATTCCTGACTTGACAAAAACAAGCTCACTACAGAAATATACAAAATATCACTAATAAGACCGCCAGCAAAGGGAACAGCTAACCGAACCTAGGTCTGTGTTGCAGCTTTTAGATGAAATCGATTTCCATGGAGAGATTAACCTTACCAGAGGTGGTCGGCATTTAATGCGAGAACTGGCGGAAAAGATTCAGATGATGGAACTTAAACCAAATGGCACTATAGAAGAAGTAGGAATTGAAGACCTTAAGAGAGTTAGTTAGCAAAACCAAAGCGTAAACCTAAAATTAAAAAACTATTCAGATGATAGGAGTAAATGAGATGGAAGCTAAGATAGACGACTTAAAGGCAATAGAAACTTTAGACGATATGAAGAAGGTCCTCTTATTCGTGGTTGACAATCACCAAGATTGCAATGTATCCTTCAATGTTAGGGTGAATTAAAGAATAATCACTGCCGTAAGGGGTTTTTTGTAGTAATGTCTCTTTCTTAACTAGTGGAACATTTTCGGGATTTGCTTAAAAGTTTAAGCGGGCTTGTCGGGATTTGAACCCGAATTAGAAGCTCCGGAGGCTTCTGTGCTATCCAGGTTACACTACAAGCCCTTTCGGATATGTGCATAAAAGACTTTACTATTAAAAATATGAGGTCCAGATGTCAATGGATTTAGTGAAGATTAGAAAGGAAATTTCTAATGAGTTGGGTCTGAATTCAACAAATTCAGGAGTATACGCAGCAGGATGGGTCAGAAGTCCTTCTGGAAAGAAAGTTGTGTCTATAAGCCCAATAGATGGGAAGAGCATCGCCGCTGTTCAAACGGGATCGAAGGAAGATTATGAAACGGTTGTCAAGAAGGCCGAGAAGGCCCAGGAGGAGTGGCTTAAACTGACTCCACCACAGCGAGGAGAACTTATCAGGCTGATAGGAAACGAACTTCGAAAGCAGAAGAGCAACCTGGGAAAGATAGTTTCCCTGGAAACTGGAAAGACCACCGTGGAAGGAGAGGGTGAGATCCAGGAAATGATCGACATTGCTGACTTTGCTGTGGGTCTTTCAAGACAGCTTCATGGACTTCAAATGGCGAGCGAGAGATACGAACACAGGATGTACGAACAGTATCTCCCTCTGGGTGTCATAGGGGTGATAACATCCTTCAATTTCCCTTCGTCGGTATGGTCCTGGAACTCATTCATAGCTGCAGTTGTGGGGGATGTTGTGATATGGAAGCCATCTTCGAAGGCTATTCTTACTGCCATTTCTGTGATGAAAATCGTTACCAAGGTGATTAGAGAATACAAGTATCCGGATATATTTGCACTGGTCACAGGGAGCGGCGGAGAAATAGGCAACCTTATGTCTGCAGATTCAAGGATCAAACTGATTTCTTTTACCGGCTCAGTAAAGTCTGGACGGATCGTTTCAGAGACTGTCGCCCGAAGGTTTGGAAAGACTATTCTGGAGCTAGGAGGAAACAATGGCTCTATAGTTTCCTCCAAGTCAAACCTGAACCTTTCCCTGAAAGGAGTAGCTTTTGGAGCTCTCGCAACAGCTGGCCAGAGGTGCACTACAACGAGGAGAATCATAGTCGAAGAAAAAATCTATAAAGAGTTCACTTCAAGATTGAGGGACATCTACACCAAGGTGAAGGTCGGTAATCCGCGGGAAGATGGAGTTCTGGTAGGTCCGTTGATAGATGAAGAAGCAGTTAAGAACTTCACTAAGGCAATAGAGAGGGCTAAAAAAGAGGGAGGAAAACTTCTGGTTGGAGGAAAGACTGCCACAGTTAGAGGGCTGGAGGGAGGATTCTATGTTCAGCCCACTATCATAGAAATGCCCAAGGTGACACCAATAACCTGCGAGGAAACTTTCGCACCCATTCTGTACGTATTCAAGTACAAGACCCTGGAAGAGGCAATAGAGATCCACAATGCCGTCCCCCAGGGACTCTCATCTAGCATCTTCACAAATGACTTGACGGAGGAGGAGAGGTTTCTGTCTGCCCTGGGCAGTGACTGCGGCCTCGCCAACGTAAATACGGCAACAGCAGGTGCAGAAATTGGAGGAGCATTTGGTGGAGAAAAGGAAACTGGCGGGGGAAGAGAGAGCGGGAGTGACGCCTGGAAGGTCTATGCCAGGAGGCAGACTGTCACAATCAACTGGGGAAAGGACATCCCTCTTGCTCAGGGAGTAAAATTCGAGGTCTGATGAGCAGGAGTTCTCTTACTTTTTTTCTTTGTCTTTAAAACTAAGCAAGATTGAATATTGTATCTTGTATACACATCGGTGAAAGGTCGTATTCAGAAGGAGCCCATAGACATTTCTGATCCATTTAGGGGTAGAGATCACAGTATTGGTGCAGTGGTGACATTCCAGGGTGTAGTGAGAAGCACAGAGGCATCGAGAGAGCTGAAGCACCTATTTTACGAAGCGGATGAGAGATTAGCTTCGGACGAGATGAACAAGGTTCTCGAAGAGGCAGTCACAAAGTACAAGCTAATTGATGCAATTGCTGTCCACAGGATAGGGGTTATAAAACCTGGTGAAACCTCCCTTTTCGTTGCCGTTGGATCCACTCACAGAAAAGAAGGGTTTGAAGCTTGTGACTATATTGTGGACTCAATTAAGGAAAGATTGCCTATCTGGAAGAAAGATCACTTTGTTGACGGGACGGAGTCGTGGCACTAGTTCTTTTTTGTGTTCTACACTTCACAAAGTTTTGATACATGATTAGGTTTGAGAACCCAATGCTTTATGACCATTTCGGCAGACCCCTGAACAGTCTCAGAATTCAAGTCAATGCATCTTGTAATTTCAAGTGCTTTTTCTGTCACATGGAGGGGACTGACGAAAATACTGTCAAGCTGACTCCAGATGAGATAGAGAAAGCAGTGTCGGTTGCTGCAAGGAATGGGGTGAACAGGGTGAAGTTCACCGGAGGCGAACCGTTGTTGAGGAAGGACCTTGAAGAAATTATTGCACGGACCAGAAAGCACGTTAAGGGTGATATTTCACTCACCACCAATGCGTATTTTTTGAAGCAGAGAGCGAATTCACTGCATCAAGCAGGATTGGACAGAATCAACATTTCCATGCACTCCATAGAGAGTGATAAATTCATAGACATCACAAAGGTGGACGCCATTGGAACAGTCGAAGAGGGAATAGATGCCGCTGTGGATGCCGGTCTTTCTCCAATAAAGATCAACTTCGTCGTGCTCAAGGGAGTCAACGAACACCAGATTGATTCGATGATTGACTTTGCCTCCAGCAAAGGAGCAATACTTCAATTGATAGAGTACGAGACAGACAGGAAGGGTGAAGAATTAGAAAACTATAGAAAGTACCACTACGACTTGCGCATAATTGAAGTCCGATTAGCCAAATTCGCGAAGAGCGTAGAATACAACTCTCTGCACAACAGAAAGAGGATGCACATCACTTCATCAAACGGGAAGGATGCAGTCGTGGAATTTGTTAGACCACAGAGAAATGCAGACTTCTGCAATCACTGCACTAGGCTCAGGATCACTTCCAAAGGACAGTTCCAAACGTGCCTTAACAGGAACGACCAATTCTTTGACTTCAAGGGAAAAGACGAAGAAGGAATCTTTGATTCGTTCAAGATGGCAGTTAACGCGAGGGTGCCGTACTGGAGGGAAGCGGATGAAAGTCCATATTAGGTACTACGCCAAGTACGTCGACTACACGGGCACGAAGACAGAGGACATAGATGTGGATAGAATGACCATAGCTGAGCTTTTAGAACTTATAAAAAAGAAGCACCCAAGACTGAAAGAAGACAAATCGTCGCTGGTCGCTGTTAATAGCAAGTTCGAAAACGAAAGGAAGGTCATTTCTGATGGAGATACAGTATCGGTTTTCCCGCCAGTGAGCGGAGGATAGCTTATTACTATCTTGGGTATATGATCGCATGGAGTTGGAGAGGTATCTCAGTCAGGTGGCGGTCAGAGAGATATTTCCATCTGGGCAGAAGGTCATTGAGTCTTCTTCTGTTGTAGTTGTGGGAATTGGAGGTACCGGCTCTGCCATGGCAGAAATGATGGCAAGAATGGGAATAAAAAAGATAACCATCGTTGACGATGATACCATTGAATCAAGCAATCTCAACAGACAAGCAATGTACAAGGAGAGCGACATAGGACTAAAGAAAGTTGACGTTGCAAAAGCGGAGCTTCTCAGGATAAACAGCGATGTAGAAGTGAATACGATAGACCAGAAATTGACTCTCTATAACGCAGAAGAGATTCTTTCTGAGGGAGATCTGACTCTGGATGGAACGGATAATTATAATGCGAGAGGGGTCATAAACGTTTCATCATTTAAACTGAAGAAACCTTGGATCTTTACTGCAGTTGAGGGAACGTTTGGTTACGTGAAGGCGATTATTCCAGGAAGAACGTCATGCCTTTCCTGTTTCGGGTATCCTGACAAGGGAGAGGGAGCCTCGTGCACGGTTCAAGGAGTCATCCCAAGCGCAGTCAGGGCAGTTTCATCGCTCGCTGTTACGGTCGCTCTTAAGGTCTTACTGAAAAAGGAAGAAAGCGGTGATCTGCTATATTTGGATGTATGGAAACCGTCCTTCGAGATACTCCCTATATCGAAGAATGAGGAATGCAAGATCTGCGGAAAGAAGGGATCATCTTGATGACAGTCTTGGTTAATTCTATAAGTGTTATCGGCTGCTTTGGATTTTCTAGTTTGTTTTGCGAGACCCAACTATAATTTAATATTCCTTCTCATGATTGGGAAATAATGGTTGATCTTAACCTAGGACCTTATGTTCAGGACCAGATGAAACAGGCAGAGACACTACAGAAACAGCTTGAAACTCTGCTCGCACAGCAGTATCAGTACGAAGTCAAGTCAAGAGAAGACAAGAAGACACTCGAGTACCTTAACAAGTCTAAACCAGATGACGAAATATACAGGGGAATAGGTACGATTTTGGTCAAAGTGAGAGAAGTGGATTCCTTCAAGAAAGAGATCGAAGAGGATGTGGAAATTTCAGAGATGAGACTAAAGACAATCAAGGAACAGGTAAACCAACTCAATGCAAAGCTTAAAGCCATTACGGACGAGATCAACAAGCTTTATCAGAAAGGAAACGCAAAGAATTAGGGATATCTGTCCATAATCATCGCGTCGCCGAGACTGTAAAAGTAATATTTCTTGTCAATCGCTTCCCTGTATGCAGCCTTTACCCTTTCTTCCCCGCCAAAGGCGTATACTAGTGAAAGAAGTGAGCTTCTCGGAATGTGAAAATTAGTTATTAGATGAGTCACCGATGAGTTGAATTTCCATCCAGGATAGATGAATATCCTCGTGAAACCTTTGTACCTGCCCATTCTTCCTGGATAGGAGGCAGTTTCCAGAGCCCGAATGACAGTCGTCCCTACCGCTATCACCCTCCCCTTTGCTCCTTCGACCTCAGCGACGAGACCGTCATCCACTTCAATTTCTTCCTCGTCTACGACGTGATTTCTGATGCAATCGTCCTTTATTTCTTTGTACGTGCCATATCCAACTTCAAGAAGGACGAACTTCACTTTTACTCCCTTATCCATCAAGGATTGTATCATTTCCCTGCTGAAGTGAAGGCTTGCTGTCGGAGCTGCGACCGAGCCTGCCTGAGTTCCAATTTCGTTCTGGTAGTAATTGTAATCCTCCCTCTTCCTGATGTAAGGAGGAAGGGGAAGATGACCTATGCTCTCAATGAAATTCCAGTCCAGCTCTCCTTCAATTTTCCTGAAGCCCTGTGAATCCGAACTAACTCTGACCCTCCTATTTCCGATTTCGAACGCCTCTCCATCCTTAATTTTCCCCTTTATCAGGGCCAAGAATCCGTCTGATCCTTCTCTCAAGAAATTAATCTCGAGCCTCCCTCCCGTATTTTTCTTGCCGACGACAAGTGACTTTCTGACTCTTGTCTTGTTGAGGACAATTACGTCGTCCTTCTCCAGAAGGCCGGTAATGTCCTTAAACATGGAATGAGTTATTCTCTCTCTATCCAGACTCATTAATCTACAGTCCGTCCTATCTTCTGGTGGGACCTGCCTTATGAGTTCCTTTGGAAGATCGAAGCTGTAGTTTGAGAGGGAATAGTTCGTCATTGATACCTGATGTATTAATCAATAAAAGATTATCATGACCTTGCATCCCTCTCCCTTGTTCCGAATCAGATCTCGTTCTGATGGCCAAAATCAGTTCTGAGCAAAAATAATAATGGTCGATAAAATAATCCTCGGGGCTCGTGGTCTAGTGGTTATGACATCGCTCTCACACAGCGAAGGCCGCCGGTTCAAATCCGGCCGAGCCCACTTGAGCGGCATATTTTGAGACTATCTGCAAGAATACTGCTCCCCTTTGGCTCATTCATTGTTTGTTTTTCTGACCAACCTAATTTGTTTTTTCTAAGCAGATTAATGAGCCCAGCGTTTGAGTATCTTATCATATAAGTATCTTGTAATGGCTGTTCTCGTAGTCAAATGTCAGTACGATCGGAGATGTGATATTCACCTCAGCTACATTCCTATAGTGACTTGACGTCAATGGAGGATTTGGATTATAGAACATGATGTAGTAGAGCTGAGGAGATGGAAGGTATTCGGAAGGGGCTTTAAGAGTGATGGATATGTTTCCGTTCGTTGTATTCCCACTTGACCATAAATAATACAATGGATTGGTGGCTAACGAACCGTACAAGGATACAGAACCGTACTGGTTCTGATTCATGATCGTCAGGAACACGCTTTCGTTTGATTCAAAAGCACCGCTTATATGAATGTTAGTGGAGTTAGAGTAGAGCGGGAATTCCCAGTAAAAGGAGCCTTTCCCAGTAATAAGAATAGATTGGGATTTCATGAGAATTTTAGACTCCAGGGTGAAGGTTGTGTAGGATGCATAGGGAACTCTTGACAGAACGAACAACGTAATGACTATTGCCACAACTAGCACCACCGTTGCCGTCAAACCATTTCGAGGCTCCCCCCTTATGATTCTTTTGCCATCTATTTGGAGCCCCTGATTTTGCTTCACTCGTGTCAAATTAAATGATCTATTTTATCTTTAGGTGAGTCAAAGTTGATTGAAAATGCCATATCTTGACTGACCTCTGATTTCAATTCTGGAATTTCATTAGCGGGGTGCAGAAGTTATTTGGAGAACCGTGATAATAAAGTGCATGAAAGTGAGATTTAATTGATATCTATAAGCCAAGTCACTCAGAGAGCTTTCTTATCTCACTAGAAATCCATGTTAGATATTTGTACCAAACAAGTTTTATACGGATTAGCATAAATCACTATATGAATCGACCTTTGGGAGTAGCACTATTGTCAATCATTGCCTTCTTCATCGGTTTGGTGGAGATACTGCGTTCCTTTCTTACCTTTTCTTCCCCAGTCTTGGCCTTCCCATTTGGCCTTCATTCTTTTCTGGCTCTAGCGTTCCCCCTCTACCTACTGATGGGGCTGGTCTGGGTGTTCATAGCATATTCCTTCTGGAAGGGAGCTGAGATCGGATGGGTTGTCGGAATTGCAATGTCCGTATTGGTGGCAGTACTGAACTATGGAACGTATCCGATAGAAACGGTACTTGCCATTATTGTTGCCCTCTACCTGATCGTGCCAAAAGGGGTCAGAAGTTGGTTTAGTAAGCCTGGAATCAGCAAGTGGGCAGGTACCTGATCCGATTTCATAACGCTTTTTTCATTAACTAGTTCTGACTCTGTATCTTTCTCCCCTATTTTCTGTGGGCGAAGAAATACACTCCTATTCCAAATACTGCGAACAATGGAATTAACCATAGGTCAAAGAGCCACGAATTTGTTGTCCTGAAGGCAGCTTCCCCAAACCAGAATGCGGAGAATGAGAGAAGGAGGGCGGAGACAACCACTTTCATATTTGCCTGTTTTATCTTCCTGACCTGTGATTTCAAAGCAATCGTACCTATAACAACTATCAGAAGGCCGACGATCATACCGTAGAGTGCTGAATTGAAATTGTTGGGAATCAAGGCGACTAGTACTATTGCAGCTTCAAATGCCTCTACAAGCCCCACAGTAAAGCCGGTGTAGAAGATTCCCTTTTCTGCGCTTTCTTCCTTTGGACCAACTGAATTTCTGGATCTAACAACAGCCCTTCTAGCACTGCGTGCAAGTCTCAGCCCGAAATACAACAAGAGCACAGCCGCGACAAGGCGCACTATTAGGATTGGAAGTTTTGCTATTTCCTGTCCAACTGCAAAGGTAATGACAAAAACTATTAAGACGCCAAGTGCAACGTAGAAGAATGCCTTATTGCCTCCTTCCGCAGAGATTGCAAGACCGACTGCAGATGCTTCAGATATTTCGAGAAGAGTTATTCCCATTGCAGCAAGGAAGATAGCTGGATCCAAAAACACCATTAAACCGCATCCCTCCTCGATATTTATTTTTTTATTGTAGAACACGATTTGGAAAAAGAGAATGGCATTTAAGAGTGGAACTATAGGTTACTTGGAGCTTGTCATAACTTCGATCATCTGGGGAGTGACCTACGTTTTAATGAAATATTCCTTATCCTTCCTCAGTCCGCAACAGATCGCATTTGCAAGATTCTTGATAGCAGGAATTATTTTTGTTCCACTGTTGCTTGTGATGAAAGAGAGATACAGCAGAAGAGAGCTCCTCATTATGATAGTTCTTGCTCTTACTGGTGTCCTCCTCTATCAACTATTGTTTATTTGGGGTGAAAGCGGACTTAGTGCTGGAAACGCGAGTTTCATCGTGTCGTTCGAACCTATATTTATTGCAGTTCTAGGGATATCTCTCAGGAGGGATCAATTACGTTGGACCATACTCATAGGACTGGTAATTTCTACTATCGGGATGGTGGTCTTGCTCAAACCAACGAGCCTGCGGTGGTCAGAACTTCTATCCGCAGTTCTCGTCCTTTTGAGTGCCCTTTCCTGGGGAATATTCACGGTCGTTGGGAAGGATATGCTGGTCAAACACAATCCGCTGAGCGTCACAGGATATGTATCTGTAATAGGACTGGTTATGCTGCTTCCCTTTGTAAACTCTGGAATGATTTCGCTGTTTCAGATAAGGAACGTCTACCTCATAGTTTCTCTCCTCTTCATCGGTGTTTTTGCCACATTCATCGGATACCTGTTATGGTTTGACGGGCTGAAGAAGGTGAAACCTATTACTGCGGGAACTACGCTTTATATCACTCCTTTTGTCACCGTGATATTCGCATCCATTCTGATTTTCGAACCTATCAGTTTGACAACCATAATAGGTGGTACGGTTATCTTGGTTGGACTGGCCGTCATGGGAATAAAGGAACGGAAGAAATAGAAGTCTCTTTTAGAGCAGGATCACTTCTGCCGATAGAGGTTCGTTCCACCCGGGATTCAAGGAGTCTTGAGACCGTTCCCTGTTAGAACGAGCACATTTTCTCCTTCATAGTGACTCTTGTTGAGAGCGGCTAGTGCAGTTGCGGAGCTGTATTCGACATAGAAACCCTTGTGGGCAAGAGCGGATCTCGCTGTGATTATTTCATCCTCTGTAACTGTCACACACCTACCATATTTTCTAAGAACATCAACCATCAAGTTGAGCAGTAATGGTTCCCTAGAGACCAGAGCGTCCGCAAGGGATTTTCCCATGTTATCCTTGTCGTAGACAAACCCGTTGATAACTGCACAAACGGGACAGACAGTCTCGGTTTGAACTCCCACGATATCCGGTACTTTTGAAATCTCACCAGATTCTACAAGATGTTCAAAACCTGATACAAGACCCAGCAGGAGTGTCCCTGCTGAAACTGGAACAAACACTCTATTTGGCCCCCTATGACCAAGCTGTCGAAAGATTTCGTAACTCAACTGTCTCATTCCATCTCTAAACTCAGGATTCAAGACGTGGCTTGCGTAAAAACCAGAATGATTTGCTGCAGCAGTTCCTACATCTTTCCTCGTTCCTGAAGTCAGGTGGACTTCCGCTCCGTATGCCCTTATCTGAGCAATCTTCTCCTGCTTGGTGGTCGCAGGGACGAAAATGTTCACTTTGAAACCTGCTGCTCCACCATAAGCGCTTATCGAGGCTCCAGCGTTCCCAGAAGAGTCTTCGTTGATTTCAGAACCCTTTTGAAGGTGAGAGAGCAGGCTTGATATCAGCGTTTTACTGCCCCTGTCCTTGTAGGAAAAGGTGGGCTGGAAATAATCCAGCTTTAGCTTCATCTCTCCCACATTAACTAAAGGTGTCTCCCTTTCTCCTAAATCTATTACCTTCTCGAGATACGGGAAGTTGTTAGAATACTTTCCTTCCCTGTACTTGAAATCAATCTTGGGTATCCAGACTCCACCGCATTCACACGTCGGCTTGTTTGAAAATCCTGATCTTTCTTTTCCGCAATTTGCACAAACAGCACCTATCATATCGTTTTCGTAATCCATTTTAGAATAATAAAAGGATTTGCTCTTAAAACAATCTCTGATCACTCCATTGAAAAACAACCACGAGATCAGATGGCTCTCTATTTCACGCGAGCAGGGAAATACAGTAGATTAAGTTTATTTCAGGGTTACAAATCTAGTATGCATGAAAATTGAGCAGACAAAGGATTTCCCTAATACTTTCTATGTCCTAGTGGAAATATCGAGAGGGAGCGACTGCAAGTATGAATATAGCAGTGAACTAGAAACCATAATTCTTGACAGGGTACTATTTACTCCAATGAAATACCCCACCAACTACGGTCTTATACTCCAGACCTGGGCAAAGGACAATGATCCGTTGGATGTCCTTTTGATTTCTTCTGCAGCAATCCAGCCTGGAATCGTAGTCAAGTGCAGAGCAGTAGGACTTGCGGAAATGGAAGATGAACACGGAATTGACGATAAGGTCATAGCTGTTCCGGTAAACGAAGTGGATCCAAATTCAGAATCAATAAAGGATATAGAGGACATTCCGGAGTATGAAAAGAACGTTCTGAGACACTTCTTTGAGCACTATAAAGAGCTAGAAAGCGGAAAATTCATGAAATTCATAGGCTTCAATGGAATGAAGAAGGCTCTAAAGATAATATCTGAATCTTATACCACAAATAAGAAGAAACTGAAAAAGGGAAGAAGAGGTATGACAAACTGAATGACAAGTTAGCTGTTCCAAATATTTCTGAGGACCAACATGACAACACATTTGAAAGCTCCTATTCAGAAAATGGAAGGTTATTTTCGAAGAGTGTCATAAGCCGTGAAACGCATAATTAGCTTATCACATTAATTCTACGACGACAATCTTTTAATTGCTAATACAGGTGACACGCAACTAGTCTACCTTCCTCGGTTTTCCTGATCTCAGGTTCAGTCGTTTCACAAATTTCCATGGCGAAGATACATCTATTCCTAAATCTACATCCATTTGGTATGTGTCTGGGACTTGGAATTTCTCCTTTAAGGATTATTCGATTCCTTTGTTTGGAGCCTATATCCGGTACGGGCACCGAAGAAAGTAGCGCCTGAGTGTACGGGTGAAGAGGCTTTTCGAACACGCTTACGGTCTCTCCCATCTCAACGATCTTGCCGAGATACATTACTGCGATTCTATCTGCAATGTAATTTACTATCCCTAGGTCGTGCGTAATAAAGAGATAGGTCAATCCCAAGGTATTTTTCAGCTTTCTCAGTAGATTTATAATCTGGGCCTGAATGGAGACGTCCAAGGCAGATGTAGGTTCATCTAGCACTAGAAACTTCGGTCTAGTTATAAGAGATCTTGCAATAGAAATCCTCTGATTCTGTCCTCCACTTAGTTCATGAGGATATCTGCCCAGAAAAGATTTGTTGAGACCAACGTTTTCTAAAGCTTCTACTATCAATTCCTGATCGTGCAAACTGCCTGGCATCAAGGCTCTTAAAGGTTCTTTCAGAATCGCGCTTACCGTCATCCTAGGATCAAGAGAAGATATAGGATTTTGAAATATTATTTGGAAGCCTTTTCTAAATTGTCTTAGCTTACTTTCTTCCATGTCGGTAATGTCCGTTCCGTCGAAGATTATGCGTCCTTCTGTCGGCTCTGTCAGTCTTACAATTGTTTGACCCAGCGTAGTTTTCCCAGATCCGGACTCTCCCACCAATCCAAACGTTTCTCCTTCCCTTATTGAGAATGAAATATCGTCCACTGCCTTAATGAATTCTTTCTTTCTATTCATAAAAGTCCTGGATGCTGTAAAATATTTCTTCAAATTTTTTACTTCTAAAATATCCTCATTCATAAAGATGCTCCGGTCGCTACATGGCACGCAACGAAGTGCTCCTTTTCGACTTCGACAAGATTCGGATTATCAGTTCTACACTTTTCGATCGATCTATCGCATCTGGGACTAAATGGACATCCCTTAGGTAAATTGAACATATCTGGAACACTCCCTGCAATTGCAGGTAAGTCCTTTTTTCTGTTCACTCTCCCGATGGCTGGAACGGATTGTAGCAGGGAGATTGTATAAGGATGCAATGGGTTTCTAAATATTCTCTCTACCGGTCCCTTTTCGAAGACCATTCCTGTGTACATTATTACTACAGTATCACACAGCTCTGCTACTATTCCGAGATTATGTGTTATAAGCATTATTGATAGTTGTCTGTCAACATTTATTTTCTTCAAAAGTCTCAGTATTTGACTCTGAATAGTTGCATCCACAGCAGTTGTTGGCTCATCGGCAATTATGAGCCGGGGATCTGACGAAAGTGCAATAGCAATCATAACTCGCTGCTGCATTCCTCCGCTGAGTTCGAAAGGAAAAGATAGCAAGACCTCAGACGGATCTGGTAATTCAACTTCTTTTAATTTTTCGACTGCGAACTTCAATCCTTCATCCCTCTTCATTCCCTTATGAGTACTCAGAACTTTCAAGAACTGGTCCTTGATTCTAAAAAGAGGATTTAGAGAAGTCATTGGGTCCTGGAAAACCATAGAGATCTTTTTCCCCCTTACACTCTGCATCTCCTTTTCATTCTTTTCCAGAAGGTTTTCTCCATCTAGGACTATAGACCCCTCCGTGCTGCTATTTCGAGGAAGTAATTTTATAGTTGCATACGCAAGTGTGGATTTACCAGATCCAGATTCGCCAACTATGCCTACAATTTCGCTACGCTTAACGTCTAGATCAACTTTATTGAGCGCCGTTATAGCTCCGGAAGGAGTATAATATTTGACTGAAAGGTCAGAAATTCTCAAAAGATAATCAGGGTTCATCAAGATTAATACCTCGTATGTAGGGCAGAAGAAGTCGTCTCTTTTGATATTTTGGATCGAGATGGTCCCTTAGGGAGTCTCCTAGCAGGCTGAAGGCAATAGCCATTACAAAAAGAGTCAGTCCGGCAAATGTTGCCACCCACCAATAATAAAGCATAAATGACTGACCTTCACTTATCATAAGCCCTAAATCAGCCATCGGTTCCTGTACTCCTAATCCTAGAAAGCTCAGCCCGGCAGCGGAAAGTATTACACCCGCAAAATCAAGCGTTGACTGTATTATCACAGGACTCAAGCTATTTGGTAATATGTGTCTTATCAATATACGCGTAGACCTTACTCCAAGAGATTTTGCAGAAAGTACGTATGGTCTGCTCTTAAGGGATACAGTCTGTCCCCTGGCAATCCTTACGTACCAGGGCCACCACGTAACTGCAAGTGCTATTATAACATTTGTCAGACCTGGACCCAGAGTCGCCACTATTATGAGAGCAAGCAGCAAATATGGAAAAGCAAGAAAGATGTCTGTTATCCTCATTATTGCCTCATCTATTGCGCCTCCATAATAACCTGCAACTATTCCCAAAGGTACCCCGATAATCACGCCCAAACCCACCACTGCTATGCCTTCAAATAATGATGTTCTAATACCGAAGAATACCCGGCTAAGAACATCTCTTCCGAATTGATCTGTTCCGAATGGATGCTGAGGCGAAGGAGGTTCCAGAATAGTTGATAAGTGAGGCGCCCCTAATCCTTGAATCGGGTAGGGGGCTAAATATCTGGCAAAAATTCCAATCAGTGCAAACAGGATTATGACTGCCACAGAAACAAGAGCTATCCTATCTTTGAGAAAGATTGCTAGACTACCTTGGAGGGGAGCAATTCCACTTTTAATTTTATGAGAAGTCATTTAGATTGCCTCAAAGAGTTATCCTTCTATCCGTGTAATACTGTAACATATCTACTATGAGATTTATTACAACATAGAATATTGCAACTACTATCGTAACACCAACTATGGCGGGGTAATCTAAACTCAATATAGACTCGGTGGCATATTGTCCTAGTCCTGGTAGGGCAAAAACGTCCTCGACATAAAACGCACCTATAAGTGAGTACGCAAATGAAAGACTCAAAACAATCAACACTGGATTGAATGCATTCTTCAGTGCATATCTGTAATTGATTGTTCTGTTGTCAATCCCATATGCTCTGCTAGTCTTGATGTAATTTTCTTCTAGTACTTCCATCATACCTGCTCTAGTTTGTCTTATGACCAATCCTGTGGGATAAGACGCAAGGGTTACCACCGGCAATATCAGGTGCTTTAATACGCTAATAAAAGCTGGAAAATTACCAGTAATCAAAGAATCGACAAGATATGATCCAGTAATGTGAGCAATGGGATATTGATATGAAACTATCGCAGACATATACCCCCCTACGGGGAGAATGTTGAGGTCTTTATTAAACAGCATTTGAAGGACCATTCCTAACCAGAAGGTAGGTAAGGCAATTCCTGCGACCGCAAGGATTCTGGCAGCATAGTCTATAGTTTCGTATTTCTTTACAGCAGAGATAACTCCCAAAGGTATTCCTACCAGTGCCGAAATTATCAGAGAGAGTGTGATAAGCGTGAGTGTGTTTGGAAGAAAGAAGAGAATATCACTAAGAACAGGATCGTGTGTTCTGATTGAAACGCCAAGATTTCCGTGAACGAAGTTCACTAAATAGTAATAAAACTGGACATAGACTGGGTCGTTTAGATGAAGTTGGGCTCTGGCTGCAGCTATTTCCTTTGCAGTAGGATGAGCCCCCGCCCACAGAGCTGCTGGATTGGAGGGAACCACGTGACTTAGAAAGAAAGTAATAAAAATAATTCCTACTATCACTAATATAGCAAGCAGTATACGTCTTATCACGTATTGGGCGACATTCTGCAATATTCATTTACCCCTAATCATCGCGTCACACATACAGGTCATAGAACCAGGCGACAGTTTCGTAGGCAGGATTTGAGGAGAATCCATGTATGGAGGAACTGACAACGTACACGTCTTCCATGTCAAACAAGAACGCAGCGGGAGTATTATTCATGAGTACGGATTGAGCCTGATAATAAAGAGCTATCGATTCGTTGATGTTGGTTCCTTCGAGACTGTTTGCCTCATTTATCAAGTTCATGAATGTAGTGTTGTTCCAGTATGCCATGTTGAATACGGGAGGCCAAGAATTTCCAAAGTCATTTGAAAGCCAGTCGTATGGCGTTGGGTACGTGGGCCACCAATACATTATGAAGATGTTTTGGGCAGACGATACATTACTCGTGGCAAGTGACCATTGTTGCGTCCAGACTAGCGGTTCCACTTTCACGTTGATCCCAATTTGACTGCAGTAATATTGGAATAACTGAGATGAAGCCTGTTCGTAAGGGTCTCCGGCAGTATACGTTAGAGTCAGTGGTGGAATGCCCGTGCCGTTAGGGAACCCTGCCTGAGCAAGAAGACTCCTTGCCTTGGAGAGATTAAATGAATATTGGAAGAGATTGTTGTCGTGCCCCCACATGCCAACAGGAATGGGCCCTCTAGACTGGGTGGCATAACCCTGGAGAGAGCTATTGATAATCTGCTGATATGGCCATACATAAGACAGTGCCTCTCTTACGAGAGTGTTGTTCGTTGGGAATACCTGAGTGTTGTAGAACGCAATAAGATTTTCATACGAAGGGCTGGCATAAACTTTCACATTGGTATTGTTCTTCAGATTGTTGACATCTGTGTATGGAATGTAGGAGGTTATAACCATACTACCGGAAGAAGTGACCATCTGTTCTCGGGTAGATGAGTCTGTAACTATTTGAATAATCACCTCACTAAATTGTGAATTGTTCCATCCCCCCCAGTAATCCTTGAATTTCTGTAGGATAACTTGGGTCTGTGGATTCCACTGTGTTATGTAGTATGGACCTGTACCATCGTCATGGCCAGCGTTGAACCACGCACTCAGATTTGTGTTGCTAGAAAGGTTGTAATGAGATATTATGTTGGGGCTCATCATATATGCTGCGTATCCAGCGGATGCAATTAAAGGTAGGTTCGCTGGATAGCTTGTTTGGAAATCGACCTGATATTCAGAAATTGCATATACTTTTTTCACTGGAGCCCAAATGTAGGCAGCCCCTTGCCCCAATGACATAGTTCTGTTCACTGAATATACGACTGCTGATGCATTAAAAGTCGTGCCATCGTGAAACTTGACACCTTGTCTTAAAGTGAAGACCCAATTAGTAGAGTTGGTATTACTCGTCCAGCTCAAAGCAAGGAGAGGTTCGACAGTCTTTGTTTTACTGTTGTAAAAGGTGAGCGTTTGGTAAACATTCTGTAATACCAAAATACTGTTAGAGAACTCAGTGCTTGGATCAGCCGTAACCATTGGAGAATTTGATGCATAAGTCACAATGTTTGCTGTTGGGACTGGCGACTTCTTCGTTAGAATAACTCCGGCATAAACTCCTATAATCAGGACGGCTATGACCACTATGGCAATTATCGCTAAGGTAGTTCTTTTTGCCATTTCAACCAAAATTATAAAATAAAACAACATTTAACTTTTTCGGTCTTTACTGTCTTATGCAAAAGTAATAATATCAACATAAATCTTATTAAAAAAGAATAGTTTATTTACTACTTCGGAATAGAAAATCGGGATTGTGGTTCCAAATGAAAACACTTGATAAGAACCAAATTATGAGTCTGGCTTACGGCGCCAGCTTCTTGAGTACTGGAGGCGGAGGAACGATATCTGCAGGACTTAATCTCGTATGGCCAGACATTGAGTCTGGAATAAACTTTAAATTGGCATCGTTCGATGAGTTTGAAGCGGACGATTTAGTAGTTTCTCCATATTATGTTGGTGCAGTTGGACAGTCTTCTTCGTCCCACAGAACTACTGATACTGCACTTGGTGCTACTAGACTCTTGACTAGTTACATCGACCGTAAACTTAGTGGAATTATCGCTGCGGAACTTGGTGGTTTCGCAACGTTGGGGGCATTGCACGTAGCGGGGTTAGAAGGTGTTCCCTTGGTCGATGGAGATGCAGCAGGTCGGGCAGCTCCGGATCTTCAATGTTCTATGTTCTACGTCTCTGGACTCAAAATGACTCCATTTTCAGTCTTTACTCAACAAAAAGATCAGCTGATTGTTAAAGAAATTTCATCGGATGGACAGGCTGAACTGATAGTAAGGGGAATCGCATCAGTCATCGGGTCGTCTGTAGGCATTTGCGATCATCCAGGAAAAGTCGGGGATATCAAGTCGGCTTCAATATGGAATACCATTTCAAAATCTATTGATATTGGAAAGATAATAACGAAAGGATCAGTTGAGGACTTGCTGAAATTTGGAGTGGTTCATAAACTGTTCAGGGGGGTGCTCAAAAGTTCAAAATATGAAATCTTAGAAGGTTTCACCTATGGGAACTACATACTTGAGGGAACCGAAGAGTTTACTGGAAAGAAGATGAAAATTTGGTACAAAAATGAAAATCTAATGTCTTGGATAGATGAGAAAGTTTATGTAACTTCTCCAGACCTAATAACAATAACATCAATAGATTTGATTCCCACATCTAATCCTATCAAGGAAGAAGGAGCGGAATATTTTGTGTTTGGATTACCTTCAGATCCAAAATGGAGAACTGTCAAAGGACTTGAAGTCATGTCACCCAAGTTTTTCGGATTCAAATACGACTACATTCCAATTGAAAAGTTGGTGAAAAAATGAGACTGATGGTAATCGAGCCTATCGGGTCAGAAATATATAAAATAGATACCGAAAAATATTTCAAAAAATTTAAAGCCTCTTCGACAGAGCTAGAAGTAAGAAGCCTTAAAGAAGGCCCAGACAGCATTGAAACATATTTGGATGTAGCTCTTGCTTCTCCACGGATTGTAGAAATTGTAAGGGACGAGGACAAGAACTTCGATGCATTTCTCATCGATTGTTTCGCAGATCCTGGACTGGACGCGTGCAGAGAAGTATCGGAAAAACTAATACTTGGAGTAGCCGAAGTTTCAATGCATGTAGCTGCAATGATTGCAAACAAGTTCTCCGTCCTTACAACTGAAAGAAATTCGATCCCTTGGACAGAAATACAGGCGACTAACTATTCAGTCAGGGATAGACTTGTTGGTGTAGCTAGCGTCGATTTGGGTGTTTCAGAGATCAAATTAAATAAAGAGAATTATTCTAAATTCCTAACTAAATCAAAAATAGAACTGAGCAAAGGAAGTGAAGCAATTGTGCTAGGATGTACTAGAATGAACGATTTTGCAGAAAAACTTCAAGAAGATCTTGGTGTACCCGTAGTGGAGCCGTCTAAAACAGCTCTTAAAGTTGCTGAGGGATTTACAAGAATCGGAATTAAACATAGCAAGTTCCTTAAGTATTCAATGACCGAGTACAAGTTGAAGCAGATGGGGAAATAAGATCAGTTGGACCGTGCACCTCCTTTGCTGTTACTTCGTACATTTTAGGGTCGTTGATTGTCGTGCTAAATATCTTGCAAGAGAGATCTTCTTAATTGTTTAAATAAAGTCTACAACGAAACTTTATTGTATAATATGTTTTGTCATTATACGAAATTAAGCCTATGGTTAGAATTTAATGTCCATAGAAAGCCTTAATTAGAGCATAATGAATACGATAATTGATGAGATCACTCAGAATAGAAAATGCGTTAGACATTCTCTATGGATGCACAGTTTTAGGAACGGGAGGCGGAGGGAGTCTCGAAAAAGGCATAGCGAAGATAACTGAGAATTTTGACGAAGGAAAGACTCTTTTGCTTGCTTCTCTGACAGATGTCCCAGACAGTGAAGTAGTTGTATCCCCTTATTACGTTGGTTCCATCTCTCCTATTGAAAAAAGAGTTAAGAAAGATCTACCAGTAAAAATAGAGAATGAGATTCTCCACGCATTTGAGACGCTGGAGAAATTTATGAATAAGAAGTTTTATGGTAGCATACCAACAGAACTCGGAGGTGGTAACACTGCAGCCGCCATGGATGTTGCAATGAATAAAGGCATTAAGTTAATAGATGCAGATCCAGCTGGAAGATCGGTTCCTGCCGTTCAACATTCCTCATTCTATATAGAAAACGTTTCAATCGCACCTCTCTCTGTCGTAAGTAAATTTGGAGATGTGATAATAATCAACGAGGTAGTAGATGATTTCAGGGCAGAAGAAATAATCAGGAGCATTGCAACTCAAAGTGAAAACAGTGTTGCAGTAGTCTCGCAGCCAGTTCAAGGTAGTTTACTGAAAAAAGTCGTGATTCCAAATACGATTTCCTTAGCGGAAAAAATAGGCAGAGTTCTGAGAACATCGAGGAACGAGAAAAAAGATCCAGTTAAAGAAATCATGAAGGTTGGAAATGGTTTCTTCTTGTTCGAGGGCAGAGTAAGCAAAGATACTGATTGGAAAGATGATCACGGCTACACCGTAGGAGAATTTGAAATAGAGGGAGACCAAAATTTCACAGGTCACGAATACAAGATCTGGTTCAAAAATGAAAACATCATTTCATGGTTAGATGGCAAACCCGATGTGACTGCTCCAGATTTGATATGTGTAGTGGAGAGGGAGACAGGGTATGCAGTGACCAATCCCAACCTCTCCGAAGGAACGAAAGTCGCAGTAATCGGATTTAAATCATCGAATGAATGGAGAAAGAGCAAAGCACTAGAAATTTTTACACCAAAATCCTTTGGATTTGATATACCGTTTCAGCCAATAGAAACAATACATAAGGAATTCGAGAGGGGAAGAGTATGAAGATTCTCGTAATTAATCCTGTAGGTACGACACAATATGATAAATCTGACCTTAGGTACTTGAGAAAGAAAGCGAGTCCAGATACAGAGTTAGAAATAGTTTCTTTAAAGAGAGGCCCCGTAGAAATTACAACCTTTCAAAGTCAAGTTGAAATTTGCCCAGAAATACTAGATATACTGAGAGCAAGGATATATGATGCTGCGATCATAAACTGCTTTGCCAATCCTTGCATCGATGCTGCAAAGGAAGCAAGCGAAAGACCAGTTGTCGGTCCCGGGGAAGCTGCCCTTTACCTTTCGCTGCTACTGGGTGATAGGGTCTCTATAATTTCCCCAGTTGACATAACAGTCCCGCAATTTCGCCTTAACGTAAGGAAGATGGGAATCGAGAGAAGAATTGCATCCATTAGAAGTGTAAAAATAGATGTAAAGAACTTGGAAGACGACCGAAAAGTCACAACAGAAGCAATAATGAGAGAGGCAAAGAAAAGTATCGAAATTGATGGCGCAGACGTTCTAGTTTTAGGGTGCACTGGAATGGCATATGTTGCTGACGAAATTAGAAAGAAACTTTCAGTCCCCGTGATAGAACCTCTCAATGCCGCATTAAAGGTTGCTGAACTCTTAGCTCAAACCAAACTCAAACAGAGTAAATATCTGATCTACAGAGGTCATACATGAATGTCGAAGATGCTATTCTAGGAAGAAGGGCAATCAGAAAATTCTCTAACGACGAAATAAAACAAGAAATTTTAGACAAGATTCTTGAAGCCGGAGTTTGGGCTCCTAGTGCCGGTAATTCGCAGGCTAGAGTGTTTGTTTTAGTCACGGACCAAGAAAGCATATCACAGATAAGGAATTTTTCACCTGGTATGTCAGGAATTCCTCCTGTAATTGTGGTGATGGGAACCGACTTAACGAAGGCCAAGGAGGGAAGTGGAGGAGACTGGGAAATACCATCGATCATGGACGTCGCAACTGCGGCAGAGAACATGATGCTGAGGGCGTACGATTTAGGAATTGGATCTTGTCCAGTTCTAAGTTTTGACAAAGAAAGAATCAAGGAAATTTTATCAGTTAAACCCGAAACAACCTTGAACTTACTAGTTACCTTTGGGATTCCAGCTTACGTTGGTGAGGCACCAAGAAGAACAACTGCTCAGATTTTTTATCAAAATATGGAAAACAAATACGAAGGAGCCATTAAACAAAGCATAACATCTGCAATAAGGGACAAGGGAACTTCTAGTCCTGAGACGATAAAAAATCTAATCTCTTTCAGCATTTATAGTGCAAAATCTCTTTCGACGGAGCCGCCAGACTATGCGGTATTCCGACTGATAGAAATTGCGGGTAGACTTTTGGATAGTTATACTGCACCGGAAGAGATCAAAAACTTTAAGGATCTTAAAGAAAGATTGGATAGAATAAGATTCGGTAAGATGATACCTTCTAAGGAGCTTACAGAAGAAGTATGGGCCATGGCAAAACTACTATGACACTTGAAATGTTTCGTGTCAAAGGACCAATAGACTATTTCAACATAAAATGAATCCATAGTATCAAATTTATCGAGAAATGTGTTCGAAAATTTTACTTTTGATTTCTATTTTTAGAATAATTTCGTAATGGATGAAAAAATATTAATTCATTGAATAGTTGACAAATTGGTATTAGGAATGACTCTAACTTGGGAAATAAAAAAAGGGGCATATAAGGTCGTAAATGAATTAGTGAATGTTAAAAGAGGGGAAGAAGTTCTAATTTATGCAGATACGACAATTGATCAGGAGATCGTCGGCTCGACAGCCGAACAGGTCTTTATCGCCGAGGGAAAACCAGTCGTAATGTGGTATGAAACCCTTCAGAATCCCGGAGACGAGCCTCCTGCCATTGTCGCTGGAGCAATGAAGAATTCGGATGTGATTATAGAATATGCTTCAAGATTTCTATACATAACCAATGCGTACTCAGAAGCCCTAGAGGCAGGTGCGAGACATCTCTGTTTAACGGGAATGACTAAGGACATGATGGTAAATTGCATTACAAACGTTGATACAAGTCTACTAGATAAATTCGGAACAAAGCTTACCGAGTTGACGAGGAGCGCAAAAATGATGAAGATAAAAACTAAGGCAGGGACTGACATTTCCTTTAGCCTAGAAGGTAGGCCAATATTCTTAGACACAGGAGTGACTAGTAAGACACATCCAGAAGGATTTCTTGGAGGGCAGATTTCCTGGGCACCTGTCGAAGATTCGATAAACGGCACCTTAGTCTTTGATGGTTCCATATGGCCTCCGGACGATGTCGGATTGCTACGTGAACCCGTTACTTTGAAAATAAAACGCGGGAAAATTACTGGATTTTCCGACAATGAGCAATCGAAAGCATTCAAGAAGTGGCTAGACGGATTTGATGATCCAAATATGTTCAACATTGCCCATGCTTGCTATGGCTTCAACCCTGGTGCGAAACTGACTGGAAATATTTTGGAGGACGAGAGAGTATTCGGAGTGGTTGAATTCGGAATTGGAGCCCAAGGCAAATCTTTCCAAGGAGACGCGGGACAGGCTAGGTCCCACACAGATGGTATAGTTCTCAACCCTTCAGTTTGGCTCGACGGCATAAAGATAGAAGAAGAGGGGGTATACGTTCATCCAGCCTTAAAGAAACTTGCACTGGAATTGCTTGGACATAAATCACATTAGAACTCCAAATGCCTTGTCAGTTTGCAGAACTGGGAAGATATCGTATGATTCTATTATCTTGAAATCCTTGAAGAGTTCTTGAATGTAAGACTTCAGAAGAGCGAAACTGGTGTGATACACCGCGAGACTGATGTCGTACTTGTAAAGATACCTGTTTACTTCGTAGATGTGCTCCTCCTTTAACAGTGTCTTGATGAATGATTCTATCTGGATCTGTGGTGTATTTATGTAAAATTTTACGAAAACATCAGAATCCACAAGATTCAGGTTCCTTAATATTGGAATACCTAGAATCTTTATCTTCTCACTTTTGATCAATTTCAATTTTCTAAGTCTGACGCTCGTTTTGCTCAATCCGACTTTTTTAGCTATTTCAGTATCGGTAATTCTTCCGTCTTCACTAAGCATTTCTACTATCTTTGAATCTATCTCGTCCAAGGAATCCGCCATTATGTTCAGAGACATTTTAAACCAAAATATCTCATTGCATATAAACCATTATGCCAATGTAATATGACAAGCTTCAAATAATAAGTTTTTGCAATGTAAAACTGTTATAAGTAAGAAATATAGTGAATTAGAATGGGAGGGAAAGGCTCGGTTTGCACAAGTAAAGATAAACTCATCCAGTATTCATCTATTCCGAGATCAAATCCTCGAGATTATCTGTTCTTATCTTGTTTCGCCTCAGGTAGACAATGAACCCATTGATTAGGATCATTGAAAGGGCTACCCAGTAGACTGAGTTCATTGGACTTTTAAGATCGAATAGGGAGTAATATAGCGCAATGACCATGACCAGTGAGGATATTGAAGGGGCCAAAATGTGAGTTGACACGCTCAGTTTCTTTCCAATTTTACGCATAAAGAATGCGAGACTACTGTTAGTAGAGACGCTGATCAAAATAGAAAATATCATTACTACTGTACCCCAGATCGCCCACGAATAAAACAAACCATTGGAAGGCCCGAAAAAAATAATCAAAATGATCTCAGTTATGACGTTTCCAATAAGTGCAATAATAAATATCCAGAGAACCGCCATATAGGGACTTTTGTATCTAGGATGTACTCGTGCCAAGTTCGTGGAAAAGAGTCCGTCTCTTGCCAGTGCAAATACATACCTAGCACCACTATTACCTGATAGCACTAGCGAATATATGATTCCTATCAAGCCAACCACGAATACTACGAATCCCGCCTCCGTCCCAAATAGCATTTTACTAATGTACAAACTAGGGGCTATGGAACTTGTAAGAAAATTTATATTAGGCCCAGCAGCAGCTACTATACTATAAATCGCAAAGGTTTCAAAAGTGACCATGATAGCAAGGGCATAGACTATTGCTTTCTTCATGGTCCTTCTGGACAATTTCACCTCTTCACCGAGGGAAACGACTGATCCATAGCCTCCATAGGAGAAGAAAGCCCCAAGTATCATAGCAAGAAAAAAGCCGTGAAGACCATTTGCAGAATTTGATAAGTTAAAATAGAACAACCCGTTATACGGCGTCCTTAGGACAAACGCTAGGGAAAACAGGCTGAACACGACGAGCTGGACAACTCCAATCGTGATAGCTGTCCTGGCTGCAGTTCTTATCCTAAAATATCCTACAGCTAAAAAAAGTACGGGTACAGTAAACGATAGCAGTATCAACAAATACGGAGACACAGAAATGTTAAACAAAATCTCCATAGTACTATTGACGTACCATGCAACTATCCCGCCGCCCATGATTATTACGCCTAAAATAGTTGACATGTACCAAAGTCCTACCGTCTTTGAAATTGATGCTCTCTGAGTTGCGGCTTCTATGAATTTGTAGTACCCTCCTGAGTTGCTAATATATTTACTGAAAATATATAGGGCAATTACTGCTGAAAACGTAGTAATCCCTGCAATCAGGAATGCCAAGGGCGCAGATCTTCCTGCATACACGATTGAAGCAACGCTTCCAATCGTAAATGTGAATGCAGGACTAATCACTGAAACCGAATAGAGAACGACTCCCCACATTCCAATGACGTTGTGGGTGAGTTCGTTTTCTCCTGACACATAATTGAATAGCTAGCGGATTCATAAATTATTGTATGATAATTCGTTGATAACCTCTCTCTAATGTAATCAAACGACAATCAGCGAATAGGCTAAGGAGGCAGAGCGTGGGGTATGATGTATACCCATACATAAAAGATTAGAAAGATAGCTCCTATAACTCCAGAATAAACGAAAACAAAAAACCAGTCACCTTTTATCATTTTTTCGTTCTCCTAATTTTGAGATAAATAGCTATTCCAGTTCCTATTATACCACCGACTACAATAAACCAAAACAGCAAACCAAAAGGAGGCAACTCCTCGGACTGAATAATCATGTTCTCATAATTCAAACAAGTTCATATAACCATTATGAATAAATCCTCTATTATTCAGTGATTTTCATGATAATATTTTCATGTAAATCCTTTAATTAATTCTGGAGATACAAAAGACAGCATACCCTTATTCTACCAATGACAGACTTTTCGTCATATTTGCTTGCGACTTAAACATGGGTACCTCGGTTTCATTGCAAGACGAGAGGTGGAAGGAGATACACATTTTATAAGCGGGCCCGCCGGGATTTGAACCCGGGTCGTCGGCTCCGAAGGCCAAAAGGATGATCCAAACTACCCCACGGGCCCAAGACTGTATCCTACTGTCATTATAAATAGTGTGTTTTACCTATAAATCGGGTGGCATTAAATATTGAGAGGCAAAATGCCACCGAGAAAATCAGTTAGTTTTTTATCATCATATTCATAGGGTGCTTAGCGAGCGTGGTGTAGCCTGGTAACACGTGAGCTTGCCAAGCTCATGCCTCGGGTTCAAATCCCGGCGCTCGCATCATTGTGAAAGAAGCTTCTTTGCGCTTCTCAGCAGAATCTCCGTTCCATATTTCAATACACTTTCGTCTATCTTGTGCGTAGAACTGTGTTCTGGGCTGACAATTCCCCTTTCCTTATTCCCGATACCAAGAAAATAATATGCTCCTGGAATCTTCTGGAGATAATAGGCAAAATCCTCTCCTCCCATAGATGGGTTTGGATGTAAGATTCCTTCCCTTCCCAGTACTTCACTTGCGACTTCTTCAACGACTTTTGATACTCCCTCATTGTTAATAGTTGCAGGATATCCGTTTATGTAAGAGAAATCGTACTTGCACCTCGTTGCTCTGGACAGTCCATCAAGAATCTTTTTTAGTTCCTTTCTGACCAAATCCTGCGTTTCCTTGTCAAATGTCCTCACCGTTCCCGTAAGTTCCGCATATTTTGCGATTATGTTGTACCTGTAACCCGAATGCAACGTTCCAAATGTTACCACCGCTGGATTGAATGGCGGTACTCTTCTGGAAACAATTGTCTGCGCCTGTACAACAAATTCACATGCCAGTAAGAGGGCATCCGTCGTTTCGTGAGGTGCAGCTCCATGACCACCGACCCCCTCCAATTTCACCTTAATTTCATCTGCATTAGCCATCATTGGGCCGTAGTAAATGCCGACCTTTCCTGCTGGCACCTCCGAAGCAACATGCTGCCCTATGATGTAGTCAACCCCTTCAATTGCACCCTCCCTGATCATTTCCTTTGCCCCTCCCGGCGGTGACTCCTCTGCTGGCTGGAAAAGCATTCTCACGGTACCCTTGAATTCTCTGTCTGCGCTTAATAACTTAGCTGCCCCCAGAGCCATGGTGATGTGAGAGTCGTGTCCGCATGCGTGCATCACCCCTGCTCTTTTTGACTTGTAATCGAAAGTGTTTTCCTCAGTCACTGGGAGCGCATCGATGTCTGCCCTTATTGCCACCGTTTTGCCACCGGACTTTCCTTTGATATCCGCAATCAGACCTGTCTTTGCAATTCTGATAGGGGTAATACCCATCTTCTTCAGTTCTCCCTCGATTCTCTTTGACGTCTCGAACTCTTCGAAACTCAATTCTGGATATTGGTGAAATGTTCTTCTCGTTTTTATAAGATAATTCTCTATCTTTTCGGAAGCCATTTTTGCTGCCATGTCCATCTCTGTTTTTCAATGCAATCATTGTATAATAGGATGGCTGTTTGACTAAGCTCCATGTATGCGTTAAATAAGAATTTTTTACGTTTACCCTGAAAGTTTCACCATTTATTAAGAATGAAAACTGTACGGAGAACGGGTTTACCGAATCATTGCATCTGCTTCAGTCTGATCACGCCGCTTATCTCTCCGGTCATAACTTCCTCGTTGGATTGATTCACGCACCTGGTCCCTATGCTCAATCGAACATACCTTTCATCGGTTTCTGCCTTGGTGATTTCCGCCTCGCACTTCACCGTGTCACCGACATATACCGGTCTGAGAAAATGAAAACACCCGTCCCTTGCTATAAAATTCATGTCGCCGCCCATTTTGGTAGGGATAGTGGCAGTCAACAGTCCCTGGACCATTATTCTACCAAGACTGTCTGGTTTAATGTGGTGAATTCCCTTATCACCAGACAACTCGCCGAAAAGTTTCACGTCTTCTCTCGTGAAAATCCTAGTATGGGTTGTTTTCTGTCCAACTTTAATCTCCATAGCAATGCTCTTTATCGGGACTTGATATTATTTTGTTTCTCTTAAAAAACAGCGCATTAACTGAGCGGAATGATCTGTCAGCTTGAAAGGAACTGCAAGATAAAAAGATATCATATCTATTTCTTCATAATTCTTTTTAATACTTTTTAGTCAAATTCTCCAGTTTCATAAGGTAACTCACCCTTTCAGAGGTGCTTGGATGACTGAGATTCATGTAACTGGGAATATTGACAGGTGAATGATTAAGTCGAGCGACCTTCACTAGGGTGTCTGCTAGAAGTTTTGGATCTGTAAAGCGTGCAGCAATGACATCTGCTTCTCTCTCGAACCTCCTCTGAATAAATGGAAGAAGGATGTACAATGTGAGGAAAACAGATGTTGCGATTCCTAAGACGAACCCGGTCTTTATCCCATAACCCAGCTTCAGCACGATCGTGGCAAAGAGAACGTTTCCTGTAACGATCATTGTAACACTTGCAAACATCAGCGTTTTTTTGAGATGCTTCCTTTGAGCATGTGCCATTTCGTGAGCAATAATGGCCAAGTTCTCATCTTCAGAAAGATTCTCCAGAAGGAAGTTGGTCACGAACACATAGTATTTCGAGAGACCTGTCTGGAATGCATTAGCAATCTTTGCCTTACTCCAGTCAATTACCCTAAAGCTCGAGATTTTTATTCCCATCCTCTCTGCAATTCCCCTTGCCCCTTGGACGATACCATTATTTTCAATCTCCCTTGATGTTCTCTTCAAGAGTCGTACTCTGAGGTTGGTTACCATCGCAGTGATTATTAAAAAGAAGATTACATCTAAAGCGAAGAACGCCAGGTAAGGATTCCCAAATGATAGAATCGCTGCAGCGGATATTACCCAGAATGGAAATGCTATGTAAAGATAAACCAGTGAATTCCTGACGTATCTGGTATATCCGATCTTCACTTTCCTGTACCTGAGGTCAAGGGAATATATGAGATAAGACGATATGACAAGAATGGGAATGAGGAAGACAAGTTGCAGAGCTATGTTTGTAAAGTAGTTTCTCTGATCACTAGAAAAGTAGAATGTAACTGACGATGACAACACTATCAGACCTGTTGTAACGCTGATCAGTGCGCGTCTTTTCCAGAACCTGACGTTATCAGCTTCCTCGCTTTCCTCCATGATCTCGGCCACACTCAGTCATATTCAGACCTTAAGCATTACCTGCACAATGAAGCTAATGAATTCACTGTATGTACGGTTCGTATATTGACGGGTAAGACTCTACGAGATAGAGATTCACATTGAGTACATTGATGTACGGAGTACCGAAGAAGAAAAGTGTGTATTGCTTGTACTTCTGCAACGTGGAATTGAGGAATGACAGAGGTATTCCAGTTGAATTGTGTATCCTCGGTATCTGGTTCATGGCTTCTGTAATCGTAATGTCTGGGTCCACCCCGGAAGCAGAATCATTTCTAGGATGGAAGAAAACAGGCGCGCTGAAATTCTGTGCAATTATGTCTGAACCAATAGATTTACCATCGAAATACACCTGTGACCCATTTGACTGCCAAGGCATTGCAACCTCCCCTATTCCAGTCATAACCAACGGAAACACTAGTCCGCATATCAAAACAGAAATCAGAGTGAGTCTCACAGCAGAAGACAGGCTCTTCATTCCTTTCATATCGTCACCCCCAGTACCGTTATCAGGACTGCGATAAGCTTAATCGCTATGAAGGGAAGCACTATCCCTCCAAGCCCATAAATGGTTATGTTCTTGAGGAAAATCTTCATCGTACTTGAAGGCTTGAACACGTTCCCCCTCAGGGCGAGGGGTATCAACGCGGGGATTATGATTGCGTTGTAGATCAAAGCAGAAATGACCGCAAGATGCGGTCCTAGGTGCATTACATTTAGAGCGCCAAGCTCTGGCAGCGCACCAAACATGATAGGCACTATCACGAAGTATTTTGCAATATCATTCGCTATGCTGAATGTTGTCACCGTTCCCCTTGTCATGAGTATCTGCTTACCGAGCATCACCACATCTATTATTTTGGACGGGTTTGATTCCAGATCAACCATGTTTGCAGCTTCCTTTGCCGGCTCGGTTCCCGATGCCATTGCAAGTCCAACGTCAGCTGCAGACAGAGCCGGAGCGTCATTCGTTCCGTCTCCTATCATTGAAACTATCTTCCCTCCCTTCTGCTCTTCCTTTACGAACTCATACTTGGTCTCTGGTCTTGCCTTTGCAATGTAGTCGTCAATCCCAACGTCTTTCGAGATGACGCCCGCTGTAAGAGGCTGATCTCCCGTGACCATGACCACTTCGATGTCCATGTCTCTAAGTGCCTTGATCTTCTCCTTTACTCCTGGTTTGACTTCGTCCTTGAGCTTGATGAAACCCAGTACATCCCCTGCTTCCGCTACAGCCATTATTGTCGCACCATCCTCAGATATCTTCTGAAGCGTTGCGTCGAAATCAGGCGGCTTAACCTTCACATAATCTATGATTGCGTCTGGTGCTCCCTTGACTATCTCCAGCTCCTGTTGTGGCTCTTCAGGTGAAAATTTTCTCCTCAGCCTCTTTCTCTGGAGTATTCCTCTGCCTCCCTTGGGCAGCCTGAACTCCTGGAGATCGCTCAGCCTGATGCTGCTCCTCCTTGTTGCAGCGCTGAACTCCTCGAATTCCGATCTCTCGATGGTGCCAAACGCTTGAGGCACGAAGCCAAGGTTGTACGCTAGTTCAACTATGCTCTTTCCCTCAGGAGTGTCGTCATCCCATGAAGACAGTAGAGCGGCTTCTCCGACCTCCCTTTCTGTGTGATTGCCTGCAGGTATGAACTTGATAGCCTTCCTCATCCCCCTGGTGATTGTGCCAGTCTTGTCCAAAAGAAGGGCATCTGTGTCACCAGAAGCCTCAATTGCCTTTCCAGACTTTGCAATGATTCTCTTCACGGACATTCTGTTTATCCCAGATATACCGATTGCGGGTAGAAGTGCTCCTATAGTGGTTGGCAGAAGACACACATACAATGCAATTACCACAGCCAGATCAATTCCTAGTCTCAGTTCCACCCCGAGAAACAGTAGTGAAACTATTATTATGGTGAATATTGCAGAAAACCCTGCTATCAGAATCGTAAGTGCAATTTCGTTTGGAGTCTTTGGTCTTGAGGACGATTCTACAAGGCTAATGAGCTTGCTCACATAAGTCTCATCTGGATTGGTGGAAACTCTCGCAACAAGGCTATCTGTCGTTACAACAGAGCCCCCAAGAAGTGTGGATCCAACAGACTTTCTCACGTTAGCCGACTCACCGGTGAGAAGCGACTCGTCCACCATAGCTATTCCTTCAAGGACTTCAGAATCGATAGGGACCTTATCGCCGTGATCAATCAAAATGATGTCTCCCTTGTGAAGCTGTTCAGATGGCACTATCTCTACATCCTTCCTGTTGGATGATTTCATTCTCTTTGCTGTCATCTGCTCCTTCATCTTCCTGAGACTCGATGCCGTGTTTCGGATCTGCGCTTCGGCGATTGAATCTGAGAGAGTGCTGAACCACACAGTCACTATGAGTATAAGGGCCACTTCTGAATAGAACAACCTTTCTGTTGGGCTCGATACCACAGGAATCAGCGTAGGGTCTATAGCCATAATCAGAACTATGACGAAAGTTAATTCTGTTATGAACATCACGGCATTGCTCTTAAGCACCCAGGGATTGAGCCTTTTCAGTGAATCAATTAGGATGGAAGGCCAGTGAAGCCTGTTATCCGTCAGGTTAGGTACCTCAGAGGCCAAAGATCACACCTCCAAAACTGTTCTTGAATCCTTGGAGGAACTGCAGGATTGGCCCCAGCACAAGGAACGGGAAGAATGTAAGTACTGTAAGGATGAATATGCTGACTATCAGGATGACAACAAAGCTAAAGCTTCCTGTCTTCAACCCCTGACTGGGACTTCTCTTCCTGACAGCGACGCTGTCTGCTATTGCAAGCATGAAGAGCATCGGTAGAAATCTACCGGCCCACATCACTATACCAGTTGAAATATTGAAAAAAACAGTGTTTGCGGAGGCGCCTAAAAAGTCCGATCCATTGTTGGAGGCAGCAGATGTGAATTCGTAAAATATTTTGGTAAAACCTATTGCATTCGTAGTAAGACCTACGACTTTCTCGGCTCCTATCGCAAATGCAACCACAGTCGGAATAAGAATTATGATTGGGTGGGTAAGAAATGCGGCAACTGCCAACTTTACATCTCGCCCTTCTATCTTTATTCCCAGGTATTCCGGTGTCCTTCCTGCCATTAGACCTACCAGAAATATTGTCACTATCACAAACATGATGAGATACATTGCCCCTACTCCCTTGCCACCCGGGGCACCCTGGATAAGCATTCCAAAAAATGCAGTCAGTATTACAACAGGGTTGAAAGCAGACAGTGACGCATTCACCGATCCTGTCGTAAAGGCGGTCGTAGTGACCGTCCAAAAGACCGAGGCGGCGCTACCAAACCTGACCTCCATTCCCTCTGCAATATGTGTCGAGGGAAGGAATGCTATTATGAGATCAATCCCATATATCGCGTATGCAGCGAGGAACAGAGTCCTACCTTCCCTGTTATCCCCGACCATTCTTCCAAATACGAAGAGAATGGCTGTTGGTACGAACATCATCAGGCCCATTTCGAATAAGTCTGATAACTGACTGGGATTTTGGAGGGGATAAGCCGAATTTGCACCGAAGTAACCACCCCCGTTCGTACCCAGCTGCATGATCGAGACCAGTGAGGCTATAGGTCCCTTATAGAGTACCTCAAGGGCGCCCTTCTGTAGGGTTGATACGGATGAGTATCCCCCGAGAGATTGGGGAACTCCAAGTGCAATGAGCACTATGGTTGCTATGAATGCAAGGGGGATGAGAACCCTGGTTAGAGACCTGACGTAATCGAAGTAAAAATTCCCTATTGACTTTGTCTTTCCAGCGAACCCTCTTATTACAGCAATTCCAACAGCCAGTCCCGTCGCTGCAGACGTGAACTGCAAGAATTGAATTGCAGACATCTGGCTTAGATATGAAAGTGTGGTCTCACCATTGTAGTGCTGAAGGTTTGTGTTTGAGGAAAAGGAAAGGACTGTGTTGAGGGCTAGAGACCACGATACGCCTGAATAGTGCATGGGATTCAGTGGCAAGCTCTGCTGGAACATCAAAATGAAGAATGCAAGAACTGCCTGCCCCACGTTGAGGAGGAATAGCGAGGTGAAATATTCCTTCCATCCCATTTTTTTAGTGCTGTCAACCCCAGTAAATAAGTATATGAAATTCTCGATTGGAAGAAAAATCCTGTCCAGTCTGCTCTTAGAACCAGTGAATACTACGAACAGGTACTTGGAAAGGAACCAGGCCAGGATTATGACTATGCCCCATACAAGTGCAACGACAAACAGATCTTCGAGAGTAAGCATGATTTCACCTACTGGCTAAGCCTCCCGAGTGTTTCGCCCCTTGACGAGACAGCCATAGAAATCTGAACACATTCCTCCATTAATATCTTACAATACTGGAATCATTCTGGAACTTCGAGAGTGTGGTTTCTGTGAGATTTTAGAACTATTGACGTCACAGTGCTCTTGATTCCGGGTATTTTCATAATTCTGTTCTTAAGCATATCCCTGAATTCTTCAATGCTAGCTACATTGACGAGGACGATTACGTCGAATTCCCCAGTGACTTCATAAATCTGGACTGCGTTCTTGATCTCCTTTAGAGAAGATACCACCTCGTCCATACGCTGGGAGTCTACGAATAAGTCCACGAAAGCTAGTACTCTGTCTGCCAATTTTTCACTACCTATTGGGCTTCGTGCCTTATAGGGAATCGATATAAAAATATTGGTCAGACATTATAAAGCGGGTATATCCTTCCTTTCAACCTTTCTTTAGGAATACTGTGAGGTTGTCCCCGTCCTGGACCTTGTGCTCAAGCCCGACGCGCTGGTTAGGAAACCTCACTGATTTACCCGTAATCGTTGCGAATTTGAATTTCTCAACGAATTCTGTATGGACTGCCTTGCATACGTCTTCCACCGTACTCCCCTCCCTCACTACCAACGGTTCCTTGTCTGATGGAGCGTTAGAAGGTATGAGATGTACCCTGATCATCTTGATTTTTCCTGCAATTTTCTCCTTTAGCAATTCTATATTCTTTCGTTTAACTATAGACAATGGAAGTGGATCAAGTCCAAGCGATTCGACAAACTCCAAGGCCCTCTCAAATTCTGGAGTGTCTGACTTGTTCATTATGAAAAGAGCGGGGATGTAAACCCTGTTCCCCAGAAGCCCGTCTATGAATACGTCTGGAGCCATAGATTGTCTGATTATGATATCTGCGTTTATGATCCCGAACTCTCTACTTATGGACTCAAACAGTTCTAGGTCGAACTCTGACTTTCCGACTTTTGTTATGTTCAGCCCGCCCCTGTCCTTCAGTATTACGGACATCTTTGGAGGTTTCTGATTTATACGAATTCCTTCCCTCTGCAACTCCCTGATAATGTAAGTCGGATCGTACTTGAAGGGATCAAGCACCACAACTATCAGGTCCACATTCCTAAGTACTGATATTACCTCTTTGCCCCTTCCTTTCCCTTCATGCGCACCCTCGATAACGCCAGGGAGGTCGAGGATTCTGAATTTCATGTCTTTGTATTCCATCACGCCTGGAACTATTGATAGCGTCGTGAAATCGAATGCACCGACCCTGCTCTCCGCATTGGTGATGGAATTCAGTATGCTGCTCTTCCCGACGGATGGGGGGCCCAGCAATCCTATGCTTGGGTAAATTCCTTTCCTTATGAAAAAACCCGTCCCCCCACCCTTCTTTGATCTCTCCTCTTTTATCTTTTCCAGCTTCGCAATCTTGGCCTTGATCCTACCTATGTGGTGCTCTGTAGCCTTGTTGTACTGGGTCTTCTTTATCTCCCCCTCCAGTTCCCTTATTTCTTCATCTATAGAGGGCACTGGACGTCACCTTCACAAGGCTCAATCCTTCAAACTCGTAATCTATCTTTCTCACGACCTCGAATTTCAGTCCGCTGAACATATTCCTATTTATCGGAGATAATGTTGATTCTATATAAAAAGCGTATTTTGAAAATTTATTGAATCCCGATAGAAATCTAATAGTGATCTCGTTACCTGCCTTGCCTCCGGTCCATGAGTGATCGTCAGGTGAGCCTGTCGGCAAGTATGGCGGGTTGAAAATGCAGTAATCAAACCTCCCCCTTATGCCTTCGAAGAGGTCCGTTCTCACTACATTCACCGAAATTCCGTTCCTTAAGGCGTTCAGTCTAGCGCATAAAGTCGCCTTTTCTGATGAGTCTACCATAGTCACCTTTGCGCCCGCATCCGCGTAACTTAACCCTACTATTCCTGTGCCGCACCCTATCTCCAGGACCCTTCCTCTTATCTCTTCAATGCCCATCATCAGGTACGAATCGTCTTCGGGTTCGTAGACCCCGGAACAGTGCTCTATCTTCATAAGTTGAGTGCTTCTTCTATGTTGGAAATCTCAATGGTAGTACTATCCTCTCCGATGAGGGCACCCTTGCTGTTTGAAACGACAGATGCCCCAACGTACAGGCTCCCAAAATTTGCCGTTCCCACCCTCCCCTTGACGCCGAAGATTTTCCCGAGTTCTTCGATCTCGTCGTCTGTCATATTCGGAGGAATTATGAGGCCCGATTTTGTAATCAAGCCGGAGGAGCCCACGGTCTTAACTTCCTTGAACTTCCCCCTGAATACCTCCACTCCCAGAACGTCCTTGATGACATTGACTGAATCATTGTTGAAGTCTTCGTGTATAAGTGCAGCTTTGTCATTGACCAGAATGTTGTTCCCTACTGCGTTGAGACTGTCTTTTAGTACCGCAACGTTCAAATCGCCTGGTATTGCTCCTATCTCATCCTCTGAAGCAATGTTGCTGAGAATCATCCCGTTTGAGTTCATTGCTGATAGAGAACCAAGCAGATTCGAACTCCCTATCGTCATCTCCAAAGGCTCTGTCTTCAGATAGTGCGACACCAGACTTTTGATGTCCCGGTCAGCATTCCTCGGAACAAGAGTATAGTCCTCCCAAGTCCTGAGATATACTCCCAGAAAAGGAGAATTGAAAATCCTTGATACCTGTATCATGCCTGATCTGGAAGGAGCACCTCTGCTGAATTGTCCTCTTCCAGTTTCAGTATCTTGACCCTGAGCTTCCTGGGTGGTTTCTCAATCCCTCTCTTCCAGATGAACTTGTTGACGGAGTCGTCTATCCAGACATTCTCCGAAGGAACCTTCAAAAATCTTGCCACCTTCCCTCTTAGGAGCGAAACAGCTGCCGAACTCCTCCTCTTCCTGGATACGTAAACAACTTCCCTCAGCGAAATCGTCATCTCTACTTCTTTCTCAGCCATTCATTTCACTCCTTCAACTTGTTTCTTCTCCACGTTCGTCTTTTGGGGTTCGTGGTCACCCTTCTGTTAGTCTTCATCATTACCCAGGCCGGTACCCTGGAATTCTCGTTAACCTTAGCCATAAGTCTCTTCTTTGTCGCAACATGCTTGTTTCTAGCCAAATACGTTCATCTCCTCTCTATTTTAGTCTCCCTCTTCTCCGATAACCTTGCCAGGAGGGACTTCACCTCTGCATCGGTGATCAGCCTGTTCAGTCGACCCGATTGGGCAAGCATTATTATCTGGTTTTCCACATTCTCAACCAAGTCGGGTCTTACCAGCCTGACATTGTTGAGCCTCTCGTATGCTTCTGGCGTGACAAATCTCTTGACGATATCCTGTCTCTCCTTTTCTGCGGCTTTGCGCTGGGTTTCCTCCCTCTCCTGCATTGCCTGATTCGCTGCGGCCTGGTTCTGCAAGTCCATGAGCCGCCTTCTTTTGATATCCTCAAGCTCCCTGTCGTCACTCAATTCTTTCACACCTCATATGTACTTTTCCATCGCTGGAATTTTCTCCTTTAACTCACTCGAGGCGGTCTTTGCAGCTGCATTCAGTAGCTTCGTTCCAGCGGAAGAAACTGACCTCCCCTTCTTGTTCTTCAGGATGTATCCCATCTTCTCGAGGTCCTGCAGTGCTGTCCTCAGGACTTTTCTTGATCCCTTGCCGGCGTGATGAGCTTTGGAACCTCTGTCCACTTTGCCTCCATACTCGGATGCAAGCCTTTCGATTCCTATTGGGGAGTTGATTGCGACCTTCCTGAGAAGAGCTGCGACTCTGACGGAATACCAGTTTGCGTCGTTGGGACCCCGCTCCTTGTGCAAGCCAGTCTTCACTTCCTTAACCCACTTCGGTTCCTGGAGTTCCTTTGATAGTCTGTTTGATAGTTCCCTTATCAGCAACTCTGGTGGTATATCCTTGAAATTGACCATCTATTCATCCTTCCTCAACCGTATATTGAATTGATATTTAAAATTCCTTTTCTTGTCACCTGAGTCTGACGGTCTCGAGGTTGTAAGGTGCGTACGTCTCAACTCCAAACTTTAGCGATAGCGCCCTTGCGAACTCCGTTGCCTTGTTTGCGTCTCCGTGATTCACCAGTATCCGTTTAGGTTTGAACTCAAGCGCCTCTATGTATTTCATGAGCTGTCTTCTGTCTGAATGGCCGGAGAATCCATCGACTGTATCAACTGTCATACCAACCTTCACTTCTTTGACCCCGTCATTCCTCCTTACGTTTATCTGCTTTGCGCCAGACAGTATTCTTCTGCCCAGAGTACCTTCTGCCTGATACCCCACGAACAGGAGGAAGTTTCGTTCATCGTCAGCCCAGTTTGAAAAATACTCTATGACAGGACCGCCATTCATCATACCTGATGTTGCAAGAACAACCAGGGGGCCAACGTCGCTGACTATGTTCTCTCTGGTTTCCGGGGCGTCAACCCTGACGAATATATCTGAGAGGAATGGGTTCTCCTTCTTGCGGGTTATCAGGTCCCTAAGGTTTGAGTTCAGGTATTCGGGGTAAGCGGTGTGAATGCTGGTCGCTTCGTAAATCATCCCGTCAAGATAAACGGGTATCTTCGGTATCTCTCCCAGCCTGTACTTTTCTTCCAGAACCAGCATCACTTCTTGGCTCCTTCCTACCGCAAAGACTGGAATCAATACTTTCCCCTTCCTTTCTGCTGCGAGCCTGATTATCTGGCCGAGTCTTTCTCCAGCTTCCTGACGGCTCGGTTGGAAATCGTTCCTGCCTCCGTAGGTGCTTTCCGTTACGAACGTTTCCACCCTCGGTAGCCTGCTGTCTGCGGCGTTAAAGAGCCAGGAATTCATGTACTTTATGTCCCCTGACATCAGCAGGTTATGGAACCCCTCTCCAATGTGGAAGTGCACCACAGAAGATCCTAAGATGTGCCCTGCATTCCGAAGCGTTACTCGGACATCAGGCGATATGTCTGTGGTCTCGTTGTAGTTTAGAGTGACAGTGTGCCTGATCAGACTCCTGACATCCTCCATCTTGTAGGGTACCTTCCTGTTTTCAGACATTCCAAGTTTTACATAATCCATCAGCAACAGTAACAAGAGATCTCTTGCAGGTGCCGTCATGTAAACGGGGCCATCGTATCCAATGCTGAAGAGGTAAGGAAGGAAACCACTATGGTCCATGTGGGAGTGCGTAAGCACCACCCCATCGACAGAGTTCAACGGCCACACTTCAGGAGCACTCAGGTACGGAGCTCCGCTGGCCGGATCGTCGGTATCCACTGCAGCAGGATCTATTCCACAGTCTATCATTATCTTCGAGCTCTTCGTCATTAGGAGAGAAGAAGCTCTTCCGACTTCCCTCCACGCCCCGAGGCAGGTGAGACGTGCGAAATTCTCTCCAGGTAACGGGTCCCTGGAAATCCTCTTCGCAAGATTCCTGAGGAACTTCCTTCTCTCTTCAGATTCTGCCTTCAGGAATTCCCGTACCATCTTTATTGTAGCGCTTCGTATCGGAGGCGTCCTCATTATCCTAGGAGCCCATTTCACATCCTTCCTGATTGTTGCGATTATCTGAGAATCGTACGCCTGAATCCTTTCGGGGTCATCAACCTCGATCAGCACTTCCCCTGATTCGTGTTCAAAAAATATGTCTGATATCGAAACGTCATCCGGCATTATCTTTCTTATTTTCTCCTCGGCTTCCTTCTCATCGACAAGGGAAGAAGAATCTGGTCTTATGATTATTCTTTTTCTTATGGACTGGGCAAGTTTTTTTATCTTTTCAGGGTCCTCCAGGAACTTGTGGCTCTCTTTTGAGTAGAGAACTACGTTTGCACCTTCCATATCCAGGCTGGTGTATCCTAATCCTGGAAATATCGTTTCTAAGTTTTCCTTAGTAATAGCAATGACTTCTTCATACTTCATTAAAAATTCCTTCTTTAAAATCAAAAATAATAAAAATAATGACTATTTGAGTTTCTTTGTTCTCTTCTGAACCTCCTCAACAGACATTTCTTTATATCCTTCTTCTGGGGTGATCGTGACGATGTCAAAGCCGTTTCCGGTCGCTGCATCCCTCTGCAGTGAGGTGGAAATCGCCCTTATTGCGAGATCTATCCCATCGTCCATACTCATGTTTTCCCTATAACCGTCTTCTAGGACGCCGTACACAAATGGCGACCCGGATCCGGTGCTAACATACTTATCCTCGACAGAGCCTCCAGCCTCGTCTATGGAGAAGACGTGCGGAGCGGTGTCATAACCTGCAACTATTATCTGCACGTAGAAGGGGGCGAATTTCGTCTGGTTGAGCATATTCGCTAGAAGCGTAGATAGCCCGGATACTGTTATCCTTGTACCCTTCTTGTATTTGTACAGCTCGGCTTCCGCCTTGAGATATCTGACAAGAGTTTGGAGGTCTCCCACCAAACCTGCAGTGGTCATACCGATGAAATCATCGACCTTGTAAACCTTCTTTCCCACCTTGTGGGCCACCATGTAACCAGCCGTGACCCTGTGATCTGATGCAATAACTATACCGCCCTTTACCACGAGTGCCAGTGTTGTCGTTCCAGTTTTAAGTTCTTCCATAATCAATACACCTTTTCAAAACTTACTGGACTATTCACTAAGATTATATAATGCCTTCGTTACGAGAGCCTTATTAGTTAGAAGAGGACATAAGACATATTTGAAGAGAAAAGGGGATTTCCTAATGAACAACGTTTCTGCAAGCCTCGAGTTCGGATTCATTCGGTAACTATGTCTATTTGAAATATTTTTATCGGAGTCTGCTTATTTTGTGTTTCAATGGACTGCTAGCCATACTTCCTGAGTAAACCTCGATGCACCATATTATAGTCAGAGATTTGAATACGGAAACATTATATTTCACTCTTTATTAATCCCAACGTGAGGGTTTCAAAAAATTACTTTCACAGTAAAATAGAGGTGATAAAAAGTGAATATAGATCCAAATATCACCAAGTATCTCATGAAGGTAAAGATAGTCACCGACGGGATAGTAGAAAAACCCGACGTGGTGGGAGCTATTTTTGGCCAGACGGAGGGCTTGCTGGGTGATGAACTAGATTTACGAGATTTGCAAAAATCGGGAAAAATAGGAAGAATAGAAGTAGACATAGAATCCAAGAACGGCAAATCGGAAGGGACCGTATACATTCCATCCGGGGTTGACCAGGTTGAGACGAGCATCGTAGCAGCCAGTCTTGAGACAATAGATAGGATCGGCCCCTGCAAGGCGAAGGTAGAAGTTCTAAGCGTAGAGGACGTAAGAGTTGCGAAGAGGGAAAAGGTCATAGAGAGAGCCAAGGAGATCCTCGAGAAGATGATGCTCAATAACAAGAATCTTGGAGAGGACCTGGTCCAGACCGTAAGGAGCAAAGTGGAGAATTCTGAGATTGCAGCCTACGGACCCGACAAGTTGCCGGGAGGACCGAACCTGAACTCGAGTGAGTCTATAATCATAGTAGAAGGCAGAAATGACGTTCTGAATCTGTTAAAGTTTGGGATAAAAAACACAATCGCAGTCGAAGGAACCAATATCAGTAAAACCATTTCCGACCTTACCAGACAAAAGACTTCTACTGCTTTCTTGGACGGCGACAGGGGAGGAGATCTCATTCTGAAAGAATTACTTCAAGTGGCCGATCTTGACTTCGTAGCAAGGGCTCCTAACGGATTCGAAGTGGAGGAGCTTACATATAAACAGGTGGTCAAAGCCCTAAGGGACAAAACACCACTAGACCAGTACCTTGCCTCCCACGGAATGCAAGAGGAACTCAAGACACTGAACACAAAGAATGAAACCTCTAGCAAAAAGAGGGAGGAGGAACCGGTTCAGGTCGTAGCCAACGGAGAATCCAAGAACAACGGATCCACAATGGTCGCAAGTAACGCACAGAAAACACAGGGACAGGGAGTAAAGGCTTACATGAAAATTCTTGATGAGGCCTCTCAGGGGAAGGAAGTTAGGTTCTACGATGATGCATGGGAACTGATCGGAAAATTACCGCTAAACGAGGTCATAGAGAAGTTTGATACAGTGGACAAGAAATACACTAGAATCGTAACAGGCGGGATAGTTTCTCAGAGGCTCCTAGATACCGCATACTCTTCCGGAATAAGAGAGATATACGGAATCAAGCTGGGGCACATTGCCAAGAGACCAGCCGACATAAAGGTAGTCACGAAAGAGTTCGGAAGGAATTAGTTAGTAGTATCATAATTAAGTCGCGGTGAATTTCCAACAACAGATCCAAGTTGTTGGGAATTCGTCTCTTTTTTCTGTTATCATTTTTCAAGGAACTGACTTAGAATTCAAAAACAATTATGCCTATGAGGTAAGCGGGCTCTTTATCCGTCGAACCCTTGAACACTTTTAGAAATGAATGATCAATCGTTTTAGTGAGAATGGAGAGTTATGTCTTGGTCACCATGATTACATGTTGAGCATTTTTCTGGCCTCGTCCGAGATCATATCGAGGTTCCACTGCGGCTCCCATACAAGCTCTATATCGCATTCCTTTACCCCTGGTAGCTCTTCCACTCTTTTTTGTGCCTCTACCAGAATCCAATCTGTTACTGGACAGCTTGGAGCTGTCATGGTCATTCTGATGCTAACTTTATCGTTATCGATGTCCAGGTTGTAAATCAGCCCCAGATTCACTATATCAACTCCTATCTCCGGATCGCTGACCGTCTTCAGCACTTCATACACCTCTTCCTTCGTTACCATCTATAAAAAATGTTAACAGGATATTCATATTTTTTGTCATTTCCCTATTATCAATAAGATGCTGATTCTTTAGGCCTTTTTGTTGCATCGGATGCTGAATTTCTCGGTTAAGTATCTTGATTTTCAAACGTGTGGAATGAAATGCTGGAAAAGATCGAAGGGAACGTTAATATAAATCTGTGAGTACAACAATGAATCAACGAACAAATGGTATTCCTGTGGAAAGTATAGATGTCGACTAAGAACGAACGACCGTTTTTAGCTCATCCACGAACGGGTTACATATATATTCCTACAATGTTTAACCTAATGAATAGAATGAGAAAGGTCTCAGTTGTGATGGGTAGTACAAGCGATTTGGATGTAATGAAGGATGCAATAACGTCTCTAAAAGAATTTGGGATATCCGTGGACTACGGAGTATACTCTGCACACAGGTCTCCAGAGAGACTTATAGAATACTGCTCAAACCTGAAGAAATCTGGGACAGACGTCGTGATAGCCGGTGCAGGAGGAGCAGCCGCACTGCCCGGAATGATAGCTGCTATGACCGAGTTGCCTGTGATAGGCGTGCCTATAATGGGCAGGAGCCTCAACGGCCTAGACTCTCTGCTAAGCATAGTTCAGATGCCTCCGGGGGTACCGGTTGCGACGGTGGGAATAAATGCTTCCAAGAATGCTGCCCTCCTTGCTGTAAGAATGATCGCGCTTTTTGACGACGATGTGAGAAAAAAGCTAGAAGAGTTCATCAAGAAACAGAAGAAGGAAGCAGCCGAGAAACAGCTGATTCTCTGATCATTTGTATTTCTTTGGAATCATCTGCTCGTACCATTTTTCAGTGACTTCATCGCTCTCTGGTCTCTCGAGCTTTATGTTTATTGCCTGCAGGTACTTCGATATTCTCTTCTTCGTCTCGTCTCTCAGTTCAGTGGTTATGGAAAGCTTGTTTCCTGACCTCTTTCCCTTGAAGAATATCGGGTCGTAGCCGTCCCTCAGAAGCACCATCTTTCCCTGCGGTTTCCATCCGAGTATAAGGGAGATGTGTTCCATTGCAAGCGTCCTGGGGAGAAGAACCACATCCTCGCTCTTGGACGGTGGAGAGAAGTTTTCGTACTTCCAACTGTACATCATTTCGTCTCTGGACTTCAGCGGGAATATCCTCTTGAATTTGCCATCCTTGATCCCTTCAGAAAGGTAGTTCGACACGAAGTTACCGTTCAGAGAATTACCGAGAATTGATGAGAGAATTCTGCCGTTAAATATTCCAAGTTCCTTTGTGATTCTGTCCATAGCCTCGGTGCTGTTATTCGCAATTGGAGTAAGTTGGTACCTCCCCTTGTTGTCCTTGTATATTATGCACTTCTTGAACATCTCGTTCAGGTAGTTGAGCGTCTGATTAATGGTGAAACAGGAGCGCTCCACTATGGATTCTCTGGACAAGGAAGGCATCTTCTTTATGATCTCGTAAAGCTTCTTTGCATTATCACTGAGGGAGTTGTATTTTACTGATGCCAGGAGTGCAACGCCCTCCTTGCTCAGGTACCCCTGAGAGCCGTCAACAAGATACCCCTGCACCGCAAGATTGCTCATTACAAGTTTGTCCAGATCTATACTTCTGTCGCTCTTCATCATGAGCTCAAAGTTACCCTTGTATCCAAGTATTGAGTCAAGAGCGACCACTGGATCTGGATACTTGTACCCATTGAAAAGATGATGCTTTCTGACAAGGTAGTGAATCATCTGATCCTCTTCCATGGACAGGTCCTCTACCGTTGTTCCGTTAACCATGAAATTCCTTATCATGGAATACCCGATGCTCTCCATCTTCTCCCTGTCTGGTACGGGGAAGGTTATCTTCCTTATGACTAGTGAATCGAACCTTTCCACCCTGGAAATCTCGTTTATCACCTCCATAACTTGATCGAAGTTACTCGAGTAGTCCCCCGTGATCTCGAAGATCTCCAGTATTCCGTTCTGCGTCGCAGTCTCTACCCCGAGCTTCACAGTTCCATCTTCCAGCAGGAAGTAAGTCATCCCTTCTCCTGTTTCACCTTCGATCCTGTCTCTGTTGACCAAAAAGAGTGGGTCTTTGGTGCTTATGACTGCTCTCTGTTTTGAGAATGTCAGGTCGGTATATAGATAAGTCGAATGACCACTGACCATCTTCTTGACATTGACCTTGCCGATTGACTTCCTGACCATCGGGCCAAATATCTGCACAATCTCTTCTATACTCAATGGCCCATAGGTGGCAACGAACCTTTCTAAAAGCCCGATCGGTTCTTCTGGATCCACGCTCACTCTCAAAAGCTTCCCATCTTTCAGTACGACGTAGTTGTTCTTGACCAGTTTCTCCAGCGTCTTCTCCTCAACGTCTTCCGCACCATATTTTCCCTTCTTTATCAGTTCAAGAACGTCCTTTTCCTCTTTACCCAGGCTCTCAGTCCTGTTCAAGTAAATCAGCTGAGGAAGATACTTTTCGTCGAAATACCCTTTGATGGATCCTGCGAAGTGGCCATACACGATTCCCTTTGCTTGCATCTGCTGAGCAGGGTAGCCTCTTATGACCAGCGAGTTCGGGTCATTCGCGACCAGATAGCTATCAAAATAGTTCTCTCCAATCTTTTCAAGAGTTCTGTTAAGTCTGATTTTTCCTATCTCTATCTCATCAGTGGTCCTTAATTTCTTGAGGTCTTCCGTGAGTATGTACTGCCTATCCTTCTTTGGGAAGAACCTGCCAGAAACGATGATCTTGTTGTTTGTAAGCTCCTCGATCACCTCTTCGAGTTCGTTCATCTGTCCTATCCTGTCCACGATCTCGTTGAAAGTGAGCGGACCGTTCTGCCATAGGAGCCACACGACCACCTTCTTGACAGATTCTACCTTGTCTGCTTTTGTAACCGACCTGTTGTACCACTTGACCCTGTTTCCGTGCTTGAGAAAATATGCACTGTAGGCCCTTTCCATCTTTCTCAGCGCTATCACCGTTGAGCCAGGATCGAGAGAGTTGTTCTTGGCTATCGTGTTTGTGCTCTCTCCATCATTGAAATTGATAGTGCGTTCGCTCTCCTGCATGAACACTGATGCAAGATACGGAACGTTTTCCTTGAGCGTATATGTGGTCTTCCCCGTGAATACTGGAACAATCTCTCCGTTCTGGAGATATCCAGACAGTTCCCCGAAATAAGCATCCTGATCATCCACCTTTTTAAGAGGAGAAAACGAAACCGATGAGTAGAGATCCGCAAACCCTGCCTTCGCAAGGAAATCTAGTAGCCCTCCGTTCTGGTCTATTAGCTGTTTCGATTCTTGGTAATTCATCAGGGACTCTATATCTACTTCGGAGCTTCCTTCTAAGCCCATCTTGGCCAGTAGCGCTTCCTGCAGTTCCCTTATGATAGCACTCTTGTCCTCCATGAGGACGACGTCCGTAATACCAGTTGATATGATCCCAAATCCAAACGGACTCGGATACCTCGTATAGTCTCGAGATTCTACCTTAATCTCTCCGTCCCGTATTGATTTCAGTATCTTCTCGGAGTTGTCCAGGTCCATCACGATCCCCTCTATCTCCCTGAACGTCTCCTCAATGATCGGGAAGTTCTCCATTGAGAAGAGTATGTTCAGGACTCTTTCACTCCTCAGTTGCTGTCTCGCGACTGATACCTCTCTTCCCCTATATCTCCTTAGTACCATGAACGAACGTGTTGCGCAGTGCCTGAATCGTTGCTTGAAGAGTTCCGTCGATTTGACCGCATTTCTCAGGGACCCGCCTATCCTGATTGTCTGGATAAGATCCTTGATCTTTGCGATTTCAATTCTCCTGTTGAATGTGAGCATGAAGCCATCGTCTGTGAGAGATATTCTGGAATTGACTGAGAAGTTCTTTGATATGTTGAAGGCTATTATCCTGCTGAGTGCATCGTTGACCCGTCTACCGAACGCGAAGTGGAAAATGACAGAAAACTGGCTCGCCTTGTCGATATAGCCTTCTATCAGGAGATTATCATTCGTCGGTATTCCGTATTCCATCTGATTTGAAATGTATGAGATAACGCTCCTCACGCTATTGTCATCGGCATAGTATTCATTCTTCAGGAATTCTTCCGCACTGCCCTGCTTCATCCTCTCAGCTAGCTCCTTCCTGAATTTGCCCACTTCTATAGATAAATCAAAGGTCCTCGGGAGCATTTCACCGACCCACGATGGAACCGTCGGTTTTCTTCCAGATGCATCCTTGATGAATACCTTGTTTCCACGCATCCTGAGGAATTCGTATGTCCTCGCTCCAAGGACGAAAATATCGCCTCTATGAAGCTTCTCGACAAATTTCTCCGAGAGGGATCCGAGGTGCCTGTTATCTACAGAAAACGCATCATAGTCGGCTTCCTCAGGTATGGTCCCTGCGTTCGTGAAATAGATCAGTCTTGTACTCTTTTTCCTCCCGAAGGTATGCTCTTTCTTGTCCCACCATATCTTGGAATAAACGTTTCCCTCCTCAAACCCTCCTGAGAGATAGTTCAGAACGTTCACAAAGTCGCTCTCGCTGAGGTCCCTGTAGCAGTAGGTCTTCCTTACTATTTCTAGAGCTTCGGATTCCAACCATTTCTTCTCGAGTGAGATACCTGCTATGAACTGGCTTAAAACATCCAGGGAGTTCCGCGGTATGCTGATACGGTCAAGCTTCTTTGCCCTTGCTTCCCTTACCAGTACCAGGGATTCGACCAGGTCGTCTATGTCCATCGGAATTATCCGTCCCTTGGCCGTTGCGAACACGGAATGCCCAGACCTGCCCACTCGCTGGAGCCCTTTTGCGATTCCCTTGGGTGATCCAACCTGGACGACAAGGTCGATGCTTCCGATGTCGATTCCAAGTTCTAAGGAGGTGGATGATACTGCACACTTCAGTTCCCCCCTCTTCAGCTTCTCTTCCACATTGAATCTTGATTCCTTTGAGAGACTGGAATGATGGGCTTCAAGGTCCAGAATTCCCCTCTCGATGAGTTTTGATGATACTCTCTCCGCACCGCTCCTGGTATTGGTGAAAACTAGTGTAGTGGTGTGCTCCTTGACCATGGATTCTATTATGTCGTATGTTCTCTCATTAATCTGCTCCTGAGGTGCAGAAAAAAGATCGGATACAGGACAGACCACTCGCATATCAAGATTCTTGTTAGATTCTGCCTCAACTATGTGCACGTCAGTCCGGTCAACATCTCCCACCAGGAACTTCGCGAGCTCATCTATGGGCTCTGTCGTTGCCGAGAGCCCTATTCTGGTTATGGAACCAGTGTTGTGATGAAGGAATTCCACTATGAGGCTAAGCAGTTCACCCCTCTTGTTGGAGGCCAAATCGTGAATCTCATCGATTATCAGGAATTCCACCCCCCTGAATCTCTCTTTGAACTTGGGGGAGAATAACGCAAGTGCAAGTGATTCGGGTGTCGTGATGAAGATGTGTGGCGGAGTCTTGTTCATTTTCTGCCTGACATACTGGCTTGTGTCTCCCGACCTTACTCCGACCCTTATCTTCGGTATATGAATACCCTTCGTCTCAGCCATGTTCCGTATCTCTTCTAGCGGAACCTCAAGATTCCTATGAATATCGTTTGCGAGGGCCTTGAGCGGAGATACGTAAACGCAGTATATCTTGTCCTCGAGTTTGTTCTCTTTGGCAAGAAGGAACAGTTCGTTTATCGTGACCAGGAATCCTGACAGGGTTTTACCCGTCCCTGTTGGAGAGGATATCAGGACGTTCTTCCTCTGGTGAATAAGAGGAATTCCAATCTTCTGGGCCGTGGTGGCGTTGTTGTACTTGGAGGTGAACCATTCCAACACCAGAGGATCGAGATATTGCTCCAAATCGTACTCATTATTACCTCTTATTATCATTTAGATTCCTGCGTAGTGCGAAAGGTATCTGGAGAAGCTATAAAAACATGTGGCAAGGTGTTCCTGACAAGAGTGGAGATGCCTCCGTAGGAGATCAAAGAAGGGGATAATATTTGGCAGAGAAAGAACAAAAAATCTTACCCACTTTGGTGTAGACTGTAAAATGCAGGGGCCAAGAAGGGATCTATGATCTTCAGAGAGTAGAACCAGCCCATTTAAGTTCCAATAAATATGTCAGTAATTGTCTACGTGAAATACAGCCATCTTTTCTAGAAGTTCCTCTGTCGATTTAACCCCCCAGAAGTTCTTTTTCTCTTGACTCTCTGATATTTCTGGAGTTCTTCTTTGTCCGTTGCCCCGTTCAACCTTCACCACAGTTCCTGAGTAATTCTTCACTCCTACCAGGTCAAAAGCTTTATGCACCTGTCTCTGTAGCGAGACGTAGAGCAATATCTCGTTCCAGAGAGACTTGCTTATCATTCGCCCGCTATCAGAATTTTCTTGAGCGTATTTTATTGCAACATTCAGGTGTCGGTTACCGAGGATTCTGTCTTCCCTGATTAGCGAGCAGTCAGTGAAACTATTGGATTTTCTTTCATCAAAGGAGTTTAAAAAATAGTAGATAAGGTCAACTGGGATTGGCCATCACCTGGCCGGTGGGCACTGAAAAGTCAAACTTTGAAAGCAGAGAAGTCTTTGATTTCGTCGACGCAAGAACTAGATTCAGAACATCGCTAATCGTCTTCACGACGTGAATCTGTATCTTGGCTTTCTGTGTTTCCTCAAGCACAATGTCTCCCTTGTTGCTTTCTGGGACAATTACGTTCTTGAAACCAGCCTCAATGGCGGCCTCAACCTTTGCAGTTACCCCTCCGACTGGCAGAACCTGACCCCTAATTGATAGAGAGCCTGTCATCGCATACGACTGGTCTACGGGAATCCCTTCCATAGCTGAAACCACTGCCGTTGCAATGGTGATGCTAGCGGAATCTCCCTCCACTCCTTCATAACTTCCGATGAACTGTATGTGGACGTCGTGGTTCGCTATGTCCTGTCCAGTGTATTTCTTTATTACCGCAGATACGTTTTGTACTGCTTCCTTCGCAATCTCTCCAAGCTTTCCCGTGGCTATGACCTTTCCGCTCTCCTTCTCTTGTGCGGGGGTGACTTCTGCTGCAACTGGCATGACTATACCAGAGTATTCAGCCATCCCTGATCCAGCACTGAAGACAGCAAGTCCATTGACTATTCCAATCGAGTATCCTTCGTTCGTGAATGTCCTGTAGTTCTTATTCGCCTCTATGTGTTTATCTGCGATCTGTTGCTCCAGCGGCCTGGCCTTCACTTTTGCTTTTATAACGTGTTCGCTGGTAACGACATTGGATGCTACCTGAACTGCAAGATCTCCTGCGATCCTAATCAGGCCACCCATTTCCCTCAGCCTTAGTGTTATCTTTCCTTTTCTCCCCGCCCTCTTTTGTGCTTCCCTTATCACTTCGGCAATTCCGGTATAGTCGAATGGCGGGATCTTCTTGTCCTTTGCGACTTCCTGGCCGACGAATCTCATCACCTTTTCCCTATTCTCCTCCGTATCGTCCATTAGGGTGTTCATGTAGACTTCGTAACCATAACCCCTGATCCTTGACCTTAGTGCCGGGTGCATGCCCTGGAGGGCATCCAAGTTCCCGGAAGCAACCAAGATAAAATCACACGGTACCATTTCGGTCTGTACCAGTGCACCTGCTGATCTCTCGCTCTGTCCGGAGATTGTGTATTTCTTCTCCTGCATCGCAGTCAGCAGACTCTGCTGACTCTCCATCCTGAGTGTATTTATTTCGTCTATGAAGAGCACACCCTTGTTTGCCTTGTGTATGTTACCAGCCTCCACTCTGAGATGTGCGGGCGTCTCAAGCCCACCAGATTGGAACGGGTCGTGCCTCACATCTCCCAGTAACGCACCTGCCTGCGCTCCAGTAGAGTCTATAAAAGGTGGTTTGTCTTCCTTGTCATGCCCCACGAGAAGCTTTGGGACTAGAGTCTTGTCTTCCCTAGCTATAGGTCCCATGTTCAGAGCAATGTACAGGAATGCCGCGGCCATTATAGCAAAGAATATCGGGTCAGGATTGATCGTTTTTGTGGTTGGATAATTTATGAATGAAAAGATCAACCCTATGATGACTATGAAGATGACCAATATCCTCACGCTTCGCTGCCTCTCTGTCTTCTCCTGATCTGCTCTCTTCTGGTAGTCCTTTGTTATCTCCTTACCCTTTCCAGCAGGGACTGTCACAATTTTAGGACGATTAGCGTCTTCTGGATTATGGAAGACCAGAATATCCTCTAGTTCTTCCTTTGGAATGAAATCTGTCATCGACTGTGCCAGCATTGACTTGCCGGTACCGGGTTCGCCTATCAGGATTACGTGTCTCTTCTGTTTCGCAGCCCTCTTTATTACCTCTACACCCTGGTCCTGGCCAATGACCTGGTCAACAAGCCTTTCAGGTATCTTGATGTCATTCGTAGTGTTTATCCCTTTAGACTTAATCCATTCAGCCAACTCATCCATTCGGTAGGCAAGTGAAAATCCCTAAATAAGTGTTTTGTTGAAGTTTTCCTGGCCAAACATAGTCTGGGTGAAGTTTAATCCTCGAAAATAATTATCTACCATGATCCTGGATGGAAGACCTATCGCAAAGGAAATGCTTGAGGAAGTTCGAAAAGGCGTTTCTGAACTGGGGAAGATTTCACTAGCTTCTGTTGCGTATCAGGAAGATCAGGAATCAATCGTCTATTTCAACAGCATCAAGAAAAATGCTGAGAAGATTGGAATAAACTTCGTCCCACTGGTCATCAAGGGAGAGGAGCTTATGGAGACCATAGATAAGATCAACAAAAACCCTGAGATTGACGCGGTTATAGTTGGCAGACCATTTCCGAAGGGTGTCACCAACCAGATGGTGTCGGAAGCACTCGACCCCGACAAGGATGCTGACTGTGTTACTTACGAGAACATGGGCCAGCTCTACTTTGGAGTGGAGAGAATAGCTCCTGCAACACCCAGAGCCGCGATCGACATACTCACTCACAACGGCTATGATTTGAAAGGGAAGAATGCATTGATCATTAACAGATCGGTGACTGTGGGGCGCCCATTGTCCCAGATGTTATTGAACAGAGATGCTACAGTCACTGTTGCCCATAGCAAGACTCAAAAAATGGAAGAACTGGTGGATGAAAACGATGTGATTTTCCTTGCAGTGGCAAAGCCGGGATATCTCAAGTCCTCGACCATCAAGAGCAGGAAGACAATAGTCGATATCGGAATAAACGTAGTTGACGGTAAAGTAAGAGGAGACTTCGATCCGGACGTGGCTAATGCGCTGGTCGATTATACCCCTGTACCTGGAGGAGTTGGAGCAGTCACCAGTGTGGAGATCCTAAAGAATGTACTGGAGCTTTTGAAGACCAGATAACATTTATAAATAGTAAATCCATACCTTCCGACCCAGGTGCTTGATAAATGGGCGTAAACGAAAAAGATGAAAGGGAGAGACTTGCGATAGAGATGAAGAAGACAGCCTTAGAGAACGATTCAAGATTCTGGGGCGACGTAGCGAAAAGAATAAGAAAGTCAAAGGACAACCTGGTAGAGGTGAACGTGGGAAAGATTTCGCGTTTCTCATCTATGGACGATACTGTGGTTGTTCCGGGCGTTGTACTTGGCTCAGGACGAATAGAGGAACCTGTAAAAGTTGCTGCGTTGTACTTTTCGAAATCGGCCAGATCCAAAATAGAGGGGGCCGGGGGAAAGGCAATTACACTAAGAGAACTCATGAGCGAGAACTCTAAGGGAACAAAGATCAAGATAATAGGGTGATGTGAAATTAGAATTATTGATGGTAGCAATCTGGTTCTTGGGAGGGCTTCTACTTACATTGCCAAGGAGCTCTTGACAAAGAACGATGAAATTGTTGTCGTGAATGCAGAGAAAGCCGTTGTTTCTGGAAGGAGAAGGTACACAATTGAGAGGTACAAGATGGAGAGAGACGTGGGATCCGTAAGAAAGGGACCGAGATTTCCAAAGGAAGCTGACAGGATCTTCCGGAGGACGGTAAGGGGAATGCTTCCGATGAAGAACTCTAGAGGAATTGAGGCTCTAAAGAGACTGAGGGTCTATATAGGAGTACCAAACGACTTCAAGGGAAAGGAATTCGAAAAACTTGAGGAATACCAGAACAAGCACGTTGCAAACGTGACAACGCTCTATGAAATTTGCAAAGAATTGGGATCGAAAGTGATTGTAGATGGTAATTGAGACTAGTGGAGCTAGGAAGACGGCAGTTGCTAGAGCAACTATAAAGGAAGGCAAGGGTAGAATCAGGATAAACGGGATTCCGATAGAGATCTATCAACCGGAACTGTCCAAGCTGAAGATGATGGAACCGATCACACTTGCAGGCGAAAGGATTGGAAAGGTGGATATTTCCGTCAACACGAGAGGGGGAGGGATAATGGGACAGGCTGAAGCGGCCAGAACTGCCATCTCAAGGGCAATCGTGGACTTCTTCAAAGATCAGGACCTGGAGAAGACTTTCAAGGATTACGACAGAGCCCTGCTCGTGAATGATGTGAGAAGGAAGCTCCCCAAGAAACCGGGAGGAACGGGAGCGAGAAAGAAGAAACAGAAATCGTACAGGTGAAATTATGATAATTCCTGTTAGGTGTTTCAGCTGCGGAAGGGTCATTGGATCTGATTACGTTAGGTTTACCAACAAGGTAGAAGAAATAAGGAAATCAAAGAACAGGGAGCCAAGTTCAGAAGAGATATCTGGAATTCTGGACGATCTGAACGTAACAAGGTATTGCTGCAGGAGAATGATCCTTTCTAACGCAGAACTCCTTGAAGAGATATTACCATTTGATTGAAGGGGCCATAGGGTAGATTGGACCATCCTACCAGCTTGGGGTGTTGGTGACCCGAGTTCAAATCTCGGTGGCCCCACTTACATTTGGGGGATATAGATAAGACCAAAAAAACTCACCCCCTATATAAACTAATATTCATAGTTCTATATATTAATTGTTTACTTTGGCGAGAATGAACGTCTGTACATTTGGGCCAGTATACTTAGAATCTTAGACTTGTTTTTCAATCCCTTTCCATTTCTTATTTTCTGATTAATCTTCTTTTGCTGATACCATACCGTTGATTTATTGATTTTTAAGTCTTTCCTTTGCGATTTCTGGCTAAAGCAATGCTTCGCAATACTATCCCTTGAGCTTTTCCTTGACTGGCACTTTTGTGAATATCACTGCCATTATCACCGTCGAAAGGGCAGCAATGAAGGCGATGTATCTCATCACGACTTGGGAGTTGGAAGGGAGATAGACTGCGCTATAGTACAAGCCAACAAATGCACCCGACAGGGCGTAGGGAACCCTTTCTATCAACCCCTGAATTCCGAAGTACATACCCTCTCTTCTGTAACCTGTTTTTAGTTCATCCTCGTCTATTATGTCAGAGAGTATAGCATAGGTGAGGATGATTGGTGCGGTCGCACCCAGCCCAACTATCGCGAGGATAGGGATCAGCACTACGAGAGGAGGATTTGAAGGCATGACCCCGAGCAGAACCATACCCAGTGCAAGAATGGACGAGAGTATGATCATAGCTTTTTTCTTTGTTAACCTCTTTGACAGCTTTATCGTGACGACCGAAAATATCGCCAAGAAGACGAATATTATTGCAAGAATGAAGGATGAATAGCTTGAATAAGTTGATTCAGTACTTCCGGGAAGTATCACTATTCCTGTGTAGTATGTTATTGCATTCACGAAAGAATACATCCCGAATATTATGAACACATATGCGGCTATGAAAATTAGAAAGGTCCTGTTTCTTAGGGTGCTGAAAAGTGCGGTCTGAAGATTGAACGATTGAGGGGAGAGGGACTGGAACCTTTCTTTCCTGATCGACACCAGAGGCACCAGGAACGATATTAAGATTATCACCGTCACCATTGCGCCTATATCGGCGAACGAATAACCCATATTGAGCAGAATCCCTGTGACGAACAGCAACAGTATAGTCGGTATGACATTGAAATATGAGCTGACGCTTAGAAGCTTCACTCTGTCGTTTGAATTCAAAGATATTTCAGGTATCATGGCAAGGTAAGGAAGCACAACGAATGCATAGAAGAAATTGAAGATCGCAAAGTCGACTGCAACGTATACGAAGTTCGCCATTTGATTGTGTGATATGGGTCTGAACAGCAGCATGAAGCTTACTGCCAAAGGAATGAACCCTGTCATTATGAACGGTCTCCTTCTTCCCATTTTCCATTTCAGTTTATCGCTCAGGTTTCCAATAAAAGGATTGGCCAGGGCTTGAATTATGACCCCAACACCGTATGCCAGTCCCAGCAGCGATGCAGACATGAGCTGAGTCCCTCCGTGAGGAGCATAGATGGCCCAGAGATATACGAAAAAGTATGTCGGCAGGTTGACTCCCATCTGTCCAAAGCTGTAGAGGACTTTCAACCTCATTGGCAGTATACCTGACGATGATGGACCTGAACTGCTGCCTTTTCCAACAACATCCGAGGTACTGGATGCTACCATGGGTTCATTCCCCCCAGAACATTGATGTGCAATTCGTGAGGCATGAGTACTCTGAAAGGCTCTGCATACTGAGTTCCTATCCGATTTGCATACAGCTTAGAAATACCCTTGATCATTTCCAGTGCAGAATCATCTGGAAACTGGGAACTATGAACTCTGATTGCTGAGATCTTTCTATCCATGCTGTCGGTGCAGTCAAGTATTACATTGGGAGTATAAGTGAATCCAAGTGCAACGTTTGGGCTCTTAACAGGCTTACCCTCCCCGATATTTGGGAATTCTTCGAAAAGGACTGCCTGAAGAACTGCCAATCCGGTATTCAAGTGGTCAGGATGTGCCTCGTAAGGAAGGAACGGGTCTACGGTTATAACAAGATCCGGAGAGAGTTCTCTAATGATCTTTATAAAATCGTTTCTGAGTACCGAGGGCTGCGGTACCTCAGAATCCCTGTAACCGAGGAATCTAACGCTATCTGATCCAAGAGTCTTTATGGCCTTCCGTTGTTCCATCTCTCTGATCTTCTTAAGTTCTTCTTCATCAATCGTCCTGCTTCCCTTTCTCCCGTCGCTGACGACCACCAGGTGGAACTCTGATTTCTCCATAATTTTCCTTGCAATGAATCCTCCTGCTATGAGCTCGTTATCGTCGGGATGTGGTGAGAAAGTCACGATTCTCTTTGACTGTAAGAGAATTTCTTTTCTTGATTCATCCAGTTCGATTTGTTTGAGGTGCTCAGAAAAGTCCATATGAATTAGAATTCTGCACTACATTTAAACCTTATTTGGATTTAGATGCGCTAAAGGTACTGAAAGTCTATAATTCTGAACAATTTCTTATTATGGAAGAGCATTAAGTGTCATGGAGATAAAGTTTCCAAAAGGATTTATCTGGGGAACTGCAATTTCCGCATTTCAGACCGAAATGGGAAGCTCAGTTGAGAGTGATTATTCTGGCACGGACTGGTATGAATGGGCGAACAGCGAGGAAATTATCAAGGAAAGGTTGGTATCTGGAGACAAGCCGCAGGATGGCGACGGGTTCTGGGATAATTATGAAGAGGATATGAAGAGGGCAAGGTCTCTGGGAAACAACTCAATTAGGATGAGCATTGAGTGGGCCAGAATTTTCAATGACCCCACTTTTGATGTCGATGGAGGATTTAGGAGGAATGCAAACGGAGAACCTCTGACATTTACCGAGGCAAAAAATACTCTTGAAAAATTGAAATCTATGGCCGATAATGAAGTGATGAGTCACTATTCAAAAATGGTGGACTTTGCACACTCTATAGGGCTCAAGGTGTTCATGACTTTGTACCACTGGCCACTTCCATCCTGGCTGCATCAGCCGGTCAAATGTCACAAAGATATAGACACTGCGACTTCCAAAGGGTGGCTAGACATAAGAACGATCGAAGAGTTCGCAAAGTACGCATTCTTCATCTCCAAAACCATCGGGCCAAAGGTGGATTGCTGGGAGACAATAAATGAGCCGGAAGTAATTGCAATGAACGGATACTTGTCCGGACGCAGTTCAGGTTTCCCACCAGGGTTGGAGAGCATTCCATTGACTTTCAAGGTCGAAAGAAATCTGGCTTTTGCCCACAATCTGGCTTACAAAATACTCAAGAAAAATACTAACAGGGAGACTGGCATCGGGACGGCCCCCCCATATTTCGAACCTGCAGGTGATGATAAGAAGGATGCAGAGATGGCAGAAACTGCAAGATATCTGAACAATGAATGGATCCTCAATGCAGCAATTAAAGGGGAATTCGACAATAACCTTAGTGGAGTGCCAGACGAGAAGATTCCTGACTTCGGTCAAGCCGATTATGTGGGAATTGACTACTACACAAGGGTGAGGGTGAAATACTCCGAGAATGAACAGTATGCAGGAGTTCTGCCAATGAAGGTCCTTCCGTGTGAAGATTGCTCTGATTTCCAGTGGGACATTTACCCTGAGGGAATTAGGCGCGTTTCAAGATGGATCTATGACAGGTACGGCAAACCGATATATATTCTGGAAAACGGAATAGCTGACGCAACGGACCAGAAGAGAGGGAGGTTCATTGCGGGACACTTAAACTCACTGTCCCAGGCAATTTCTAAAGACAGGATTCCAGTCAAGGGATACTTTCACTGGTCCTTGTTTGACAACTTCGAGTGGGCTAGTGGCTACTCTATGAGGTTTGGGCTCTATTCAGTGGATTACAAAACAAAGGAAAGGGTGAAGAGGAAGTCCGCAGACGTGTACGAGAGAATTTGCAAGGGCCTCCCCATAGACTGACTTAAGGACAAGTACAAAGAAATTTAAGAAGAACCAGATTAAGTTGTTATGCATTTGATGCTGGAAGAGATAGAGAGCGAGCCGGCAATCATAAGGGACTTCAAATCGAAAGAATTTGAAAACTTCGATCACATCACGAGCAATCTTGAACTATCCAGAATGGTTTACGTGGTAGGGAATGGAACCAGCTATCACGCAGCACAATATCTATCAATTCTCCTGAATAGAAATGGCAAGAACTCTATTCCCATCCTTTCTAGTGAGGTAGGGAACTGGCTACCAGGAATGATACCGAATACTACCTCCATCGTTTTCAGCCAGTCTGGAGACAGTATCGATGCCCTGAATTCCGCAGAGGAACTGAAACGGAAGGGTTCGATGGTTATTGGGATCACCAATAACAGGGACGCTAAACTTAGAAAAATCGCAAACCTGATGCTGTACACAGACGCAGGAAATGAACGGTCAGTCGCTGCAACAAAATCTCTGATAGCACAGCTCTTTGTTGCCTTAAAAATATCCTACCATTCCAAGAAAAGCGAGTTTCTGGAAATTCTAAACGAGGCTGAAAAAAATACAGAGACAATAGTTACTGGAAAGAAGGTAATTCGAGAACTTGTGGGCCAGGCAAAGGGCAGAACTGTATTCCTTGGATCAGGATTGGCATACCCGATCGCACTGGAAACGACTTTGAAGTTGATCGAAACGAGCAATGCGATTTCTTTTGCCTACGCTACGAGAGATTTCCTTCACGGCCCAAAACAGCTCTTGGACAGGAAATGGTCGGTATTCATGCTCTCTCCAGATCGGCTGGTCTTTCACGAGTTGGATTCCTATGCAAAAAGAGTTGTGGACGTTGATGAATTCCTGCAACAGAAATTCGGAGTGACTTCGGAGAATGAAGTTGTAAAGTCCATGCAATCCCTTCTTTTCGGTCAGTTACTGTCCTATTACACTTCTATCTCGTTAGGCCTCGATCCTGACAGGCCATCTAGGCTAACGAAGGTTGTAAAATAAGCATGAATGGAGCACTGCCTCAAGAAAGCTTTTAAGAGTCTATAGAATATAATATTTGTGCGATTTATTGCCGTCCAGTTCAAGATTGACAGGGACGATTTCAATGGAGGGTTTCCAATTCACGTGAGGAAGTTTTACGAAAACACCAGACCAGGAGACTTTATAATTTTTCCAGAGGACATCGGTCTCCTGACCGCTTTTTCTGGTTTGAATGCCCAGTCCACTACCGAAGCAATGCAGGTACTTTACTCAAAGAATCAGAATAAGATCGATTTTATCAACGGGGAAGGAAATATCCAGAATTTCGTTTCTTCAATCTTTCTTGCCCTCACAGATACTTTTGTTCGTGATTTTTATAATCTGTTCAGCTCATTGTCAAGAGAATACTCGGTCTACACTCTTGCGTGCAACAACATGTCAAGATTCTCAAAGCGAGGCGGAGAATGGGATTTTTTAGAAACGAAAGTATTCAATACTGCTTTCGTGTTTGATTCCAGTGGAGAGCTTAGGTTCAGCCAAGACAAGGTCTTTTTGACACCCATGGAGTTTGATCTTGGTATATCGGGTGGTGACATCTCCTCGGTATCTACTTTCGATGTAGGTGGCAAGAGAGTAGGTATTGCTATCAGTCTTGATGCCTTCGTGCCAAGATATATATCTAGATTGGAAGAAGCAGATATGATAATCCAACCAGACGCTAATCCGGTGAAATGGAATTCAACCTTAAGCAATGGAAGGTGGCAACCGGAAGAATGGATGGACTCTGCCTACTACATAGCCCAGAGAATGGATAGGGTCAGGAACGTAATCAATCCAATGATGGTTGGAGACCTGCTAGACATTAGATTTGAAGGACAGAGTAGTATAACTAAGAAGGCAGAGGAAGGAGACGAAAGGATGGGCTATGTTGGTAACATTCCCTCTTCTGGTTTTCATTCTGTCTTTGGCATTCAGGGATATGACACGCACGAATACGTGAATAGGGAAAGCGTTTCCGGCAAGTCCCTTGCATATGAGGAGGGGATTTTAGAAATTGAGTTATGACGATTCCAGAAAGATGGTGATAACGTCTCCTACCACTGTCGACCAACAGAATTACAGAGTGACTGCCAATTACTATCTCTCCATCATTCTCAAAGGGGAAGCTCTGGAGATTTGTTTTCCAGTTAATAGCGGGTCTACCTTGGTATGTTTCAAGGTTCGAGGATTGATTTCTGAAAATAATTTTCAGGGACATGGGTGGATTGAGAACTGTTCCAAAGAGAAAGACGTAAGCATAATCGTTCCACCTCACAGACCGGGTTTCTACCTCGGGACAACAATCAAGGGCAAACTCAGCGTGGAGGCGTACTCGAAGATATTCTGGGAAGTGCCAATTCCTGTGAGCAGCATCAACACCAATTGGTCAAATGCTCCAGTTTACTACTCTTCCGTCGGTAGCTGTAAACCGTCGATAGCCATTAAGGAAACAGAAGACGGTTGTTTCATAGGTCTGGGTGATACTCCTGACAGGGCAGTGCTGAATTCAATTCACCTATCTAGGGTTGGTGAAAAGAATCTAGAAAAAGAGTGCAATGACTTCATGCAAAGGTTCAACGGGATCGAAAGTAAGATGTTAAGAGACAACATATTCATGGCGATCTTCAATTCAAATTCGGCTTTCATTGACACTGAGGACAACTGCATTATGGCATCAAAGAGCCCAAAGTATTACGTGTCCGGAGGATTCTGGGCTAGAGACTTCATTTTCTGGACACTGCCTGTAATTGAGAGGTTCGATCAGGAAAGAGCAAAGGTTCTTTTGTCATTGTTGCTAACGAAATACTGGAAGCACAGGGGCATCCACTCCCTCTACTTGGACGGACGGGTATTGTATGATGGGTTCGAACTGGATCAGCTTTCTTATTACTTCCTTGCGCTTGAGAGAGCCATATCTCTAAAAATTCTTGATCCTGAGGAGTCCCTGACAATGGCGAGTCAGCTGATGGACCTGTTAATCCCCTGGAAGAACTATGGGTACTACCTATTCGGTACCGAACTGAATAGTTCGGACGATCCAGTGATTTATCCCTACGTAACCTTCGATAATGTGGCCCTGTGGTACTCCATGCGGACCTATGGCTATAAAGTGAAGGAACTCTTACTTGACAGAACCTACTTAGAGTTCTCCGATAAGATAAGGGAGGACGTAATGAATGAGTTTGTCAGTGAGGACATGTTCTGCTACTCATCAGACCTCAAGGGTCGTTACGAGTTCTATGACGACCCTACGGGTTCCCTATTGCTTCTTCCCTATCTTGGGTTTATCGAAAAAGAGTCGAAGGTGTTCAAGAACACTTTGAAGTGGATAAAATCGAGCAGCAATGAATTCGAGATTAGGGGCAATTTCAACGGTTTAGGGAACAGACACGTAAAGCATCCATGGATTCATTCCCATGCCAGTCAAATACTGTCTGGTATTGCCGACGAGTCGATTCTCAGGGACATTACGATGGACGATGGGCTCAGTTGCGAGACGATAGATCAGGAAAGTGGAAGATGTCTGACAGGGATTCACTTTCCAGGGTCCTCTGGATTTCTAGTTCAAGCGCTGCTCTTCAAGTCAGAAAAAGATCGGATTAGAAAAACTTAGAGGTTCTTCACCTTCCCAGAGCTCAACCCTCACAAAAATCTGTTGCTCTTTGTTCTTTAGTGTTCCGTGCTTTGCAGGATTATTTATGATTTCATTATGATCCCCTGAAATCACTTTCATTGTCAACGATTCTCTGAAATTCTCTATCCGATAAGTCGTTTTATCTGAAAGGAAGATGACGGGACACTTTGTATCCCTAGCTATTGAGAAATTTCCATTTTTGAGTTTAGCGAGGAGCGACTGTCTGGAATCTGTGTCAATGAATGCAAGGACTTGTGAGTCAATACTGAAGAGATGATTAACATGAAAATCACTACCCGCCAGACACCAAATTTTAAAACCTCGAGAGAGCAAATTCTGCCAAAGATCGAGTGCCTTCTGATTCTCCTCACACCATTTACCATTCCAGATTTCGATAGCATCAGCTAGTTCGTAACTTTCCTCTCCCCACGTCCACCGGTCTTTCTTAAAGGGATGGTTTATTGAAACAAAGGCCCCCTGCCCCTTTGCGACCGTCACTGCACTCTTAAAATCTCTTGGCTTGACTGGTTCTATTCCCTTAAAGTAACCGCATTCGGGATCCACGGATTCATCTATACCTATAAAATTAGAGTGACCTTTCTTTTGCCCCCACTCTTCTCCTGAGATAAGAAATTCTTCACTCCCTAAGATGTCTAAAGCACGATTGTGATCTGTAACAATGATATACTTAACACCCTTCTTTCGTGCCAGTTTCAGGAGTCCTTGTGGATTTTTCATGATGACTCTCATAAACTGACGCTCAACGGGCCATATTACTCTGTGAAAGACACCTTCTCCACTCAGTTTATTGATAGAAAAGCTAGAGTGACAATGTGCTTGTGCGTAAACGACGTTTACAGACATTGCAGAGAATAATCTCTTGCTTCGACTTAATCTCTCGTAATAATTGAGTACTGATTCTGCTGGATTTCTCCTGAATTCGCAAGTAGTGAGACAGCATCACGAAATACATTTTCCGGAATTGCCATCTGTCAGTTGGTAACTTCTTGAAGTTTCTAACAAAATTCGATCCATCCCTATTGAATTTTAGTCTGAGATCATTTAATGACCTTCGAAAGAGGAGAGGGTGCATCATTAAAGCTGTGGACCTTACTCAATAAGCAAAGCATTTATTATGACCAAGTGGTTCTTAATCTGAGCTGTTGGAATGTCACTGAAGATTGCAGTTCTAGGGGCCGGAAGCCTGTTCTGGAGCTCGACTATCATTCACGACCTTTGCTTGATTCCGGAGATGAAAGGGAGTACGATAGCTCTGATGGACATTGACAGGAACCGCCTCGATGCGATTTACAGATTTGCCAGAAGATATTCTTCCGAGGTAAAATTCGACATAAAATTTCTCAAAACTATGGACAGAAAAAATGCTATCAGGGATTCAGACTACGTGATCAATACTGCGATGGTTGGGGGACACAAGTACTATGAAAAGATGAGGGCCATATCAGAGAAGAACGGTTACTTTAGAGGCATCAACAGCGTAGAATGGAACATGGTCTCAGACTATCACACAATCTGGGGATATTACCAATTCCAACTTGCAATGGACATTGCGAGGGATGTGGAAGAGTTGAGCCCGCAATCGTGGCTTTTGCAGCTTTCCAATCCTGTCCTTGAGCTCACTACTCTACTTGGCAGAACGTTCGGGATAAAGTCTGTAGGTATATGTCACGGCCACCTGGACTACAGGGACATTGTTGGTTCTGTCGGACTCAATAGGGATGAGACAGAGGCCGAGTCAATAGGTCTCAATCACACAATATGGATGACAAAATTCAAGAACGGAAGTGAAGACGCCTATCCAACTCTTCGAGAGTGGATAGACAAAAGCTATTCTTCCTTTTACAGAGGATGGTTTATGGCCTCGAGGACAAATCCACTAAGCGTCCAGATGTCCCCCGCAATGGTGGATATGTACAACGAGTATGGGATTGTTCCGATTGGAGACACGGTCAGAAGTGGCACCTGGAAATATCATAGGAATCAGAGAACGAAAGTAAAGTGGTATGGTGCAATGGGCGGTTTTGATTCTGCAGCTGGGTGGAAATTCTACCTGGATATGGAGGAGAGGAACATGAATATGATAAACAACGCAATGGCAAATTCTGAACCTCTTTCTTACCTCTTTCCATCTGGCCTGAGTGATGAGCCTGTAGTCCCCATAATCAATGCACTGGCAAACGATGTTAAGGGCACCTATCAGGTTAACTTGCTCAATAATGGATCGATCGAAGGGATACACGACAACGTCGCTGTAGAGACTCCTTCCGTAATTGATGGAAGGGGTATTCACAGGGATGTTGGAAGAAAACTTCCGAGAAAGGTAATGAATTTTTCGATACTCCCGAGAATTCAGAGAATGGAATGGGCTCTTGAGGCGTTCACCGAAGGTGGAAAGGAAATACTTTTAGAATGGTTAATTGCAGATCCCCGCACCAGAACCAACAAGCAAGCAGAAAGGGTCATTGACAATCTTCTTGCAATTGACGAAAACAGGATTATGGCCAAACACTTCCGCTGATTCTTACGCAAGTACTTTAAATTCAGTTTCGAATGATGTCCAGAGAGGCCAGTTGACTTTTATGATTACTCTTATCTTATGATTTCCCTTACCAATAGGCTCTTTCAGCTTCGTCCTTATAGTTATCGACTCACCCATTAGAATGTCCAGGTCCATGTTCTGCTTAATGTCCTTGAACTCTCCTTCCTTGATACTTATAGCGCTTCCACTCGTGATTTCTTCACCGTCAAGAAACACAGAAGGCGATAAATTCACCCTCGCAGATCCTTCCATATTCTTGATCTTGAATTCTATAGTCTTACCATCGATCTTTCTAAAACTGTCTTTCAGATACTGTACCGGCATGTGACTCACCCATTGTAACTTCTTACCTTATATGAGCATTTTCAATTTGATTACGATTTAATGCTACTTCATCTGTTTAGAGTCCATTAATTTAAGATGAAATTTTATAAAAATATTAATAACATCCAAAAAATGTACAAGGGAATGGTTAAGAGCAAGTACAGGTGGGGTGTCGTTACCGTATTGTCACTTTTTCTCATGATTCAGGCCGCAGATACCTACATAATATCCGCAGTTGAACCACAGCTCATTCAGGAATACCACGTGACGGATGCAATATTAGGTCTGCTTGTAACATCCACCCTCATAGTTGGGACGATCCTTTATCCGTTCTGGGGTTATTTGTACGACAAATACTCCAGAAAAATTCTTACTGTCTTTATGGCAATCATTCTAGGGGCAACGACTTGGATCAACGGCCTATCAAGAGTCTTTTCTCAGTTGTTCGTTACCAGGATACTGACTGGCATAGGTTATCCCCTTCCATCTGGTGCTTTTACTCTGACCGCAGATTATTTTGAACCCAAGAGCAGAGGAAAAGCAATGGGTGTCATCAACGCAGCAAGCCCAATAGGGTACCTTCTGGGCATCGTCATTCCTCTGACCGTAATAGGCGCTGGACTAAGCTGGAGATACTCCTTCTACATTACTGCAGGCCTCAGCCTCGCTGTTGGAGCTTTGATATACTTTTTCGTCAAAGAGATACCGAGGGGATCATCCGAGCCAGAGTTAGCAGGTAAAGTAGCCTCAGATGTTTACAAAGTCAAGTTGGCGGATCTTAAGAAAATACTTAGTAACAGGTCGCTTCTTCTTCTGTTTACTCAGGGACTGTTCGGTACAATACCGTGGACTGCAATCAGCTTCTGGATTATCACTTATATGTCAATAGTCAGAAAGATACCGTCATTCACGATCACTCTGGTGTTGCTAATTTGGATTGTCGCAATGGTTGCAGGCAATATAGTTTCTGGGTACTTGAGCGACTTCCTGTTCAAGCGGATTCCCAGCGGAAGGGCGATTCTGGGGACGATAGTAGTTTTCCTGTCGGCAGTGCTGATATATCTCACAATCTATTCTCCAACTGACGAACGCTTCTATGTCCTTGGAATCCTTACTGCTTTCGTGCTACCCATGGCCGGACCCAGCGTCAACGCAGCAGTGATGGACATAATAGAACCCGAACTTAGGGGTAGCGCAACAGCCTATCTCAATTTCTTTGCAAGCGTTGGAAGTGCATTCGGTCCCGGAATAGTTGGAGTAATCGCAACTGCAATTTCTCTGCAGTTTGCAATAACAGTGGTCAGCTCGGTGACGTGGATATTCTGTGGAATCGTGTTTACATTACTGATATTCGTGATTCCAAAAGATATAGCCAAATTTAAGGAGATTATGAAGATAAGAGGAGAACAACTGAATAATTCTCTAGAAGGCAGGATATAACTATTTTTGACCTGTCATTTCCCTTGCAATCCAGAGCGATCAGTCTCCAAGCTCCCAACTTGAAAAAGAATTAATTATGCAAAGAGGATTATATTGCTTAGATGTGCGACACGATCTGCAGTCTCGCAAAAAACAATAAGGATTCAAGAGCCAGTCTTTTCGGAAAGAATAGCGACAGAGACCCAAACGAGATCCAGGTTGTAGAGTTCTATCCCAGAACTAACAGGGACGGTAAGGTCCACACGACTTACATTGACGTGGAATACACAGGAGAGACTAATGCAGTCATTCTGTCGAGACCTCTGTGGATGTGGGGCGCAGAGATCGGAGTTAATCAGAAGGGAGTCGCCGCGGGTAACGAAGCAATATTCTCAACCCCAAGGAACAAGACACGGAGTCTTCTCGGAATGGATCTTCTTCGCCTTGGCCTGGAGAGAGGAAACGACGCGAATTCCACCGTCAAAAGCATAATAGAATACCTTGAAAAATACGGACAAGGAGGGAGCAACGACCAGTACAAGAACGAATATTACAACAATTCCTTCCTAATAACTGACGGCAAGAGAATACTTGAGCTATATATCTCTGGCAAGGAGTACTTGCTGAGAGAGGCAAAGTCGTTCGATACGATTTCAAACAGTATTTCTAGGGAAAGGGAAAGTGAAAAGGAGGAAGCCCTTAGATCCCCTAATTTTATGTGCAGGGAAGATTTTCTGTACACAAGACTGGGTAGAGGTTTAGAAAGATCCACGTATACCACCACAAGTTTGCGTGATAAGTCGCAAGAAACAGAAATCAGAGACATGTTTAGGATACTCAGGCACCACAATGGAAATTGGGTTCATCCCAAATTCGGATCTAACGAGGATGTATGCATGCACGCTGGACCGCTGTCAAGGAAATACCAGACTGCGAATTCGATCGTGGTGGAAATCGGCGAGAGGAGATCTGTGGTATGGTCGACCTTTTCGTCTAACCCTTGCATTTCACTGTACAAACCAATCCTGTTTTCTGAAGAAAGAGCGGTAGGACTTCAGTATGACCGTGCTTACTGGCTTAAATCCGAAGAAACTCATAGGAGACTACAGGAATCAGAGAGTGTGTCGTTTTTGGAGGCCATTGACAGCACAGATCGTGACGAAGAGAGAATCATTCATGTCACGCAGGACATAAGGGAAAGATGGTTAAAGGGAGAAAACACGGAAACGGAGGAATTTGAAAACATCTTCGATGAAATCAGAGAAATAGACTCTCAGCATATCGCTGGGCTTCAGACATACTCAGGATCAGCCTCCGTTTCAGGCTCGGTCAATATATATCGAAACTGGTGGAAAGGGAAAGACAAGGCTCTGAACATCACTAAATGAAGCAGATCCAACTGTTCTCCGAAGACTTGAGTTCCTGGATCCATTCACTTTTGCATTTTCAGTCTCCCGGATCTATACAAGAAATAATATACGAGTGAAAAAACTAGAGTTCCCACTATCACTACCACTGCGACCCATTTAGAGGAGGTGTACAAAAGGAGCAAGCCAAGCAATGAGAATATTATGGTAGTAATTATGAATATGACAGTTCCCCCTCTGACATCAAATGGGATATCTTGCTTCTTCAACTTTCTCTTATGCCACAGCGCGCTGTAGCTCACGAACGCATACATAAATGAATCAAAAGCAGCTGCTATCAGTACGATTGCAGAGTAATTCCTCGTAAAGAAAATTAGTGCAGTTATGGCCAGAACAACAACATAAAGGAAAAGCAATGAAGCATAAGGTGTCAGAAACCTCCGATGTATACTTCCCAAGAACTTCGGAAATACCCCCTCTCTTCCCAGGGCGTAGACAAGCCTAGAAGTTCCCAGAATGCCTGCATTGAATGCACTGAAACTCATAACTATGCTGATTATGCCAATCAGGATTGGAAGCCTGGTACCGGCCAGTATATAATTGCCAAGGACGATCTGGGGAATGACCGTAGTTCCAAGGACAGAAAGGGGTACTCTTTCGAAAATAGCTACGGAAGCAAGAATGAAGGTTAATCCTATAAAACCAATGCCAATAGGCATTGCTCGAGGGATGCCCTTCTTGTAATCCACTGCCTCTTCTCCCAACGTAGTCACCCTGCCGAATCCGATGAAAAAGTATATGGATACAGCACTAGCGGAGAATACCGACAGCCAGTTAAGGCTTCCAAGTCCAACGGGGGAAGAGGTCCTCACAAAAAATATAGAATAAACAGAAACAAGAATAAGGGAGATAATCACAAAGAATGTTATCAGCATCTGAAAATTTCCAGAGATCTCTACTCCAAGGATATTTATCAAAACGACAACGCTAAGTATCAAGACAGACCAAAAGAAAGGGGGGAGAGATCCTATAACGTAGCTCAGTACGTTGCCCGCCATATAAGCTTCAACGCCTGCCGCACCAAGGATTATTACTACCCACATGACAGACAAAGAAAGGGCGAGAGTATTTCCCATCGGCTTCTTGAGAAATATCCTGTTACCGGCTGCCGACGGATAGATACTGACCAGCTCCCCGTATGCCAGGGAGACAAGTATCACGACAGCGGTAGAAATAACGACCGACAAGATTAGGTCAATCAATGAACCGACCATCAGAACCATGATCGTTATGCTCAGGAATACTGAAGATGCTAGAGGAGTTCCCATTGTTATGGCGACTAGTCTGGTGAATTTCAGTCTTCGATTTAGGATCAAGACCATAGTATTTTCGCCACCGCATCCAGGACTATTTGATCCTTTTCTGATCCATAGGTTTCAACAACACCATCCATGTACAGATGGGCTATATTTTCCTTCCCTCTCAGCATGTTGACTAAGGTGAGTGTGGAACCGACTACCTTGACATTTCCCTCGTTCTCGCTCATCGCCTTTCTCATTTCTGATACCCTCCCTGATGATACTTCCAAAACATATCCAAAGTGCTGATCCTTACTCCACATAAGGACTGACGTGCTCCATCTTCTGATGAGCTTCTGTACTCTCTCATTCCCATTGATTTTTTCGGAGAAATCTTTCAGGACGTCTCTGAGCTCTAATTCATAATCGCTCATCTTCCTTTCACCTATTGATCGATTCTCCATGCTGACTTTACTAACTCTTGGGCAGCATTGACATATTTCATCAGTTTTCGTATATCTCCTGTGACTGTAATTTCACCTTTCAGCATGGAAGTAACCACGTCTGCCTTTCCGGAAAGTATGTTCTCCCATGTTGTTGCCTTCCCTTCAAGCAGGTACGGTACCTCTTTTATACTGGCAGAAACTGGAAAACTTATGGAGTTGCACTTGCCGTGGTACAACTCAAGTCTTACGTTCTTGAGTTCCCCACTACGAAAGTATTGAGATTTTTCGTCACCTTTAATTGAAAGAATAATGTCACCCTCCCATTCTGCAGCGTATTTCTCGTAGTTTGTATTGGAATTTATGCACTCCTTGTACCTTTCGAACCACGCGTTTGAAAACATCACTTGTTTCATAGGTAACCTCTCTCGCTCAACCACTTCTGATATTGAATTTTGGTCGGGATGATTATCTTCTTGGTAGAATCCCGGAGAATAGTCTCCATCCTCTCGGAAGGTGCCTGAATGCTCATCACCTTCTTCATCGATCCTCTGAATACTATTTCATCACTTATTACGAGTTCCACGAAACTCTCCTGGCCAGTGCTTATTTTGACCATCGAATCGTACGATTCTATGAAGTAGACTAGTTCTGCTTTGGATTCGTAGTCCTTTACTTCGTTCTTCTTGATCAACTTGAATTCGACTATTTCTCCGTCCACCGTTTCTTGCCATATTCCTATGCCAAGGTCCTTCATCTCTATCAGTTCACGTGCATCGTAACTTCCCTTCCCAAGCTCCCTAAACCTGTGGTCTTGATTCAAGACCTGCTTCAGCGAGTCAAAAAATTCTTGCGTTCCAAAACTTAGCACAGTTTACTCACAACCCCAATCGACCACTAGTCCTCTTCCACCCTAACGATCTTCTTGACAGTCACATTCCTCTTCTTCAGTTCTCTGATGAACGACTCGGGATTGATTGCACCTTCAGGTGCATACAAACCTGGTTTTAGATTCTTGTTCTTTGATATCTCCTGTGCTCCTATACTGGCTGACCAGCCTGTCAGTTTTTGCATCCTGTCAGCTCCACTGTACTCAATGGTAGTTTTCCTTCCATCCTTTTTGCCTATGATTTCTACCCAGAAACCTGATACCTCAACTCCCCCGCTCTTGAATTGCTCCATGGTCTGGTGAACGAAAGAAGCTAGGAAGTCTCTCGATGTAACTTCTACATTCCCAACTTTGACTGTTTTGTCCTCAGTTAGACCAACATCAGCGAATTGACTTACCAGGTGATTCTGCCATTCTGGCACGAGGGCCCCCCTTAGAGTGACGTTGTTAACGCCTTTCAGAAACTTCGGGATTGTAATTGGCTCCGGATGACCTACAAAGTATGTCTCCAATCTAGAGATTGGTTCTGGAAAATCAATTTCCTTCTTGAATTGTCTAGCAGGTACGTATTCCAACTTTCCATCGAGAAACATAGGTACATCGCCAGTAACAGCGTGGAACACGTGTGAAATAACAGCTATCCCCGAAGCGTCCGCTGCACTCCCGCTCCAGCCAATGTTGATATCGGTTGTATTGTCTAAACTGTCGTAACCCGCTCTTGCAAGAACATTTGTTATGCCGGGTGTCCAGCCCATACCAATAAGAATTCTGGATCTACCCTTTGCAATTTCCCCTTCTTTCGCCACAACGTTTAGGGTGGCATCATAGTCGTCACAGATATCTACGTAATCTTTTCCAGCTTCCATTGCGGCTCCGACAACCATATTCTCGTACTTGTAAAATGGGCCAATCGTGTTTATGACTATATCTGAATGGGATATCAATTCCACAAGACTCTTCCTGTCGTTAGCGTCTACAAATACCCCTTCGACTTCGGTAGTTCCGCCCTTCAACTCTTCGACGATTTTCCTCGTGCCAACACGATTGAAATCCGCTATCGTGACTCGTTCAACATTACTAAAAACCAAATCTCTGACTGCCGCGGATCCCATATCTCCAGCTCCGCCTAGTACCAAAAAAACAGTCATGTTCATAAAAATTGTTTCACTCATATAAATACATTTTTGATTATTAAGCGCACCTAATCTGTCCAGATATTTCCTGAAAGGTAATTTTGTTGAAATAACGTCCATTCTGAACAATTTCAAAATGTCCGTCTTTGTTCTAGATAACTTTCCACAATGATGACACGTTTGCCAGAACGGTAAACCTTATCGGACGATAAGGTGGAGTGCCCATATCGCCTAAAGGATACTTCCTTTCAGATTTTCCCATCTGGCCTGTATATCTTCGGGAGGAGTATTCTTTCATTATTTTCGTTGTATACGTATGTGCTTGAGAGGTCCTCATCCTCTGTGTTTTCGTGACTGCCATCACAGAACGGTTTGTTGTGGGACAGACCACAAGCGCAGAACTCTGCTGTCAGATCCAGAAGCTTGGAGCTAGGATCTATGCTCTCTGCACCTTCAATATCTCTGATCTTTATCTTGTAAGGACCTGTTCTCTCATGAACTACAATTCTCATAATGATCAATTTGAGCAGCAATACAAAATATTTTGGTATTAATTCTTACTACATTATGAGAGAAGAGTGGTTGGGATAATTCAAGCACCTCTAATTAGTTTCTAACATAAGAACGATAGAGAATGGCTTTGAAGTCCATTTGTTAAACCCAAGTTTACAGACACAGACCCTGCTACCAAATCAATAAATAAGAATTCAGGTTTTTTGGACAATGAAAGTACTGACATTCATAAAACAAGTTCCGGATGTAAATAGCATAGGTTTTGACCCGAAGACAAACAGGATCGTCAGGGAAGGGGTGCCACTGATGATGAATTCTTTCGACAAGAAAGCTGTTGAGGAAGCATTGAGACTCAAAGAAAAATATGGGGTTGAAACTATAGTTGCCTCTATGGGGCCTCCATCGGCATCAGCGGTAGTGAATGAAGCAATGAAAATGGGAATAGACCAAGGTTACTTAATTACCGATAAGAGATTTGGTGGGTCCGATACTCTTGCTACATCAATAATCCTGTCAAAATTCGCATCTAGCATAAGACCTGACATCATTCTTACGGGCAAGTATTCTTTGGATGGGGAGACGTCTCAGGTTCCTCCGGAAATAGCAGTCAATCTTTCATACAACTTCAAATCTAGTATCTCCAAGATAGAGCTTGAAGGAAATGAGGCTAGAATAGAACACGAAAATGAACTTGGACTGTTCAATATGAGGGTGACTCTTCCTGCTTTATTCTCTGTCAGCGAAAAGATAAACAAAGCTAGGCCTATAAAAAGCGGAGTTCCAGATTTTTCTGATGCAATCATTAGAGTTGACTCTTCACAACTGAAAATAAAATTAACCGGGGAGGAGATGAGCCCAACAGTAGTCTTTGGGACTAGGAACTCGGATAGCCAAAGGCACTGTGAATTTTTGGAATCTGACCCAGAGATATTCAAGAAAGTTGCAACTCTCCTCGCTGAGAGTCGAGTTTCAACGGACGAGGCGTTGAAGATAAGAAAACTAGAATTTGTGCCGGAAAGGGAGACTATATTGGGGGTTGCTTTAGACGACCCGATCATTGCGATCGAGATAGCGTCCAAAATAGCGTTGTTGGCAGAATCCCACGATCTTAATCCGGTGATGATAGGAAATGTGAACCCTTCGAGCCTGAAGGGTATGCCAACTGCTTTTTATTATCACATTAACTCTTCTGACTTCTTTGCGAATCTTAAGGGCGTTGTGGACTTTATGGACAAAAACCATCCAAGATATGTCATATTCCCATCTACTACTAGGGGTAGAGAACTGGCAGGAATGATTGCTGGGAAAATGCATCTCGGACTAACCGCCGATTGCGTAGATCTGGAGATAAGAGATGGAAAACTTATACAATTCAAGCCGTCGTTTGGAGGATTGATCATAGCATCGATATACTCAAAGACGAAGCCAGAAATGTCAACCGTTAGACCAGGTATGTTTAAAGTAGCGCTTATGGACGAACCATTCCCGGTAAAAGAACTGCAAGTTGAGTCTGAAGTTCGAGAAGTAATAACGTCTTTTTCTAAGGTTCCAGAATCATTCCGTCCTCTTCGTTCTAGCAGGATCGTGCTTGGAGTTGGAAGAGGAGCATCTGAGAAGGGCGTGATTGATAAGGTATTGAGACTTGCCGATCTCACATCCTCCTCAGTAGGAGCATCGAGACCCGTAGTTGATATGGGACTTATCCCCAGGCAACAGCAGATAGGACTAACTGGCTATTCTATATCACCTGAAGTCTACATAGCGATAGGGGTATCCGGTACGACCAACCATGTCGTTGGCCTGAGGTACTGCAAGAAAATAATTGCAGTTAACATTGATCCTAAGGCTCCGATCTTCAATTTTTCTGACTACGGTATAATTATGGACGCGAATAAATTCCTTGACGGAATGATATCGCACCTTGAACGGACCGCTTCTTCCTAGAGGGATTCAATTCAAAATTGAGCATTCTTTTGCCATTTCTCCATGAGGGGAGTAATTTCTTGCAGTTTACGTTTCTAAATCGACACGATTGGATACGATACCCGTTTGGAAGATGTACCCCTGATCCGTCCCTTCTGCAGTAGTTAGATACTTCCTGCTAAAAAAAATACGTACCCATAGATCTGATTGGCGGGGTCTACTAAATAAGATCACTTGCACTCTCGAGCGCTGTTGTATGCTTTAAGTGGTGAACCTTTGTTCAGGAGAAAATAGAACAAATATTCCCTTAACAGGTAGCTTAAACTGATTTCAAATGTTTGAAATTAATTCACTTGCTTCTTAACAAAGTTTTGTTGATCAAAACGCTATATTTTAGCGATGGTATCCCCACAAATTTTTTATAGGGATTAAAGCAATGGATTTATGCAAAATGACCATTATTTCCGACCCGCTTCGGATAGAGACTCAAGGAGGTTGATCCAGTGATGAAAACGACAAAGGAAGACGCTGACCTGCTATTGAAACTGATGCAGTTCACAGACACCCCCCAAATGGTAGAAGCAATGAACTGGTTCTCAAAAGGGTTTTCAGCAAAGGACTATAAAGAATTTCAAAAGAAGTATCCGAATGGCAGTGCTGGTGAAAATCACTTCAGCAGAATAATTTCATCTTTTGAACTGGCAGGAGTCTTAGTTTCCCAGGGACTTCTTAGCGAAGACCTCTACTTTGATATGAGTGGTATCGGATTCATATGGCCAAGACTAGAAAAGATCGTTTCGGGAATGAGGAAGGAAATGGACGAGTCATTATGGGAAAACGCTGTCTGGCTCGCGAACAGACAAAAACAGTGGCGAAAGGAAGTGTGGCGACCTAACCTTGACTGGAAGTTTAAGCAGGAACATCAGAAGTCCACCACAAAGAAACATTAGAAACTTTAAAACTTCAGTTATTTTTTCCTCCTTAGCTAGTTTAGTCTATTTTTCTACCATTTGAGGACATAAAATAAAGAGACGATTAAGGTGACCGCTAGCAATAGTACCGTCTCAGTAATTCCTACTAATTTTAACCCTTTTGATTTTAAGGCCACTGGTATCCTTATGATCGAGAGCAAAAAAACCAGAAATACCGGACTCAAAACGAAGAGAAGCGGGGGCAACACATCGTAAACGAGCAACCACCCATTCTTTGTCAACTTCGATCTGACCGTGAATTCTGATCCAATCATATAGAAAAAGAGAGCTATGATTAGTAGTACTGAAGAATAACCATTCATACCAATAGTCACGACGAATAGGAGTATATAGGCTAGAATACCCAGGGCAGTACCCACAAAATTAACTCTTCTGAGTGAAAGATAGTTTCTCCCGGCATAAGTTGCAAGGAAGATTAGGTATGGTGCAATCAGGAAGTGGTTCAGATAAATTGCTGCAACAGAAATCAGAAGGATGAGGAGGAACAAGAAAATGTCTATAACGGATTTAAAAACCTTCCTAATCGGAATATCATAAAGAAATAGACCCATCCAAATTGGAATCCAGAATATGGCAGAAAGGACATCTCTTCTTGTAATAATGGCTAGTGTTATAGAGGAAATACCCAAAATCACTGATGTTGTTGTATTCCCGTGCTCTACTGGCTTCCTCACTCCTAGATATATCACTTGAATAATTAACAATTTAGTGAATTCTTCTAACAAATGAAGATGAAATTGCGGTTGTGATATAATTTTCTTATTCCTTTACTTCAGGATTCACACTTGGTTATGAGCGTCTTCTAACAAGAAATGCCAGGAAACCGCGATAAAGTTACAACTTGAAACACTAATCAAAATTCACAGTCTCAAGCAATTCCCTTGCTGTGGATTTGTCAAAATTCTTTCCAACTTCAAGTATCCTATTGACTCTTTCTTGGTCCTTTATTATCCTGAATCCTTTTGCCTTTAGATCGTCCCAGCTGTAAGGATTCCTGAAATGTCCCTTAGGAACTGTCACTTCCCTCACATACTCACCTGATTTAGTTCTAACTGTGATTTTTACGGGGAGGTAGTCAGGGTACATAGAGTCGTACTTGTCATTGACAACCAGTCTCATAGAATCTATGACTCTCAGGATTGACGGATCATTTAGGTATCCTGACTCGAAAGATTCAATTCCTGGTTCACCGTACAACAGAGTGTATGCTATGATGTAGGGAAGACTGTGGTCGGCTGTCTCCTTCGTTTTGGGTCTAAGCTTCTCTGGATCCTTCACTATTATCTTGTGCGCCACTGAAAACGTGTCAACCTCTACCTTCCTTATCTCTTCACCATTCAACTGGTTTCTAATCCAAAGGGCTGATTCCACTGCACTCATTGCGTGGTATTCGACAGGATAGTTCTTTATCATCGTCCTTAGAATTCTGTTATCTTCTAGATTGACCTTTATATTGCCTGTAACCTGTTTGAAGAATCCCATCTCTCCTTCGAATATTGGAGATGGCCCAGTCAATCCCTCACTTGCGAGGAGAGACGCAAACACGGAGTTGCGAGACGCATTTGCTGCTGTACAACCTTTCCACATGCTCAGTTCTCCAGCCCGTGTCTGTCTCATGGAGATGTTATTATTGATCGCAAGATTAAGTGTGTTTATGAATTTGTTCTTGTCAAATTTGTTCAGGACTCCCAATCCGGCTGCCGATGATATTGAAATATAGGTGACATGGTCCCATCCCCGGTCCCTTATTGAAAAAGCATCTGCAAATGCACCAACTACTTGGTAGGCTGTAGCAAGTGCTCTGAGTACCTGTAATCCCATCTCATCGATAGAGTAAGCGTAAGTCAGAAGTGGTGGAACATTATCAGAAGGGTGAAGTGCTTCCTTCGAGAGATAGGTATCATTGTAGTCTAGATATCTGGTCATTGAACCGTTCAGATATGTTGCAATATCTACCGCTGCCTTCCTCGAGTCGAAGTAAATTGGTGCATTAAACCTTCCAGATGATGGCAGTAATGCTTTCTTAGAAAATTTGACAGCATCGGAGTTTCTTGCACCATAAGAAACGAACAACGAATCAACTATCCTTTTCTTTAACTCATCTATTGTTTTTTTATCCATTAAAATTCTGTCAATTCCCTCACTGTACTCGAAAATCTGCTCGTCGAGGTTCAACGGATCACCTTCACTCGAAATGCTTTCTTCTACTAAACAACTATCTATTTTATATCTAAATTATTCTTCTTTAAATGACGCATTCTTCTAAAGGGTTTGATTGTCCATATTCATCGAAAATGAATATAACCATGATGATGATTCGTGATGGTGAGCCTGAAGACAAGGCTGATAAATACCTCTGCACTCTTCTATCTTCTTTATGTCTTAGCAGTTGCTGGAACTACGACGTTCTTGGCCACTAGGCCGTTTCATTTGACTCAAACAACCGAAATATTGCGGGGCTACTCAGGGGCCTTGTTCATCTTATTTATAATTTCACTTGTGGTGTTTAGGGGAATGATCGTTCGAGTTAGATATTCATTCTTCATTGGGGTCTTCACTCTTGTCACAACAGTAGTTCTGATCATTCCGGTCATCAGCCTATCCGTCACCACCATACCTCTCCTGGTGATATCATTGGTTTCACTCGTTGCACTTATCAGGAGATATGAGTACTACAACTTTCCAACCAGGCTGTTCGATAGACCAGAGATTTCGATATCCATTGTCATCATAGTAATAGTACTGCTTATAGGAGTCATAGGAACTATGCTCCTGGGAAATCAATTTAGTCCCAAGATAACAGATTTCCCACGCGCTCTCTACTATACGGGAGAGGTCGTGACCACTCTTGGGTTTGGTGATATCCTCCCTATCACCAGAACATCCCAGATTTTCAGCATAGCCATGTCGATACTTGGGATAGGTTCTTTTTTTGGGGCAGTAACCGTTATAGTTGGCCCATTGATATATGAAAGAGGAAGAAGGGTGGTGAGAGTAATTCAGCGGATTGAAAGCAAAATGATGGATAATTACGTTCTGTTCATCGATTTTAGTCCACTACTAGTTCCACTTTTAGAAGAGCTTGTCAAAAAGGACGAATTGGTGATTGTCCTCATTGATGAAAAGTCGAAAGAAGGGATGATCGATGCTAAAAATGTGTTTGTAGAGATAGACCAAGACATCGATAAGCTCATTTTGCACTTTGATCTCGGGAAATCAAAGCGTATTGTTCTCGGAAGTTCAGAGGATAGCAGAAATATTATGAATGCCCTTTATCTCCTTTCCCTGTACCCAGGAGAAGACCTGAAGGCCAAAATCATATCGCTCGTAAACGTTTCAACTAACGTGTCTCGGTTAAAGTCACTCACAGGTGAACTCATAAGCCCTGCCGACCTTGTCGTAGAACATTCGATGTCTCTATTTCTATCAGGAAATCTCAAATGATGAAGCCTAAGATGTTTGGAATGTTCTTACAAAAGGATTGCCAAAGTGATTTCATTATTTTTCGACTCTGAGTCCATCTCTCAGGAGGAGAATTCCGGGGAGTTCCGATACCTCTCGCACCTGATCAAAAATACTTGACATTTCTTCAGATTACGGGAATAGATACTCCATCCCCTCTTGGATCGGCTCCTCCTACAACTGCCCCGTTATTCAGTCTAGCAGTAATCTGGGCGTGTCCAAGCAGAGACGAAAACCCAATATTACTCACTTTCCTATCAGGGAAAATTTTTCTAATTTCTTCAGCGTGTTTTTCAGATTCGACGATGAAATGATTTGGCTTTTCGTAGATGGTATATGGAAATGCCCATCTCGGCTCATCAATTACTCCCTGAGGGTTGTCTTTGTTCTTCATCAATCCAAGCATCAATTGAATGTGCAACTGAGGTTGTATATCCCCTCCCATGGACCCTAAGGATGCAACGTAACCGTTTTCATCCTCAATCATGCCCGCGCATAGGGTGTGAAAGGTCCTCTTTCCAGGCATTAATGAGTTGTGATGTTTCTTATCCAAACTGAAGTAACTTCCCCGATTCTGAATGACGATACCAGTACCCTTGGGTACGATTCCTGAGCCAAAGCCTATGTAATTGCTCTGTATGACCGACACGCTGTTGCCTTCTGAATCAGTTATGGAGAAATACGTGGTATCTCCCCTGTCTTCAGATTCTAAATGCGATAAGTCCAATTTCAAATTTCTTTTTGAGACTTCAGTTGCGAATTCCTTCGTGCTGAATGTCGCCGGCAAAGGAAGGTAATCTGGATCTGCTATCAATCTGTCACGCTGCGAATACGCAATATGACCTGAGATTAGGATATCCCGCAGCGTCAGATTTGGCGCCTTGGATTCCACGATATTGAGCCAGAGTATTGCTGTAGCAGCCTGACTGTTAGGAGCAGTCTCGTATATCCTGAATCCGTTGAAATTGGTGGAGACTGGATCCTGAAGAGTGGATCTGTGCATTCTCAAATCTTCATCGGATATCTCTACTCCAAGTTCGTTTAGCCCTCTGACAATCTTATCTCCGATATAACCATCATAAAAGGAAGAAAATCCATCCGATACGAGGCTCTCAAATGTATCGGCCAGATCATTCTGTTTGAATATTGTTCCTGGCGGTGGAATGATGTCATCCTTCATGAAAATTGACTTCCAGTTTTCAAATTCTTCCAGATACTTAGAGCTCATTTGGATAGATTCACTATAATTCTGAGTTATTGGAAAACCGTTCCTAGCGAGGTCATATGCGTATTTCAAAAGATCTCTCTCCTCCATAGTTCCATACTTCTTGTTAAGGTCCTCCCATGCCCTAACTAGTCCGGGGACGGTCAAGACTGCATCTTTTCCCCTTAGAGGTAACTGAGTTATCCCTTTGTCCAGGAAATGCTCAATCGTCATGCTTTTGAAGGCTCTCCCGCTTCCATTCAAGTCGATTACTGGTTTCCCTACTAATTTTAGGAGGACGAAAGTATCTCCACCAAGACCGCATAAATTGTTCTGAGTCACGCAAAGAGCTGCGCTGGTAGCTATCGCGGCGTCAACGATGTTTCCCCCCGACTCCAATATCTTAACCCCTGCAATAGAAGATTGGATGCTAGATGATGATACCACTCCCTTCCCAGAAAAAGCATTAGGCCTCGTTCGCATGCAACTCTACTCTTTTTTGATTTATAACCTTATTTTTACTATATTAGGGGTAAACTGAGCCATTAAGTCATCGTTAGCTTTCAATAAAAACACGTTTTGGGATATTTCCGTACACTGTTGTAAATGTCGTCTGCCATGTGGATTTTCTATATTCCCTGAAAATGTTGAGATTCACCTCCATTTTTAGCTCTACTGGATTATGCTTGTTACCAGTACAGACGACCTCTTCATATTGACAGTAATCACAGGACGCGACCGGTCAATTTTAGAACTCAAGTACTCTATCGTCAACCCGTCTATTCAATCTACGAGTCAACCTAGCCTATTTAAGAAAGTTCTGATAGAATTGACTTTAAGAATGCTAAATCGTTATCAGAATCAGATCAGAATCCAAGCTTCGTTCGTAGCAAGAAAAGTGTCGTTAGAATTTTCTATTAATTCCCATTAACTCTACAACCGCAAGATGAATCATGAAGTTCTACCTTGAGAACTATGGATGTACCTTGAATCAGGCCCAGGGAGAGATGATTGCCAACTCACTAGTATCTCAGGGAAATCAGCTAGTAGGAGATATTAAATCAGCAGACTCAGTTCTCGTATCCACCTGTGTTGTCATCAAACACACAGAAGACAAGATGATTAAGAGAATCGAGGAGATCAAGAATGAGGGAAAGGAAGTCATAGTCTCAGGATGCTTGACCAAAATTCCATTCGATGACGTTAAAAGGCTCGATTTTTCTGTAGCTTATGGAAAACTTCCAATACTTAAAGAAGGAAATTTGAGTGTTGGGGTGCAGATCGCAGAAGGATGCGATGGCGGTTGCACATTTTGCATTTCAAGAATTGCGAGAGGTAGACTCAAAAGTTTTCATGAAGACGAGATAATTCGATCCGTGAGCGATATTATAGGTAGAGGTGCAAGAGAGATCAGACTGACGGCACTTGACACCGGTTCGTATGGACAGGATAATTCTACAACACTTCCTGAACTGGTGCGTAAGATCACAGAAATCGAAGGGGATTTTAGGGTGAGGGTGGGAATGATGGAGCCAGAAAACGCAGGATCAATAATGGACGACCTTCTTGATGTTATGAAATCCGATAAGGTCTACAAATTCCTTCACATCCCATTCCAGAGTGGTGACCCTATTGTTCTCCGGAAAATGGGAAGGCAGTACAAGATAGAAAGGTTCCTTGAAGTTGTTCGGAAATTCAGGAACAAATTTATGGATGGAATGCTGAGCACTGATGTAATTGTCGGCTTTCCGTATGAGAGTATCGAGGGGCTCCGGGCTACGGCTCAGATTATCAGGGAGATTAAACCAGAAATACTCAACGTCACTAAATACTCCCCAAGACCAGGTACGGCTGCATTTTCTTGGAAGACCCCGCCGTCAAATCAGACTGCCCAGTGGAGCCAGATCTTCACAGAACTCCACAAGGACATATCAGAAAGTTCGCTCAAAAGATTTGTTGGGAGGAAGGAGAAAGTGATGTTAATGGAAAAGGGAAAGAACGGTACGCTTATCGGAAGGGACCAGAATTATCATCCAGTGATATTAAAGAGGGGAAATCTAGGAGATATAATGAAAGTTGAGTTGTTCGGCAGTTCTCAGTTCTACCTGCTTGGTAGATAATGCCTATAAAACGTTTATAACGCCGGGTTCTATTGAACAGCAATGAACCCTATTAAGTTCTGCAAAATTTTCCACAAAAATTCGGAGATGAAGGGTACACAGTCCATGAAGGAAATATCAGTAAAAAGCGGGGTTGAGGAGGGAGAACCATGATTGTCAAAGTGAATGTGAGGACAGGTAACAATCGGGTAGAGGAGAAGGGTGGAACGCTCATAGTCTATACGACAGAAAAGAGGAAGAACAACAGGGCCAATATGGATGTCATCAAACAACTGTCCAGATTGTATTCTGTCCCTCAGAGTAATGTACGCATAATTGCCGGGCAGACATCACAAAAGAAAGTGATAGAAATTTACGAAGCAAAAAAATAGTGGCGAGAGTCAATCGAATGTTATGAAACGGGGTTGTTCACTCAATATACAGACGAGCTATGGTAAAGTGTCTCTTCGCAAGTTGCATTGCCGTCTTCAGATTCTTCGCTTCCTTCCCAATCGCTGATGCCTTGTAGTTTGGATCGACCTTAACATTGACAACATACCCGCTTTCTCCTGCTGTGATGTTTAAAGATACCACCTTGTACCTATAAAAGAGATTTCTGAAGAATTGTTCCGGTTCTGCTGCAAAGTCAAGAACATTGACCCTCTTTTTCACGTTCTCCTTTATCTTTTCGAGAGCCTTTTTCTTCTCGTCGCTCGTGAATAGCTTGTATGTACCGCCTTTTTCGAGAACGTAGAAGATGACGTCCTCAGTCTCCATCACGTCCTTTACCGGGAGACCGATGGACTTTTCGAATAGCTGTATGAGGTCTAAGCTCCTGGTATCAAGAGTTATCTCGCCCAAATTTACTCATTCTCCCTGAACTGAGAGACTCCAGAGTCTATCACGCCCACTACCGATACTGCAAAGGGTTTTCCGAATGTGTTTCCCAGCTGGATAGAATTGAGTGGAACGACAAATTTCGGGACTTTTAGCTCTTCATATTTTGCTTTCAAGTGCGGCTCGTCTGCGATGACCACCGCCTTTATGCCGCCCTTTTTGCCGAGCTTTTCCGTGGCTCGCTCTCCCAGAACAAATTTTCCAGTTTCCTTCAGTCTACCTAGTTCCCAGTTGTAGTCCATTTACTCTTCTCTCCTGTACGAAAGCTTTACTGCACCTGTACCGAGGGTGATTGGTTGTCCCACTATAATATTTTCTGCGACACCGTTTAGTCTGTCCACTTCCCCAATCAATCCGGCATTCAGCAGGTGCTTGCTTGTGATTTCAAATGCTGCCCTGGCGAGAACCGATGCCTTCTTTCCAGATATGCCGTGCCTTCCAATTGCCTCGACAACTCCAGAAAAAGTCATCATGTCCGCTACCAGCATGAGGTGCCGGATGTCAGTGTTGAGTCCTGCATTGTGCAAGGTAGACGTACTTTCCTCTATTATCGCCTCCCTGGCAGCCTCAACTCCGAGGACCTGTGATATTTCTATAATATCGTTGGTCTTCGTTCTGGCAAAGTCGACGTCCTTAAGCTCGAGGACGCCAGCGAGATTAGAGCCTTGAGTGTAAATGATCCATTCCTTTGCCTTCTGGTCAAACTTGACTATTGCCCTCTTGATACCGTCAAGACCCTTTACCTGGAATGTCTTGAGGTTCTCATAGAGCTGGTATATCTTCTTGAATGACGGCTCATCTAGGGAGAGCTTGATCTGATCTTCATCCTCCGTTATCGTCGTCTTCTGCATCCTTATCTTCTTCAGCTTAGGAAGAATTTCTTCCCTCTTTAGTCCCCTTTCGATCATCTTTTGCTTATCCAGCATTATCAGGACGAAACTCTCAGTGGTGTTTACCTCTATGTCTGCAACATCCAGTAATGTTGTCGACTCTATAGATCGAGCCAGAGCTACTGCCCTGTCCTCATCTCCCCTGGTCTTTTCAGTCATATAGATTGTCATTGAGGGAGTACTGGGCGTCTTCCTAGCATCCACGATTTCGATCAGCCTAGGCAGACCAAGAGTAACGTCCATTTCCGCGACTCCTGCGAAGTGGAATGTCCTCATCGTCATCTGGGTACCCGGCTCGCCAATGCTCTGGGCACCTACTATGCCAACTGCTTCATATGGATCCACTCCAGTCTCCCTGTACTTTTCGATTGTTGCCTTAACGAGCTTGTCAAAATCCTTTCCATCTATCTTGTACTGCTTTTTAGCCTCGGTAAGCCGCTCGGCGATTTTTACCGGAAGATTTTCTCCATCTTTCTCGACCTGGCGCAGAAGACTCTTAACATCGCTGCTCAGCTTGTTCTCCATTGGTTCCCTCTGTTCTATCTTGGCCTCTTCCTTCTTTACAAGAATTGCGAACGAAAGTACTTTGTCTATCGAGCCTCCCGAGACCTCCTCGTAATTGACGATGTCGTCCTGAATCTCTTCTATCTTTTCTATGGTGACAAGAGTTTTCAGTTTGTCCTTCTTTTTCTTGAGAACATTTTTCTCATTCTCATAAGGAGCTATCTTGGAGATCTTTGCTCTTGCGACGAATGTCTTACCGGTTACCGTTATCAGTGCCTCTTTTATCGTTTTTTCAGGTTGGACTTCGTAATCTAGAACGTAGCCGATTGGCGCCTTGTCTATGAGTTCCTTGACCTTCTTCAACGTGTCCTTCCATGCCAATATCGTCATTTTTTCCCTCCGTACTTGTTTCCGAACATCTCTTTTACGAGATAGTCCACATCTACAGACTCACCCTCAAACGATCTTGAAGGGTCCGTGCCATCTTCTCCATATTCCAGCTGGATGACTGAGTCCTCCGTGTCAAGCACTCTTCCATCTTCTGACACCTTTAGGTCCTCCAGAGCGTTGATCAGCCTCCTCTGCATGTAACCAGATCTGGATGTCCTGACTGCTATATCCACCAGACCCTCTCTTCCACCTGTTGCATGGAAGAAGTATTCGGTTGGATTCAGTCCTTCCTTGTAAGAGGAACTGACGAAGCCTCTTGCATAGGCGCCTATGTCCCCCTTCTTGAAATGAGGCAATGTTCTGCTGGTATAACCCCTGTGCTGTCTTTGGCCCCTTATGCTCTGCTGGCCGATGATACCCGCCATCTGTGCTAGGTTCATCATGTTGGCCCTTGCGCCAGACCTAGCCATTATGACCGTGGAGTTGTCCATACCTAAGTAGTGCGAAGCTATCTCCGAACTTTTTTCTCTTGCCTGAGACAGCGTCTTCATCACCATCGATTCTAGCGTGTCCTCCAGGGTCTTTCCGGGCTCCATGCCGATCAGGCCGTTCTTGTAGTTCTCTATAAGCTTCTCCACCTTCTGGACGGCCTCATTCCCAACCTCCCTCAGCTGGGCCTTCGCCTCTCCAGGAACGTCCTCATCGTCGATGCCGGTCGAGAACCCATTGAAACTTATCACGCCTGCAGCCAGACGCGTCAGGTTGTCTAGGAATTTTGCTCCCTCAGCGTTACCGTACTTCCTGAGTACGTAGTCCAGCAGTGCGCCCTTCGACTGACCTATTGCATTCTCATCTATCGCCCCGTTAAGAAGCACACTGTCCTCGATTCTTATGGTCCCCTCCGTCCCATTCGGGTCTAGGCTCTTATCTCCTAGTTTACCCTTGAATTCGATGTTGACCCCCTTTGGGAGAATAAGTGAGAATATGTCCCTTCCCCTGAAGTACTTCTTTCCGTCTATCTCTACCGGTTCAGGAGTTCGATCAACATCGACGTAGCTCATAATGTGCAGTCCGGCCTCGAGTGGTATCAGAGGATTCCTGTAGGTGAGCATGAAGAGAGCCGTGATGTGATCGTGTATCGCTCCCATGATTGGCCCCCCGAACCTTGGAGACAGGAAATTTTCCTGTACCTTCATCAATATCTCCGCTTCCGCCCTCGCCTCCTGGCTCTGCAGGACGTGGAGATTCATTTCATCTCCATCGAAGTCTGCGTTGTATGGAGCGCAGACGGCCAGGTTAAATCTAAATGTTCTGTACGGAAGCACCTTAACTTCGTGCGCCATCATTGACATCCTGTGCAGGCTAGGTTGTCTGTTGAACAGCACTATGTCGCCATCCTCTATCTGCCGCTCTATCTGCCATCCGAGTTCCATCTTTTCCGCGACTTCGCTTGCGTTCTTTTCTGATATCTTTATTCTGCTTCCATCTGCCCTGTAGACATAGTTTACTCCTGGTTTGTACTCTTCCTCTTCCTTGCCCGGTCCATTCTTTATGAGTTCCTTGAGTCTCTCAAAATTATGCTCCGTGGCCGTTTCAGTGACGGTCAGTTCTCTAGCGGCCTTCGCAGGGACGCCAACCTGGTTGATTGATAGGAAGGGTTCTGGACTGATAACGGTCCTGGCCGAGAAGTTGACCCTCTTTCCTGAAAGATTGCTCCTGAATCTTCCCTCTTTCCCCTTAAGCCTCTGGACGAGGGTCTTGAGGGACCTTCCTGACCTGTGTCTTGCTGGTGGAGTGCCTGGTGTCTGGTTGTCAAAATAAGTGGTAACGTGGTACTGGAGCAGGTCCCACAGGTCTTCTATGATAAGCTGTGGACTCCCCTGATCCCTGTTCTCCCTCAGTCTCTGGTTGATCCTGATAACGTCCACCAATTTGTGAGTCAGGTCATCTTCGCTCCTTTCTCCGGTTTCGAGCGTGATAGTGGGCCTGACGTTAACGGGTGGTACTGGAAATACTGTGAGAATCATCCACTCCGGCCTAGCGACCTTCGGATCAAGACCTATTAGAGGCAGGTCATCATTTTGTATCTTCTCGAACCTTTCCCTGATTTCCTTGGGAGTGAGTTTCTTTCCCTCTTCTCTGAAAGTAGTTGGTTTGTCGAGTGCGACCTTCTGATTTTCAAAATGGCAGTGAGGGCATATAACGACCTCAGAAGCGTCCGACTCGACTTCCGAGACAATATCGTCATACTCAATGTCGCTAAGGCGGTTCTCAGTGTCCTTTATCCTCTGGAAGTATTCCTTTAGTTTGTCTTCTGGGAGCTTTATCCTCCCACAATTGGAACAGGTGCTGGAAAGAATTGAGTATATCTCCTTGATAAATCCGATATGAACGACTGGCATCGCAAGTTCAATGTGCCCGAAGTGACCAGGACATTGATCTACCTTGCCCCCACAAGTCTTGCACTTAAGACCCGGTTCGATGACTCCCATTGCCGGATCCATAAGACCCTTTTCGATTGGATAGCCGTCATCGTCGTACGTGTCAGGAGTTATGACTTTTACTGCAGACATCCTCCTGACTTCCTCAGGAGAGAGCAGCGCAAACTTGAGTTCCTCAATACCCTTAGAAATTTCCACCTTCACTTCAGATCACCCAACCTTAATCTCATAACAACGCCAAGGGACATCAGTTCATCCCTCATCAGCTTGAATGCGTAACTTGTCTCAACGGGCCTTATGTTGCTCGTATTCCCGCATACGGGACATCTCAGCTGGTGCGTCTTGTAGTCGTAAATTGCGACGTGTCCGCAGTCTGGGTCTCCGCATACGTAAACGGTGAATCCATCGCTCTGGTCTAGCAGCCTGTCCTTGATGGCCATGGCTGCTCCGTGACCGATGAGCGTATCCCTTTCCATTTCACCGAACCTGAGACCGCCCTGCCTAGACCTCCCTTCTGTAGGTTGTCTCGTAAGAATCTGTACTGGTCCTCTGGACCTTGCGTGGAATTTCCCCGCAACCATGTGGTGGAGCTTCTGGTAGTAGACAACTCCAATGAAAATATCAGCCTTGAATTTCCTTCCAGTTATTCCATCGTACATCGTCTCCCTTCCGGAATATTTGTATCCGTTTGCTTCCAGTGCCTCTCTAAGAGATTCCTCCGGTTCTCCCTCGAAAACCGTTCCATTGATAAACCTTCCTTCGAGTGCTCCCACCTTGCCTCCTATTGTCTCCAGGAGGTGACCAACAGTCATCCTGCTGGGTATCGAGTGTGGGTTGATGATGAGATCCGGTATGATACCATCTTCGGTGAAAGGCATGTCCTCCTGTGGGATGATTGCACCAATGACACCCTTCTGCCCGTGTCTGCTTGCGAACTTATCTCCAAGCTCTGGGATCCTATCATCCCTAACCTTGACCTTGAGTAGCCTGCTGTTATTCTCCGAGACAGTCAGGATTACCGAATCTATGTGACCCGTCTCCCCTGGCCTGTTGGTGATTGAACTTTCTCTCCTCTTCTGGATTGATATCTTCTGTTCTTCTTCCATGAATCTCGGGGGAGATGTCTTCCCAACTATGACGTCCCCTCCTGAAACGTATGTCTCTGGTGAGACCATTCCGTTTTCGTCGATGTTCCTGTAGGATTCCTCGCTCCTAACGCCCCTCACTTCTGGAGGAGGAATTTCGAACTTGTCTTCCTGTCCTCCAGGATACCTCTTCTCCTCCGCTTTGTAGGTCCTGAAGAAGGCAGATCGTCCAAAACCTCTCTCCACGGACGCCTTGTTGATTATGACCGCATCTTGGATGTTGTAGTTGTGATAGGAAATAAGAGCCACCACTGCGTTCTGGCCAGATGGTCTTCTATTGTACTTTATGTATTTTGCCGCACCGGTCGTAACCATCGGTTTCTGGGGATAGTGAAGAACGTGACCTCTGGTGTCCGGCCTGAGCCTGTAGTTCGATGAAGAAAGACCAAGAGATTGTTTTGTCATGGCTGCGCCCATTGTGACCCTTGGTGACTGGTTGTGCTCGGCGTAAGGAATTACCCCGACGACTACTCCCTGGATCATCATAGGGTCGATTTCCGTGTGAGTATGTTCCGGTCCATAGCTCTTCTTTCCCTCGAACGTCCCACCGCACTTAAGGCACTTCAGCTTGACGTTTTCCTCTCCCGGATTTGTCCATTCCGTGAGGTCGCTGTAAAGATACGTTCCGCAATGTGGACACTTCAGTGGCTTCTCGTAGGGATATATAGAGACCAGAGCATTCTCTTCCTCTTCAGCGTCTAGCCATTCTATGACACCGTTTGAAATCAAATCTTTGATCCCCATCTTTCCGGAAATGAGATTCTCTCTTATTCCAGAGTTGAACTTAATCTTGCCATTGTAAACAACGATTAGGGGCCTCCTTATCCTCCCCTTGTCAGTGTTTATTATCACTTCATTGGTTGTATCGTCGAACCTGATGTTTACCTGGTTTGATATCGCACCTGACCTCCTCTTCTTCCTGATTTCTGCGACGACACTCTGACCATCCTTGTGATAACCGATTAGATTTCCGTTGACATAAATCCTAGACAATCCGGGTTTCTCTCCCAGAATCTCTTCGAGACCCATCTTCTTCAGCATCTCGATAATGTTTTCTTCTGGGTAACCCTCAGTTATGTCAATAACCAGACTGGCGTTTTTCACAAGACCACAGTTCTGTCCTTCTGGCGTCTCGTTTGGGCACATCCTTCCCCACTGTGTGGGATGGAGGTCCCTCGCCTCAAAGTGCGGCTGTGATCTCGTAAGAGGAGAAGATATTCTCCTCAGGTGAGATAGAGTAGCGATGTACGATGTTCTCTCAAGAAGCTGTGAAACTCCTGTCCTTCCACCTATCCAGTTCCCGGTGGAGATTGCGTGTTTCAGTTTTTCGTTGAGGACGTCCTGCCTAACCGCAGCGTTTAATCTAATCCCCCTCTTCTTGTTGTAGGTCTTTTCCAGTTGTCCCTTCAGATCCTTGAGCAGCGCCTGAGCCGAACTTCTGAACAGCTCCTCAAGCAGGTCACCGGAAAGCTTGATCCTCTTGTTCGCCAGATGATCTTTATCGTCTTCTTTCCTAACTCCAAGGTACAGCTCCAGTAGGGCCCTCGCCATTCTTCCAAGGTAAATTCCCTTTTTAGTCCTGTCCTGAATAGAGTCACCGAGGTGGGGGAGGAGATTCTTGTCCAGTATCTGTGACATTTTCTTTTCCCTGAATTCCTTCGCCTGTCCAGCTGCGAATCTCTTTTCAAGATAGTTAATAGCATCTTTCTCGCTCATGATTCCGCCCGGCGGATACAGTTCTATGTTTTCCGAGTCTTCTATATTGGCAAGTACAATCGGAATCATTCTTTCGTCAGTTACGATTGAGTCGTAGATGTCTTTGTCCTTGTCGACTCCAAGTGCCTTCATTAGGACCACCAATGGAATCGTTCCGGCAATCGATGGAACGGAAACTGTGAGTATGCCATCAGCCTTTCTCTCGACTGCTATCAGGGCTCTGTATCCTTCCTTTTGGGAGAATATCTTGGCAACCTCAACTCTTGAGTCATATTTCTCTTCGTATTCTACTATAATTTTGTTCGGGGCCAGATCCTCCATGGAAATCAAGGTCCTTTCAGTACCCCCTATTATGAAGTATCCTCCTGGGTCCTGTGGATCCTCCCCCAGCAACTGAAGTTTCTTTTCGTAAGGTAATGAGAGAAGTTCTTCTTCAGTCATCCCCCTTATCCTTTCGTCCTTTCTGAGATTGATCCTTCGAATGAATTCATCGGTGTTGTTCTTGTGGAGTATGCATATCTTAGATCTTACCATCACGGGAAACTCCCCTATCTTGATCTTTTCGTTCCTTACCTCTGAGTCTTCCTCCAGAACAGTGAAATCCAAGAACAGGGGGGCCATGTAGTTCAGGTCTCTTAGTCTCGCCTCCAGTGGGGTTATGTAATTCTCCGATCCCGTTGGTTCTCTGATCTTGGGTAGCTCTATTGATACAGTCGGTTCGGGTTTCTCCACGTTTTTTGGCCTGCCAAATCTTATCCTTATGTCAACTCCGCCAGTTTTCGATCGATCTAATCTCATCTCGCCAGGGAGGTCATCCTCTGTCACTCTGAGCGTGTCGAAGACCTGCTGCATTCCGGATTCTGGGTTGTCTTCTGTTGGGATAAAATCGTTGTAGGAAACTAGTTGATGGTTGACTACCTCCATCTCCTTGAAAAACGTATTCAAAATACTATACATCTATTATTCACCTATCACAGTCCTATATATCTTGGCAATTCCTCTGGTCCTACTCTTCCTAACTATCTCTATGATTCTGCCTGGAACTATTTCCCCCTCAACTTTTTCCAGAGCCTTAATGACTGGATCTGACTTTCTTATTTTTGGAAGCTGCCCCTTGGTCACTCCCAGCGATTTTAAAATACTCTCTTCATCCTTGACCGCGACCAACCAGTGCTCGGGAACCATCTCGTGCATCAAAATATTATACTTAGCCGTAAAAATCTAGCCCTCCAGCAATCCAAAGCATTTAGTCCGTACAATATTTGAATTTTTACACAAACTCATTTTAAACCTCTGGAATTGCTCAACCTTATTTTTTTGTTATACATATTCTTTGTGTTTCACTTTGTTAGTTTCAATTAATATATTTTGTGATAAATGAATTTATCTCATCTTTTCCAAAACTTCTTCCACTTTTACCAGAAGGTTTATTTATTTTTCTAAAACAATCCCACTGAACCGAAAGATTTTCTGAGGCTGAAAAATACCTACGATGATTCCAATTTTTGTAGCCAGGGAAGTACTTCTCTAATAAGAGATGGACCGTGATGAGCAAAGAAGTCGTATCTTCCGGGAGTCAAAAATATTCTATGATTTCTATATGCGGAAATGTCCTTCCATCCTCTTGCTGAAACCAGCTTGTCTACGATCCCCATATCTCTTTTGGAGAACATTTTTGGTTCCAATATCACATATTCTGGATCTTGTTCTCTTACATAATTCAAGTCAGGATTTAGCCATTCAACGGGACTGTTTGAGTACACGGATTTGAAATTCATAAAACTTAAAACATCCGTGATGTACGACAGTGATCCGAAACTTATAGGTCCTCCTAGGTCGCATTCAAAATATACCGATTTTTCTCGACCAATCTTCAGTTTGCTTACTTCTCCCATAAGAGATCTTTCGAGTCTCCTTCCATTCTCTTCTTCTCTAGTCACGACTCCGACTTTTGTTACCAAGTCAATTACTCCCGCAAGCGAGGATGGCAAACGGAAGGAAAACGTTGGGAAATGAGATGCAAGCGAGTCTGCTACCGCGTTCTGGTACCCAGTCACTGTCAAGATTATGTCCGGTTTCAATTTCTCGAACTGTTCAATGCTTGCATATCCATAACTTGCGACCTTTTTCTTCTTTGCTGCCTCAGCGGGTCTCACACAAAAAGGTGTCACTCCCACCACTTTATCTCCAAGTCCCAGTTCGAATAGGATTTCCGTTATTGAAGGACTTAGACTGATTATCCTCTCCGCTTGCTCTGGTACCCTGACCTCCTTATTCCTATCATCTACGAGGTTTGGCAATGCAAATGAAATTCCTAACCCATATTTTAACTTCGGGTTTGCCCACCTTGGCATTGAAGGTCAGTCAAGGTTTTTATCGACCAAGCAATCGCCGACAAGTAAATACGATGACGAAAGTGAAGATACTCGGGGAAGAAAAAGAAGTCTATGTTCAAGGAAACTGTAAAGGGGAAGTCATCCTGAAACAACTTGGGTTAAACTCAAGTTCAACGATTATACTGAAGAACGGCAAGCCTGTCCCCGAGGATGCACCGATCGGCGATGGAGATGATATAACCATCATAAAATCATTCTCTGGCGGGTGAAAAGTCCATCCGATATCTCAGGACTGCTACGGCTCCTCCATAGGAATCCACTATTTTCCCGGTTTCCCAAGAACTATGGACGACGAATAGTTTGCACCCACCCTGATAGCATTTTTCCATGAAACTGGCCGCAGAAGACCCTCTGAAGAATTTGTCTGAAATCAAAAGAGTAGATACAGCACGCATTTCAAGTGATTTCTCTACATCTTTTCTCCCGTAACAGGATATTCCGCTTCCAACTCCTTTCAGAAAATCTGCCACAAGCTTGCTTTCGGCGCTTCTCCTGAGATTAACGACACCTTCCTGGAGTAGTTCCCGAATTCCATCCTCTTCTGAGCCACCTACCTGTGAGTTTATTGACTTGAAGCCATTCTGGGAGAGTAATTTAGAGGTCGAATCTCTGAATATTGAGGGCCCAATAACATAGATCTCTGATTGTTTGTACTTCTCCATCTTCTCAAGAAATTCGTCGCGGTAGCTGTTCTCCTTGCCATCGTACATTTTCCCGGAGCCCGTCTGTATTCTCCAGACAAGTTCATTCTTAGATTCCGTTATTCCATAGAGGGAAATGTTCTGGTCGTCGGTGGAGAGCACAAGAACAGTAGAATTTGTGAGGTTTGATGACTCTTCTAGGTTCCTGATAAATTTTTCTTTGTCCTGCGGGACAACTGACACCACACTGCCCGGCTCTACATTTATAGATTGATGTTCTCCTATATAATCCTCAGGTCCGCCTGTTATCTGACCTAGTATGTGCAGTCTTGAAGAAAGTTCCATGAACTCTATGCTTTCTATTCTAATAGAAACTTTAATCCTCTCACGCTCAGTCTTCTTGTTTCTCAGCACATCGTCCTTCCTTTCAACTCTTCTTAGTACCTCAGAAATTAGTACGTCTCCTTCTTTCATCAGGAGCGAGAGATACCATAGGTCTTCTCCTCCAGCTATCTCTATGTTAACAACATCCTCGTGTTCAGTGAATTTCATATCCGACTTTCTCCAGGGTCTTTCTGAAGTTATCCGTGTGACTACCATACCAGTAGTACTTGTCACAGTTTTTGCAGTAGAATATTTCTGAAGCCGTCCTATTAACGTAGTCTGGAAATTCATCACCTTTCTCTATCTTCTCAACGGCTCTCCCGCAAAGACTGCACAACTCCATAAATCCATGTTCGGCCGGCGGGAGCTTATCCTTAAGTTCTGCAAGCTGTTCTACGGGCTTATACGACTTGAGGAGTATGGAATTGCCAACTCGTTCGTGCAACTGTCTATCCCTCGTTAGTATCAATTTATCAGTGGATATGCCAATGATATAAGAATCGTCCTTATCGTTGCCTATGTATTCTACTTCGTAGCCAATCATCCTTAGATATCTCGATAATTTTCCTAGCATACTGTCTACGACTATCATTTTGTCAGATACTCTATCACCGGCCCCTTTTTGTTTTCTATTATCTCTTTACCGAACAACATTTTTTTGAGCTTTATATTGGCTGGTTCATCTACGGGCTTCGAATAATCAAATCCGTAAATGTATATCTTCTCTGCTCCCATCAGGATGCCCATTATCACGCTCCGATCTCCATCAGTAAATCCCCCTATGTTTTTCACTTTCTGAAGAGGGATGCTTTGTGTCGTGCCGAGAACAGTACCACTCATCTCTGGAACATATTTCCTCAGCTTTTCAATGTTGTCCCCATGCGCGTGAATCACTTTTATGCAATCCTTGCTATCAATTATCTTTTCAATAGGGCCGTCCAGATCTGAGACAATCATGTCGTATCTTCCAGAATAGTATCTGAGTGCAGAATCTGCCACTATCACGTAACCCTCAGGATCATTTGAGGGATTTGAAGGACCTATCACGCTGACTACACTCTCCCTCGGAAGTTTATCCCATAGGTCAGACTTGATCAGATCGTTCAGTTCGATACCTGCAAGAAAGTCGCGATAAGGATTATAATTAAACGTGGCGACTATTTTTCTGTGCAGTTTCACGTTCTGAATCGAGTACTTGATTTCCCTTCGCATATTTCCTTCTGAGGATCGATATAACTACGCCGAGGGCAACTCCGAGAACCGTCAGAACGATAGCGAGACCAAGCGTATCAGTCCTCGCAACTCCAGTCTGGAATCCATAAGTCACAAAAGATAGCAGGCCCAAGACAGCTGCAAAGAAGCTTATGTAGAATGATGCTGAAAGCAAGTATGACTTTATTGCTTCTGACCTCTTCCCCTTTTCAAAGATAAGGAAGCCTTCGACGATTCTACCTAAGTCAAATATCAGTATGGCAGCTATTGTGAATGGAACCAATCTGTAGATCAAATAGATAAGACCAGGTACAACTCCCCTCGTGTGAAATGCTACGTCTAGACCTATGTAAACGCCGTAGGCGAATGTTGCTATTGCAATCAATAACGAAAACACCGTGACTCTAGTGTTTACAAATTCCTCCACCAGCGTAGAGAATGTGTCTGTTATTTTCTTTCCTGTCGAGTAAGCCTTTCCGAGAAAATATATCCCGATGGCACTCATGACTGCCATAAATGCCGTTGTAGTAGGGTCAAGACTGCTTAGTCCGTACAGATATACTCTCAACCCGAGTACGAAAAGGATCGTCATCCCAAAAACCAGGAATGCCACTCCTATGGGAACCAGGACCTTCTTCAGAAATTTCTCTTCCTTTAGTGCTTTTACTACGATATAGTACATCGATTCTATCTGGGGGGCCTGTCTAACAGTCACCCTCTTTATAGCTCTAATCTTGACTCTGCTCTGGATGAGCGGAAGTATGAATTCATCCTCCGCACCGTCTGAGACAACAATCACATCTACTGGATTCACTGAAGAAACGACTTGGTCTATCTGCCTTCCCAGGATTTCATCTGAAACCACCCCAACGTTCTTGTCGCCGCATAATGTTGCAATCTCGACATCGTCTCCGGATTTGGATAGTGTGTCGTATGTAGATATGGCTGAAAAGAGGGCGTTTGAATCTGAATCTTCCGGGTCACTTAGCATCAGGGCATTGGCAGCAGCAATATTGTTCTCCCTACCGACAATAGGGGACTTTACTCCGGCCTTTTCTCCAAAATCATTGTCCCTGTCCACGCAGAGGACTAAAGTCTTGCTCATTTGACTACAAAATACCCCGCACTTTTCTGCCTGACCACTCTCTTCACGTAACCCTTGTTCAGTAGTTCTTGAAGTGCGTTGGTGACGAGACCTTTTCCCATAGAACTTGCTTTCATGATGTCGTCTGCCGTTTTCATTTTATCTTCGGAGGTAGAGCCCAGTCTTTTAAGGGAGTCGTAGACTTTTTGAGCAAATGGTGTAAGATCGCCCATTTATATTCACCGTAATATTGTATAGCTATTAAATATAAATATAATTTGTGTAGAGGGCCTTTTCCAACAGAGGTTAGCCTTTTATCTACCATTAATGACTAAAGCTTGGAAATTTGAAAGAATTCGAAAACGTAAAATTTAGAAGGTGAGAAGCATAGCACAACCAATGCTTCCATCCCTTGACAATAGGATTCTTTCGGTTATCAACGATAAGAGCACTTTTGGGATCATTCTCGAAAGAAAGGACGAGTTCTCAAGAAACAGAGTTGCAACTATAGACAAAAAATTTTCAGAATTGACGTTCTGCACTCTTACTGCAAATACTTCTGCAGAGATGGGTTTGAAGAACCAGAAACTGTTGGACGGACTTAAAAAATTTGATGAAAGGAGTCTAAGGAGGGTTCTCTTGGAGTCTCGTTACAGATTCCCAAACACAAGGGCTAGATTCATATCTCAGAACTTCAAGAAAAGGCACCTGCTTGAAAGGATACTTGAATCGTCGGAGAGAAGAGACCTGCTCGTCGAAACTTATATGGGAATTGGAATGAAAGAAGCATCGCATTTCTTGAGGAATGTTGGCTATTTCGATTACCCAATTCTCGATAAGCACATACAGAGGTTTCTTTCAAATTATTTTGGAAGAGAAATCGAGGTAAAGAGCAAGAAGGATTACGAAAGGGAAGAAAAACTCTTTTTAGAAATTTCATCAAAGTATAGTCTAGAGCCTGGAATAATGGATCTGGTCATCTGGTACCTAATGACCGGTAGAATCCTTAAGTGAACGTGGGTGGTTAGTGATCCGTAAGATCAATTGAGGCCAATCATCTTTATAAGTCTTAACTCGAGAGATCTATCAATGACCGTGCAGTATCCTCAGGCTTTGTCACCATTGGAAAGTGGGCTGATTCTATCGTCCTGTACTCACCTTCCAGGACCCCCCATTTCCCAGTGATGGGATCTTTTACATCGTAATCACTCTTAGTGCAGAATACATGCGCCGCTTCAATTGTATCGTAGTTCTCTGTCAGGGTTATAGGATCAGTGGCGTATCTTAAGGGCCATGGAGTAGCAAGGGATTTCATCCACTCCTTATCAGTACCTCTTACGTCCCGTCCTATCGTGTCTAACACCTTGTCGGTGAACGGGATTGCTAACTGTCCCGGCTTCAGTTCTCCGAACTCGTCTGGCTGGAAACTCTGCTGAGGAGTTCTTATCTTGTCCGGCCTGAAAGTATCAAGATAGATTATCTTCTTAACTATGGTTGGTAGTCTATCTCCCACGACTGATACGACCTTGGTCGCGAAACTGTGGCCGACAAGGACCACATTCTTCAGTTCGTTGTATCTAATGATGTTGATAACGTCGTTGACAGCAGTCTCAATACCTACGTCTGCGGAAAAAAGATGGACCCGTTCTCCCATACCAGTCAGCGTGACAGGATATACCCTGTTCCCTTCTTTCTGCAAGTGCGGCGTCACCCTCCCCCAGACCCATGATCCTAGCCAAGCTCCAGGAACCAGCACAAATGTTGTCATTTCAATTCTACCCAATCTTCTACTCTTTCGCATATATATCACTTCGTTGTTTCTTGAAGAGAAAATCACACCGATAGCAAAGCTGATTCACTCTCCACCTAATGACTTTCGAGTTCATTTCCTACGGTAATTTTCAATAATGCGAAAGAACTAAGGTCTCCTCTAGGAAGAAACTATGAGGGCAACGTTAGCAGTTGGCGGAAATGCACTATTAGAAAAATACGACAGAGGGACGGCCGAAGAGCAGATATACAGAGCGGAGCTGACTGCAAAGAAAACTCACGACTTTTTCAGGAACAATGAAGTTGTACTGACACACGGAAATGGACCTCAAGTCGGGGCGATATTGCTTCAGAATGAGTTTTCAAGCTCCATCAGTCCAGCAATGCCGTTGGATGTCTGTGGAGCGATGTCACAGGGAAACATTGGTTATTTCTTGCAAACTGCCTTCCAGAAGGTATTCAACGAAAATGGAGTGAACAAAAGGGTTGTGACGCTGATAACAAGAACGGTTGTAGAGAAGAACGACCCTGCTTTTAAGAACCCCACGAAGCCCGTTGGAAAGTACTACACAAGGGATGAGGCTAGGGTGCTGGAAGCAAACAACGGCTTCGTGATGAGAGAGGATGCAGGGAGGGGCTACAGAAGAGTTGTTCCGTCCCCAGTTCCTGTGGACATTGTGGAGATAGATCAGATAAGATATCTGATGAATGAAAGGTTCGTCCCTATAGCAGTTGGAGGTGGTGGAATACCTGTCGTCAGATCTGACGGAGGATATGTTGGAGTGGAGGCGGTGATTGATAAGGACCTTGCTTCATCACTCATAGCGGTGGAGCTTAACGTGGACATATTCATTATTCTGACAGCGGTGGATGCTGCCTACATAAATTTCAACAAACCCAACAGACAAAAGCTTGGAATCATTGATTTGGCGGAAATTAGGAAACTGAGATCTGAGGGTCATTTTGCCACTGGCAGCATGCTACCCAAAATAGACGCCGCTATAAGCTTCGTTGAAAAGACTGGAAGAAAGGCGATAATCACGAATGCTGAAAACATGTATGATGCCCTGAAGGGTTCAGCGGGAACGATAGTGACAGACTAAACTCTTGTAATTCTTCCCTCTCTGATCTTGATCTTGTTATTCTGTTCCAACCACGATAGGGTTTCTTGATATTCTCTTCTGGTGATGAACAGGTCATTCTTCTTTTCCAGACAAGTGATGACTTCATCATTATTTGATGGACCGCCTATACAGTTGAGTATCAAATTCCTGAAATCTTCCTTCTTGTTCCAAGGGAAAATGAACCATTTCCAGTTGTCCGCAGTTATCTCTTCTGCATAATAGTCGGGAGTGATCTCAGATTTGTTTATGTGAAGGAATGTCGCCGTCTTTACAACCTTAGGATTCTTCTGCATTGTAGCTTCAATGGCAAGTCTGATGGATTGACCCGTGTCTGTTATGTCGTCGACGATCAGGACAGATCTCCCAGTGAGATCTTTCACTATCGGGTAAGTGACAGCGGCTTTACCATCCGGAGTCGCTGTGATCCCCCAGTGTTCGGTCTTGAGGGTGAAAATGTCTTTTATGCTCAGATAGTCTGCCACGATCCTGGCTGGGACGAGCCCTCCCCTGATCACGGAGATTACGCAATCAAACTTGAATCCTCCAATCTTTTCGACAATTATCTCCGCCCATCTCTCAATTTCTTCCCAGCTGACGATCCTTGACGGGACTCTTTGGGAATCCATTTGCATCATTTCACAAAGTTTCTTTTCATTAAAGTTCTTTTGGATTTCCTTTAGAGAATTGATGTATTGGTCAGACCAGATTGCATAAAAGAATTTAAATAGATTTTCAATCAATGGTGATGAAAGTTGTATATGGAAGCGATGACGTCGCTGGTAGTAACATTAGTTATTTCCTTGAGAAAAATTTCTCAGTAGACGTAATCCCGTTGAAAGAACATCCAATCTATCACGACTATCCAGAAAAGGTAGCAAACGCACGGAGCGGTGAACTGATTATAATCCCGAGTCAGCATAAAAGTCTAAAGAACATAAGGAGTCTTACTGTCCACGCTGCAGGCAACTTCGACACGAACGAATATGGGGGTGAAAAGAACAAAATGACTCTCTACGATGCAAAATACGCAAGAGGGGTCCTGCTAAATATCAATAAGTATGCAAAGAACTTGGGATTCGAAATCACGTACGAAGCCACGCATCATGGGCCCTATTCAGAAAATCCGCTTCTCTTCGTAGAGATAGGTTCGAGTGAATCAGAGTACAAGGATAAGGAGATCGGATATCTGATGGCGAGGTCTATTTATGAATCGTTTGATGAAGATGCGAGTATCCATTGCGGAATCGGAGGGATGCACTACTCCAGTAAATTTACCAAGCTTGCTATGAACGAGGGTGTGGCTTTCGGTCACATAGCCTCAAAGTACCGATTTGCCTCTCTCACTCCGGATTCGCTATCAGAGATGTATCGAAAAACCATAGGTGCAGAGGGCTTCCTGATAGAAGGAAAATCGTTCGATTCATTACAGAAGAATGCGCTGAAGAAAATGTTGGATTCACGATCCTTCAGTTACAGATTTGTATAAGTCTCAGAGAGACGAAACTATGAGGGGAAGAATTACTGTTGCCTCCCCCTCGATCAGCACCTGCTTTGCTTTTGGTTTTATTTTCCCCCACGAAACCGCTTCTCTAGGCTGGGCACCCGAAAGGCTTCCATCAAATTCCTGAGCGGTCGTTATGTATACAGCATAATCAAGACCGCCACGGAACTGGTTCCACCAAATGACATGGTGTTTCGATATCCCTCCTCCAACAATTATTGCTCCCATCTTGCCTTTGGTAGAATTGAACATGATTTCACTGAGCCGGTGCTCATCCTCCAAGGAATCTATAGAAAAATCCCTATTCATTTCCCAGAACGACCAAAGTTGTGCACCGAATGAACCATCAGTATAGCCTGGAATGAATATGTCTACCCCTTTTTGATATGCAGAGTTCAGTATGGAACCCGCCTTCATCTCTTTTCCAAGGTCTCTGAGGAGATCACTGATTGCCCACTTTTTCTTCTTCTCATACTCTCTACCCAGGAAAGGCATCATCTTCTCCTCCATGACCTTCCCGTAATGGTCCTGCGGAATGACCACGTTCCCCAACCTGTATTTTTTCTCTTTCAGAAGCTGACCATCGTTGAGCATGAAATCCCCGCGGTAGTAGTTCTTGTAAGATCTCGCAAGATCGTGATCAACTGTCCCTGCGGTAGTAATTATGTGATTGATAATTCCAGAGTTTATGAGCTCTACAATCACTCCTCTCGTACCAGTCGAGACTATGTCTGCCGTAAAACTGAGGAAAGTTTCTACCTTGTTCTTCCTCATTTCTCTTATGATCTCTACGGCTGCTCCAAGTTTTGGGGCAGTAAATCCTCCGGAACTTGCGAACTGGTCCATTAGTTCCGACACCTTCATTCCTTTCTTAATTCGAATGTCTTCTACGGGCCTCATTTAAATTCCTCCATTAGCACTCTCCTCTTGTGATCACTCTCAAAATATTTCCTAGATGGTTCTAGGATGCTTATCAGTTTTTGAGAGAGGCTGTCCTTGAGATCTGCAGGGTGAATCTTGCCATCGACAAAATCTCTCTCCATATCCCCGTAAGATCCGTATTCTTCCCTTTCGCCTATGGCCACTCCGTCATTGTAGAAATTGAAAATGATATTCTTGTAAATTTGAAGAATTGGGTTACCTTCGACAGTCTTCTCAGGACAGAAAGCTGATCTGATCTTCCTTGAAATATCCTCTGGAGAATCGTGGATGAACACGGCGGAATCAGCCTTGCTCTTGCTCATCTTGTTCATAGGATCCATCCTGTTACCTCCCTTGAGAGAAGATATCAACGGGCTGTGTATAGCGACAAATCCCTTCTTGCCTACCTTCTTATGAATATCCCTTGCCAGCATGTGAACGTGTCGTTGATCCATTCCTCCGAATGCAACGTCCAGATCCATGTAAAAAATATCTGTCGCCTGCATCATTGGATATATGAGTTTCGACGAGTCCTTGTCAGCATCCTCCTCGCTCCTTCCTAGTATTGGTAGAGCGCGTTTTATCCTGGATATTGTGAGGGCTTTTGCCACTCTCAGCAGCAGGGCCCAATAATCAGAGCTGGCTACTAATTCTGAAGCATAGAGGAACTTTACTTTATGACTTAGGCCCAGAGAAAGAAATCCCTCCCTCATGTATTCGGCATTTCTTCTTATTTTTTCCAGGTCTCCTCCAAATTTATCATTGATTGCCGCGTGCCAGTCTGCGAGAAGTACCGTCATCTCAATTCCAGCATCCGCTGCAACGTTCATAATGTTCGTCCACAAGAGACCCGTCCCAAGATGGATGGGACCCGATGGTTCAAAACCGCAGTACCCTTTGGCTGTATCAAGTGCGCTCAATTCTTCGTGAGTAATCACTTCTTGAACAACTGATTCCAGCCTGGACAGGTCTTTTAGCATAATTCTGGAGAGAGTCGCTTTATTTCATTTTTGTTATAGCCAGATGGCGTGTCTCTTTCTCAGATCAGCTTCCTTTTCCCCCTTCTCGTTCATAAGTACGGCCACAATCGAATCTAACAACACGTGACAGGAAGCTTCAAAAAGAGTACCCAGAGGTGCAAGATCCGATGATTTGTTCGTCCTGAGAACTATCTTCAGATCGCTTGCTTTATAAATCGAGTTGTCCGTTGATGATGTTATCGATATTATCTTTGCATTCACCCGTCTGCAGATTTGAGCAACAAGCAGTGCCCCCTGCGTCTCTCCGGTTCCAGACAATAAAACGACGGAATCTTTATCGGTAACGACTGGAGCAATAGTTTCCCCCACAAAGTACGCCTGAAGTCCCATTTGTACGAGCCTCATGGCGAACATCCTTCCCACAATTCCGGACCTTCCGACTCCGTAGACAAATATGTTTCTTGATTCAAGGAGTACCTTGCTCACTTTGCTAACGATCTCCTCGTCCAGCTCTTTCAGGTTCTCGAAATTACGCATTATGTAATCAAAGGAATCACTCAGAGTGGTCATCAAGAGGCAAGTATCGGAGACTAATTTAATTTATCTTTGCATGGTCTACTAGTCCCTAATGATACAGTTCTACGAAATCGTATCCGTTCTCCTTTCCATAACAGTACTTGACTTCCTGAAACTCTCTCTTCAGCTCTAAGACTTCCTCTCTTACGTCTGCACCCTTCACCGCTCTATAAATCAGGTCTGCAATATGGGACATCTCACCCTTCCCCATTCCTATTCTGGTTGCCTCCTGTGTGCCGATTCTTATTCCTGATGGATTCTGGGCTTTAGTATTGTCATCTCCAGGGATCATATTCTTGTTTAGTATTATGAAGTTCCTTTCTAGCACTTCGGCAACTTGTCTCCCTCCCCCTTGCTTCTTTACATCTATAAGAAGCGTGTGGCTCTCAGTAAACCCACTCTTTTCAGCGAGGACATTGAACCCCCTGGAGTACAGTTCCTTCCCAAGCGTCTTGGCATTTTCTATTATAGCCGATGCGTAAGATTCTCCAAACTCCATCATCTCTGCAGCAGTGAGCCCAAGGCCAGCCATTGCTCCTATGTGATGGTTCGATATGACCCCTGGAAAGACCCCTCTCCTCACTTTTTTCCACTTTTCATCGGCTGTGTTTCCAACTATGACTCCATGTTGGGGCCCGGGGAAAGTCTTGTGCGTGCTACCAGAGATTACGTCTGCGCCTTCTCTAATAGGATCCTGAAACCTTTTGCCAGCTATCAGTCCGAGTACGTGGGCTCCGTCGTACCATACCGTGCTTCCAACTTCGTCGATCGTATCCTTGAGTTCTTTGATAGGAGCCGGAAATAGGAATACTGAAAAACCAAACAACACTACTTTAGGTTTTTCTGAAAGTATTGCCTTTCTAGTTCCATCTATGTCTACTCTCATAAGTTCCGTGTCGAATGCCATGTTCTTTATGTTGCATCCCCTCATTCCAACCGCTCCAAACTGGGCCGAAGAAATGTGTGCACCTGAATCAAGGCTGGGGGTCAGGATCGTTTCTCCGGGCTGCAGAAAAGCAAACACGAGCGCTTGGTTAGCATTGGTTCCAGATATGGGCCTAACGTCTGCTTGCTTTGACCTGAACAACGTCTTGACCAGTTCTTCAACTCTTGTTTCCATTTCGTCTACAATCTTGTTCCCCTGGTAATATCTATGACCCGGAAGACCCTCTGCATACCTGTTGTTAAAATCCGAGATTACCATCTCCTTCGTGAGAGGGCTCATCAGATTTTCGCTTGCAATTAGTGGTATCGAATTCTTGAACAATTCTGTATGTTCTACCGCTTTTTGTCTAATCCACAGAGCTTCATTCAGGAAGGAATTGGATGACATATACAAACAGTCAAAATGAATTAATAAACATTTACGAATATTGCATACTTGATATAACGGATTTTACTCTCGGTCTCCCATTAACTTCGCACAATGACTCTAAGCTAGACTTCCGATGCTAGTTTTATTGCAAGATCTACTGCTTCTCTGGGAGTCTTGACTCTTATATATCTTCCCTCGCTTTTCTTCTTTGGAGTAAGTTCCATGCCATCTATTGCGATTACGTTCTTACCCTCAGCAAGCGCAAATGAGGCCTCTGAAATTGTACCTGTCGATCCGTCGATAGCTATCACGACCTTGCCAGCCCTTACTACCAAGAAATTCCTGGCGTAACCCAGACCTGTGGGAATAGCGGCTGATAGATACTTGTTTCCGTCTTCAGACCTGTTACCAGGCAGTATCCCTATAACCAGTCCGTTCTCTTCCCTTACGCCCTTTGCAACGCATTCCATTACTCCGGTCAATCCACCACAGAAAACGGTCACACCGGATTTGGCAAGAAGTCTTCCAACTTCTTTTGCAATTTCACACGTTTCTTGGGGGATTTCGCTTCCTCCAATCACCGAGATGTTGAGCACCATGCCAGATCTTTCCAAAGGATTAAAGATGGATTGTCTATCACTGCACTAAACGTACATCGACTGCTCGGGCGATTTCTGTGCCTTGTCCTTCTGAATCTGATTGAACTTACCGATGATCTCGTTGGTCTGTTCTTGAAGCTTTTTCACTGATTCTTCAAGAATGTCAGTGCCAATCTTCAGTCCGAATCCCTTGTTCAGCACCTCGACAATCGATAAAACCGCGCCAGGATCTGGTATGTCTATGGATGTCTCTGTCATCAAAGACAACGAACTAATCTTCTTGCCGATGGACTCGTTGATAAGGGCTCCACCTATACCTGAAATGATTGCGGAACCTGCACTTTCTACTCCTATTCCAGAGAGTTTCTTTAACAGAGTCGATTCTGCTGCAGCATATACCGTCCTCTTGTCCAGAAGACCCTTTGCAGGGATCCCGTCAATGACAATGATCTGACTTGGGTTTATCCCTTCGAGCCACTTCACGAGGACTGATGATATTTCGTACAGTCCTTCATCGTCAACAGGAACTTCACAAGTAATTACCATTATAGTACCCTCTTTATTTCCGTATATCCTAAATGGGGTCCTCATCTTTCCGCCCACAAACACAGTCACAGGTGGTATATGGACGCTCTTGATCTGCGCAATTTGATGGAGTTCGATCTGTTCTATGATGTACGACGATGTTAGAAGTCCCAGAGTGGTCGATTCGACGAATCCGAGTATTACGAGAGGATTATTGGACACAAACTTGTCTATTTCTATGACTTGAGGATCCGAGTGGTACATAGAATCGTATCAGTAATGCAGATAAAAACTTTCATAACTCGCAATTGTAGTTGCGAAGCTAAGAGTCTAACTTCTTGTACTGCCCGTACAAGTTCTCATAAATTTTTTCCATTCTTCTTAGGCTTCTTTTCAGGGCCGCCTGGGGTTTGCCCTGTTTCACCTTGATATGAACTTTAGGATTAGAAAGATATGGATGTTCGAAATAATATCTGACATTCTCGACCATGCTGTCATTCTCAATTTCCTCAATCAGTGGCCGGAGGATAGTATTGTCATTATGGAGTACCTCATATACGATAAAATCCTTCCCTTTGTCTACAACCACAAATTCCATTTCTTTCATTTTAACCTGATTTTTATTCACCTATTAACTTCATCGGTCTTTGAGAGGTCCTGGAGTCGTTTCACTCCGTCTATTTCCAAAATTACTTTGTAAACTGCATCCGGTACCAGGTCGTCCCACCTTTCTCCTGCTATAATCTTTCTCCTAATCTCCCTACCTGAATACGATTCTCTTGACTTCATCTCTGGTTCGAGAACATTTTTCCCTGCTTCATGGAACAGTCTCTTGACGAGAGGGTTACCAGAAATTGCGATGTCAAAGGGTGGCGTAAGAGATAGTATATGGCTGACCCATAGGCTGTTCCTGTATAGGTCCTCGATGGGAACCAAGTAATAGTCGTGAATAGAATTTGATTCCATAGCTCTCTGTATCATGTACTGCCTTTCACCTGCGGTAAACGGATTTGCGAGCGTGTGAGACTCCTGAGCACTCCCAATACCAATGATAATGGAGCCATACTCATTGATAATCTTCCTTGCAAGCCACATATGGCCATTATGGAACGGCTGAAATCGTCCGATTAGTAAGGGACGCATAAAACTGAATTAACACTACGATTAAACCATTTCCAAAGATTATCCTTGTGTTCTATTCCAGTCTACAACTTTGGAAGGTGGTTATGATTCCGCAGAAAAGGCCCAATCCGCAATACCGTGTTCTCTGTTCCAAACTGCCTCTGAATCTGAGACTAGTGAATGCATTCTGGATAAGAAGAGGGTGAGACACCATCAGGTTTATGATTAATCTGTCTTACAGACCACTCCCTGAGTTATTTCCGACTGTACTATGCTGCATCCTCAATTTTAAATTCCAGCCATACTATTTTTCTAAGTTATGCATCTATCCGAAAGTGAAGCGGACCACAGCAAGTTTTTTTATGAATTAAACATCCCATATTGTGTCCGATGCTTTTGAATCGGGGGATAAAGTAGAAATTAATTGGAAAGGATCAACATTCTCAGGGACGTTCATTTCAAAGGACGAAAGGATAACAGTGATCAAGCTTCAAAATGGTTACAACCTTTCCCTTGAGAATTCCAGTATAGGTTCCATTCGCTTGTTATCGAAGCACGTGCCGAAAATACCCCTTGCAGAGAGTCCAGCAGGGAAGGGGAAACGTGTCTTTGTGCTTGGGACGGGTGGAACGATTGCAAGTTATGTCGACTATGAAACTGGGGCAGTTAAGCCCGCCAAGACGTCCCAGGAGATGCTTTATGCTCAGCCAGAACTGGCGAAGATTGCAACCATTGAAGCGGAAATCGTACTGAACATTCTCTCAGAAGATATGAAAAAGACTGATTGGCTCAGAATAGCGAAAAAAGTGTACGACAAGATCAGTCAGGGGGAAGGAGTGACAATAACTCACGGAACTGACACTCTGTCCTTTACCTCTTCAGCACTTTCATTCTTGATTGAAAATCCAAAGGCACCTGTGGTTTTTACTGCTTCCCAACGATCTCCAGACCGTCCTTCTTCCGATGCCTTTTTTAACCTGAAGGGTGCAGTCAAGGTCGCACAGTCCGATGTTGGACAAGTCTGTGTTGTGATGCACGCATCCACAAACGACGACAGTCTATCCATTCATTCTGGGGTCAGGTTGAGGAAGATGCATTCTTCCAGAAGAGATGCCTTTAAGAGCATCAATTCCGAGCCGATAGGCACCATAGACAAGGACCTCGAAATACATTGGAAAAGTTATGAGAAAATTAATGACAAACCGATGAAGATTTATGAAAAGATTAGCGAAAGGGTCGGTCTTCTTTATTTCTATCCTGGGCTGAGCGAAGAGCTGTTCCACAAGTTTGCAGAAACCAATGATGGACTTGTAATAGCTGGAACTGGCTTGGGTCATATTTCTAATAGATTCGTTCCCAGAGTGAAGGAGTACGTCTCCCAGGGGAAAATAATCGGGATGACCACGCAATGCCTTTATGGGAGTGTCAATCTCGATGTCTACTCGACTGGTAGGAACCTTCTTGAAGCTGGTGTGATCCCACTCCAAGATATGCTCCCAGAGGTTGCTTACACAAAGCTGTCATTCCTGCTGGGAAATTACGATATTCAAACTGCTCGTAATCTCATGGTAAAGAACCTCAGGGGTGAGATTGCTGAAAGACGAACAGAATGATGTGAAAATTGGTCTTGAGATACACTTTCAAGTAAGCGGAAGAAAACTATTTTGCGAATGCCAGGGGGAAGAAGGAAATGAAGAGCTTGGGACTTTTGTCAGAAGACTTACCGTCGTCTCTGGAGAAAGGTCTGAAAAGGATGTCGCGGCTCTTCAGGAATCCATGAAGGGGAAAGTTTTCGAGTACATCAGAACGGAAAACTCCTGCCTGGTGGAGATGGATGAAGAGCCTCCTCATCCTCCGGGGAAGGAAACACTGGAGACGGCTATAATAGTCTCCCTCATACTTGGCTGCAAGATAGTAGATAACGTTCATTTCATGAGGAAGATAGTCATAGATGGATCCAATACCTCAGGATTTCAGAGGACCGGAATAATTGGACTTCACGGTAGCTTCAGGACGGATTCTAAGAACATTGGAATAACATCCGTCACCCTGGAAGAAGAAGCTTGTAAGAAGGTAAGAGAGGATGGGAGCAAGGTAGTATATTCGCTGGACAGGCTTGGCATTCCCCTAATCGAAATTGCGACGGATCCAGATATTCGTTCGCCTAAAGAAGCGAGAGAAGTTGCGCAGAGTATTGGGCTGGCCGTCCGGCAGAGTGGAATGATCAGGAGAGAAGCTAGCAGCATAAGACAGGATCTGAATGTTTCAATCAGAGGCGGGAACAGGGTTGAGATAAAAGGTGTTCAATCCCTCTCTCAGATCGAGAAGGTATTGGCAAAGGAGATAGAGAGACAGGAGTCTCTGGTGGAGATTGCTGGTATACTCAAGAACAGAGCGGTCTCTGCCGATCTGCGATTAGAAGACTTGACATCATCAGACTTCTTCAAGAAATCTGAAATATTCACCAATGGCGTTAAGAGCGGTAAGAAAATTTATGGGTTCAGCCTCCCAGGACTTTCGGGTATCTTAAACAACGGAAAGTTCAGACTGGGGCGCGAAATAGCAGAAAGACTCAGGGCGGTAGGAATTGGGGGGTTCATCCATTCTGATGAGCTTCCAAACTATGGAATAGAGGAGAGAGAGAAGCTAGAGATATCTCGAAAACTCGGAGTTAAAAACGAAGATGCATTTGGATTGGTGGTTCTGGAAGCTGCCAGGATAGAAGAGTGCATTGAGATTGTACAAAGAAGAATTCTAGAATCATTGAACGGAGTGCCTGCCGAAACTAGAGGTGCCACTGAAACTGGGACAAAATTCTTGAGACCGCTCCCGGGAAGTTCAAGAATGTACCCCGAAACTGACATACCCCTAATCCCTCTGGATTCGAACTATCTGAAGGACGTAGAGAAGAAGATTCCTCCAACGGTAGAACAGAGAGTTGAATATCTCGAATCCCTCGGCATCCCGAGGCAGGAGGCCTTCAACTCCCTATGGAAAGAGTATGATGAAATACTTGAATCAGTCGTCAGGGATTACGGAAACCCAAAGGTCTGTGCAAAATTTCTTTCAGTCGTTTATTCAACAGAGTCTCCTGACATTGACGGGGCTAGAAACCTACTAGCAAGGTACGCAATGGGGAACATACCTTCGGAATCACTTGAATCACTTTATAGGGACGGAGAATTCGATCTTTCCAAAAACAGGAAAATAATTCTGGTCAAAGATCGACGTGTCGGTTCTGCACTTTGGATACAGGACGAAAATGGCAGAAGGGAGATCGGAATGGATTTCAAAATAAAGGGGGAGAGCAACGTTGAACTGGTAAGAGTTGTGGAGAAGGTGGTCAGTGACAATAAAGAGTTGATTAAAGAGAGAGGGGAAGACTCATTCAAACTTCTTATGGGAACGGTAATGAAACAGGTAAGGGGACGATTCGAAGGTAGGGAGATTTCAGAGCTGCTTTCCCAAAAGATAAAGGAAGCTCTGGCAAAACAGTAGCGTTCTCCTACCTAAAAGCGATTTCCCTCATATGATTTTGCAGATTCACTAATTGAAACACCACTTTACCACCCTCTCGACAGTTCGAATATGATGCTTACAGATTGAAACAAAGAGAATGTCAATTATAAGTTGAAAATATGAGGTAAAGTCAAGATCAAAACATTACTGGTTTTTCTATTTCTTTAAGTGAAATAGGATTTAAAGCAATTGAAAAATCTAACTTTCCTGCATTGAAGTATACTTTCTGTTCTTTCAATAGGTCCTTATCCAGGAATAATTTTAAGTTGAAAATGCTGCCAACTGGTGGCAGTTCACCGAAGTTGCAACCTGTTATATCCTTGAGCTGATTCCTATCTGCCAGTCTTATCTCGTCTGCATTCAGGAGCTCTTTTATGAGTTCTAAATTTGCCCGCTTCTGTGCCTGTATTGCCACTACCGCAAAACCCTTGAACCCCCGACCCTTGTATTGAACGAGCAGAGCTTTTACTTGCTGTTCGTATCTTGTGTGCAACGTATTATGATATTCCTCAGCACTTCCGCATGCGGGGTGCTCTATGCTTTCGAAAGCAACACCATTTTTTGAAAGGAGTTCTTTAATTTTTAGATCAACGCTTTCCATAAGAGCGCATTAGGGCACTCACAAGAACTTTTCGTAATCAATCACTTGGATATTTCACACCTTAAGGGTTAAAAATATACTATTAATCGGGTATATCAACGGAGAATTGACAATCTCGAAACAAAGAAAAGTTTAAGTATTGACCGATGGTTTTAGTCAGGTTAAAAATGAGTGAAAGTTCTGAATTTCCAAAGTTTAAGTGCCTTATCACAAACACCATGGAAGAGTATGATTCTGGAGTGTGGGAATTCTTTAGACACTATGATTGCATAATTTCAGATTTTGGTCAACTGATGATCATTGACAATGAATGGAGGGAAAACTACGTCAAACTGATGCGGTACTACTCTGACCTAGGGTCATCGATAATTCTCAAACGGGACGCTCCTGATCCAGGATTTCTAGCCGCCTTCTTGTCCAAAGAAATAGAGGACACTGACGAAGAAGATGTTCTCCTCCGTGCAAAGAGCAGCACAGTGGGTTATTTGCTCCGCATGGGATCCGATCTGGAAATGCTCATGGCGGAATTCATCAGACTCAGCAGAATACCAAGATTCTCCGGGAACTTCACAGTGGACAAGTTTGAAGGCATCAGACTTCTTGCCAAAGTTTTTTACAGCAGGGGCATAGAGAAGTCTAAGCAATGATCTCTTACCGAGCTATCCGTAAACAAACAAATTATATTAGAGCGAATACGTTGCCAATCTGTGATAGACGTTAATATTCTCAGAAAAAACCCTGAGATTCTTTTTGAAAGCCAGAAAAGGAGATTCCAGGACGATGGAATCATAAAGGAAGCCATAAAACTTGATTCCGAGTGGAGAGAACTTCTGAGAAAGAGTAATAATCTCAAGGCAGACAAGAACAAGCTTGTCAGGGAGATTGGCGATAGGGTCAGGGCAGGAGAAAATGCAGATAGCATAAAAGAAAAGGCAGCGGAGATTGACAGGGAAATAGAAAATTTGGACACCAAGCTTAGAGAGACAGAAACAAGAAGAGATGATGTTCTCAAGAAGATTCCTAACATCGTCGATAATTCTGCACCAGTAGCCAGAGATGAGACAGGAAACTTAGCAGTATATTTCGAAGGAACGGCCAAGGTCTTTAGAGACGATGTTGAAACCTTCGTTGAGCAGAGCAGCGGAAGGATGCGATATGAACTTTCTGACTTCAAGGCAAAGAGTCACGTGGATTTGCTGGTAAAGAGAGGCCTTGCAAATTTGGAAAGTGCAGCCGTAGTAGCCGGTTCAAGATTCTACTATCTGTTAGGCGACCTAGTCCTATTAGAATCAACTCTCGAGAATTATGCATTGAAATTCCTTCAAAAGAAAGGGTTCACACTGCTTGAACCTCCATTCATGATGAACAAAGAGGCGACGAACGGAGCGACAGATTTCACGGCTTTTGAGGACACCCTCTACAAAGTTGAGGGAGAGGATCTTTACCTAATCGCTACGTCAGAGCACCCAATAGCGGCTTTCCTCTCAAACACTATACTTGAGGAAGAAAACCTTCCGCTTTTGTACGCGGGGATATCGCCATGTTTTAGGAAGGAAGCTGGAGCGCATGGAAAGGACACCAAGGGCATTTTCAGAGTTCATCAGTTCAATAAGATTGAGCAATTTGCTTTCGTTAAGCCTGAGGATTCTAAGGGCTATCACGAAAGACTCTTGGAAAATGCAAAGGAATTCTACAGGGCTCTCGAGATACCGTACCGCATAGTTGATATTGCAACTGGAGACTTAGGAAATGTTGCATCGAGGAAGTTCGACATCGAGGCATGGTATCCTGCTCAGGGACAGTTTAGGGAAGTAGTCAGCGCATCGAACGTCCTTGATTATCAAGCGAGGAGACTCAAGGTCAGATACAGAGGAAAGGAAGGAAACATTTACGTGCACACTCTCAATTCAACGCTTATAGCAACCACCAGGACCCTGGTCGCAATAGTGGAGAACAACCAACGAGAGGATGGTTCAATAGTTATACCTAAGGTACTCAGAGATCCAATGGGAAAAGAGGTAATTTAAGAATTGGATCTAGGATTTCCTGCTCCAGAAGAATTCGTAAGATATCTCAATAAAGAAGGAATAAACAAACTATACCCTTTGCAGGTAGAAGGGATTAAGATTCTATCAAAAGGGGAATCACTTCTTCTAGCAACTCCTACGTCTTCGGGAAAGTCGGTCGTGGCCTATTTTGGAATCCTGAGGGCTTGGAAGAGGGGACTTCGTTCACTTTACGTTGTCCCTTTGAGAGCATTGGCTGAAGAGAAGTACGAAGATCTGAAATTTTTTGAAGAATTCGGATTGAATATAGGCATAAGTACGGGCGATTACGACAGGCCATCCAACTACCTGAAAAAGTATGATGTCATAATTTCCACGTCTGAAAAGGTCGACTCTCTCCTGAGGAACAACCCCGGAGTCTTTGATAACCTGGGGTTTGTGGTGTTTGATGAAATCCACAACATTTTGGATGAAACACGCGGGAGCACCCTTGAAATCGTCATTTCAAAAATAAGGTACCTGGTAGAAGGGGCACAGTTTATCGCGATGTCTGCGACCGTGAAAAATGTGGGTGATATAGCATTTTGGTTAAATGCACTTGAAGTGACAAGTGATTTCAGACCTGTACCTCTTAGGAGATATGTCTTAACTTCCGACTCAATCGTCGATGAGGACGGTTTGCTTGTTTCTGATATTTATTCCTTTGAGGAATTTGTGGTCGAGTCTCTGAGCGATTCCGGTCAGACATTGATCTTTGTTCGGTCCCGAAAATCCGCAGAAAGTACTGCCGAGAAAGTCAGTAGATTTGTAGAGTCAACTTTGAGTGCAGAGGAGAGAGAAACGCTGTCAAATTTGACTTATGACCCGGACACACCCGGGTACGAAAAACTAGTTCCTTTAATCAGAAAAGGAGTGGGGTACCATCACGCGGGGATGCTGTCAGAACAGAGAAGATTGGTGGAGCGGTTGTTCAAGGAAAGGAGAATAAAGGTTATAGTGGCGACGACCACTCTGGCTGCAGGACTTAATCTTCCGGCGAGATCTGTGGTTATAAAGGACGTCTATAGATACGATGGCTTTTCTTCCGTACCGATCCCGAACCTGGAAGTTCAACAGATGCTAGGAAGGGCCGGAAGAGTAAAGTATGATAGGATTGGGAATGGTTACATCTATTCTTCGAAGGTTCGCCTTCAAGAGGTATATTCAACGTACATCAACGGAGAACTTGAGAGTATCACATCTAGGATAAATGAGAGCAAGATTAGGATGCACGTACTCGGACTGATTTCCTCTGGCATGAGCAAGGACCTACAGTCTCTCAACAAATTCTTTTCGACGACCCTTGCTTTTCACGAGGGGATGCAACTTGAAGAATGGATCAAGAGAAGCATTGAATTCCTGAAGGACAATGACATGATCAAGGGAAGTGACTCGTATAGACCGACTCCATTCGGGAGAAAAGTATCGGAACTGTACATTGATCCCCTTACAGGAGTCATTCTCAGGGATACCGTCCCACTAAAGGAAGTAGATGATATACTTCTTGGAATATGTTCAACACCCGATATGCCATCGCTTTACGTTTCAGAGAGTGAAAATTTCCCTTACATACCTCCATCCAATCTTCCATTTCATCCAGAACCCGAGCAGATGAAGGTATCTCTAATACTGAGCGATTGGATAGACGAGCTGCCTGAGGACGCAATAGTCGAAAAATATCACATATGGCCTGCAGATCTGAGGAACAGAGTAGAGATAGCTGACTGGTTATCTCATTCTCTATATGAGATTTCCAGGGCACTTAATGTGGGAAGAACAGAGTTGAGAGCTCTCAACTACAGGATATCTAACGGAATACAACAAGACCTGATTCCACTGGTGTTTCTACCGAATGTGGGAAGAGTGAGGGCTAGGAGACTGATGATGAATGGTTTCAACCTCGAAAGGATAGCCGATTCAACTCCAAAGGAATTAGAGAGAATACAGGGATTCGGAGAACGTATCTCTGATAGCATCATCAGGGAGGCCAAAAAACTAGTGGAAAAGGGAGTCACCCACGGGTTGTAATGTAGTGATTATCTTCGTAGCAGTGCCCTTGACTCGCACGACTTTGGGTTTAACCAATCTTTCTTGATTTCAAGATGATTCTAGCATACCACTGGGCAGGATAATTATAATTGATGCAGAATTAGAGCTTTGGTAGGAGGTCTCATTGAAGAACTTAGGGAAAGGTGCCCCAACGTTGACCTTCCGTGCAAACAGTTTTCATATTTCTGGATTTTCAGAGTTTTTCACTTAACGGAGATTTAGGGTATACAGTAATAGGCAATGGGCTGATCAGCGCATCCGCATTTCCTGCAGGCTCACTTCCGAAAATGTTCGGGAGCTAACCCGAATTGTGTGGGGAAATTGGCAGGCGCAAATGTGAGATGGAGGGCTACAATGATCTCTGGTTTCAAAAGTACTATGGTACTCGAAGTAAGATTCAGTAGACAGAAAGTATCTAATAAAATCAGAACGCAGAATTGGAGATTGGGGAATTATCAAATCTTTATTCCTAGTGATTTTAGAAATTTTAGATCCTTAGGGTACCCTTCCTCTCCTTCTGGTGTCTCAAGAAAAGCAGGGACATTTGCAATCCTCCTTTCATTAAAGAGATTTATGTAGAATTCTTTGGATAATTTCCCTTTTCCGAGATTTTCATGACGATCAAGATGCCTGTTGAATTCATACTTGGAGTCATTCAGGTGAAACGCACTGATCTTTTCTATTCCTACCTTTTCATCGAACTCAGAAAGGAAAGAATCCAGATTGTTGCTTATGTCGTATCCCGCTTGATAGGCGTGACAGGTGTCTATGCAGAAACCAGTTCTCTCCGGGTTATTGGTGTTATTAGCTAAGTAAGCAAGGTGATCAATAGAACTTCCAACAACCGACCCTTGCCCGGCAGTATTCTCGACGGTCAATTTTACTCTCATCCCTTTCGTGTCTTCTATGGCAGAATTCATTGCTTTAGAGATCCTCTTAAGCGCATTTTCCTCTCCTGAACCCATGTGCGCACCGGGGTGAAATATGAGTAGAGGCACTCCTAGTTGGTCTGCCCTCTTGATTTCATCAACAAATGCATCGTATGACATCTTCCACTTTCCATCTTCCGGGCTTCCTAAGTTCAAGAGGTATGACGCGTGGATTGCTTCATCAGATATTCCTGCCTTTTTCGCTGCAGTTACGTGTGCCAACGCCTCATTCCCGTCAAGGGGACGAGCCTTCCATTGCATCTGGTTCTTTGAAAAAAACTGATAGGTTCTCAGCCCAAGTGCACGGGCGTTCTCTGGCAGCCTTGAGAACCCATCCTTTGTAGAGAGGTGACCCCCAATATTCATCTTCGGATTAACCTATCCGCGAATATCTTCTCCATTCTTGCTATTGGTTGTCCTTCAGAGTTTAGGATCGGGGACAGGGCCGGAGGAACCTCAAAATAGTTTGAAATGTGATCCGAAATTCTGTCGCCGAACGAAGGAACGAGGTCGTTCTGATAGAGTACTCCCAGAGGTATTTTTTCTCCCCACTCCAGCGATTTCTGGATTGCTTGCAGATATTTTTTCTCAGCCTCTTCTGATGTTGCAACTTTAACGACGGGATCCCACGTCGGGTCCTTGTCCAGGTAGTAGACCCTCTCTTCGTACCACTCTTTTGTATTTATGTCGTTGTATGTCGGGCATGGTTGAAGTAAATCTATTACAGACGTCCCTCTATGCTTCACTGCCTTTAAAATTATATCTTTTGTATTTTTTACGTCGAACGAAAAAGCCCGCGCCACGAACGTGTACCCGACTGATAGGGCAAGTGCAACGGGATTCAAGGAGTCGAATATGTTAGGTCTCTGAAGACCCTTCGTCTTCTCCCCCCTTGGGAGAGTAGGAGATGCCTGACCCTTTGTCAACCCATACACTCCGTTATTGTGAATGATTATAGTCATGTCGACGTTCCTTCTCCCAGCAGCAACGAAGTGACCTGCTCCTATACTGAGTAAGTCTCCGTCCCCTCCGTCCGCAATTACAGTAAGATTCGGATTTGCTAATTTAACACCGGTTGCAAACGGAATTACCCTGCCATGAAGTGTGTGCATCCCGGGAGCGTTTATATAGTGAGGAGTTTTAGCAGAGCAGCCTATGCCTGAAAATATTGCGAAGTCCTCAGGTTTCTTGTTGAGTTCTGTCATGGACTGCTGAAGTGCTGCAAGAATACCGAAATCACCGCATCCAGGGCACCAATCTACCCATAGATCCGTCCTGAAATTATGCGCCACGAATCATCACCACCCTATTTTCTTTCTTTTCAAGAATACGCTTGATCCCCTCATAAACCTCATCATCTGTCGTGTGCCTTCCATTGTATTTCAGTATGAAGTTTTCTATTTCTATTAGACAATTCTGCCTCACAAGTGTCGCTAGTTGTCCAGTATAGTTGTTTTCAAGATCTATTATGGTCTTAGCATTTGCGAGATACTTCTTAACCAGTTCTGCAGGGAATGGGTTCATCAACTTCACGTAGACCAGGTTTGCTTTCACTCCTTCTGCCCTGAGTCTTTCAAACACGCTCAGAATGACTCCTTTGTTACTTCCCCAGGAAAGAAGGGTAACGTCTGCGTCTTTATCACCGATGAATTCAACCTGCTCCTCATCCGGTATTTCTCGCAGGATTGTCTGCAGCTTTGTCATCCTCTTGACCATCATTGCATCTCTGGTCTCCGGATCCTCGGTTATGTGACCTAGTTCACTGTGTTCATCCCCGGTTAGCCAAATTATGTTCTTACCGAAGAGTCCCATAGGAGAGACCCCATCTGCAGTCAATTTGAACCGCTCAAAATTCTCTATATTTTTCCCAATTTTCCAGCGTTCTATATTTATTTTGCTGTAATCCAGGTCGTCTACGAGGAAGAAGGAGTTAGCCAGATTCTTGTCCAGGATGTGTATGATTGGTACCTGAAATTTCTCTGCGTAGTTGAATACCCTTATAGCGTCCTCGATTGCCTCCGGGACATCACCAGACGAGTAAACTATCTTTGGAAATTCACCATGACCTGCGTTTATCGCAAACAGAAGATCCGCTTGTGAATTCCTTGTTGGAAGTCCCGTGCTTGGCCCACCTCTCTGGTAAAGGGTCACGACGACCGGAACCTCGTTTATTCCAGCATAGCCCAGGGCCTCTGCCATAAGGGAGAACCCGGGTCCTGATGTACCAGTGGCAGTTCTTGTTCCAGTCATAGCCCCTGAGATTGCCATAGCAATTGCAGCGATTTCGTCCTCTGCTTGAACGATGACGACACCAGTATTCTTGAGAACTTCGTTTTCTACATCGATGTCTTCCCCCATAACTGGCTCAAAATAATCGTGTCCCTCGAGGAAGAAACTCTCGTCGGCCGCAGGAGTTATCGGATAGTAAGTTTGAAGTTTTAATCCGCCGATTACCTTTCCTATGCCTATTGCCTCATTCCCAGTCAGGATGTACTTGTCTTTGGCAGCCTTCACTGGAAGGTCCTTGACATTTACAGAGTTGTGAGTTTTAACGAAGTCGTAACCAGACTTGACTATTTTCTCGTTATCCTCCAGCACTTCCCTCTTCCTTCCGAACACACTTTCAATCCCCCTCGAAGTGAATTCGGGAGGAAGGCCCATAAGGGCCATGGCTAAAGACGCACCAAGCGTGTTTGCGTACCTTGCTGGAGGTTTATTTGGACCCAGAGCTGCCACGACGAGATTTCTGAAGGATACTGGATAGGGGGTAGCTCCCCTTTTTTTCATGTAGTTTACTGCACCCGCAAGTGTAGTTTCGAACCCGTTTTCCTTCAGCTTTTCTATAATGTGTTTTTTGGTCTCGGGCTCCATAGTGAGGACCTGTTCGATTTTCGTGTTCACAAGGTCCTCATCATAGAGAACCTTGCTCTTCTCAGACACATCCTCCATGTGGACAAACGGGCTCTCATAATCCAGACAAACAAGAAGATCCACCGGATATCTCAGGCTGCGGACCGGAGAATCTTTTACTCTAACGTGAAAGTAGCTATGTCTTCCCTTAATGTTAGAGTAATACTCTCTAATCCCATATGCCTCATATCCCGCGATAGAGAAAGCTCGGATGACAATTTGAGCTGCACTATCTATTCCCCCTCCCTGAGGTCCACCAATGATTAGGTCGATATCTACTAAAGGCATGACTTCGTCAGTAATTCTGAGTTAAAATATTTTGTTGGCACGCGTGAGCTAAATCGGGAACGCTATTACAGAAATCTCCAACATTCTGTCATTTTATCCCTTCTCCAGGCTCCTAAAGAAAATTGAATCACGGCCAATGGACCGTAAATCTCGAAAAGCCTTTTATAAGACCAGTCAATTAAACGTCGGTGGTTAATCTGGCTGTTGGTTTTGTTCTGATCAGCACAGTTCCAGGAAAGGAACATCAAGTGTACAATGAATTGTTGAAGATAAAGGAGATCGTGGAACTGCATCCGCTCTTCGGAGAATACGACCTTATTGCAAAACTGGAGACGAAGGATTTCACGGAGTTGGGTCAGATAGTGATGGAAAAGATAAGAGTGATCGAAGGTATTTTGGATACGAAGACGCTTACAGGAATAAAAATGTAGGTAATAATATGGTTTCGTCATTTGCTGAAATCTTTGTTGCAATGTTGCTCTTAATATTAGGGCTTTCATTGCTAGTTCTTGGCATTTTCGCCGCTTATTTTGGCTCAGGAAAGGTAAGAACGTTCGGAATTGTGCTTGGAGTAGTAGGAATAGTGATATGGTTGATTACCATTTTTGCAAGGTCTGCGTTGAATGTCAGCCTCACCTACGTCATTTATAACGGGGTGCTGTACCTCGTATCGGCAATCGTTGGTGCTGTCATCGCTCTCCTGATATTCCTCGCCGTACTGTTAAAGACCTAAACGGATCTGAATTGTTCTCACCTGAAGCGTTTATTTCGGCAGCCATTCAAAAGATCAGGAAAGAAGTGAGTGGAAAGGCCGTTATTGCCGTCTCAGGTGGAATTGACAGCACTGTCGCGGCTAAAATTGTATCCGAAGCTCTTGGTTCGGAGGTCTTGGCAATCTATGTTGATACGGGCCTGATGAGGCTCGGGGAAGAAAAGGATGTCAGAGACACTCTTTCAAGACTTGAAATAAATCACAAGATAGTACAGGAAGAAGATTTGTTCCTCGAAAGGCTAAAGGGGATAATTGATCCCGAGGCCAAGAGGAAGAGGATCGGCAAGACCTTCATAGATGTATTTGAGAGGGAAGCGCGTATTTTTGATGCAAAATACCTGGTTCAGGGAACTATTGCTCCTGACTGGATAGAATCAGGGGGCGGGCTAAGGGATACAATCAAGAGCCATCACAATGTTGGAGGGCTTCCTAATGTCGTCAACCTGAAGATCATAGAACCATTGAGAGACCTGTACAAAGACGAGGTTAGACAGATAGCAGAATATTATGGGATCCCGAGGATGAGACAACCGTTCCCAGGACCGGGTCTAGCCGTCAGGATCATAGGTGAGGTCACAAAGGAAAGAGTCGACCTCCTTAGGAGAGCAACATCCATCTTAGAGACTAACGTGTCAAAAATGAAAGAGGTGCCTTGGCAATACTTTGCTGTGCTATTGGCAGACAGGTCGACTGGAGTGCATGGCGACAGGAGAGTGTACGGCTCAACGATCGCGATAAGGTGCGTTGACTCTACTGATGGGATGACAGCAAATTTTAGTCCAATACCCCAGGACCTCCTTGCAAAGATTTCAAGGGACATTACAAACAGTATACCGGAGATTAGCAGGGTGGTATATGACATTACAGATAAGCCTCCTGGGACCATAGAGTGGGAGTAGCGTATAGGTATGGAAAAGGAAACACAAGAAACTTACATTCCTGACACCTCGGTAATAGTTGACGGAAGATTCTGTCAGTTTCTAAAGGAAAAAACGCCTGCTGATGTCGTAGTTCCTGAATCACTGATATCGGAAATTGAGCACCAAGCTAACGAAGGAAGAAGCGTAGGATTCACAGGACTAGAGGAACTCAAAAGACTGAGGAAAATGAGTGACGATGGAAAGATATCTCTCTCCTTCATTGGAAAAAGACCGACAGAGTGGCAAATAAAGAGGGCCAAGAGTGGAGAGATAGATGAAATGATCCGCCAGTCTGCACTTGAGACCAGATCGATTCTAGTTACTGGAGACTTCATTCAGAAGTCTATAGCTGAAATTAAGGGAATAAGGGTGCTTTATCTTGAGCCGATCCAGATATTCTCGAGGCAGATCGAGACGTTCTTTACTGAAGATACTATGTCTGTTCACCTCAAAGAAGGAACGAAGCCGAGAATGAAGGTCGGAAGACCCGGAACATGGAATCTTGAGTATGGAACCTCGGTTCTCGACAGAAACGAGCTTAATTCTATCGCAAACGACATCATCGAGAGGGCAAGAAATGACAGCAGGAGCCTCATAGATCTGGATGTCAGGGGGGCGACAGTGGTTCAGCTTAAGAACATCAGAATAATAATTACGAGGCCGCCAGTCAGCGATGGAGTTGAGATAACCGCAGTCAGACCGATAACGAAGCTCACACTTGAAGATTATAAGATCGGAGAATCTCTTATGAAGAGATTCAGAGACAGGGCTGAGGGCATACTCGTCTCTGGAAAACCCGGGGCTGGGAAAAGCACCTTTGTTCAGGCACTTGCCGAGTATTACAACTCTCTCGGTAAGGTTGTAAAAACTATTGAAAAACCGAGGGACCTGCAGGTCTCTCAGGAGATAACTCAACTCACTCCACTTGAAGGTTCAATTGAAAAAACAGGTGACATACTCCTACTGGAAAGGCCAGATTATACTGTCTTTGATGAGATCAGGGTAGCAGGAGACTTTTCCACTTACTCAGACCTGAGGTTGGCAGGCGTAGGGATGCTCGGCGTGATACACGCATCGAGAGCAATAGATGCAATGCAGAGGTTCGTTGGGAAAATTGAGCTCGGACTGATCCCTCAGATAATTGATACTATTATATACATCGAGAATGGCGGCATAAAAGAGGTGCTGGATCTATCCTATTCGGTAAAGATCCCGTCGGGAATGAGCGAGGAAGATCTTGCTAGACCGGTAATAGAGATCAAGGATTTCTTCACCAGTACCGTTCTCTATGAAATATACACCTTCGGTGAGCAGGTAGTTGTCGTTCCTGTGCGGAAGAGGCAGAAAAGGGATATGAAAGCAGTTGTGAGCCACATAGAAAATGAACTGTACAACATACCACACAAGATAGATATCGAGGATTCCGGAAGGCTCAAGCTTTACGTTCCCGAGCAATACATGGGAGAAGTGATTGGAAAAGGGGGAGCAAGGGTAAGGGGACTGGAACAAGACATAGGGATGCCAATCGACATAGAGGAAACGAACTTCAAGGCATCGGAGACCCTGGGGGCTGAAGTCACGGCCAACAAGATCAATCTTCACGTCGGAAGTGAATTTAAGGAAAAAGAAGTGGAAGTTTTGGTCGAAGACTCTCCCCTATTCATAGCCAAGGTATCAAAGAACGGAATCATACAGGTAAAAGCCAAATCGGTGCAGGGTAGAGCCCTCAGAAAAGCTATTTCTCAAGGTCAGAAGATACGGTACTCTATCTTATGACTGTTTGAATTTTGTACCAGATGTCTTTATAATAACCTTTCAATTTACAAACATTGAAACATCTGGTAGCCCTCACGGTGTTGATGGTTGCGGTTGCAGCAGTTGTCGTGATTGCACCAGCTAATGCTGTGACAACAGGGCAGGCCGCAGAAAAGGTACCGATAATTGGGGTTATGTCAGTAGAACTAGGAAACAGTGCGTTCAGTTCGACTGAATCATTCCATATACACCCGGGTACCCCTACAGTTCAGAGGACAAGTCACGTTTTGAACCTTTCTTTTTCTGGTAAAATCGTTTCTCCGATTAATGATTCTCTTATCTTTAACGATTCGATACATCTGACAACCAACTCTTTGACGGTGGACTACCCAGTACATAATGGGACCTATAGACTGTCCATACCTTCACAACGGGCTTATCTTAATTCGATCTCCATCCAGGGAAATACTTCCTACGCTTACCTTACAATCGAAGAGGACATTCCAACACAGGAAATATTTCTAAACGGGCTCCAGGCGAGTTCAACGCAACTTGTCCAGAATAATGATATTTATAATTTGACGCTCTTGTACGGTAACTCATCCTTTGTCCTTCATTCTCCTGGTCTTCTCAATGTCGGTGGAGTTCTGTCTCAGGTTTCGCTCTCAATCAATAGTGCAGTGAAAGGAGGTAGTTCATATCTTTCATTTTCCTTCCCTATCAAGGATGGCAGTTTTTCCTTTGTCTTTAACCAGGTGCTCTCGTCGGGTCAACCAATTGCCAACGACGTGATGAGCTACTTTCAAATTTCAGGGTTCTCTAGTCCTTTAGTGCAACACCTTACGTCGAATTCTGTTTCTGTTGGAATTGGAGCTGCCATATTTCTTGTCGTAGTGGTCGGCCTTTTTGTTTATTACAGGAAAAAATAGTCACCTGGACCAGATATCGACGAAATCCTGGATGAGTTTATCCGCAAACGATTCCTTGTATTCTACGATTAACCCTTTGAACAGGTTAAGATCCTTTAGTCTATATGCGGTTCCCTTTTCACTGAGCACTTTTTCAAGGACACCATCCTCGGTCATCAGACCAAGGTGGTAACTCAGAGTCGGAGAGCTTATGGATAATTCCTTTTTTAACTCGGCAGGGGGCCTAGGATTACCGTCGAGCAACATTCGCAATATCTTGTTTCTGACCCTGTTCCTCAGATGGCTGAACACCTTGAATTGGTCCTCACTAAAACCCTTGCTGGGGAAGTAACAACTCGTGCCGTTGATATCCCTGACGATTATGTCTTTGTCCTTGAGCAGGGTGCTGAGATGATATTGCAATACCCCCGTAGAAACATGGAGGGCTCTCTGTATACCCCTAAAGTGATGTCCTGGATTTTTCTTTACAAAGTCCAGGATTTGATCCTTCCGGGACAGCGCGGTCAAGACTTCACCTGGATATCATTAGCGCAAGCAGCGAGAATATCATGATGAAGTCAGAACCGATGAACAGCACAAGGTTGACCTGAGCTCCGATGAATTCGTAATAGATGAAGATCAGGTACTTCACAGACAGAATCAAGAAGAAAATAGAAGTGATTGTGCCTCGCAGAGTGTATTTTCTGAATATCATTGCTATTGAGAGACTTAGAAACAGCAGCGACAGTAGCAACACGATAACTGCGAGCAATATCAAGGTAGACATGTGTGTACAAGATGAAGTCGTTAAAATTAGTTACGTATTCTTCGACATATAGGGACCTAGTCTCTCATAACCATTCTTTCGGAAGTACTCCCTGACTCCAATTCCAGAGATAACTGCTATCCCCGGTAACCCCAATTCTCTAGTCATCTCCTCTGCTTCTTGCAATAGCCTCCTGCCATATCCCTTGTGCTGGTATTCTCCTTCCTCATCTATTCTTGCTTCTTTGCCGAACGTTTTAATCTCCCTGATTAGGGCCTTTCCAAGCAGTTCGTGTCTTTCACAGTCTGCTCCCGGAATCCGAAGCCTCAGGAACGCGATTATCCTGTTTTCCTCGTCGACAAATTCTAGAAACTTTTCCAACCCTCCAGAGGCAAAGTAGTTTGTTACCTTCATTTCTACTCTTCCAGTCACTTGGTGTGCGTGACCGATCTCCCTGTATCTTATCTCCTGGATGTCGTAACCTTTTTCCAGTGCCCTTCTCAGGGCAAGGTCGTGAAGATCACTCCGCTTGACACCCTGAACTATCTTGTAGACTGGAATGTCCCTCTGGATCCTGTGAATTCGGACGTAATTTGGTATGTGTCTGAAGTACTCGGATACTACCTCAACAGCTTCCTCGCTTTCGTAGGACCTGTATTCTCCCCTCTTGAAAGCTTCGTAATACTGTGTTCCCTCAACCACTAGAGAGGGGTATATCTTCAGCATGTCTGGTCTTAGACGTTCATCTTCGAACAATCTAGTTAATGATCTCACATCGGCCGCAGCATCTACCCCCCCGATCCCAGGCATCAGGTGATAAAGTACCTTAAAAGCTGAATCTCTTGCATATCTGGTTGACCTTACAACATCCGATATCCTGTGAGCCCGTTTGGTTTCGCGATGTATATCGTTGAATACTGTCTGTACCCCTAGCTCAACCTTCGTGGCTCCATAATCTAGAGCAAGGTCCATTTCTCTCTCAAAGAACCAATCTGGTCTCGTCTCTACTGTCAGGCCTATACATCTATTATTCGCCAGTTCATTTTCCAATATCGAAGTATGAAGATCATTGGAGACAAAACCATTCATCGCATCGAGGCTGCCTTTGACAAACTCCCTTTGATATTCCTCACTTCTGGCAGTAAATGTTCCTCCCATCACAATCAAATCGATTTTGTCCGTGGGATGACCTATGCGTCTGAGCTGTTCAAGCCGGTTCTTGGTCTGTAGATACGAGTCGTAATTGTTTTGCCTCCCTCTCATGGCTGCGGGTTCAAACCCGGTGTAAGATTGTGGTGAAGAAAAATCAACTCCACCAGGACAGTATGTGCATCTCCCATGAGGACAGGAAAAAGGGGAAGTCATGACAGCTATGACAGATACCCCAGAGAGCGTCCTCGTCGGCTTCCTCGTCAGGAGTTCAGAATATCTCTGCCTCTCATCCTTTCTCAGCATTAAAAGAATATCCGTATTGCTCACTACCCTTGAGAGCTTGAATTTCTTTGAAACCGTAAGTCTCATCTTTTCAAGCTCTTCTCTTGTGCTGATCGTTTCCATTGATCTCCGGACGTATTCCTCAAGGGATGTAGACATTCATCTCAGAGTAACGTTATTTCATATTTTAATGAGACGTCGCAGCTCCCTTAATTTACTCTAATTGAGCCTCCCTGCAGCCTTCAACACCCTTAGAGCATTTAGCGTAATCCACTCATTTGGACCACTCCATCCCCAGTCCACCAGCTCCCTACTTGGCAGACTTCTCCTTGAAGTAAGGTAATTCCCATCAATGGGAATCCAGTAATGTCCTTCCACCTCCCATTGACCTTTTTGATTGCACTTGGATTCCAGCAGGTCGAGAGCATCCTCCATTCTCTTGTCTCTTCCCCTGTGAGTACGACAGAGTACAAGCATAGATTCCAAAAAGTTGTAGTGCCAGTAGACAGGATATCTAAGTTTTAACCATTCTCCATCGATAATCTCTTGAGTACGATGTGATCGGAATATCCGATGAGAAAGAAATAGTTCGATTGCCTTATCAATCGACTCGTCTACAGCCGTTTCCAACGTTGCTTCCCGGAATGAAATGAGGCCATTTAGTGTAGACAAAGACTCATGAAATGAGGAGTGGTTTGCATCAGGGTTAGTGTCACAATTCCAACCGCCATCGTTCCACTGAGCTTTCAAGAGGAGTTTCACTATATCCCTGACTCGCTGGTCCCTGGCAAGGCCAAAATAGCTCCAGTATCCAACTGCATTACCGTATACGGAAGCATGGATTCTAATCCTGCCCTTGATCGGTTCATAGGCTTTCCGTCCTGCTGAATGGATTACATTCTGGGATTCCAGATTTAAACTTCCTGTACCTCCGTATACCCACCATTTTGTCCCAGACTGGTGTAGCCATTCCAGATTACTATATGCAGCCTTCAAAGCCACTGCATTGTCCTGACTAACTGCAAGATTTACAAGAGAAACCAGTCTCCAGTGAGAACCTGTCCACTTCCTATAAGGATGAACGGAAAATCCACCTTCGACTTCTAGACCGGAAAGTAATTTCCTAACCTTTTCCCCCCTTGATATACTGTTCCTTGCCTTTCTTAGATCTTCAGACAATTTTGGTTTTTCGACGACGTCTCTAAGCGTTAGATATCTTACTGAAGGGTCATTTGATCTTAGCAGCCATTCAATGGCCATTAAATAGTCTCTCATTTCCCTCCCTTTCTTTCATTCTCTTGAGCGGTCATTTTCACCTCGACGGGCATATGGTTCTACGATCCTTTGAACAAGCAAGTTATTGCTTCCAAATTTCGATACCACTTGAAAGCCCCTTTCAAGGAACATGCCGGCTGAGCCGAACCACACCTCTACTGTGTTCTTCCTGGTTACTGGGTATGCTTCTACTAATCCTCCTCCATTCCTTGCTATTCTATCTAGGGCTCCATCCAAGGCAAGCTTAGCTAGTCCCTTGTGCCTTTCGGGCGTATCAACAAAGAAGCAGGTTATTCTCCACTTCTTGCCATTTCCATGCTTCTGTCTCACGTTCAAGTATCTCTCTGCATTTTCTATTCTTGGAAGTTCATCAAATGTTCCGTACTGACAGGATGCTACCACTAGCTCCCCCTTGAACACAAGGACCGATCTGGACTTTCCTTCTTCCACTAACCTCTTCTTCAGGTCATGATTATTTTCGACGTTCCCCTTGATTCTTGGACGGAAATTAGTTATCCGTTTGTGATAGTAAACACACCAGCAAGAGTTCTGAACTCCGTTGTACTTGTTGAACAGTTCTTCAAATGCTGGCCACGTATTTTTGTCCAGGTCTCCAAGTTTGTAACCGTCTTTAATTTCCATATATATGAGGTCCCTTTTCCGTTTTTCCTTAAGCAGTTACTCTTACTCAGATTTTAAATTCTTTCATGATCCCCCTCCATAATCAGAAGCAACTCTTTACTTTAATTTAAATCAAGGCAGTATTACAGGAATGAAATTTATTTAAATCTAACTCTATTAGAGTGGTCATGGAATCTCTGTATCGTGGACGACTTAGGCCCGATACACTACGGTCAAAATCGTCACCACTCGATCGTATTATGCGACAAACCTTCATTGCCATTTCATTAGTCATTATAATTACATTATCATTTTACTCCAGCATCCCCAGGGCTTCCTCCTTTTCACCACCTCATTTCCCTTCAGGTCTGACCGAACTATCTAACCCTATAATGATTGAACAGGCTTCCAACCAGTCGGGATTTTATACAAGAGAAGGTCATACGTCATATTTTGCCTCAGCTTATGACTTCTCAAAGGCTTCCGATAGTTCACTGAATTTGATCGAGTTTGTTGAATACGGATTGCCAGGGAATGCCAGCTGGCAGCTGGGAATCTCTAATGATAACTTCACGCTTCTTCATTCTTATACGGTTCATGGGGATTTTCTTAATGTCTCTTTACCGGATGGGAAATATACGTATGCGGCTTCAGCCACAGTTTTGGGAGTTAACCTTGATCTGAGCGGAAGCAATTTTACTGTTACAGACACTCCCTTAATGTTGAATGTTACCTTTCCTCACCCATTCTTCAACGTAACTTTTATTGAAAGTGGCTTGCCTATCGGTTCGTACTGGTATCTTGACTTTAAAAATGCGAATGGTAGCGTAAGCGGTACATTTTCCACAAATGAAACCACATTTGTAAGATCGGTCCCAAACGGGACTTATGGAATCCAAGTCAGAACGAACCTAGGCAATGACAACATTTCTGCAAACTTCGGATTCTACAATCTCAGTGTGTTAGGACACACAGAGAATTATTCCTTGGTATTCCCACCATTGTACAAAACCACATTCATAGAAACAAATCTCGAACCCGAGCAGAGTTGGAATTTATACCTTTTCTGTTCTAGCTCAACCGCCCCATACTACTATGTTTATTATTTCGGATATTCAAACAACTCGACGGTCAATGTTTACCTACCCAATGGTACATGCTACTACTCTGCAACGAATGACTCCGTGAGTATCGATTACCATTTCAATATTAGCGGAACTAACTCAATTGTGACAATAAACTTCCCAAAACTTTACCCGGTGAATTTCGTACTCACAGGTTCGCTTCCCGGAATTGACTGGAGCGTATATGTTTCTAACAGCTGGAATTCCGTAGTGACATACTCAAACTTGACTGTTCAGGTAAGTGCCTCCAACAGTACCTCGGGTACAGAGATGACTATTCCACTCCCTAACGGTACCTATCAGTATCTGCTTTCGGGATATTATGAAAAGAATGGAACTCAAATCTCAGTACAGGCCAGTAAGATTGACCTGACTATTGCGGCGAGCCAACAAACGGTATCAGTACATCTTCCTGCTTTAAAGCTCTACACAGTAACATTTTGGACATCAAACTTGGGTATCCAGGAATTCTACGTGCAATCGAACAATGTTGGTCAAAAGACTCCACAGAATTGGACATTGTCTGCAACCTCCAATTACACGATTGAATCTTATAACTTCAGTGTTTTTTATTCCAATATTTCCTCAACAAATTTTATTAATGCGTCTCTCCCTAATGGAACTTACCAAGTCCACGAAAAATTTGAGATGATTTATAACGCCTCTCCTACCAGATTCACTGTCAACGGAAACAATGAAGTCATTACTCTAAAATTCCCTTTTTATCCAGTAAAATTTAAGGTTCCGATCCTCCCACCTAACACCGTCTGGAGCTTGACCGTCGGTGGGCAAAATCTGGAATACTTAGTTAGTTCTGAGAACTCGACAATTACTCTTTATGCACCGAATGGCACTTATTATTGTCAGGCTTACCTGAACTACTCTGGTATAATTGATCGTAACTTTACAGTCTATGGCGCGCCTACGTTCGTAACTCTCTATTTCCCTTTTTACAATATTATATTCTATGAGTCTGGGTTAATAAAAAACTCAACATGGACCATATACTTTAATGGTTCTTTTTATTCGTCCGTTTCAAACAACTTGACGTTTCCTGTTGGAAATGGTTCCTACTCCTTTCAGACATCTAACACGTCAGAGTACACCGTTTCTCCGAATTTCGGATACGTTGTAGTGATTGGTGGAAATGTCTCCGTAAATCTAACCTTCAAAATGATAAAGAGTCACTCTCTTGGAACGGATCTTGTGGCATTCTTCCATTCTTGGTACGGAATATTATCCCTTTCCCTGATTGTGATTGCTGTGTCAAGTGCAATATTGCTTTACCGTCAATCCAAACTGAGAAGGTGAATTCGCTATGCGGATCATATAAAATACTTATTTTTTACTTTCTTTTACTTTTCAGAGAACAATTTATTCAGATACCAAAATATACTACATAGGCAAGAGATAATAATTTCAAAAGATTTTTATAAATTCGACTGATTATGTAAGAAGTGGCCGACACAGATAAAGACTACACAGAAGAAATCTCGAGAGTTATACTCCCCAACCCTAACAAGGGGGAGATGTTTGGGATAGTCGAGAAACTCCTTGGAAGCTCGAGACTCACTGTGATGTGTGCGGACGGTAAAACGAGGACTGGAAGAATACCGGGAAAGATCAGAAAGAGAATGTGGATGAGGGAAGGGGACCTAGTCATAGTAAAACCATGGAGCTTTCAGGATGAGCGAGCTGACGTGAATTTCAGGTATACGAAAACGCAGGCAACATACCTTTCTAGGAACCAGATTCTACCGGAGATCTTGGATGTTTTCAAGTGATTCAGAAGGAAAAGAGAAGATAGAAGAGCGTCTGAAAGAAACACAGAAGGTCTTCGGATACGTCTTCGATAGATTCACTATTCTCAATATCTACAAGCTTTTTACGGACAATACCATTGGAAGGTTTGAGTTTCCAATTGCGTCTGGGAAGGAAAGCCTGGTATTTGCAGCATCGAAGAACAACAAATTCTTCGCAGTCAAGATATATAAAACGGTCGCTTCGACATTCAAAAACATTGAAAGATACGCGGGTCAGCGCTGGGGAATTGACAACACCAAGAACAAAAGAAAGTTCATCATCCAATGGGCCCACAGGGAATTCAGGAACCTGAGTGAAGCAGCAGATGCTGGAGTCATAGCGCCGAGACCTGTGAAAGTGGTAGGTAACGTTCTTGTGATGCAGTACATTGGAACCAAGAGAATTCCTGCCCCTCTAATGAAAGATTGTGAAATATCAGGAGAAATAGTCAAACAGACTCTAAAATCTATAAGGATGCTTTATACAAAGGCTGGGTTGGTACACGGTGATTTGAGCGAGTACAACTTCCTCATATACAGGAAGAAGCCATATATGATAGACATCGCTCAGGCCATTCAAACGGATGACACCATGGCAAGAGTGCTCATAGAGAGGGATGTCAGCATAATGATAAGATTTTTTAACAAATTTGAATATAAACTAGACAAGGATAAGGTCCTGAATTATATAAGGGGTGAGACAAACGTATTCCGTTAGAATTCCGCAGGAAAGAATTGGAGTTTTGGTGGGCAAAAACGGAGAGACAAGAGCTGAAATTGAAAAGAGGTCTCTCCTGTCTCTCACGATAGACTCATCCACGGGCGACGTCACCATAGATGATAGCAAATCGACTGATCCCGAAATGGCGCTCAGGACTAGAGACGTAATAAGGGCCATTGGGCGTGGTTTTTCTCCTCAGAGAGCATTCAGATTGTTCGATCCGGGAACCTATCTGGAAGTTATTGATCTGAAGGACTTTACGGGGAAGAACTCGAAACGTGCAAAGACAGTGAGAGCAAGACTGATTGGTACAGGTGGCAAGACTAGGCGTCTTATTGAGGAACTGTCGGAATCATATGTCTCTATTTATGGCAACACGGCATCTCTTATCGGGGACTACGTGCAGAACCAGATCTCAAGAGAAAGCGTCCTCATGATATTGAGAGGAAACCAGCACAGCACGGTCTACAAATATCTAGAAAGAAGGAGAAAAGACATACGACTGGCAAAGTTGGACTCGGTCTGACCTATATTATACTTGCTATCAGATCAGCTATTCGCAGTGGTTCAGGGATTTTACCGTTCACTGTCAGTTGATTTATGAATTTTTCAGCAATCTTCATTTCGATCCCCGTTGACTGGATGTACAGTGATCCAGACTTGTGGAAATTTTCTGAGAGTGCGGAATATCGCTTCCTCCAGTTCTTGAAATATTTTCTAAGTGCCTCCTTTATGGCCTTCATATCAGGTTCGTGGTCAACCACATTTATAATTGGAATTCCAGTCTCCTGATAAAGTTTCTCGACGTTTAGGATATTGAACCCGCCCAGCGTTATTCCCTGTGTCATTATGACCTTCACACCAGAGCCCTTCTCCTTTACGGCTTCAAATACTCTTTCGGTGGCGTCGAGCCCATCGACCCTGATTTTCTTCTTTACCAGAGATTCTATGTACAGATCCTTTCTCATTATTACTCCCACTATACTGGTAAATTCATCATCCCTAGAGAAAGGAGAATCGTCGAACGCCATGATTCTGGTGTCTTTGTTGAAGAGTGCATTCTGATCCACCTTTTATCAAGTTATGTTCTTATAATAGGTTTTCTTTTAAATGTGACGAATTGCAAGGCTTGCTTGACTTCAGTGTTTTGTCGATAGCTTCAATTACTGTTTAAGAAAATGTTTTTACTGACAAACCGTTTTCGCTTTAATGAACGAAGACATCGAAAAGTTTTTTCTGGAAAAGGGATGTCTTATAGAGGAGAAAGCGATTGAAGAAATCGAAAGGAGGGGCGGATTAGATTATATCCGAAAGAATGAAAAAAAGATCAACTTCACGTCTCCTATATTCGCAGTTTCAGACTTACCCGCCGTAAATGAGTTCTCTATAATCAAAGAGTTCCATCTTGATGGTTATCCCGGAATCAGCGAGAGTTTCGTAGATTTGTTCAAGAGCAGATACAATTTCCTGCACTCTAAGTTAAATGAGAGAAGCAAGAACCATTTCTTCACTCCAGTTTCCAAACTGAAGAGAGACGGCGGACAGGTCTTTGCCTCTGGAATAGTTTCTGATTACAGCGAATCCAAAAAAGGATATGGGATATTGGAGATGGAAGACGAAACAAATTCCATAAAAGTCATACTTCCAAAAACTTACAAGGACGTCATAATCAAGGATGAAGTCATAGGAGTGGCAGGTCAGCTCAGTAAGGATGGAACTGCCATTTTCGCGGAGAATGTTTACCATCCTGAGGTTTCAAGGGAACCTAGTCTGAGCGGAAGTAGTGTTAAGGTTATGGTTATTTCAGATATCCACGTCGGATCTAAGAACTTTATAGAGGACAGTTTCTTGGAAATGATCGATTATGTCAATACGCAGGGGATATCTTTTGTGTTAATGAACGGAGATCTCGTGGATGGAATTGGGGTATACCCAGACCAAGAGAGCGATCTAGCGATAAACGATATCAACATGCAATACAAGAAACTGGCTGACCTTACATCCAGATTTAACAGCAATGTCAGAATTATAATCATCCCCGGAAACCACGACATAGTCTATCCGACCGAACCACAAAATCCTCTACCGAAGGAAATAAATGCGATGTTTCCTCCGAACGTGATGTCCCTTTCCAATCCTGTGTGGGTAGAGATTGGGGGGAGAATATTCCTCCTCTATCACGGAACATCAATATTCGACTTCTTGGAAGCGATTCCTGGAACCACCATGAACGATACGAGCAAGATCATGATCGAGATGCTCAGGAGAGGACATCTCGCCCCAGAGTACGGAAAGAACCTCTCCTTTATACCTCTAAAATATGACTACTACCTGATTGACCCTGTACCAGATGTGCTTATCACCGGGCACGTTCACAGCTACTCAACTACAACCCACAAGGGGATCCTTGCAATCAATGCATCTACATTCCAAGAACAGACGAACTACCAGAGGATGATGAATTTTGATCCAAAGCCAGGAATAGGAACCGTGGTTAATACATACGACCTATCATCGTTCTCGGTGAAATTTTGAAGAAGTGGGGGGATGCACTCAGGAACGAAGGTTTTCTAATAAAACAGGAATATATCGACGTATTCAATTTAGTTAACAGATCGGATTTTGTCCCCGAGAGATTTAGGAAACACTCTGATAATGACGAGCCTGTTCCAATACCTTTTGAACAAACGCAGTCCGCACCTCATATGGATGCAATCTTCATAAATTACGTGGAACCTAAGGATGACGAAATGGCACTTGAGATTGGGACTGGAAGCGGATATTTTTCCACGATTCTGTCCTTTCTGGTAAGGAGGGTAGTGTCGATTGAGTACTTACCAGGACTATCGCAGTGGGCTGCTGGCAACATTTCCAAGTATAGAAGAGAGAACCTTGATTTGCTTGTTGGGAACATTAACAGGATCTGCTTGAGGGAGAAGTTCGATATCATAATATCTACTGCAAGTTTCAGAAATGAGCCAGATTTTTTGAGCAAATTTATCAAACCTGGAGGGAGGATCATATTTCCTGTCGGATCACTCCCGCCGCAGAGACTCGTTGGATTTAAAAATGGTAAGAGAAAGGAGCTGGGCTCAGTGGCATTTGTGAATATTGCTGATTAGGTGCTGTCGGAGATTCCGTTCTCTGAAACCATTATGACTGCCTCTCCTTCCGGAAGGTGGGGTGAATCTATCAGTCTTGCGATTCTCTTCCCTCCCTTGGATTTTCTCAGGTAGACTCTGTAAGTACTTGCATGGCCAACTATGTTTCCTCCTATCGACTGCGTGGGGTCGCCGAAGAAAACATCGGGTCTTGCTGCAACCTGATTCGTAACAGCTACTGCAGAATTGTAAATGTCGCCAAATCTCAGAAGATCGTGGAGATGCTTGTTCAGAAGTTGCTGCCTCTCAGCAAGAGTCCCCCTTCCTGTATATTCAGCCCTAAAGTGAGCGGTAAGGGAGTCCACGATTAGTAATCTCACTGGGTATTTTCCAGTGAGTTCGTACGCTTTCTCCACTAGCAGTATTTGGTGGCTGGAATTATACGCTCTCGCCACGTGAATCTTCTTGAGGACTTCCACTGGGTCCAATTCAATGTGTTTGGCCATCTGCACTATTCTTTCCGGCCTGAAAGTGTTTTCCGTGTCTATGAATAAAACCTCTCCTGCTAGCCCATTCTTATCAACGGGGAGAGTTGCATTAACGGCGAGCTGGTGCATTATTTGTGTTTTTCCAGACGCATATTCTCCAAAGAATTCGGTTATAGCAGCAGTTTCAAGTCCACCGCCTAGAAGATCGTCCAGTGATTTTGAGCCAGTAGTGAGTTTCTTGATTTCCTTTCTTTTTTCCAGAAGAACGTCACCTGATTCAAAGTTTCCTATATCTGCTGCTTTCCTTGCCGACATGATGATTTTTGCTGCGATGTTCTCGCCGATGTCTGTTGCGTCTGCAACATCTCTAGGGGAGGCGACAGCAAGACTCATTATGTCATTGTACCCGGATTCCCTAAGCTTCTCCGCGATAGATTCACCCACTCCAGTCAGATCTTCGATTTCCTTAACTTTCTTTGCTTTATCTGCCATATATTAGCTCCCCAATCCTTAATGTCTTATCAGTTTTGTCTATCGAATCTTTCTTTTCCTTTAGCTGGAACATCGATCTCATTGCATCAATGTTCTCGGGAACAACGTCACTCTCCTGATGAACCGCCTGATAGTAGAATAACTCGTTCCCCTTCACACTGACTGAATCCTTCCAAAGCATTATTTCAAAGAGATCGGATCTTTCCCTTCCAGTCTCTCTTGCAATGTCCATGAGCTGAGACGTGCTCTTCACTCCGTCCTTGCCCGATACGAACGCTATCCTCCTGAATCCTTTCCACTTGGAGATTATGTTCTCTGCCTGCACTTCTTTTGGGAAGGTGACGTTGACAAAATGTAGGTGCATTAGCGTGGTAGGCACCTTCACTGCCATAGTCTGTATGTCCAGCCCCTTGATGACCGACGCAACATCTGGACCGTGATGCGAAGGAATCTTCAGTTCTGGAACGATTGAGTTTATGGGCCCCTTACTGTAGTCGTCCGGATCAGTAGCTCTCCTGACGAGATTTGCCCTGACTTTGATCTTTCCGAGTTCTGTAAGCGGGTTAAGTGTCCTGATAAGTCCAGTCGTGTTGCAAGATACCACCCTGACGTAGTCCTTACCCCATGCTTCATCGTAGTTAGCGTACGCATTGAAGGAGAGATTTGTCAGTTCGTGTTCTTCCCCTCCCTGGAAGATAGCTTTCTTCTTCCTCTTCTCGTATATCTTCTTGTACTCTTCCCCCAGCCCCTCTGGAGTTGAATCAACTATTAGCTCAGAATCGTCCATTAGATTATCCAAGGTCCCCTCAACCTTGATTCCTGAATTTTCAAAAGCCTTCAATGCACTGTTGTCAGGAACAAAGAGTTTGAATCTCTTGCTTGCCACATAGGACATGTAGTTCGGGTGTGCCTTGATAACTCCAGCGACCTGGATGTCATCCTGCTTGGTTATTGCGTCTGCGACTCGCTTTCCAATAGTTCCATAGGCGTTAATTCCAACCTTTAGCATAGTGCACCATTTTGTTAATCGTCCTTTCGTTAAAATGCTTTTCTTACATATCTTCTAAAACTGTTAGGAATAATTGGTAGACTACTTCAAAATGGGAAGAAAACATTCGTGTTTTGGATGGCACGTAGTCGCGCCCATAACTACTTGCATAAGTCTTGGTTCATATTGTCAGTCCACTCTTCGACCACAGAATACGACTTGACTCCTGATAGAAAAGCTCTTGCTGGCAGAATTACCAATTGAGGATTCGGCACTCTCGATCGCTCGAAGGCCTTTAGTTTTAGCTATGACCTAGACATCCCATTACAATGGATATGCACTTATTTGAGGTGGAAGAGCTGATGACGTGAATATCTGTCACATTACTATAAATGATGAAAATGCCTCTTGTGCTCATTTTGGCCCATATTGCATATGGAGGACAAGAAGCGACACCCGTCTCCGTCTGGAAAATCCCCGCGGGCCAGATTATCTTTGATTCCTTCTGAGGATTTGATTAATAGTGATAGACTATGACTAATCCAGCAATAACCAAAAGCACGATAAGAAGGATGACTATGTAGATTGCCCTTTTGCTCTTGCGATAATTTGGTGGCTTGTTTGGCGGAATGTTCTGAAGGTTTATCGTAATTTTTGTATAGCGAAAGTGGATAAAAGTTCTTGCGGGGGTTTGACCTCAACAGCCTCCCATTCAGGTTGCACTTTCCATCCTCTGTCTATTTCCACTCAATCATTGGTGGAAAGATGAAGGGCACAAGAATTCTAGTAATTGATCTCAAAACTGGTTCATGTACCTACTGGACCAAGAATGGTGAACCTAGAATTGCCTATGTCATACCAGTAACTCAGCGTCCAGTCGCAAACCTCGTTTGGAAATAAGGCTGTTCCGAATTCGCTGCCTAAATCTAATTCGGGAATGTAATCATTTGATAGATTTTGCTTTAGCACTTTCTGAAGACTGTTCACAAAATCCGGGATACTAATTTCCCAGCTCATTGCTCTTGAATTGAAATTCAACGGCGCAAAAATCACCGTTGGGTAAGATTGACCGTTGTAATTGGCTTCGAAGACCAGCCAAGATACCTCCTTTTCAATTCCGTTGATTGAAGCTGGAATGTTTACTAGACCAACAATCTTGGCTATGGGGTAAGCAGCATTCCAGAATTCCCATATCATGACTTCGTACAATATGCCCTGGTGTTGAGTGGAGCTGCTTTGAATATTAAAATCATAGGAAAAATCTGTGGAAAGTAGGAATGGAGATATTTGGTAAATGTCAAAAGAAGCATAAGCAGTTAATGAATTCAACTCCGATACCCTTATTGGAAAATACTGTTGTGGGTCAAAGCCAACGTGCGGGTAACCTGCAATAGAACCACCCATATCTACGTTCTTGAGGTCCGACGTAAATTCTACCATGCCACTCTGGTAAAGTGTCATCGTGCTCGTTCCATCTGCGGTCCTAAGCCCCCACATACTAGGAGTGATGTATCCCGAAGGAAAATATGCATAGACCGGAGGATTAGGCAGAGCTCCGCTGACTACGGCAGCGATGCCGCTATTACTGTCTACAGGGGAGAATCTCTCTACAGGAATGAAGAAAAATACTCCAACTACCGACAACAAAATCACTACACTGACTACTACAACTGCTATGCGTCTGCGCTTAGAATAACGCAGTCGTCCCTTTGATAGAGGAATTCCATCATCTAACGTGATTTACAGATGAGAAAAGAAAATAAAAAGAATTGTGTCCGTGATTGATCTTCCTTACGAAGATATAAGTGGACTACCTTGGTAGCGAAAAGACTATCTCAACCTTGACCCACGCAGGTATATTCTGGTACATACTCGAATGGCAAATGTTCTTGTTCTTTCTGGACGAACTGTAAGATGAATAATTTAGTTCGAAAAGGCGCTCTCAGCTTACCTTTCTAGACCATCCTATCTCAAGGACATAGGTGTTTCTATATGTGAGAGAAACACTAAAATAACAGTTTTCTTCTTCCGAACAGAAGCAGATTTTCAGAATTATGGATACCTAAAACCGGTGAATTACTTGTCTTAAAAAAAAGAATTACGATGGGAAGAGAATCCTTCCAAGCTTAGGAGGTGATCCATCCGCAGGTTCCCCTACGGATACCTTGTTATGACTTAGCCCTCCTCATCAATCTTGGATTCGAAAACATCAAG
>JAJYUV010000035.1 GCA_021792355.1 Thermoplasmata archaeon | reverse complement strand
AGGAACCTTCGACGGGTCTTACAAAATAGTTTAAATTGATTGGATATTTACCGTGGTATCGTGGATAGGTGGCAGAGCGGTCATGCGTGGGACTGCAGATCCCATCTAATAGGGTTCAACTCCCTACCTATCCTTTATCAAAGATGGTAAGAGAATTATTATACTTCTTTTGGTTGTATAATCATGAATCCTGCAACAAGGCACAAGAAATTATTGGAAAATAAGAAGGTTGAAAGATGGTATTCAAATGTCAAAGCAAGGTCTCAGGTTACTTCAGACACATATCTGAGGAATTTTGGCCTATGGCTTGAATACCTGAGGAAGGATCCTGAGAATATTGTCACATTCGCAAGGGATCAGTTTGAGGATTTCAAGGGAGCAGTATCTGATCAGATAAGGCTGATGGAGTCAAAAGGCACGATGGGATCGTCCATTTCAACAAGCATAAAGGCCCTTATCTCATACCTGAAGTTCAATAATGTAATTGTGAGACTTGGTATCAACATAAGGAACGAGAACCGGAACCTGAGAGCTGAAAGGGAGATCATACCCAGCAAAGAAGAACTTTCAAGGATTCTCAGGACCGCTACAATGAGGGAAAGAGTGGGTATCTCTTTAATGGCTTATTCAGGACTGAGACCTGAAGTCTTGGGCAACATAGATGGAACCGAAGGGCTTGCCATTGGAGACATTGTCGATCTGAGTGTCGCCAAGGGAAAGGTAGAGTTTGCCAATATTCCGGCTCAGATCATAGTAAAACCGGATCTCTCAAAGACAAGAACAAAGTATTTCACTTTCATAGGCCCTGAAGGCTCAGAATACCTGAAAGAATACCTTGAAACGAGGATAGCCAATGGAGAACGTTTAACCAAAGAATCGCCGGTCATATTGCCAATAGAAAAACAATCACTTGAAAAAAAGAACAGGTTCCTGATGACCACGTTATTGCTTCGAAGGATAAAGGCAACAATTACAAAAGCCGGTTTTGACTGGAGACCGTATATTTTAAGGATTTATTTCGGCACTAACTTAGACATGGCTGAATCGAAGGGCTTCATAACGCATCCCTGGAGACAGTTCATCATGGGACACAAGGGCGACATTGAAGAGACCTATACCAAGAGAGAAGGCATGATAGACGAAGGCAGGAATCAGTACGCAAAGTGCTTGGAGCTTATTGAAACTGAAAAGAAAGCACTATCAGAGGATGACAAGCAGAGCATTGAGAAATCTCTCACCGGAACCGTCCTGAAAAAAGTGTTTGGCTTCAATGACTCTGAGATCGAAGGCATGATCGAACTATCGGATGAGAAACTTCAGAAGAAGATTCAGGAGAAGATTGGACCGACTCAGGATAAGCAGAAGATTCAGGAGAAGGCACACACAGACGCAAAGGAGATAGGCAGACGGAAGAATGGATCAAGGCAGGTCATGGTTCCTTTGAATTATGTGGACGATTACTTCATGGAAGGTTTTGAGTACGTGGCCGCCGTGAATGGAGATAAGGCAATCATGAGGTTGCCTTAACCTCCTTTTTTTCCAACTCTGCTAATTTTTCCAACAATATGTGGTCTTTAAACTCTAAGTCATTGTGCCTTCTTGCATAGTCCAGATACATAAGAAAATTCTCATTCTCCGAGTACCATTTCTGTTCTTTAGCACGTTCCTCGAATTCTAAACCGAGGGAAAGTGTCCAATCAGGATCTGGCTGTATGTCTATACGCGTGAAGACGTAATATCCGTCTTGTCCTCGAAATTTCTTAAAGTGATCTGACATTTTGTCGATATAGAAGTCTCGGAACCGGTTAAGCTGGTATGAAGTCTTGAACTTCTCATTCACTGCTGTAAGAAGATCATTTTCTCTAATCGCTGAAGTGTCATAAAACTGGGTGTACGAGAGAATGAAATTCCTGACTCTGTCTCCATTCTTCACAACCATTCAATTCATAGAACTATTTAAGGATTAGATTTAAATTTAATATTTACAGTGGTTGATAATATCATAATTTTGCTTCAGTTTTTATATTATCCTTTAAACAACTGTTCGACTGAAGTCAAATGGAATTAAAAGAATTAAAATTCAGAAGGAAATTGAGCCGAGGCACATCGGCAATAACTCTGGCGATTCCGCCGGTTCTCATAGAGCTTTTGAAAGCACAGAATTGTCAGTCTGTTTTTGTGAGTATCGAAGATGACAACTGCCTGAGGTTGGAGGTGATCCGCAATGAGTGACGTCGATCTCGGGAAGCTGAAATCTGAGGCGCTTTCCTATCCTGAACCGTTGCGGACGCTGATTTTGACGGCAAAAGACCATATGGCCGATCAGGAATTTTTGCCAGAATTTTTGGGCTGGCGCAAGATCGCAAAAACACTGGATGCAATGAAAAAGGAGGCAAAACCATGAGTTTGCCCGAGGGGACTGCAAATCCCCAGGAGGCAAACATTGGGCAAGATTATCATGCAGGTATGGTATTTAATCATTTTCTTGCAGCTTTTCTTCAGGACGTGTACGAATGACAACCAAGAAAATGAAAACTGAAGAAATCGTCTATGACGAACACATATATCCGCGTGAAAGTGTTGATAGGCATGTTGTCCAACGTTACCGGGAATCGATAGATAAATTGCCACCAATCACTGTTGATAAGAAAAACAGGATCGTTGACGGCTACCACAGGTTGATGGCATTCAGGGCTGAAGGCATAACAGAAATCGAAGTCAATGTTCTTGATACAACTGATGATGCAATATGTCTCGAAACTGCAATAAGAATGAATGCTGTGCATGGACATCAGCTAATACCCGAGGACAAGAAGAATTGGGTTCGGCGACTTTATACCAACAATATGCCACTATCAGAATTACTCGAACTATTTTCGATCTCTGAGAAAACGGTACTCCGATATACCCATGACATCCGGGAACAGCAGGATGAAGACAGAGATATGGCGATCCTGAAGCTTTACCTGTCTTGCCATACCGAGGAAGAAATTGCGGATAAAGTAGGATTGAAAAAAAGCCGTATCTCCGAAATGATTTCCGGTTTCGGACACATGTCCAAAACCGAACAACCTTCCCTTTCTTGTCAGGACACGGATTTCTGGGAATTCAATGCATGTGATCCACAATTCGGTGAGAAGTATCCCGGAAGAATGCCAGGACAGGTTATAGAAAACCTGCTATGGTATTACACACAACCGTTTGATCTTGTTTTAGATCCAATGGCAGGGTCAGGAACAACAGGGGACGTATGCAAAGCAATGTCCAGGAGATATGCCATGTATGACTTGAATCCAGATGAATCGAAGGGCATACAGAAATGGGATATCACGAATGGACTGCCTAAACTCAGGGTCAAGCAGAAGCCTAAGCTGATTGTCCTGGATCCTCCCTATTCCATACAGAAACGGGGAGAATATACTAAACAGGTTACGGATCTCTCAAACCACACAGAGGAAGAGTTTTACAACACAATAAACACGATTGCGGAATCTTGCATGTCTGCACTTACAGAACATGGCATTGTGGCATGCATAATCGGTCAGGTGGGATCCATGTCCGGTGAACCACATGTGGCGGATCTTGCTTTCAACACAGCGAAGATATTCATGGATAGCGGTTTTAAACTTATCGATCGGATCTTTGTGTCATACGAAAATGATCCGATAATAAACGCAATATCGATTGAAGACGCCATTAAAGGCAGGTTCCTGATCTGTGCATACAGAGACTTAATGATATTCGAGGCGGTCTGAGATGGCAAACAAATCCGAGAAGCAGAAGGATCCTGAAAATGAGGAACCAAAGAAATTACTTGATCAGTACCTGAGAGAAGCATTGGAATCACTGAGGTCCGACGATTCTGACAAAGCCAGCGTTAAAAATAAGATAGGATTCAACCGTGAGGACGGTCCCATTGCGGACAATATTCTCGAACATGAGGAATGGACAGACGAGTACGTCGCCGCCGCTTTCGAAGTCGTCAAACACTACTCAAAAACTCAGGTGGACCGAAACCTCTGGAAGAAAATACTTAACCTGAAGAACAAATCTGAACCTGAAAAACGAGATAAAGGACACAACGGTTCCGAGAAAAGTGACGCAGAATCATTAGAATTCTTGTTAGACGAAAACATTGCGGTCAAACTGACTGAAGGAAAATTCTATCTCCAATATCTCAAGAAAGATGACGATGGAAACGTGTACTGGGAGGATCACTTCATGTTTGCTGCCCCGTTCACGATTCACGCACTCACAAAGCAAGGAGATAAGTGGAAAATCCGATACGATTTTGACAATGAAAAGCGGCTGGATCCAATCGATACAATGCTTTCCCTCATGACAAATAAACTGAAATTGGACAGGAATTCTTCGAAGTTTTTTGCACAATTCCTCTATAAATTCAAGACCGACAGAGAAACACGGAACAGATATGAAGTGGTGCATGAACCTGTGGACGTGGAAAATGACAAAATAACTGTCAACAGGATCTCAGAACAACCAACGGAGGAGATCCTTCTCACACTTATTGACATTCACGCAATTTCAACGTTTCCTGATTCTTTCCTTCTCAGTCTAGAATATGCTTTACTCGTTCCATTTTCCTATGAAATCCGGCGAAACGGAGAAAAATTCCCTTACAGGATATCGGCCGGAAAGACACATGGTGGCAAAACCTCAGATCAGAGTCTTCTCGTATTGAAAGGATTTGATCAGCCAATAAAGGATCGCAAGGAATCGCTAAATACCGTAAAAACCATTTTCACGCTTGGCCAACAGGTCGAATTGTCACGCTTGCCTTTCCTCGTGGACGACATAAACAACGCATGGTTGGAACACCATGCTGAGGAACTGAAAGGTGCAACGGACTCAGTTAAATTCATGGCACGAGGAACCAAAGCACAGACCCAGAACACCTGGGACATGGTAGGAATGCCGATCTTCACAATGAACGAAGAACCGACCGTACCATTGGCACTCAGTGATAGGATCATAATGTCGCATTACACAGAAAAACACCGAGAACGACAGAACAAACAGGAATTTGAAAGATTGGCCGATTTGCTGAAACCAGGATTCATGTTCAACCTCATAAAAGAGACTCTTGAGGGAAAAACAATCACTGAGATTCTTCAGGACGTCCACAAATCTGTGAAAACTGACGAGGAGATAAACCAAAAGCTATTGGATTACGCACATTCACTGCTTACCGATCTCTGCAAGAAATATGGCATGGAGTTTCCTGATAATCCGAAAATAGACACAGAAAAGAATAGTTATGACCTGTTAGAAATGTTTGCCGTGTATGTCGCAACACGCTTGCAAGGAAATGACAGAGACGGTACAACATATCAAAAATTTTCAGTGTATAAGGCAAGGAAAGATGGGGAAATCAATGAGGTGAGAATTACCGAACCTGGATATAATGATTTTATCAGGGAATACCGGCTTGACAGATTCAAGACAATGGTAGATTTTCTCAATGAAATGAAGAATCCGGACATTTTGTATGAAAGCAAGTACATTTCCACACTAGGAAAAACTGCACGGTGCATTGTTTTGCCGTTGGATCTTATCAGGCATGAGGACATGGAACGGATTAAAGAACGCAACCAGTACTTCAAGGATAACTTTAGTGATATCGCGGAAAATGAGGAGTAGACTGCTTGGTGAGAAAGTGAGAAAAAAGTGAGGTGGTTAAACCTAGAAAATACTATATCACCATGATAATCTCACTTTCTCACATGAAATATACACATATCATGAAGGAAATAATGATCTATCATGATCTATTCTTATAATTACATATGATTTTTCCGTGAGAAAGTGAGATTTGCATGTCCAACCAGTATTTTCTAAGGTGCGGCGTCTCACTTTTTTCTCACTTTGCCAAGTGAGAAAAGTGAGGTTTTTCTCACAATGCTTAATTCTGTAGGTTCAGCGGTGATTTCAGAGTGGTTTATGAAAAGCGGAATCTTAGATCACACATGATAATTACCAATCCGAAACCTTCCGAAATCCTTTATTTTCCTATCTTCCTGATCAAAATCTTCACGATTAATGACGTGCTAATTCAGAGTTTCAGGACATTTCAGAGTAGTTCGGAACTAGGAGAAGGATCGAAAAGACACGGACAATCATGCTCTGAACCTTTGAAATAACGGCCTGAAATGAATTATACGAAGTCTGGATAATAATCGGTATTTAAAGGATTCAGTGTTTTGTGGCTTCTCTGGTCTTCCAGAGTGGTTTTGAAGTTTGTCTTGATCGATTTCAGATTCTTGTTTGAAATCGAACCTTCTGGATCATGATAAATACTCAACCTTCTTTTGCTGACTTTGGCCTTTCAGCTTGACAAAAACCGGGATCCGGATTCAGACATCCCATTCTGCATGTCGACGCACATGCGCAATATATCTTGTGATCTTTTGAAAGATTTTTTTCGGGAAAATCCGCTATTATAGCGAACTTTTTCGGAGCCGTTTCGGAGGTTTTCGGTGGTAACACTGTAAAAATCAGGGTGAGTGAAAAATGTTAGTTGAAACCTAATTGCTGTATGGTGGCAATGCGGTTCAGAAGAAATATGACATATGACAAATGCCGAAGCCGAAGCAAGGTTCCGGAATACCTGGGAATCCTGGCTGACAGTCCATTTTACTGACAGTGCCATGCGGGATAGGATCGTTGATTCACAGGGACACCTCAACCAGACAGCGTTGATGTATTACAGGAACCTCAGTTTCGAGGAAGATGAACTTCCCGAGATCGCAAAGATGGTGGAAGGATTCAGCGTCATAAGACCTGACGAATGAGTTTCCTGCCATTCTCCATAACCATAATTCAATATCAGGAATCCAAACTCCCAAACCTCTTTTTTTAAGAGTTTTACACTAAAACTCTTATTTCTGTTTTTCCTGTTTTTCGTGCCAAAGCGGAGTTTAAAGGTTTTGAGACATGTATAAGAGTTTTGAAATCAAAACTCTTATACCATGAACGTGCGCATGTATAGGTATATTTATAGGAAAATTTCCCAAGACTTCTTTTTTTGGTGTAATCTGTAATCGTTCCAATTGTAATCTCTCTTGGAAACCGGATAACAGAACAATTAAAAGCAATTACAACATGTACACACATGAAACAGGTAGTATCCCTAAGAGTAGATCCGATAGACTTGAAAATACTGGAAAAGCATGACATCAAACTGAATGGGGATTTTGTTCACCAGTGTGTAAACCTTATCACGGAACCCAGGACTCTCGAAGTTCATGCCGAGGATCCTATTCCGGATTTCAGGTTTGCCAACATCATTACAGACTTCAGGAAACTTTACAACTACGTGAAAAGCCTTTCAGAGAATGACAAGCGGGAGGACATTGTCAAGGCACTCTATAATGAGTATGATGACAGGACAAAGGCAATCCTGGTGAGGATGGGCAATCCCCTGAATGCTGATCTCTACTTTGACTACGTGGGAAATGCACTGAAGGACGTGGTCAAGATCACCACTCTGGAAAGCCGGATAGAAGAACTGAAGCAGGAAATGTCCAGGCTGGACACTGAAAAGGCAGGAATCCAGAAAGACCTTGCTGCACTCAAAGTCACGCACAAGGAGAAAGAAAGGGAACTCGTGGAGTTGCTGGATGGCATCCCGCAAAAGCAGGCAGAACGGGACAGACTGGAAAAATACATTGCCAATCTCCGGGGGGATACGGGATACCTGAAAGTCACTGACTTCATATCCGGTATCCAGCAATTCTTGGATGCCATATACAGCGAGAAGGGAAAGATCGAGAATGAAAGATACCTGAACCGGGACAAGTTCGTGATCCTCCAGAACTTAAGGAAGGATATCCCGGATCTTGTCCGGTACCTGGAGTCGGATGATTTCTACACTCAATCCCGGTTGGATGAAGAGAGGAAGAAGAACATGGAACTGATGGAACAGGTTGCGAAATCCAACCAGGAGTATGTGGCCAATGATCTGGGAAAGAACAATGAGAAGATCGGGACAATCATAAGCGAAGTCCTGAAAGACCTGGCGGAACTTGGAAAGGGACCGATTCCCTCAGAAGACAGGAAGTGGATGGAGAGCAAGCTTACTGATGCCATGACACTCATGTCTACTGTCCGGATCCGGAGCGAGAACATCCTCAGAAGGAAAAAATAGTTAAGATTAAAGGGAAAGATTTACTCTGATCTGTCGGGGCATCTCAATAGTATAATAAACAAACCTTGATATAAACCCAATTCATGAATTCTTTGTGGCAAATGGCAACGGTGGCGATCTTGGTTTTGAAAAAGAGTTGTGGAAAGCAGCAGACAAACTCAGAAGCAACATGGATGCTGCCGAATACAAACATGTGGTACTTGGACTAATTTTTCTCAAATACATTTCCGATTCTTTTGATGAAACTTACAAAGAGATTGAGAAAGATCCAGAAGGACTTTCCAATCCTGAGGACATAGATGAATACAGGGCAAAGAACGTATTCTGGGTTGGACCTGAAGCCAGGTGGTCTTACCTTAAGAGCAATGCAAAGCAACCAACCATAGGGGTGCTTGTGGATCAGGCCATGGATGCCCTGGAACGTGATAATACTACTCTAAAGGGAGTGCTGCCAAGAGATTATGCCAGGCCTGCATTAGATAAGCAGAAGCTTGGAGAACTCATAGATCGGATAAGTGGCATTGGCTTCAACACAATAGAAGGAGTGAGCAAGGACCTTCTTGGTAGAGTTTATGAATACTTTCTTGGACAGTTCGCAGATGCTGAAGGTAAGAAAGGTGGACAGTTCTACACCCCAAGAAGCATTGTACAGTTGCTCGTTGAGATGATTGAACCTTTCACTGGTAGAGTATTCGACCCCTGCTGTGGTTCGGGCGGAATGTTCGTGCAGAGTGAGAAGTTTGTTGAAACTCACCAGGGCAGGCTGGATGACATACACGTTTTTGGACAGGAATCCAACCAGACAACATGGAAGCTCTGCAGAATGAACCTCGCAATAAGAGGTATAGATTCTGATTATGTTAAATGGAACAGCGAAGGAAGCCTGCTGAACGATGCCCACCGAGATCTCAAGGCAAACTTCGTTCTTGCGAATCCGCCCTTTAACGATTCAGATTGGGGTGGGGATTCATTAAAGAATGACATAAGGTGGAAATATGGCGTACCACCAGCAGGGAATGCAAACTTTGCATGGGTCCAGCATTTCATCAGTCATCTTTCTCCCACCGGTATTGCAGGTTTTGTTCTTGCCAATGGCTCAATGAGTTCCAATACCTCTAATGAAGGAGAGATCAGAAAAAACATCATTGAAGATGATCTCATAGACTGCATGGTTGCACTTCCAGACAAGTTGTTTTACAACACCGGAATCCCTGCATGTCTGTGGTTTGTTTCAAGAGACAAGCACAACAATAAATTCCGTGACAGGAAGAATCAGATACTTTTCATAGACGCAAGAAAGCTCGGAAATATGATAGACAGGAGACACAGGGAACTTACTGAAAAAGACATTAAGAAAATCTCAGACACCTACCATCTCTGGAGAGGAGAACAATTGGAAGGTAATGAGGTTGAATATCAAGATATCGCGGGTTTTTGCAGATCCGTTGGCTTAGAGGAAGTAAG
>JAJYUV010000034.1 GCA_021792355.1 Thermoplasmata archaeon | reverse complement strand
GTATAATATGGAGGCACAATAGTATGGCTACGCAAAAACCACATCTGAATCTCGTAACCATTGGTCACGTTGATCATGGTAAGTCGACCACAGTAGGAAGACTTCTATTCGAGCACGGAGAAATTCCGGCTCACATTATTGAGGAGTACAAGAAAGAGGCAGAAGAGAAAGGGAAAGCAACGTTCGAGTTCGCTTGGGTTATGGATAGGCTCAAAGAGGAAAGGGAGAGAGGCGTCACCATAGACGTCGCACACAGGAAATTTGAAACAGACAAGTATTACTTCACTCTCATAGATGCTCCCGGTCACAGGGACTTCGTAAAGAACATGATTACTGGAACGAGCCAGGCTGACGCTGCATTGCTAGTAGTTTCGGCTAGAGACGGAGAGGGAGTAATGGCCCAAACGAGGGAACACGTTTTTCTCGCGAGAACGCTAGGAGTTGCGCAGTTGATAGTCCTAGTAAACAAGATGGACGCTACTCAGCCGCCTTACTCTCAAAAGAGGTTTGAGGAAGTCAAGAAACAGATCGAACAGCTCCTGCTCTCAGTAGGATACAAGAACGTACCGATTGTCCCAACGTCAGGATACAAAGGAGACAACATCATGAAGAAGAGTGCAAATCTGTCGTGGTGGACAGGCCCGACCGTTCTCGATCTCCTGAATCAACTCACAATTCCACCAAAGCCAACAGACAAGCCGCTAAGGCTCCCAGTGCAGGACGTTTATTCCATCACTGGAATTGGAACGGTTCCTGTAGGAAGAGTCGAGACAGGCATCATGAAAATTGGGGATAACATCATATTTGAGCCTTCTCACAAGGTGGGAGAGGTAAAATCTATCGAAGAACATCACGAACAGATTCAACAGGCTGAACCCGGAGACAACGTAGGATTCAACGTAAGAGGAATTGCCAAGACGGACATAAGGAGAGGAGACGTTGCAGGTCTCGTTTCTAGTCCTCCAACAGTAGTTTCTAGTTTCACGGGACAGATAGTAGTTCTCAACCATCCTTCGATCATCGCCGCTGGATACACTCCAGTATTCCACACCCATACCGCTCAGGTCGCATGCACGATCACAGAAATTATAAAGACAATCGATCCAAGGCAGGGAACGACAAAGGAAGATCATCCGCAGCACATCCAAACGGGTGATGCGGCTATAGTCAAGATCGTTCCTTCAAAACCCATGGTCATTGAAAAAATGTCTGAGTTTCCACCAATGGCGAGGTTTGCAGTAAGAGACATGGGACAAACGGTGGCAGCGGGACAGTGCATTGATCTGGAAAAGAAAACACAGTAGTGAACCTCAATGCCTTCCTACCGAATGAAGATATCACTGTCCGGAACCGATGTAAAGAAAGTCGATAACGTTTGTACTGAAATTCGGCAGCTCGCTGGCAGGACAGGCGTAGAAATGAAGGGACCGATTCCACTTCTAACGAAGAGGCTCGTTGTGCCTATCAGGAAAGCCCCCAATGGGGCTGGAACAGCCACCTGGGACAGATGGGAAATGAGAGTTCACAGGAGGCTAATTTACATTGACGCAGACGAGAGGACAATAAGACAAGTGATGAGGATACAGCTTCCCGATGGTATAAACATTGAAGTGAAACTTCAATCGTAGTTTTATCCTTTTTATTCCCTTATAATTCCACCAAGCTTGGAGAGTTTTTTGAAACAAAAAGAGACGATAAGATTAGATGCTGTATGTCAATATTGCAATCATGAAGAGAACTTCCGATTTTCCGAAATTTGAGTGTGCGATATCGAACACAATGGAAGATTATGATTCCGAAGTTGAAACATTCTTTACGCACCTTGGTGCTCTGCAGTCAGATATAGGGTTGTTGCTGCAAAAGGATGGCCAGTGGAATGTCAACTACAAAAAGATGCTGGGTTATCTTCAGGACCTTGAGACCTCAGTTATTCTCAAGAAAGGAGTCCCAGACTCTGAATTCCTGATTGGGCTCATTCCCAAAGAAAACGTTCAGGACGAGATATCGGACGTCCTGCTGAGGGCCGTAAATGAAATTCCTGCAATTTTGATCAGGGCTCAAACAAGGACGAGGGATGTAGCGACCCTCTATGTTAGAATGTCTAGGGTACCAAGGTTTGCGGAGGGATTCACGGTGGAGAGGTTCGAAGGTCTTCCAAATCTTAGAAAGGCTCTTTGGAATAGGGCAGTAGAAATTTCTAAGAAGACAGTCGGTTAGACGCTAGGATGGAGTGTCGACATTATCTTTCTGGTTTTTCCTATTCTCTCTGTTTATAGCCAGTATCATCGAAACCAGAATGATTCCACCACCTAGCAACATCAACGATGTCACCTGAAAGTGGAAGAATATGGTAGAAACTGCCACTGCAGATACAGGCTCGATGATCAAAATCAATGCTGATAGATAGGCACTTATGTTCCTGATTGCAACGCTCATAATCCAGATCGCTAGTGTGGTACCAAGAATAGCATTGAACAGTACCGAGAAGAGGACGTAGCTGTTTGTCATCATTCCCACCTTGAGAACGGAGAGAGGGCTAACAACAAGGCTCAGTACTGCTACAACAACCAGCTGGAAGAAGGTAAACACCATCGGATTTCCGTTGGATAGGTACTTTTCAGTCAGAACCATCTGTAAAGCGTAACAGATCGCCGTCCCAAGAGTAAGGACGTTTCCCAGCAGCTGTCCCGAGGTGGACGAAACAGACATTAGAGCCATTCCAACAAATGCAGCTATCGTTAGATAGATCTTGACCATATCCACGCCATTCTTCAGTATAAAGATCGAGAGTATGGGAGTCAAAATGATGTAAATTCCTGTTATCAGCCCAGACATCGACGGAGAAGTGTAATCTAGGCCGTAAGTCTGGGTAACATAACCAATGAACAGCGGGATTCCCACCAAGGAACCGTAGAGGGCATCTCTCTTGTTGACCTTCTTGAAGATAAACGGTAGCATTATAAGTGACGCAATGGCGAACCTGAACAGCAAGAAAGACATCGGGTCGATGTACCTGAGGGAGACTGCGATGATGGGAAACGTCGTACCCCAAACTACCGCTACAAAGACAAGACCACTGAAGGAGGCTCTCCTATCCACCATAGTAAAGACCTCAAGGTAAGATATGTTTTGTTTCTCTCGTCAGCTACTTTAGCTCCCCGTTTCTCCTGTCTATAAATTTTTTGACGTACTCCGGGGTACGTGGGTCGGATGCAAATTCTGGAGTCGAAAATTTCAATGAAGATGGAATGACGCCTGACCAGATTTCTGGGTTCTTTCTAGTCTCAATCGGTCCTCCCTTCCTCACCTTGACCGAGAATTTCTCTATCTTGATTTTGAAAGCTGAAACGCCCAGGAGTTCCTCATCGTTCGGGAGTATCGTATTTTCCTTCCTACCGGGAACCATGCGATCAATCCACTCAGTGAAATACAAGAGTTTTTCCTCTTTAGTCAGCAATTCAACGGCTTTTCCAAATATTATTGCTGATCTGTAGTTCATTGAATTGCTAGCAAGTCCCTTGGCAAGAACAATGCCGTTCAGCTCAAGAATGGAAATTACAACTGGCATCCCAGAACGGAGAGTATCCACAATACGTGCAACTGGGCTGCCATGGACGTAAATGTATTCGGAATCGTTGTAATAGGTCATTGGGATTACGAACGGTTGTCCGTTGACCTGAAAAGCAACGGTACAGACGAAACCGTTCGCAAGAATATCCATAAGCAAATCTCTGTCGTAACTCGCCCTTTCAGGATGTCTTCTTACCTTGGCTATATCATCAGAATTCAAGGTTCTTCTTCACCTCTTTTCTGAAGGAAGCAAATATTTGTAATTCTATAAACTGAAAAAGGAACTAAATATTGCATGCAACTAAAATTGATTAGAGAATAAATAGGTTACCAGTTCTAAAATTAATTCTATTATAAATATAGAACAGACTAATTTATAGTCCATATGAACTAAAGGCGCAGTTCTAACAGGCATAACAAAATTCAGAAGTCTGTTGAATTGGGATGCTGGACGATCAAGGAAAATGAGTAGTTATTTATCTCCGATATTGTTGCAGAGTAAATGCAGTTCAAGACCTTGATAATACTATTGATTGCACTGGTTATAATAGTTCCAGTGGCTTCATATGGAGCGTACAGTTACATGCAACCGAAACTCACAATTATAAAACAGGGAGACAACGTTACGCTCTGGTATTACGGGTATATAACTATTGACGGAAATCCGCTTGTCTTTGACACGAACATGGCCAGCATAGCAAACAACAACGTGTCTTATCCAAAAGCGCCAGACTTTACCTACCATCCACCATTCACCGTTCTCAATGACACCGTGGGATCAGGGTCTATGATTAAGGGATTTGACAATGGTCTAATAGGAATGGCGAAGGGGGAATCTGGATTCATCACGGTACTGCCATCCCAAGGTTACGGGTTAGAGAATACTAGCAAGATAACCAAACATGCAATAAACGGAACCGTACCGACATATCAGTTATTTAACAACACAACATTCAAGGCCGAATTCGGGGTATATCCTGTACAGGGGCAAACTCTCAAGAGCCCCACATATGGCTGGAACGTCTACGTCCTGAGTTACAATGGATGGTATGCCGAGATAGAGAATGAGCCAGTTGTCCAAGGACAATATTTCCCCTATTCATCAGTAAAAGGATTCAGCATCGTAGCGAATGACATTACAGGCGTCGGAAACAGCAGCACTATTAGCTTCACCACCATAGTTGTTAATGGCACGATACTATCAAATAGCTCTTACGTTAGCGGCGTTTCTGATGGCTACTATTACCTGAATGGAAATTCCTATCTTGCCGGAAAGGTCCTTTACTTCTACGTTGAAATCGTTACAGTAAAGCCCTGAAGCCCCTAGCTTTTGGGTTAGCCTCTGGCTGAGTCAGGAAGATCCAGTCGTATTAGTTGACTGCCTTTGATCAGTTCTATGGAACGACGGTGAATTTGTAACCGTACTGAATTATTCCCTCTTTCCCTTCTGACCTGACCTTCCTCAGAGTGGCAGTGACTTTCGTTCCTATCTTGACCTCTTCAGGCGAGCAATCTACGATTTGTCCTGTCACAAAAGGTCCTTCCTTCATCTTTATCAGGGCCATTACGTAGGGTATCTGCATCTTGAACTGTTCCAGACCGTCATGAACCACGGTGAATGAAAATACCTCCCCAGCTCCAGACATTTCTTCTTCCTGCATCTTTCCGACAGATTCCCTTCTGCAGGAAGGACAGATTACCCTAGGTGGGAAGTAGAGGGTGTTGCAGTTCAGGCATCTCGTCCCTACCAATCTGTACCTGTGCCTTGACTCTCTCCAGAATCTAGGTACCTCACTCATTTCAATCAACTCCTATGATGGTGGAAACTGAAGTCGTTCCAAGACCTCCCATATTGTGGATGAGATAATTCCTCGGATCTTTCAACTGCCTCTGACCAGCCTTTCCTCGAAGTTGTAATGTTGCCTCAACAGCCTGATAAAGCCCACTGGTTCCTAATGGATTCCCATGAGCTTTCAGACCGCCTGACACATTCACAGGTTTCGAGGAGTTGTAATAGAAATCATTTCCCTCAGTCATCTTCACTGCCTCCTTTCCCAGAATCTCCTCCATCTGAATGAGAGCAGCTATACTGTAGGAGTCGTGGATTTCAAACGCGTCTATCTTTCCGATATCGAGTCCTGCCAGTTCCAGGGCAGATTTTGTGCTATGCTTTACCGCCCCGAAAGAATCAATCTTCTTTCTGTCGTGAACTGAAAGAAAATCGTTTGCGGCAGAACTGGATTTGATTCTTATTGGATGGGGTGCAGCCTTTATCTTCTTGTGATCAGCTGAAATGACCAGAGCGGACGCTCCATCACTAATAGGTGCATTGTCGAAAACTGTCAGTGGCTCGGCCACTGGAGATGCATTAATTACGTCCTCCAATTTTATTGCGTTCCTGAAATGTGAGGTGTCATTCATCGAACCGTGTTTGTGGGAAATCACCGGGAATGCTGCATAATTTTCCCTTTTTGCGAAACCGTCGTATTCGTGTCTTCTTGCAATCATAGCTGCGATTGAGCATTCTGTAGCGCCGAAGAACGTCTCCCACTCCGCGTCTAGAGATCCTCCAATTATTTCCGTTGCGACTTCGGACGGAACATCCGTCATCTTTTCCACCCCTCCGACGACTACTGTGTCATACTGACCGGATCTCACGGCAAGAAATGCCTGCATTAGTGCAGCTCCCCCGCTAGCAGAACCTGCCTCTATCCTGATTGATGGGATATTCAACTCGGTTATCCCAGAATAATCAGCTATCAGGGCAGCAATCTGCTCCTGATCGACAAACTGTCCTCCGCTGGTGTTGGCCCCATATAGAGCATTCACATCTTCAGCGTAGATACCTGCGTCCATTATTGCCTTAAGACCTGCCTCCGAAGCAAGTTCACGCAAACTGGAATCCCAGAGTTCTCCAAATCTAGTCGTTCCTATCCCAATGATGAAAACGTCTCTCATTAGCTCACGCCCCCCTCATAATTATCTTGCCCCTGTACTTCACGTAGGTTGCATAGTCTATCCAGATCGGACGGTTCACTTGCTCTATTACTCCAGGCGCATTCTGTCTCTTTATGGATTTCACTCTATCGTTCACTGTTAAATCGAATACGTCAGAACCCGCTCCGCTGCCGAACGCGACACCTAGAATCCTGTCTCCACTTTCGGCCTTATCCAGAATTGCTGACAGGCCTATAATCATTGAACTGGAGTAAGTATTGCCAATGTACGGGGTAAGAAGACCATCCTTTACCTGTTCGTCCTTGAAACCCAACATTTTAGCAGCTCTTGTGGGAAATTTGCCGTTTGGTTGATGGAAAACTGCATAATCGTAGTCTTCAGGTTTCGTCGATTGCCTTTCCATCATCTTCTTGGCGCCGGTAAGTACGTGCTTAAAGTAAGCCGGCTCACCTGTAAATCTTCCTCCGTGGCTTGGATATTTTTCCCCCTCTCTCCTCCAGAAGTCGGGAGTATCAGTGGTGAACGAGAGAGTAGCATTGAAGTCTGCGAAACCTTTCTTGCCGATTACGAAAGCGGTCCCTCCAGCAGATGCAGAATATTCAAGGGCATCTCCAGGAGCACCTTGAGATGTGTCCGCGCCTATGGCAATGCCGTTCTCAATCTGTCCGCTGTCTACCATTGCCATTACGTTCTGCATAGCAGCAGTTCCCGCCTTGCAAGCGAACTCGTAATCAGCAGAATGAATGTCGTATGGAAGACCAAGTGCTTCAACCAGAATTGACGATGTTGGTTTGACCGCATAGGGATGGCTTTCTGAACCAACGTAAATCGCCCCTATTTTCTGCTTATTTAGATCAGATCTCCTCAGTGCATTTTTCGCTGCCTCCGCAGAAATTGTCAACACATCCTCGTCCGGCCCCGGAACCGACTTGCTATGAATGAAGAGACCGCTCTTTATATTCTCAGGGTCCTCACCCCATTCCTTGGCAATCTCCTCTGCCTTAATTCGGAACCTAGGGATGTATGATCCGTAGGATACAATCGAACTCATTACAATCAGCACTCAATTTCATCAGATATTTAGCCTTTGCCGATATCATGATTCGACAATTGTCTATATCAAATGAACAAGAATCCAAGCCTTGCAATGAAGTTAGGAAGTAACTTGGGATAAAACCCAGTAGACGTGACCAGCGTACCCGCTTCCCTTAAAGCGGTTTCTATCGAATTTATTTCTTGCTGGGTGAGATTCAGTGAGTTTGCAGAAACAATGTCACTTACCTGTTTAGAGTTCCTGAAACCAGGTATCGGTAAAACACCAAGATGTTTCTCATAGGCCAGAACTACTGGTATTATACCCACTCCTCTTCCACTAGATATGCGTTGAAATTCTGACAACAAGCCATTGAATTTTTGTAGATAAGAGGGCGAAAATAGTTTGTTGATCTTCCTCACTCCTCCTGTGGGTCTGTTGGTTGAAGAATATTTTCCAGACAGAAAACCCTGTGCAAGCGGGCTCCAAGCAATAAGTTTGATATTGTTTTGCTTCATGAACTCTATGATGGATGGACTGGGCCTCTCTACAACGTTGAACTTGATCTGATTGCTTTCTACCCTTTGTTCTTTCATCGAATCGTTAGCCTTTTGCAGGCTCTTGACTGAAAAATTTGATACTCCTATGTGGCCAATCAAACCCTCTTTTACTGCTCTCTCCAATTCCTTGAACAGTTCTGGGATACTCGTGTAGATGCTGGGTTCCCAGTGTACTTGGTATAAATCAATATAATCCAATTTCAATCTTTCCAGACTGTTTGACAGGCTCTTCTTTACCCTTCTGGCGTTTGCATTGAAACCAGCAAGTTTGGTTGCAATAAAGAACCTCTTCCTATCAAATATTCCGACCGCTTCCCCTACAAGTTTCTCTGACCTCCCCATTCCGTAGATCTCTGCAGTATCGATAAAGTTCAGCCCACTTTCTATTCCAAATCTTAGAGCTTCAATAAGCTCTTTTTCTTCGTAACCAGGTCCCCAGCCTTTCATTCCAAGCTGCCAGGTACCTAGTCCTATCTTGCTCACTGAACTTCCATCGAATAGACTGGGCATCGATCCGTATCTGAAATGTCTTTTAATCCTTTATGGCTCTCCAAAAGATAAGTCTCATTATAAAAGGGGGCCGGCATCGACAGTTAAACGATAGTCAGATCTACGAAGTCTAATTGAGAATTAAGAGTAATACGCTACAGAATTAAACGGGAACGGGATCGACTTCGGACCGTAGAACGTTTAAGGGGGGATGACTATCAAAGGCCCTGAGAGTAAGAATGTCAGTAGATCTTTTCTGAGTAAAGGATAAAGTAAGACCAATACGTTGCCTTGAAAAGACAAGACAAATATTTTTCATAGTTCGCCCTCTGCATCCTTATGCCATCCAAAGGCTTTTACTTACAAGAGGTTCCTTTTGCAATTGTAACGGATTTTTCATCAGGTAATCCAGTGAATTCTATCATTAATTGACCGTGACAGCAAACGGTCTAACGGTAGAATTAATTGATCCATTCAAAATGTTATATCTGTGATTCCAATTCGATTCTGTGCGGTTCTACTACGAGTACCCTCTGACCGAGGCACCGGAAGATGCTTTCCAGAAACTGATTGAAAGCATAGATGATACGGAGATATGGAGGGGGCATCTAGAGATCAAGAAGATTGATCAAAACAATAGGGAATCTATACTTGCATTTAGGAACAAGAAACAAATCGAATGGATAGGAAGAAGAAAAGAGGATCTATCAATGATGATTAAGTACGGAGACGGTCCTCTTAAAGGCTATCAGATATTTCAAGTTCTTCAAGACAAAATAATGATAAGGATGGACGTCAAGATGAGAGGGTTATGGTATCCGTTCACGCGATTCGCCGTAGCGCATATACTTGAAGGAGAAGTAAATGCGCTCTATAGATTGTTCCCGAGTGGCCATCCACAAGAAAAAATTAAATAAACTCAGTCAATACGACGAGAAGCCCCGATAGTGTAGTGGCCTATCATCCGAGTCTGTCGAGCTCGGGACACGGGTTCAAATCCCGTTCGGGGCGTAGGGTCATTTCCAGTCCATCCTGAACCTCAAAAAAACGCACCCTCCTCGTCCTGTTTATTGCATCTTCCTGCTTCGGATGTAGGTATATCT
>JAJYUV010000033.1 GCA_021792355.1 Thermoplasmata archaeon | reverse complement strand
TCACTCTTCTGATCCATCGGTCTCCTCCTTGAACTCAATGTTTGGAAAACTCTCTTCTTCCGATCCAAAGAAATCCATAATGACGTTATGGATCGTTACCGCCGCTTCTGGAATCACATCTTCCCCAAACACATCTTTCGCAATCTTATCACATACTTTCAGATGTGTCTCCACATTCCGATACACATCCGCCATCTTCACAACAAAATCACTCTGATTGGGGGTGTTCAGAAAATCTTCCAAAAGAGACCGGTTGAAAGAAACAACTTTCTTATTCATAAAACCCTCCTTACGCCTTGAAAATTTCACCCCGGAAAAAGGCTTTCCCTTTATCCACCGACACAAGCTCAGGATGGATGGTTCCTTCATGAACTCCTACCACCACAAATCCAGACTGCCAATCTCGGGTCATGTTTTCGGCATAATGGAATTGTGCGCCATAAAGATTCGCCACAGTCCCACACTCAATCCCATACCGAACCCCTCGATAATCGGAGAATGGACGCACCATCAACCGATGCGTATGTCCTGTCGCAATGGATAACCCACTCTTCAACACATTGTTATAGGCCGCATGAATCCCTGATCCAAAACGATGCTTTACCACAAAAGTATCATTGAAAGAAAAAGAATACTGAAACAACCAGTCTTTGAAGTGATCCTCAAGTTTAAATCCTTCCACGCCCTCAAACATGGACGCATGGTTGGAGATAAAGGTTGACATGCGGTTGTCATGATTTCCCACCGACCATAAAAGTTGAGAAGTCGGAGAAGCATTTTTAATCTCATTCAAGCAACGTTTCGTCTCTTTCAATTCCTCTACAACAGTCGGAATAACTTCCCACCCAATTCTCGGAAATCTCGACAATGACGCTCCATCAAACGCATCCCCATTATTAATAATAAACTCAGGCTTTAATTTCTTGCAGACTTGAAGAAGAATGGTAAAAGTTTCGGAAGGTTCTGATTCCCTAAAATGAGCATCAGAAAATATGACAATTGTTCCAGTAAAATCATTAATGGATTTATGATGGTGTTTGATGGGAATCTGTCGCTGATTCTCCTGGTACGCTTTAGAGAACTCTAAGGGACCATTCCGCTCTTCATAACGTCTCTTACGCCGTCTATAACTTCGAGGATCTCTAATCCCGAGTTTTTCCATAACCTCTTTATCAGAATAGCTAGACTCATAAGCTTCTTTAAACGCCCCATCCTCCGGGTATCTAGGCATTCCCCTCCCTCCAAAATTCATCAAAATTTCATGATGTGTAGAAAGGATACTACTTATTCAATTAAAGAAAATCAATCGGGAAGCGATGGGGAGGATTTAATCAAGAGAAATATCAACTATCAATAGAAACTTGACAGTTGATTCAAAAGAGATATAATTAATCTGATAACTATCCACCCATCCCTCAAAAGGAGGATTTCCATGATTCTCAGACTCGGTGATTTTATCAATCAGTATGTGAAAAAAGATTTGAAAACGATGATTGAAACGCCCGGCCTTCAATTTCTTAGTTTTTCCATTATGGCAAAACTTATTCACTATGTGGAAAGAAAAATAGAATCTAAAGTCGATTTTATCCAAACTATCAGTAAAAACCATAATCTAACGGAAACAGATCGAGCCGCTTTTGCCGCAGGTGTTTCCACCCTGATCCACGATATGCTCCCCGGACCCGCTCTTTGGCTCACCGAGAAAGCCGATCCTGTGAATGGGAATGACCACATGAAAATCGTTGCCCAAGACGGAGAATCCCGCCTGTGTCTCGTCTGCGAAGACTTCTATCAAGACCTTCTCACCACTATTGAAAAAGTCTACACGGCGATGGACGAGGGAACCATCCCAGATTATCGAAAAATAAAAATAATGAAAGTCTAAACAAAAAAGCCCCTCTTGTGGAGGGGCTTTTTTATTGCCTGAATCTTGCCAAGTTTATTGACAAATAACTACATAGGGTGTAGAATACAGTTAAATAAGGAAATAATTCCTTGTTTAATTAAAGGAAATTCCAATGAAAACTTGTCCTGTTTGTCGTCTTTCAAAAGATTCCTCTGAATTTGGAGTAAATGGAACATCCCGTGATGGGTTGCAGGGATGGTGTAAGGTTTGTGCTAAGGAAAAACGGGATCTTAAGAGAAAGACTCTACGAGAGCAAGATAAAGAATGTGGAATCTGTCATCAAATGAAGTCTTACGATCAGTTTCAGAAAAAGAGGGCGTTCAAGGGAGATATCTGGAAATGCCGATCTTGTCGGGAGACTTTAAGAGAAGAGTATGGAAAAGAGTTTAGAGAAAGCAGGAAGGAAGAACTAAATGAATATTGTAAAGAATATCGGAAGACCCATAAAGTCAACCGTTCCATTGAGAGTAAAGAGCGGAACAAACAATCCATGCGTGAGCGGTATCAGAATGATCCAGAATATCGTGAGCGTATCAAGGAAAAAGTTCGACAACGAAGGCTGGAAGGAAAAGTTAAGGTGGTATATATTCCTCGATCTGAGCTTGACCCTGAGAAGTTGAAGAAAGCTCGAGAGTACCACAACCAGTATTGTCAAAATAAGAGACGAACACCCCAATATATCAGCAAATTAAAAGAAAAGAAAGCAAACAACCCTACTTATTTTGAAAAGAGACACAACAACTTTCGGTGTAAGAAATTAGGGGTTGAAGGAGAAGTTGATGGAGAACATCTTCAACATCTTTATCGTTGGCAAGAGAGGTACTGCTACTTTTGCAACGTGAAACTATCCTCCGCTGATTCATCAGAATCTTCAGCAATCACCATTGAACATCTTATCCCGCTTGATAAAGAGATTGGGGGAACAAATAATAACTATAATATTGTGAGGACATGCCGGAAATGCAATTTCTCACGTCAGAAGAAACTCTTTTTCAAGGAGTGGCTTCCTAAAGAAGTAGAAAGACCTCGGGATCATTTTCTGTCTCCCTACACAAAAGATGTGAGGAAATTTCTTGAAGAAAATGGATTAAATAATCACTGTGAGAATGTTGTTATCCTGTCTTCCTTTTGGGGGAGTGAGCGGTATAATTCCGATAAATATTTTCTCCAAAAGATGAAAGAGGAAACTCCTTCCCGACTTTTCTTTTGGGATTTCGAGTGGGAGGAAAAATCTCCTGTCATCAAGAATATGTTGATGGCGAAGTTTGGGAATACAATTTCAATAGGAGCCCGTCAATATACGGTATATGGGATGGATGCTGAGGATGCGAGTGATTTTTTGAATCAATACCATCTTCAAGGAAGTTCTATCGGGTCTGTTAACCTGGCTCTTGTGGATTCTGATAATAACATTGGAGCGGTCGCAACTTTCAAGGAATTTAATGATCGGTGGGAATTGGCTCGTCTGGCATTCAAAGATCGGATTCAGGGAGGAACATCAAAACTTATGAATCATTTTATGGAGAATTTTTCCAATGGAAAACCTCTTTACACCTTTGTCGATCCTCGACATGGGAGTGGAGTGAGTTACTTGAAATCAGGATTTGTGGAACTCCCTGATACGGAATCTGTCTTTTATGGGTATATCTCTCCTGTAGGATTTGTGTCTCGACATTTAATGATGAAACATCGAATGGAAGAACAACTGGATTGGTTTGACGACACGCTTTCTGAACAAGAAAATGCGAGAATTAATGGATGGTTTAGACTGTTTAGTTTGAAGCAGAAGAAGTATGTTCGACATGAGTTGTCAACTGTGGGTTGACAACCCATGTATGTGTGGTACAATTAAATTATCAGGTATTTAAACTATTAATCAAGGAGGGTGTGATGAGTAATATACCGGAAGAAACAGCGGAAGATTATGAATTTAGTATGGATGGAGATTTTCCAGATCCGAATGTTGAAGAGATAATTATTGGGGATCGCAAGTACATCAAACTTGGTGTTGCAGGAGTTGATTCTGGTCAATTGATGGTATGTGATCCCTGCTATGTTGATGACGATATGAAGGATGCACTAACCTATGAAAATATACAAAAACATCAACTTGTCCACCCCTCTGGACATACAGGATTAGGTGTCGCATTTCCAAGCGGATTTGGGGATGGTATTTACGGGGTTTATGGACTATTTAATAAGGAGGGAAGAGTCGCTTCTGTTCTCATTGAACTGATTGATCTAGACAAGTAAACAAGTTTTTATATAACAAAAAGCCCCTCTTTTGGAGGGGCTTTTTTATTGCCTATTCTTCTAAAACTTACATATTAGAAGAAAGTGGGTCAAAATCAGGACGATTCGGTGTGTAATTCCTTATAATGCTGTGGAACCTAGGAATTTTCACTCGAATCGAACCAATAGCCGCAACGCACCAGGGCATATACAGGTTCTGAGCAAACAGTTCAATTCTCGTGAGAGGAAGCAGGTATCTATAGTCGATAGCATCATCCCGATCATCAAGGTCCAGAAGGAAGATGGAAGTCGAACCAGGAATATGAGTGTTAAGGTCCACAAAGGTCACGGTCCCGGAAGCGGGAGCGGCCACATCTCCAATGTAGCGGAAAGCAGTCGGAGATGGTGAAGATGTGTTGTTGTACCCAAGTCCCGAACGGAAGATACGGAATGCCACCGCATTGCTCGAAGTACCGGGGGTAATGGTCAGAGTATAAGACCCACCCGCAGGGATTCCGGTTGCCACTGCCGAATAAGTCAGCAGAGACTCGTTCATGGACGAATCGGTACCCGCCACAGCGTACATATAAGTTCCGCTGGAAGCCACATAACTGGAAGTCCAGTCACTCCCCACAACAGATCCGGTCGAAGCGGCAACGGTCACAGAAGCCGGGGCTGTGATGGTGGAAACGGCTCCGTTGGTTCCGGTAGTCGGATTAACAATGATTCCCTGAGCCGGAATGTCACGAGCGTCAATAAAGAGGTCCACCGGGAACTGAACCGTTCCAAAGCGGGTGTTCATTCCCACCAAGTCACCGTTGATGACCACGCCATGAATGGGTCCGGTTCCAAAGTTGGGATTGACAAGGTTGTTCAGGAGATTGGTCACGAGGCTCTGCATGTCACCTGCGGTAGCGGGAGCCATGAAAGCGTGCGTGATATGGCCGTAAGTATCGAAGCTGGTGATCTTGGCCGCAATCTCGTAAATGAAGTTGAAGAGAAGTTGCTGATTGGACAGTCCCGAAGACGACTGATCCGATTTGTACTGCTGGAAGTCATAGATATTGGAAGTCGGAACAGCGTTGGCAATTCCCGTAAACTGAGCGTCATACAGGGTAGGATTCCCCCAATAATTCGACCAGTTGACCGACTTGAGAACGGTCAGGGCGGCGTTCGCATTTTCCTGATCCACAATATCGACATAGGAGTTCTGGGCGGCCAGAGCCACGGTGATAGCCCGTCCATCGAGAGCGAGCTTCAGAGTGATGTTGTTCAGGCCGTAAATACCCGCCGAAGTGTTCAGCGTGCCAGAATTGACAGAAGAATAGTTGCCGAAAGCCGAACCGGGGAGAGCCCCGCCAGTGGCCTGAGCAATGGACCAGTAATCGACAACCTGATAGGCCATCGACTTGTCAAGGCACTGATAAAGGGTGAAAGAATCCGGTCGAACAGTCTGACGGGCCATCCGAGTATCAAGAGAGACGTAACCAAGAGCCTGACCGCCTGTGATCTGAGAAAAGTTGGTCAGCGTCCCAACATCGAGGTCCGCCTTCGCCAGAGCCTTCCCCTTCATGACTTCCTTGGTGGAAGGAAAGTCTTTGTTCAGAAGGGTGCGGGAGTTCTGACGGAAAGCTCGGGCTCGGAGATTCATTTCACGAGTCTGATCCTCCGCCCAAGGACCGAGATCCTTTTTCAGAACCTCTTTGGACGTGGGGTTGGCCGCCGCCGTATAGAAAGCCGAAAGATGCTGAGCGATAGGCGACCCAATCGAACCAATCTGGGTAATCACCTTCGTCACAGCGTCCGCTCGGGACTTTGCGATATACGCTTCCTGTTCAGGATTAAGAACAATTTCATCACTCATTGCGTAATTCCTTTCCAAAATAAGAGGTTGTTAGGCAAAAAGGCTCTGAACCTTTGCCGGAGCTTTACGGATCTTCTCGTTCACAATATGCTGGTCCAATTCGCCACGGACAGCTTTTTCCATCGCAATGATGATGGAATCAGCACTTCCCTGTTCGTCCAGATCGAGGTCATCTTCCAGAATGGCATTCTCAAGAGCCTGTCGCTTGGACTTCACGAACGCCAGAGGATCGGCTTTGGCGGCAATGGTGAAATTCGGAACCCCGCCCCGGCTCTGCGCCATCAACTGATCGAACATTTCCACCACAGTCTTCTTGATATCCTCAGACTTTGCGGCGGCATCGTCCTGATTGCCATCCTTGGAAGGCTTTCCGGCCTGATCGCCCTTGTCGCCCTTTTCCTCCCCTTCGGTCTTCTCGACCTTCTCCTCTTTCTTCTTCTCTTCCTCGGACTTTTTATGCTCGGGCTCTTTTTCCTCTTCCTCCGCCCAGTCCTTGAAAGATTCCTTGATGAAAGACTCAACCTCTCTCAGTTTCTTGGAAAGGGATTTATGGTCACGGAAGGATTTCTCAACCTCGTCCTCATCCTCGCCCTCTTCCTCAGCCTTGAACAGAAGCTCCTTGGCTTTCTTGAGGTTGATCCGGGCTTTCTCGACTTCATCCTTCCCGTCTTCCTTCTCGTCCTCGTCCTCCGCCGACTCCGCTTTCCGAAGGGCCAGTTTCGCCTTCTTCATGTGAGCCTTGGCCTTCTCATGAGAACGCTCTTCCTTCTCCTCGTCCTCTTCCTCGGATTTCAGAAGGAATCCCAGAACTTCCTTGATGGCTTCCTGATTCTTAGAAAGACGAGCCACCGCCTTGCGAGCTTCCGCAAAACCCCGGCCCATTTCCCGAGCCAGTTTCTCATATTCGCCCGTAATCGCCTGCTGAGGAGCCGGATGGGAATAGGTATCCACCATCACTTCGGCACCCTTTCCCGAAGCCGATTCACCGGGACCGAAATTGATGACCTCTTTGCCGGGAACCTTGTGCATCGAAGCCGCTTCATCCGACCACAGATCCTCGACTTCATCTTCAAACATTTTTTCGGTGGCTTTCTTGAACTGTGCCTTCTCTTCCGGCTTCATCGTCTTCATCCACGCCTTAAAAGACTCCTTCCAACCCATCGCTCGACTCCTATACTTAGTTAATGAGTAAATACAGTAATGAACAGGCCATAATGTCTTCCCATTCATCATCTTGTTTAAGAAACGCCTCCGCATACGCCTTGGCCGTCACAATCTTCACTTCGTGCTTGATCTGGTCGTTCATCGGATTCTTGGTCAACGCCAATGACCGCCAATCCAACCCCTCGACAAGATATCGAGTGGCTCCTGTCGCTCCACAGGTCTCTTTCGAGCAATCCTTCACCATCCCCGATTTCGGGAATCCGTAAATCGAAGCCCTCCACCGAACCGGAGGCTGTAACTGAAGGGAATGCCACACCATATCGTATTGATACTTGTCGGGATCAAACGTGCCATCGGGATTCCGAAACAACTCTCCCTTCACCCCTGTCCGCCGCTCCCCCATATCAAACACTTCAAGAGGAACCCCGACAATGTATTGGGAAGGATTTGTTATCCCCCTCGATCTTCCAATCTCGGAAAGATGGTCGATATCCAGGTGGCCGTTTGCAATAAAAGAGTCCGCTGAATCCATCAAGGCTTTTTGGAGAATCACGTCTCCCTCGCCATCGACAGACTCATTTGAACTTTCCAATGTAATTATACGTTTTTCATCATGAAGCTCGGATTTAATCAAAACGGGAAAGTCGATGATGACGGATTTCTCCATCCGGGAATTACAATCCCCCAAAGACTTATAAATCGCTTTCTGTCGTTGACACGGACACTCGTTCATTTAATTCCCCGCTCTTCGGATTAAATCCCCCTTTTTGAGAAAAGGATACGAAAATTAATTGATGAAAATTTGGCACAAAAAAGCCCCTGAACGATTCAGGGGCCATCGACCGGGAATTTCCCAATCCCATTCACGGGGATACACCCCGCACTCAAAGAAGTCTTAAGAGACTTCTTACTCCCTCACTTACTAGTAAACCGGAATCGCCAAAAGACGATCCCTTAACTTTATCCACACCTGGTGGATAAGCTGATAACAAGAAAGAGTCTTCTGGTGCGCTTCGTGTGAGAGGCGTGAAGACTCAAAGAAAAGAGGCCCCAAGAGGGGCCTCGATGTGTTCAGGAAAGGAGGGGGAACCTGAACAATAGTAAGGATACGGAAACCGTTCTCTAAAAATAAACATTTAAATCGTATAACCCTCCGGAAATTCCCGTTGACAGCGTGAGAATCCTTGGAAACACAAGAGAATTTGATGGTTGGGAAGTTTCGGGAGCGTTGGGGAGCTTCCCGCTTGATTTCATAAAACCCTTATCAGTATTGAGTTTCTATTATTTCATGAAAAAGTGAGATTTTAAAATTTGATTTAATTCTCTAAATATGGTACGTTTCACTTACTGAAACGGTATGTGAGACGATGTTCGTGAGAACATTGTTGAACCGTTGAAGTTAGTGAACGCTGACAGGGGTTTTTTGTGTGAATATTGGAAATGGAAATGAAAAGATTTAGAAAATGGTAAAAAATTAAATGTTTGAGAGAACAAATTTAGTAAAGAAGTATTAAAAAACACAGAAAGAAAGCAGATGTATGTATGAAGGGAAACGAATCCCTCACGAAGTGAGGGATGAGTTGGAATGAATACATACGTCTCTTGGTGGCTCCGAAGGAGACACCAAGCTCTTAAATCTGAATAAAAAAGTTCAAGAAACAGATAATTATCTCCAAAAAATCATTTCAATCACCAAAATCAGGGGTTAAGAAACGTCCCTGAGGTATAAAAAGGGGGAACTCTGTCTTTTTCCGCCTGAAAAATACCAATTTCAATTTTCGACAGGGACAATTGTTCCAAATTGGGATAAAGATCCAGAAAAAGTCCCAAAAAATCAAAAAATCCATAAAAAGATCAAAAAAGGGTGGAAAAAACCAACATCAATACACCCCCCTCTTGCCATCCGAAGGATGTACTCTCGAAATTCGTGAAACGAAAAATCGAAAAATACATTCAGGAGCAACTGAACCAAGAAAAAAAGGGATCTCCCGGCGATAGTTTGAATTCAAACTAATTTTCCTGATTAAATCCTGCCGAACGCTTCCCAATTGAACAATTCCTTGTCTTTTGCTACCCTCATTTTCAGGACATTCCACCCACTTTAAAGGAGTTCTCGATGACCAGGAATTTTACCTACACTTCTCCCTTTGTTCTTCTGCATCCCGGCGACCATTTTGCCAGAGGATATATCCGTGTTCACACGCCTGTGGCCGCCGCTTCCAAGCATGGGTATATTGGATACCGGACGAGTTCCGCCTATCTCTCCGATGAGGAATTGAAATCCCTGTCTCCCGATGTGGTGATCTTTCATCAAATTTATAACGATTCCCATATTTTGAATCTCAGACGCTATCGGGATGCTCTTCCCCATGCGTTCTTCATTTATGAACTGGATGATTTGATTATTGACATTCCCGATTCCAATGCGAATAAGAAAGGGTTTCCCCCGGATCTTCGTCAGCGGCTGGAATTGGTGTTTCCGATGATTGACCGGGTGGTGTGTTCCACGGAATTTCTGGCATCCCGGATGAAGTCGGAGTTCAAGGGGATCAAGGAAATCAAAGTCATTCCGAATTATCTGCTTCGGGAACTGGCGGAAGGGATTCAGAAGTATCAGCAGATCAAGATTAAGGCTCCCCATGAGAAGCCCCGGATTGGGTGGGCGGGGGGAGCGACTCATGGAGGGGATCTGGTCCATTTGACGGAGGTTGTCAACCGGACGAAAGAGAAGTATCAATGGGTTTTCTTTGGATTCATTCCCGAGGGAGTGTCCCGAGACGGGATTGAATTTCATCCTCCGGTGGATTATGTCCGGTATGACGGAGCCAACAAAGTCGCTTCGATGGAATATTATCAGGTGTTGGCGGATTTGGATCTGGATGTGGCGGTTGCCCCTCTTGAACTCAATGATTTCAATCGGGCCAAGTCCAATTTGAAACTTCTGGAATATGGGGTCTGTGGGTATCCGGTGATTGCTACGGAGATCACTCCCTATGCGACACTTCCGTGTTTTCGGGTAGGGAATATGGCACAAAAGTGGATAGAAGCGATTGATAAAGTTGTTTCTGATTCGGAATTGCGAAACAAGTTGGCAACGGAT
>JAJYUV010000003.1 GCA_021792355.1 Thermoplasmata archaeon | reverse complement strand
ATCTGTAATTGAACTTCAATTTCCTGAGCCCCTTCGAGATGATCAGAGTATCAACCCTTCCCTGCTTCAGAGCTTCCGTCACTTCCCTGTCCCCATAGGCGGCAAGACCCGTCCCCTTCTTTATTTCAACGAGCAACCTTTCTATAATCTTCTTCTCCTTTGCAATCTCTAGGTTGTTGAGAGTTTGAGACGCCTTGTCTACCAGCTCCTTCAGGCCGTATTCGTTAGTGTAACCCACATCATAAAGATCTATGACCTTCTCTTGAATTTGGTACTGAAGATAGCCGTGTTTGTAGAAGAAGTCCTTTGTTGACCCTGGGCCTCCGATCAGGACTCCCTTCAATCCCTGCTCCCTAAGAAAGGCTGTCGATGCCAACTCGCCTATTTTTGTGAAAAATTCATGGGCTGCCAGTTCTATCAGCCTTTCATACCTTCTCGAACTCTGTCCCCCCTGGTGATGCTTGCTGGGGACCTGAGAATCCTTGTTTTCTATTGCCTCGATTCTTGAGCCTCTAAGAAGCCCCACCGTAGCTTCAGCTCTATCGATAACTATCAGGCCATAGACCTCCTTCTTCTCTAACATAGGAAGAATTGGATCGAGATAGAATTTTGAATCGCACCTGTAGAGGAAGCTTGTCACGGATTGGGGGGGTTCGATAAAGTACGATACCATATCACTTTTATCTCCCCTTGTAGGCACGTATCCGACAAAAATTGCTAGCCCGTGTTCAGGAGGAGCCTTGTAGTATCTAAGTTTGCTCATTATGCTTTCGATAGCTGTTGTAACGTTCTTTCTGGTGGTCTTGCTTTTGATGTTGCTTGAAGTGGAATATTCATCCCTCAAATAGGCCACGACGTCGCTAATCTGTCTCTCGGGAGGAACGTAAACGGATATAAGCTCAGTACCTCTTCCTTCTAATCTCTTGATCTGATCTACGTACTTCTTGAACTGATACTCCTTCAAAGATTTTTCAATATCCTTCTTGTTCTGTTCTAGTCCAGACATCTCTCTCCGTCAACTGGTGGCCTTTGCCTGCGATTCTGGTTCCACCTTTTTCTCTTCTTCCTTCTTTTCTTCAACTCTTTTCTCAAAAATTTCTTTGAAAATGACCGTTTTGTTGGCAACGTATTCCCTTATTGCACCAACTATTGCGAATTTTGCTAGGGGCCACGAATCATCTATCTTTGCCGAATCAGGAATAGTTATCGTTATCTGGTCTCCGGTTTCGATCTTGAATTTGTCATTGTCCTTCGAGAAATTGATCTCTATGATGGCTGCAACTTTGTTTTCTTCCCCATCTATTTTCTCAAGAACCTTGTAGTTGTACTTTATTGATTTACCGGCAAGTGGGTGATTAAAGTCGACCACTACCCGTCCCGCAGTAACTGTCATAATCTTTCCGTACTTGTCTCCTATTCTTACCATCTTTCCTGGCTCTGGGTATACATCTTTCCCACTCCTCCCAGCTCTCTTTTCCTCCTCCATAAGGGATCTCTCGACCTCTCTGTACGAAGTCACCCTGACGCTGTTTGTATCCCTGACCCCAAAGGCCTTTTCAGGGGGAAGCGTTAGCTCTTTTTCTTCTCCAACATTAGCTTTCTGTATATCGTCCTCGAGATCCTTGAGAAGTCTTCCAGACCCGAGTATAGTAACTATTGGTTTATATGAAGAATGCTCGTCATAAATACCACTGTCTTTAGCCTTTTTCTCGTCTGTGGTTTCTACTAACTTCCCGTCTTCTGTATAGGTGTCGAATTGCAGTTTGATGAAGTCCCCTTTTTGCATGTATCCCACTCTTTCATCCATAACAATCAAAACTATAAAAAGGCTAGGAATTAATTTCACTTCGTCTTCCCTTGAAATCGTTGGGCGTACGAAGCGTCTCTTACTGTGTTGTGACACAAATCAGTTTTAGCTGATGCATTTGACCGTTATCATAGCCTATTTTTATCTACTACTTCGCAATCACTCTTGTCAGCCCCGTGGTGTAGTGGCCAAGCATAGCGGGCTCTGGACCCGTTGACAGCAGTTCGAATCTGCTCGGGGCTATCGTGGCTTTCACACCCTTTTTTAGGGAAACTAAACCCTAGAGTTAGAAAGACAAAAATAATGAAAAAATGGAAAAAAATTATCCAGTACCGTAGAACGATTGGAAATTTGAAGAGACGTTTTCAAATGTGTTGTTTATGTACGCTCCGTTGTAGGCATTGGCAACCCAAATTCCTATTGCCTCGTCTACGATGGTGTTATCGACGACTATGTTGCCCTGTGCAACTGGTGGAGTAGGCTTTGCAGTCTGCGGGATCAAGTTTGCATATATAGCTATTCCATTTGGTGCAGGAGCAAGGTTTAAATCAGATGCGTTATCGAAGGGAGGATTATTGAGTCTCTGGAATGCACCCAGTTTTACGTAATTTCCCGCTATCTCATTTCCAATGTCTGCTGCTCCAGGTGCTTCTGCATTTACGATTATTCCGTCTTCAAGGCCCCCTATGACTGTGTTGTCGAGAACCACGTTGTCGACCGCGGATGAGAATGGAAAGTCAGCTGCAATGACTATCGTTCCCACGCTGAATCCTGTTGGACCGTGCGGTGTTAACAAATCTCCCATCACTACGTTATTGAAAACCCAGTTGTTTGCTACTGTCTGACCAGGACCCCAAGCAGCAACGACTATGCCACACCCCTGCGAATCGTTTGCTACATAGTTGTCTGCAATCAAGTTATTGTTACCACTTGCATTTACATTGGGGACGGGAAGGCCTGTTGGAACCAGAGAAGAAGAACTGTAGACGGAAATACCCCCATCTCCCTTGCTTCCAGTTATAACATTCCCGACAATGTACGAATTTGATACACCATAGAAGCCTACTTCCTTATCGTCTGGTATAGCGTGGTCCGCGTGCTGAACGTTATCACTGATGTTGCTGTCCATTATAGATATGCCGGAAGTATCAACTGCCAGGACTCCGTGATCGGAAGCACCGAAGATGTGCGCATGATATACCAACACGCCAGTTACTCCTGGTCCTATGTAAACTCCAAAGTTGTATCCTGTGGCATCTATCTGACCTGTTATCAATTCTCCAGGATGGGCTATAACCGCAGCGGTGAGATTTCCTATCCCTATGTTTCCACTCTGCGCTGGAGCATCGGGAGCTGCAACGACATTGCCGATCCCGCCGAACATCACCAGAGATAGAGTGAACAACACTATTACTGATGCTACTATTAGCCTCATAGTGTAACTAAAATTGTGCTTTATTTAAACGGTAGTTTTCCACGAATTGCGGAAAACTAAAACTATTTAATGATGACAAAGTAACAATCGTGGAAAGTATTGCGGAGAAAAAATTGATAACTGATAAAGGCCCACCGATAGAAGGGACTGAAAATGCAAGAGACGAGGACAAAAGGATAATCAAGCCTTCCTCTTCGCTCATAGTATTGATACCTTCAATTCTTGTCGCCATCGTAATTCTAGTTAAAAATCTGACCATCCTGGATTACGCGCATGTGCTTTTGGGAGGCACGTGGACAGGAATAGACCTGTTCATGGGGCTCGTATTATCACGAGTAATGGGCAGGATGTCATTAGGGGCCAGGATAGAATTCATAAAGAGGTTAGTTCCCATAATGCTATTCTTCATGCCGACCATAGCCTCACTTGCGATAACCTGCGGCATATATTTAGCAACTTTCGATGGGATATTCAAACTGTCATATCCTGTCATCATAGCTGCCGGAATCATAGTCATCGTTCTAGTTGTACAGGGTTTTGCAATCTTTCTTCCCAATGAACTAAGGATATTCCTCGAATTGAGAAAACCCCAACCTGACCCAAAGAAAATTTCCAGACTAGCCATGATCAATTTCAAACTGTCTGGCATCCAGGCAGCTTTCCAGTTTGCCATAATATTCATAATGGCAAATATCGCAATGGGAAATCTATTCCTTAGATTTTAATCGGGCGGTGAAAATATAGTGCAACGGACGGAGGAATTGATTACTGATAAAAAACTGATCACGTTCCCAACCGGAATATTGCGCCAGCGAGATGACTCTGTCGATTCGGGTTTGAAATAAATGGTGTAATTGCCGAATTCCAGGCAGAAAAATCCTATTAGACATTCAATGTCAACCAGGATAGATGCAGATGTATCTGATCGCCAGAAATGTTTTGCTTTGCTTAGTTCGAGTGTGCCAGGCTTAACGTTATTACAGTAAAAGATGTACGGGGCACTTAAAAGAATATTTATACCAACTCCAATTCATAAATTATTGAACGAAGGTAGAGACTCTGTATTGCTAAGAGTTCTATCAGACAAGAAATGCCTTGATATACTGAAGATAATCTCAGTTGAGCCGTCATATGTGAGTGAGCTTGCCTCTACTCTGAAAACGAGGAATTCCAGGATATCTGAAAAGATGAAAGTCATGAAAGATGCCGGCATAGTTTCTGAAGAATGGAGACGGACAGGAAATAGGTTAGTGAAGTTTTACAGACCCCTGGTGAAAGAGATAAGTGTCTCACTTGCCGATGGCAGCATCAAGACAGAGACAAAAGGGAACGGAGAGAACAAAAACGCATTGCTTCAGGATTTTGACACTGAAATTCCTGCAACGGATCAACTCATCGGGAGAAAAGGGGAAGTTCAGTATCTGGAAAAGCATCCACAGGTGTTAGTCACCGGAATACCGGGGATCGGAAAGACAACCCTAGTGGCGAACTTCTTGCGTTCCTCAAACCGGGAAGTTTTTTGGCACACCGTCAGAGAAACAGATACATTGAAAAACATAATAATGGAATTCGCCTCCTATCTGGATAGAAAGGGAGACGACTCCCTCGTTAACTCACTCGGCAGTGAAAGGGACAGGAGGACTCACGTAAACCTGGTGATTTCCGGAATGAGAAAGCTAAATTCAGCAGTAGTTTTTGATGATCTCCAGAGGTGCCTTGATAATGAAATCTTTGAACTTGTGAATGACTTGGTATACAGCGTACCAGCACTTAAAGTGATATTGATAAGCAGGAACGCCGTTCACTTCTATCGTTCTTCCATTAAAACTCTGACCTTACAAGAGCTTCAACCAGAAGATGCTCTGGCCTTGGTGGGGAATAATCCGATAGGGAGAAAGATTGTTGATGAAGTTGGAGGACATCCACTCATAATAAAACTCGCGAAGAGCCTTCAATCCTCAGGAATGAAATCTGAAAGGGGGCTTTCACCTCGAGATTACTTCGAGAGACAAATTCTCCCCACTCTACCAAAAGAAATCATCAGAATTTTGGAGAAGGTTTCCTTCTTCAGAGGCAACATCTCGCTAGAGGAACTGGAATTTGTATTCGGCGAAATTAGCAAACCACATTTGAATTCTGCCGTAGATATGGGATTGATAAGAATGCAAAAGGATTCGATAAGAATGAATGACTTGGTCAGGGAATCTCTACAGGCCAGTGCTTCAAACAAATCAGAGATTCATAAGAAAATTTCGTTGTACTATTGCTCCATGAAGAAACCGGAATCCCTGATCACCGGTCTACATCATTTGAAGCTAGCTGAGGACAGCTCAGAAATTTCTTCATTCCTCAATCAATATGGTATCGAACTAATAAATTCCTCTTACCTAAACAACTTTCAGGAAGAACTAATTCAAATAGAGAAAGGTTTAGAGTCTGGCGGACCAAAGGCGGAAGTCCTTTACTGGATAGGCAAAATACTCTCCAGCAAGAGGAACTACAGAGAGTCACTGAAATACTTTGAAAGAGCGAGAATGTGCCCGCAACCTCCTTCTCTAGGACCTGCCCTGCTTTATGATGAGGCGACTGCAATACTGAATTTAGGAGAATACGAGAAAAGTGAGGAACTTTTTTGGGATGCTCTAAAGAAAGTGCATGGTAGCGGCAGCATTCAGGAGGGAAGGATACTCTACGGTCTGGGGACCGTCCTTACGTCACTCGGAAAACATCGTGAAGCGAGGAATTCATTCCAGAGGTCTGCTAACATATTCAAGAGCAACAGAGACCTGACGAGGTACTACGTGAACCTTTTTGGGTCTGCAAATTTGGAATTCGTTTCAGGCAACATTAAGAAAGCATTGAAACTTAACAATGAAGCAACTGAAGGTTTCCTGAACACAGATGCATTAAACAGCTATACGAGCAGTCTCTTAAGCAGGGGAGATTTCTTGTTTCATTCTGGAAAACAGAAAAGAGGTATTGACGTCTATGGAAAAGCGATTGAAATTCTTGAAACGCTGAAATATGCAGACCTTGATCTAGCCTTTGCATTACTGAAACGATCGATAATGTTCAGTTCGTCAGGAGAGGGCGATAAAGCGGAACTGGACATAAAAGTGGCTAGAAAAATTGTAAAAGCAAAAGGCGACGACTTTCTCAATGGGTACCTCTGTCTGGCGGAAGGAACCTTGAGACTTTCTAGAGGGGAACTTGACAGAGCGGAAGAATTGCTCCGAGTTGCAATGAAATACGAAAAGTTGGATCCTATTGCCATGTACAGAGTCAGAAGGGAGTGGGGAATCCTGTTGATAAAGAAAGGGCTTGTTAATGAGGGTAGGAAAGTCATTAGGGATTTGATGAGATATTTCAGAAAGAAAAAATACGTAATTTTCCTGAACGAAACCCTATCGATTTATAAGGAGATCGCAAACTAAGAAGTGATTTCCTCACCTACCTGATTTAGCAATTTGGGAAATCGTCCATCTTTGTACTATTACCCTGGATTCTTGACCCCTGGACTATCGAATCTTAGAGGAAACAATCAATAAGAAGTTCAGGAGAATATGTAGGATAAACGTGGCGAGATTCAAATTCACTTTCTATAAGTGTTTCGTATATCCTATCGTCATGACTATGTCCTTAGATTGGGAATCTTCAAGAAACATTAAAGATTCTATCAGGCTACGATTTCAGGGAAGCATTATATATCATTCATGGTTCATTTATCATCATGCTGGATAATGACGCCTCAACCGCCAAAACACTAACTCTCGTAGCGATAATTCTACAGATGATATTTTTCGCTGCTGGACTAATTATGGTTGTTGGACTTGCTGCCTTCTTATCATTTTCCTCAGTGGCTTCAACGGGAACTGTAACCACAACTGCCGTACCAAATATATTTGCCATCGTACTAGCTGTATTCTCCATATTTTTCATAGTTGGAGCAGTCTGGATTCTTCTTGACTACTTCCTAGTATACAAGAAACTTGCGAATGAAAAGGTCAAGGAAGCCGAAACTCCCTCACTAGTGCTGGGGATAGTCCAACTGATTTTTGCAGGAGTCATCGCAGGGATACTCCTTATCGTGGCTTACGTAAAGATAAGAGACTCTATTGACAGGGGTCTGGGACAAAAGGCCCAGAATCCTCCGATATAAGTTTTCCTCGTCTTTTGGCAGTATTGTCACGACTACGATACCTTGGCTAGACTAGATTATTTTGGTCTAATACACTGATGCCCTTTAACCGATATAACGAACCGGGAATTGTCAGCGTCTCAACTTTGAGTAGATCTCTGCTACATACTCCCCTATGGCCGGCGATGCCGTAAGCCCCGGTGATTCTATTCCGATGAGATCTATGAATCCGGGAAAACCTAGATCACCCTCTTCCCTTATTATGAAATCCTTAAAGCTGTCATTAGGTCCCTGAAGTTTTGGTCTAATCCCAGAAGAATCCTCCAGGATCTGTTTATCAGCTAGTGATGGAACAAACCTCATCACATCAGCTCTGAATTCCTCCGCTTTCGAAGATACCCTATAGTCGATATCCGCAACATAATAGGCGTTCGGCCCGAGCTTCACGGAGCCAGAGGAGTCTGGAGTCAAATGGATTCCAAGTCCTGGACCTTTAGGTACAGGATACACCAAATGTCTAACCGGGCGATAACCGGATATCCTGAAATAGTCTCCCTTACAATAGTGCAATCTGTACTCGAGCCTGTCGATATCAAGTCCTACCATCGCTGCTATCCTGTCTGAATAAAGACCTGCGGAATTTATTACGGATTCGGCTTGAAAACTGAACCTGCTGCCTGCCCCAATCCCGCGTACTTCATAACCTGAATCTTCTTTCCTGAGCCCAGTCACGTTTGTGTCCAGTGCAATTGATGCTCCATTAGCTGTAGCTCTTGCTTGAAAATAGTTGAGGAGATCGTCTGGTTCAACTATGCCCGTCGAGGGAGATAAGAGTGCTCGATTCGCAACGACGTTCGGTTCTACTTTGCTGATCTCCTCTTCTTCCAGAATAGACAGCCCTTCCACCCCATTTTCCTCTCCCTGTTTCCTCAGTCTTTCAATCTCTTTTATTTCGCTCTCACCAATCGCAACAGTCAGCTTGCCTAATTTCTTATAAGGTATTCCGTTCGTTTTGCAAATCTCGTAAAGCATTCCGTTTCCCAAGACACAGAGCCTTGCTTTCAACGAATTCTTGGGATAATGTATCCCGGAATGAATAACTCCACTGTTGTGGGAACTTACCTCTTGACCGATTCTCTTGTTCTTTTCGAGAACAATTACTCCTTCGACATTCTCCGAAAGCTTTGCTGCAATGGCCAGCCCAACTATTCCACCCCCTATTATTACAACGTTCGCTCTCTCCATTCGTTACATATGTTGATGTGGAGCTACTGAAAGTCCTTTTTGGTTTTTAAGTGGTAATTTCGGAGTTATTGAAACGTCAACGGGGTCTTTCTTACCGCATTGCAGGCATCCCTTTCAGGTCGAACTGCTTTCTGATATGTAGGCATTCACGCTTCTCTTATATAATTCTCTGAAGACTCCGTCCTCTTTAGAAAGTTTACCCAATGTACCCTCTTGAGCGACCCTTCCCTTTTCAAGTACTATTATCCTGTCAGCAAGGGTGATTAGCGAGAACCTATGAGATATCAGAATAAGCGTGCCGTTCGTCGCGAATTTTCGCATGGCTTCTATTATGTTCTTTTCTGACCTAGAATCTATCTGAGCAGTTGCTTCATCCATAATTATGATTTCGGGATTCCTGACAAATGCTCTCAGGATGGAAACTGCCTGTCTCTGTCCCTCCGAAAGATTCCGACCCATCTCCCCGACTGGGGAATCGAGGCCCTTTGGAAGATGTCTGAATATCTCTGACATGCCGTAGCGATCTATCAGGGCTTGGACCTCTTCTCTCTTTATTCCCCTCTTTGAGTACTCTATATTGTCGAACAAGGTACCATTGAAAAGGAATGGCTCCTGAAGTACCGGGACTATAAGTTTCCTATATGCGGTCGTTTCAATTTCGTTTATGTCCTTGAGGTCCAGTAGGATTTCTCCTAAGTCCGGGAATCTGAACTTGAGGATAACATTGGTGAGAGTGGTCTTCCCTGCACCTGTCCTACCTACCACTGCAACGCACTCTCCTTTCCGAATCTCCACAGTCACTTTTTCTAGGGCTACATTTTCATCATAACGAACGCTGACATCCTCACTCTTTACCGACTTCGTAAAGGAATTAATTTCATTACTGCCCATCGCTTTTTCGGGATCGCTGTCTATTATCCCGTAGATCCTGGAAGCACCCACCATTGAGTTCTGGTAAGTGTTGTAGAGCTGAGTGAGTTGGACTATAGGATTGAAAAATTGCTGGACGTAAGCAATGAATGCAACTAATATTCCAAGACTGATCTGGCCCCCAAGCAGGGATACCGCCCCCTCGTATATCACTAGGAAAATACCAACTGCTTCCAAGAACCTTATAACGGAACTATACGATGAAGTCAGCCGCGTTGCCCTCATGTTCGCTCTGAAATTCTCATCGTTCAGCTCCTTGAACCTTCCTTCCGTCTGAGCCTCCGCATTGAATGCCTTTACGGTTCTTATGGCGGCTATCGTCTCTGCCAGGTTTCCGGTGATAGCTGCGATTGCCCTTCTTGTTTTGAGATAGTTGTCTCTTACCCTCGACTGAATTACAAGAGTATAGACACCGAGTATCGGCATTATTGCTAGGCTAAAGAGCGCGAGTCTGGTATTGAGGTCAAACATGATCACCGCGGCTATGATAATTGTGGTTACTCCGGCTATGACCGACGGGAGTTGGTACGTAAGGAAATCAGAGATTGATTCAGAATCGTTGGCTATCCTGCTTATAAGATATCCCGCCTTTACGTTGCTGTAGAAGTCAAGCGGTACGCTCTGCAGTTTCTTGAAGGCCTGGTCTCTCATTCCTTTTATAACGCCTTGAGCGACCCTCACTGAACTGAGATTCAACCATATGTTGCTTAGGAATTGCAAGAGGTAGAGCAGGAAGAATAAGATGGAATAGAGAATCAGGAGACGAAGGTTACCAGCCCTGACGTAGTTAACCGCAAGGCCAAGGGCGAGCGGATAAAGTACACCGCCTATGGCGTATATCACGACGGAGATAGTGAATATCGTCGCATCTCTCCTGAGTCTTAAAACGTCCCTAACCATCCTGAACATCGTCCTTCGACCTTTCTCAGGTTTTATGTATCTGTCCTCTACTGCGTCATATCCTGTCGACATAGCTGCCCTCCTCTCCTCCAGCTTCCTCTTTTAGCTCTCCTTCCTCCAATATCAACACCTTATTGGCAAAAGACAGTGCAGATGTCCTCAGGCTAATCATGATGATAATTGAGTCCTTGAGACTTCTTTTCAGATTCTCGAATATAGTTATCTCGGTATCAGGGTCTACGCTTGACGTGGCATCATCCAGAATAAGTATCAACGGATTTCTCAAGACGGCCCTGGCGATTGCAATTCTCTGACGCTGTCCTCCAGAAAGCGTGATTCCCCGTTCGCCGACCATTGTATCGTAGCGAGAAGGGAGGGATTCAATGAAATCGGATATTGAGGCTATCTCTGCAGCTTGTCTAATTTTTTCATCAGAAGCACTTAGTCCGAAAAGTATATTTTCCCTAATACTACCGGATAGTAAGTTAATCTCTTGAGGAACTATGGAAATCCGGCTTCTAAGAAGACTGAGAGGAATCTCTCTGGTGTCTCTCTCGTTCAGTGTTATAGATCCAGAGTCTGGTTCATAGTACCTCGTTATGAGGTTCACTAGCGATGTCTTTCCAACTCCAGTCTTCCCAGTTATGCCTATGAATTCACCCGGGTTGATTTTGAATGTTACATCCTTTAAGATTTCTCTTTCTCCGCGTTTGAATCTAACGTGATCGAAACTCAGAGTCCCTGGGAGGAGAGATTCGTTTGAACTTTCTACAGCCTCCTCATCTCCGCTTTCGGTTATCTCTTGAATTCTTCCGATCGCAGCCCTTGAGTTTTCGGAAAATATTATCATCCTTCCTAGGAACGAAACTGGATTAGTAAGAATTGAAAAAATCATGACTGCTGATACGAGGCCTCCAACGTCCGCTCTGTTTATAAGATCGATGTAACCGCCGAATCCTATTATTGCGCTAGACACTGAGGCTATGACGAGTGGAAGAAGACTGTTAAAGATCACTCTGGAACGAACCACTTGATAGTTCTCGTCAAAATACTGTCTCGTCATAGAGCTGTACTTTTCAATTTCCTGTCCTTCGGCCGAAAGCCCCCTTACCACTCTCTGACCCACTATGTTTTCTTGCAACGTTTCTCCAAGTTTCCCGAATGTGTCTCTGATCTGTCTCCAGATAGGTCTCTGCCTTCTTGAAGACATCATTCCCAAATACACCAACACAGGTACAGCTAGAGCGAGAAAAAGGGAAAAATATGGAGAGATCAGGAACAGAAGGACAAATGCGGCAATGATCAGAAAGACAGTAGGGAAGAGATTGGTGAACATGTTTAGAATAAAGTTTCTTGACTGTTCAATGTCCTGAGTACCCCTTGACAATAGGTCTCCAGAAGTTTGCGTCTCGAAGAATAGGTATTTTTTACGGACAAGGTGAGCTACAAATTCTCTCCTTAGGTTGTAGGCGTAGGTCTGACTGATGTACTGTGCGCCGTACGTGACAATAAAATTGACTACTGCAGACACAGTGTAGGCAAGAACTATCAGCACACCTATATTAAGGATGGAGGAGAATGCACCACTCTCGAGTGCACTCACAGCTTCTCCGATATAGAAGGGAACAAGAAGCAGTGAGACGTTTGAAATAATTCCAGCTGTGATAACTAACACAAAGAGACGGGTTGCATTCTTGAGGAAGGGTCTTGCAAATAGAACCGGTTCGATCACCTTGGCAATAGCTCCTGCCTTCCCACCTGCTTTAGGTCTATCCAGAGTCATTAATTGCTTCTTCTCCAAGACTTATGTTCTTCTTGATTCTGCAGATTGATATTACCCTTTGTATGCCAGTATCAGATCTGGACTTGTACCTAATGTCACATCGACGAAGGTATTCTTTGAATGCTGATGGGGAATGATTTCTTTCAATGGAAGTACTTCCAACCCGCAATTTCATATGTTCCACAAGACAATCATTAAATATGGAATCTGTTTTGAGAAAGACATGACTCGGAAATTGCTTTTGTTTTTGGTGCTGGTGATTTCCTTTGCGATGCTTATGCCCGGGTTGACACTTTTTCAGAGTACCCATTCCCCGACTGCAATAAGCGCGCCATCTATCACCTCCACGAACCCAGCCTCGTTGGCAAATGGTTATTCAATAGGGAGTCATACAACATACAAGCACTACTTCCCTCCAAACTTCCATGCACAGACTAAGGACGTAAACGGCGTCATTTCGCCTTTGTATACGAACAGTCCTGCACCTATGGGAGTAGGATCCTTTGGGATCACAAACAATTCTGGAACGACCACGGGGTACGTTTTAAACACGACTAGTTTTGAAGGTACTGCAGTTCTGAATAACTTGTCTACGATGTATCTTATGGGTGATGGCCCCGACCAATATACCATGCAGCTAAATACCATCCTTGAGAATGTAACGCTCTTCGGAAACACTAGTTTCACTTTCTGGAACCAGAACGTCCTCCTTTATACAGCCCATAACCACACGCTATCCTTCGAGGACAACATATGGAACTTTACAAGTACTGCCTTCGACCTTACATCCAATTCGTTCTACAGTGATAACGGGACTGTTGTTGCACCAGTCTATTACTATGCCGTAGGCCCATCATTAAATGTGACCTATCCGTTCACAGTTCACCTATTCTTGAACTCAACCATCATCGACAATAGAGATGCAGTCTTTTTCAATTATTCAGTAATTGCTCCAAGTGGGACATATTCAGGTTCATACGACAGAGTAATATTCAACAGCACTTACGGAACACAGCCTGGCTTCAAGACACCAGGGGCATTCTACCAAATAAACGGATTCCATCTTTCGAAAGCCAACCTTCCTCTTGATGCAGAACTCATGATCGGGGGCCCAGGCGGAGGGAGCCAGACAAATGTTGTTTCCATTAACGGATCGATGACCCTGAAGTATCTACCAAAGGGATCGTCTCCTGGTGGATACGTCTCCGTTCCTTCTGCGTATGACTTTGGATCAGATACTGGAGAGACGTCTTCAGGTATTGCGGAGTGGTGGTCTGGTAACACCGTTCATTTGGGAACAGGTCCGTCTCTTCTGTACCCTATGTGGAACGTCTCGTCAAATTCTGGATATCAGTCCCTTACTGGCTCTGTGACGCCTTCGAATTCGTTCATATTCATAAGCAACGGAACCTTCAATGATACATACGCAGCCTGGGCACCGGTGGCCAAAGATGGCTCTTTCAATTATGAGTTGCCACCCGGAATGTACTCAGGAACGGTCTTGATGAGCAACTACAATCCTCTGAATTTCACGTTCGATGCATCCGCGGCTATGAACATAAAGTTGGTACACAATACTGCGAAAGGTATCTACACACCTCTGGTTGCCATGGACAACCAGCAACTCCAGTACATATCGTCTGGCGGCAATGGAACCCAGGGAAATCCCTATCTTATTGAGAACAACCAGTATTATGGGATAAACCCACTGTTCTGGGAATGGAACGACTACATCTTCCCGGTGTTCTCGGGAATATTGCTCGTTAACACAGACGCATATGTGCTGATATCTCACGCAGCCCCGTTCCTGATATACTACCCGTCCTTCACGTACGGCGTTCTGAACTACGTAGGTTTGCCTACGTTCAATTTTATGCCAACAGAACTCTACAACACTACCCACGTATCTATTATGGACAGCTCCTTCACTGGATGGTTCTATTCCAATTTCCAATCCACTTATGGTTATCCAGTAATAGGAAACATCCTAACCTGGAATTCATCTGATACATTCATCGGCCACAATGATTTCATGGGCATGGGAGCCTCTGTAACCATCTATGGGGGGACTCACAATTACATATGGGGAAACTATTTTGAACAAAGCGTCAACATTGCACCTGTCGCAAGTGCGGTAGCATTCGGACTAGACCCAATCGGTCTGTCAATCTATTCTTCAAACAATACCATCTACAACAACAACTTTGAAGTTCTTATTACCACCCTTTCCCCTTCGTACAACCCTTACAACGGAGCAACACCGCTTTACAACAATACCTGGAATGTAAGTTTGGAATCCTCTTCAACAACGTCAGTGTTCAATGATATATCGTTCTCAGGAAGCGTAGTGAACAACGGTTATGTCTCGGGCAACATATACTGGGATGAGGTCGCAGGACAGCCTTACAACGACTCAGGATTCGTTGCGAGTGGCTACGACTACTCCCCAATCGTTCCGAACTTCTATAATGTCACGGTCACGATCAACAATGCACCCACCAGCCAGTCTGCCACTGTGTACCTCGTACAGAATAGCTCTTATCAGTATCTCTTCGAAAACCAGGGAAAGTCCTCTGTAACTTTGCCTGTCTACAACGGTACATACTACATTGTCGTCGTGACGAATGGAACTTTCTACTTTAACTACCATCAAACGGTAACGGTCAACGGAGCAGCCACGACTGTCACGGTAAACGTTTAACTTCAATTATTCCTCTTTTATTTTTTATTTTATTTCTAGTTTTTACAACATGCATCTTTATCGTAGTTTCACTATCATGTGTATTCATGGACACCGGATTTGCAAGTCTGAGAGGAACGGTCAGGGAAAAGGATGAGGATTCCATTCTGCTGCTTTCAGAAATAACAACAAAAGAGGGAAAGGAGGAGGCTAGAGTCATAGCTGCAGTTGCAGACGGAATGGGAGGAGGTGACTTTGGAGAGGTTGCCAGCGAGATTGCTGTGACTGCCATCCGGAATGAGTGTGGTTCTTTCATCCTTAGAGACCGCTTTGACTTGAGGGAAGTGCAGAATGCCCTGAAAAGAAGTTTTGAGAAGGCCAATTCTGAGATCCTAAAGTATTCAGAGGATAGAGGTCTCTACATGATGGGAACTACCCTGACTGCAGTATTTCTCGCTGGAAACAACCTAGTTGTTGGAAACATTGGGGATTCGAGAACTTATGTTTTCGATTCCACTGGAGGTGTCAAGTTCAGGACAAGAGATCATTCGTACACTCAGGAACTGGTCGAATCAAAACAGATTTCAGAGGAAGAAGCTAAAAACGATCCAAGAAGAAACCAACTTACTAGAGCCTTGGGAATAGAACCAACCTGTGAACCAGACGTCTATCTCTTAGAAGCTGAAAGAGATGAGTCAGTACTGCTTTGCTGCGATGGCCTATGGAACTCCCTGGAGATTGACGAAATTGGAGATGCCATACGATCGATGAATCCTGCAAAACAGGTTGCGGACTCTCTTGCAGAGCAAGCAGAAAGAAAGGATGGTAGCGATAACATTTCTCTCGTATTCATAAGGACATGATATCCTAGAACAATTGTCCGCTATTTTCCGTTAGATGTTAATTGACCTAAGAAAACTTTAATAAACCTAACTTTCTTGCAGAATTGGTGAATTTGAACAAAACGATGAGGGCGGCACTGATTATTTTCGTTGAGGGTGTCTTCGTTTATTTCGTTATGGTCTACGCGGTCATTGGTCCTATATTCCGTTCTTTCTACGTGGGTCAACCTGCCGTTGGTGAATTACCATTTGCAATTTCCTATGTTTCAATTGGAATCGCGGTTGGATTCACGGTCATCGCACTGACCGTTTACCCAATCCTCAAGTTCCGACAGGCTGGTGATCCCGTTGAAGAATAGGCTCCTTGTCGAGATCATTTGGATAGTTGCAGTCATTGCAATATTGAGCTGGGCTGCGGTTTCAAACGCAGCATACTTAGATGCAAATCAGAAATACATAGCAAATCCTCAATCTGGCGATCCGTCGGGTATTATAATCAACGTCACGGGTTACCAGTGGGCATGGGCGTTTCAATATCCTAACGGCACAATAACCACGGACAAACTAGTGCTCACTGTGAACACTACCTATACTCTCATAATAAACAGCAAAGATGTGATCCATGACCTCTATATCCCTCAATTCGGAATTCAGGCATATGCTGTCCCTGGACATCCCAATCAGGTCACAATTGAGCCGAAGAAAACTGGAATATTCATACTAGAGTGCGTGGAATACTGTGGGGAATACCATTACACCATGAGGGGAACTGTGGTGGTGACTTAAATGGGATTCTCGTTTGAGTTGGCTGTCTTTGGATCAACGATAGCTGTCCTCTTCGCGATGGGGTTCCTCCTCTACTATTTTGCGGTAGATTACAAGAGGCACCTGATTGGTGAGTCTGCATCTAGCCTCTCCAAGGATGAGTCCAATCTCCTACTATCCAAGATGAGAAGGGAAATCAGCTTCACCGCATTCTTCATGGATGATAGCAAGTCGATCGGTATCAGGTACCTTATAACATCCATAATCCTGTTCTTTATCGGAGGTCTTGCAGGAATCGGGATGAGGATATCTCTGTGGTTCCCCAACCCATCTTTCCTGACTCCAGATCAGTACAACATCCTTCTGACTGCGCATGGAGACATCATGCTTTATGGATTCGCCGTCGGAAGCATTCTTGCCCTTGGTTACTACCTGCTTCCCTCTGCAAACCTGATCGTAAAAGATACGCTCGGAACAGTGAAATCCATTATGTACTGGTTTTTCCTGATAGGTTCTCTCTTCATAATATTCTCAAGAAGCACTGCGACATGGTACAACTACTACCCGCTTGTGGATCAGCTAAATACTGGTGGAGGTGGTCAATATTCATACTTCGAATTGATTGGCCTCACCCTGATTCTGCTGTCAGCTACCGTTTCATCGATAATATTTCTAAAGATGATATTCATTGACAGGAACAGGTCCATTCCATTCTCCAAGATATCAATGTTCTCATGGTCAATCGTGACAGCAGCGGCACTTATTATCACTTCTGCACCGATTTCAATGATCGCTAATGGTTACCTGATCTATGATTTGATTAACCCGCTATTTTTCCAGGGTTCAAACGTTCTTACGTATGCAATACTGTTTTGGTTTTGGGGACACCCACTCGTTTACATCGCCATTCTTCCTGCCTTTGGCCTCATATATGAGTTGCTCCCTAAGTACGCTGGAGTGCCTCTCTATAGTTACAGAGCAGGCGTGTTTTCTCTACTTCTGCTGATGGTCTTCAGTGCGCTCGTGTGGGGCCATCACTTATTCAACAGTGGATTAGGAACGATATGGGATCTCATATTCTCGTCGACTTCATTCATTGTTGCAATACCATCTGCCATGTCGGTCTTCAACTGGATAGCCACGCTCTGGACTGCAAGGGGAATAAAATTGACCGTCCCGATGATGTTCGTAATAAATGGTATCATTGACTTCACGATTGGCGGTATCGTTGGTGTGTATTCTGCTGACGTAGGATTGAACGCTTTCATTCACGGTACCTATGCAATCACATCTCACTTCCACTGGATATTTTTGGGTCTCACCGCTGGCATGGGATTTGCTACAATCTATGTTCTCTTCCCTACCCTTACGGGCGGTAGAACTTACAACGTCCCGATGGCCAAGGTCCACTTCTATCTGAACTCAGTGGGAACGATAATGATGTCAGGTTTCTGGTTAGTCGGAGGATTTGCGGGCATGCCGAGAAGGGTGGCCGGTTATTTCGGAATATTTCAAACCTACCAGGATGCCGCAGCTGTAGGGGGTGTGATCCTAGGAATAGGGTTCCTGATATTCCTGATCAATTTTGCATATTCCGCTTACCAGGCCCCGGTCACGAGCAAAGATAACCCAATAGAAGGGGAGGTTCCTGCCATATGAATAAAGCGACTCCAATAGTTTTACTGGTTTTGGTGCTAGTCGTTGCAGGATCATCGTTCGCATGGTTCCTGACATCTCCTGGTGGCGGTGCCTCATTCACCCAGGGTACATATAACCAGACTAAGGTAATAGTGCTCTATGCGAATGCAAATGCGTGGAATTACAAAACTACTGATCCAAATCCAACACTCAATGAGAAACTGCACACGCAGCTCGATTTCAAGATCATAGAACAGGATGGAATACCTCACACCTTTACGGTAAACGCTGGCAAGAACGAGAGCAGCAGTCCTAGCGACTACATAATCAACGTCCAGATCCCAACTACCATTGGATCCGTTGTGTGGGCGAACTGGTCTTTCTCGAGTCCTGGGGTCTACACCTACTGGTGCACAATTCATCCATATGCAATGGTAGGACTCCTCTATGTAAATTCCACAGCAATCTCGTCCTCCAACAATTCCACGACTGCCTCACCAGTGAGTGCTTCTCAGTCTCATTTGAATCCTGTATACCAAAGCACTTTGATTTTCACGACTTCGGATACTTATGAGCAGACTTGGTAATGCGTTTAAGCTGACAAAACCTGGAATAGCCATTCTGCTCGACCTTGTAGCAGTCACCACGTTCTTCCTTGCATTGAAGAATTTCGAACAGATCTTGAAGATCATCCCGCTGTTGGTTGCCGGCACACTAGCGTCATTCTCTTCCTCACTCGCCAATAATTTCTTTGATAGGGACCTGGACTCAAAGATGAAGAGGACTAGTTGGAGGATCTCTTCCGGCAGCGACCTTGGGTATCTAATATCCATACCAACATTGCTCGGTTCTGCCTTGATCGTTTCAATGCTTTATCTCAACGTCTTTGCTACTGTCTGGATATTCCTTGGTTTCCTAAGTTACTCAGTTCTTTATACTATTGTCCTGAAGAGGAGAACCACCTGGAACATCGTAATTGGGGGAATCGCTGGAAGTTTCCCTGCGTTAGCCGGTTGGGCTGCAGTCAGCAGTCCTTGGTCTCCTGCTTCTGTGTTCATTGCCGTTGTTGTGTTCCTATGGACACCACCGCACTTCTGGTCCCTGGCAATAAAGTACAGGGATGATTACAGGGCGGCGGGGATTCCAATGCTTCCCGCTGTCACCAATGTGAAGAAGGCAATCGATGGAGTTGTGCTTAGCACTTTACTTTTGATAGCATTTTCTGTACTTCCCCTCTTCGTAAGCATAGGACTACCGGTTCTGTACAAATATCTTCTGATTCCTTTCTCCATTTACCTCGTAGCAAGAATGGTGATTCTGAAGTTTGGGAAGAGAGGGAAGATGGAAACAAGAGCCATTAAGGCATTCCTTTCGACCAACTATTACCTCACTGCAATACTACTAATCCTGATTTCTGGAGCCATGCTTAATTTACTGAGAGTTCCATGAAGCTCAAGATAAACGAGCTGTTACTCACTCTACCTTACGTTTCAACCGTCTTGCTCTGGAACATACCTTTCTTTCTAAGAGGGGTGATAGTAGAGCAGAACGTCCTTCTGGAACTTGTGATCTCGGAGACAGCTATCTTTGGTGGTTTGCTACTTACTGCAGTATTGAGGGAAAAATTGGGCAGGCTCTACCTCATGACTTTCTACTTATCTATTGGTCTGATGGTCGTCCTTATTGCCGAGGGGCTTTGGAGATTTGCACCATTTTATGTAGTTTCAGCTGCGATCTCAATCAGATTTTTCTTGCTCAAAAAAGGCAGATCAGATCTCGCTACTGCGACTATTGCCTTTTCTATTTTAATGCTGCTCTTGATACTTTCGACAAGCCTGAGATTCATCACTTTTCTGGAGCCGAATCAGACTGCCCAGGGGTATGTATTCTCAATCTATAGTGACTCAACTCCTCTTGGCATTCCTTTCACGTATGCATACGGTATTGTTATCGGACTAAAGGGTGCCACACTGACGCTCTCACCGCTCACCGCAGTCTTCTTCCCTGTCATTGCTTATCTCACTGCGGACAACACAGTTCTCATAATACGAGGGTACCGGTCCGGAAGCGCTTTCTCTGTTTCGAGTGCCGTGGTTGTGGCCCTTGCATGTCAGTGTGAAAACACTATCGGGATTCTCTCAGGAACCGTTTCATCTCTTGCACTCTCCATCATTCCTTATTTTATTTTTCTCTCAGCAGGTCTGTTGCTATTAACGAATCTGTATCTTCACAATCCAGTGAAATTAAAGCTTCCCAAGTTTAGATCATGGTTAATCGTTCTGCTCTTCATTGCAACCCTCGGCGCTGAGTTTGCTGTAGTTTCAACAGGAAGGGTTTACAACCTTGCACTCTTCGGGTTCATCTCTTTCCTTTCGATAATATCAGGGTTTCTGCTGGGATTTGCAATACCAATTAGGAAATCGTTACCCACTTATTCTATAATCGGGGCTTTTGCAATTCAGATGGTAATGTTCTGGCCTTTTCTGATCAGGGAAGCACTCATTTTCCCCTCCGTTTTTGAAATTTATAACTTCTCTGGATTGGCAGCAGGTTTGATACTGTCGCTCTCTTTCAAGAACAGAAGAACTGTCACAAAGGTCGGTCTTATAGAGCTCATATTTTCTATGGAAACCATGGTGACCGCAGCTTTTCTCTACCTGACAATATTCTCCGTTTCCATCTTCTCCGGATTCTCTGAACTCGAGGTGGTCGATTTTTCGGTCTTCATTCTCGCTGCCAGTCTTCCAATAATGTGGTTCTCGAACATCTACCTTCTAAGTCTCCGTGCGTTTAGCACCTAACCGCTCCTTGATAACGTTCCTGACGTCATAGAAGTGAATGTTGTCATATGGGCAGGCAGAAATACATGACCCGGACCCTACGCATTTTTGACTCTTGAAGTAACCGTTCTTTATGAATTGAGCTGGAAGATCTCCCAGTCCAACTTCGCATGCAACGACGCAGTCCTTGGTAGGGCACCTCAAACAAACGTTTGAGTCAACTGCCTTTATCTTGAAAAAACCAAGTCTGCTGAAAAAGCCCATAAAGGTTCCAGTGGTACACCATCCATACCTTCTGCAAGGACTCATCCCAACAAATGGGATAGAGACGAAGAAGAAGTACCACAGTGCGTTCCAAACCATGTAGGAGTAGAGGATCGCAGGATCGTATGGAAGGTTCAAAATGTGAATTGATATTGCAAAACTAAGAAATGCAGATATGAGCATGAAAATCCAGGCCCCCGAAATTACCTGCTTTACTACAGACGAATATCTACTGCCTATGTTCTTCTTGCTCACCTTCGATTTGTAGTTGAGTGATATCATTTCTTGACCAAGAGTTCCACCATACATCACCGCCGATGGACACAAGGTTCCGCAATATGCCCTCCTCCCGAAGAAAAGAACGAGTACTGCGTAAAGGACATACGAAAGAAGCATAGGTATGATAAGGTCCCCCCTCACCGGGCCGAGCGCACCGACATTTGCCCAGAGTGGAAGTTTATCGAAGTTAACTATGTATTTTGGCCCATACAGGGTGTAGGTGAAATACGCAAGAAGTGCGAACGATAGATTAATTCTCTTCTCCAACCACTTTATCCTCCTGATCCGGAAAACCACAAGTGCTCCCATCTCCAGTCCCATTAATAGAAGAAACATAGGGGAATTTGCAACGACTGCGATGAATGGCAATATTGAAACGAGAACATTCCCCGAAAAAGCAGGAAGAGTGTTGTTGGTGATGAGATAGGCGAATGATTCCAGTCCATGACTGCCCGCCGTGAATATCCCCGTGAAAATGTCGAGAGGAATGCTCATCACTAGCTCCACGACGAACGTACCAAATAGAACGAAGAACAACCACCATTTCTTCTCTACCCAGCTTGGAACGGTTGTGTTTTCTCTTCCGGAGAATGTGTAGAAGAAATACAGACCCATCCCGATAAGAATTGAGAGGGAGTAGGGGAACCAATTGGACGTCGAATTTGAGCCAGCGGAATAAACGACGAAGAACCCAACTGCATTCATCAAGTAGATCACTATTGATATATCGATTATCTTCTTCTTGTCCGCAACCAGCCTGGTCTTTGAAGAAGCCACCTCCTCCAGAATTATTATCATTCCCCCTACCATTATAAGTACATTAACTACGAATAGCACGAAAGCGTAGTTCTGAATTATTGCCGGAGAGAGAACATCCATCAATGTAAGTGCAACTAGCAGGTACCTTGCAGTACCTCGAAGTTTGAAAAATATAATTGAAAAGATCATCTCAACTCCCATCGGTCCAACGAACACAAAGGAGTTGACCATTTCAGGGATAGCTGACCATAAGCCTGCCGAGAATCTCACCCCCAGTATGATGAAAATGAAATAAGTCATGAAGAGCTCGTTCAAAACGAAGAAAGAAGGGAAGATGAGTCTATCATGATTTCTTTGAATCTTTGGGGGAATGGTATAGAAGTAGAACAGCAGTACAACGAATGCTATCATTGGAATCATGACTATGTTGAATGCTATGATTGCATTCAGAAATCCCGGGGGGACTGAGAGATACCACCCCAAGCCGATGAACATGGTTGCCATCATAAAGAGTACAAAGTACAGCACGTACTTCTTCTGCTTGCTTGGCTGCCCCAGTGACATCACCCTCTCTGTGTATATGATAACCGAAATCATGGATGCGATTACCACTGCAGCAACTACTACGGGCAGGCTCACTATTTGGGCAACTGAGATGACTTAAAAACTTTCTCTAATTATGATAGAGAAAACCTATCCTGGCAAGACCGTCGAGGCTACAGCTGCTGGCAACCAAGGAAGAATGGATAAAAGTGCAATGTGAAGGGTTGCAGGGAGGAAGAAGTTTTTGGAGAGTTTAGATAACAAGCCGTACACGAGCCCCATACCCAACATTGAACTGATCAGAATGAAGTTGTAAGGAAAAGGAAAACCTGGGCCAGAAATGACGAACCTAGAGTAATAGCCAGAGTAAAGAACAGACTGGACGAAGACTGCAATATACGGTGAGATTTTCTTTAGCAGAATGCGCTGGAAGAGATACCTAAAATTGAATTCCTCTATAAGAACTGGAGTGACGAACATTCCCGGTATAAACTTGGCCCAGTTGAAATCGATGATAGAGACAAAGAAAAAAATGACTAAGAGTGAAGCGATCAGCATTATGAAGTATATCAATGAAGAGGAGAAATCGTGCGAAACATCTTGCCAACTCAGAGCGGCAGTTACAGGTATGGTGAGAATTCCAACCGCAACGCTAATCCAGTATAGTAGTAGAATATTTGTTACTACGAACGCATAGCTCATAGCAAAGAAAGCAAAGAACATTGCGACCAGAATTATCTGTCCAGACCGATGCATTTCAAGCTTAATCGACCCTAACAATAATAGGCTTACTAAAAAGGTTAAAATAGTACCCTTGAATTTGATTTTAGATGAATGAGGGGATCGATGAAACAAAGAGGAATTTTCTTAAGTTAATGGTCACTGCATCAATCGTTGCAAGTGCCGGATTGTCGTTAGGTGTTGTCGTTAAGGCCTTGGCTCCTCCTCAGGAGGGAATATCTTCTTTTCCAAATCTCCAACTTGTCGATCCAACCGGCAAGCCAATCCTGGCCTCGAACTTGGCCATCAACAACCCTGAGGCTCTTCAGTTCAACTACCCTCTTCAGAGTACACCCAACAATCTCGTGAACCTTGGTGACTCCAATGGGAATCCAATCGCTGTGAATGCTGTAACAGTTACTGTTCCGGCAGACGGAAGCAAGTATACCTCTTATCCAGGAGTTGGAAAGTACAACTCGATTGTTGCTTTCAGCGCAATCTGCCAGCATCTGGGTTGCATATTCCCAGAACTAAGATTTTATCCTAACGGTATAGAATCAGTTTCCCTTGCAGGAAAGAATTACACTGGAGTTTTTCACTGCCTGTGTCATGGCAGTACTTATGATCCAACCGCAGGTGCTGCAGTCCTAACTGGACCGACCACACATCCTCTTCCGATGCTGAAACTTGTGTGGGATTCTTCCACTGACGAACTTTACGTTTCTAACATGGTTGGTCCAACCATATATGGAAGATCTTCTGACCTGACCGGAGAATCCCCGATCTCCGGAAATACTACTCAGGTAAACAATTACGGGAATCCATTCTCGGTTTAGTGAGGATATATATGACCTCGATAAGAGAAAGATTGAAAATAGTGAGACCAACAGGGGAGACCCCTGGTCACTGGCTGATAGATAGAACGCACTTGGACAAACTCCCGCTCAGGAAGACACCGGACTATATGAGAACGTGGGGGGGAAAGTGGTACTGGACGGGTGCCCTGATAACCGTCGCATTCACTTATGAGGTCCTGACAGGAATAATTCTATTGTTATATTATCAGCCATCTAACCCATACGCATCAACGCAGTACATCATGAACAATGTGCCCTTTGGTGAACTGATACTTGCTACCCATCTCTATGGGGCATATGCTATGATAATACTCGTCTATGTACATATGTTCAGGAATTACTTCGTGGGTGCCTACAAGAAACCTAGAGAGCTCCAGTGGATAATAGGGGTGATTCTCCTTGCCCTTACGATTGGAGCAGGCTACTTCGGTTATTCTTTGACCGGTGATGTCCTGTCATACGATGCCCAAGACGTTGGAAGGGGTATCGCAGCACTAATACCATTCATCGGAAATTGGCTCGTATCAGTCGGATTCGGAAATGGAACTGCAATCAGTCTATTCTCTAAATTCCTCGGATACCACATTATCATGGCAGCCCTGATTGCACTGCTTTTTGGATATCATTTCTATCTGGCTGAGGCCAACACTATGCTTCCATCATCTAAAGAGAGCAAGTATAGGGCCCCAGCGTTCACACCAGAGACGGAAAGCATGAAACCATGGTACCCATCAAACCTTCTCTATCTGATAGAACTCGGACTGTTAACAATGGGTTTCATAATCCTGATACCGAGCTTTGTCGGGCTATTCCCGAACATGCCTATTCTCATATCACCGTTCCCTGGACCAGCACAGGGAAGCGCACTCGCATCACTGATCCCTCCGTATCCTCCTTGGTTCCTTCTCTTTATCTACAAGGCAGTTGACTTCAAGGCGTTCTCGAACGCCATGGGCCCTCTCACTGCTTCCGCTGTCTTTGGCCTTCTGCCCCTCATCTACTTCTTGCTGATACCATTCCTGGACAGGGGAAAATCTCTACATCCTCTTGACAGACCGATCACCACATCACTTGGCATAATAAGCATCGTTTACTTAATTATCCTGAGCCTTTGGGGTGCATTCCAGCCTGGAGTGATCATATCCAATCTGGAGGTAGCGGTCGTGCTCATTCCGCCATTCGTGGTAACATTCCTTGCCATATTCGGGATATCAAAGCTGTGGAAAGCAGGTAAGCTCAAGGTTGGAAGTAAGAGCACAACTACATCATTCTTTGTATTCATATCCGGCCTTATCGTCACAATGATCCTAACCGGATATTCTTTCACTTACTTCGTAAATCATGCTTCTATCTTGTCATTCGGAAAATTGGCACTCTCGGGAACAGCTGTTGGTTTTCTAGCTATAGGTACAGCAAAAACGTCTGAACAACTTCCTGACAAGAAGTTCAATAAGATACCGATCGGCGCATACATTGCAATAGCCCTGCTCACCCTATTGTCATGGGTGCTTCTGGGGCTATCCATCAGGCTTAATCCAATTACTCAGGCAATGACCGTCGGAATGGCGCTTGGAACTGTACTGATCTTCTCAGGTATTGCACTCGCGATTTACAGGAAAGTTGTGTATGGCGAGTGATACTCATTTTCTATTTTTTTCTGCGTTGTATTCTCCAAAGTCTTAAGAAATGAATATCGATAATCGTAAATGGATTACTTTGCAAAATCGCTTGAAGGAAAAGTAGGTGTGGTTTCAGGTGCAGGTCAAGGACAGGGAAAAGCTGTAGTAAAGCTCCTTCTTGAAAATGGCGCGAAAGTTGTCGCATTTTCTAGGAGCGGAAACAAACCAGACATCAAACACTCAAACCTCAAAATATTAAGAGGGGATTCCTCGGATATCTCAACCCTTATGAGCATCAGAGATTATGTAGGGAAGGAGTTTGGGGTTCTCAACTTTATCTACAACAATCACGGTATGTTCGGTGCACACAGTAACGAATTTCATGGCGTAGATGCGCTCCACTTCTTTGAGAGAAATGTCGTTTCATCTATCAACACTATAGAGACATTCCATCCACTGATGAAAAATGGAGGTAGCGTGGTAAATGTCGGTGCATCCCCAGCAATCTACCATCTCAGTTCGCTTGAGTACGCAGTTTCGAAGAGGGCCGTGGAAGAGATGACTAGGAAAATGGCCGCGATACTCAGGTCCAAGAATATTAGAGTGAATGCTCTGATGCCCGGGAGCGTTGACTCTTCAAAAGAGGTTGAGGAAATATATCCATTCAAATTTAAGCCGCTGGAAGGAAAGAAGGAAGTCTCAACCCTAGAAGTAGCTTATACAGCCCTGTTCCTTTTGAGTGATCTCTCTTACGGAATTAACGGTCAATCGATAAACGTGGACTCAGGAATAAGATTGTGAGCTATTTACAGAGGACATCATCCAAAAAGTTGACCTCACAGTACTAGTAAGATTTAAATTTAATCTTGGTATAGCTTATTCATGGCACTTAAAGATGCCGATAATTCCTTCTACAAAGAGATATACTCGATGGTCAAGAAACACCCAGCAACAAATAACGACTTTATAAATAGGTTCTCCAGGGGAGAGATAAGCTACGAGGAATTTGAAAACTTCTCGATTGAGTTCTATCACTTCACAAGGGAATGGGTGTCAATACTTTCCGTACTGCTTGTGAATACTCCGAATGAGAGCGATGCTGAATCGCTCACGAGGATACTGGTTTCAGAACTCGGAGACATGGACCCGAAGAAGAGACACGAGCTGCTCTACCGAAAGTACCTTAGGAGTATCGGTATGTCACCGGAGAACCTGATCTCTAGGAAGCAGCTTCCGTCCACAAAACAGTGGCTGGACAAGATGAGGGAGTATTTTTCAAGCGACCACTTTACTGCACTTGGGGCAGAATACGGATTAGAAAATATGGCGATCCCAATGTGGGACAAACTGCTCCCTGGATTGGAGAAAGCAAAAAAGAAGTTCCCAAAACTCAAGTCGATGGACATTGAGTACTTTACTTTTCACAGAGAGTTGGAGGAACACCACGAGGAGGAGATGGCAAACGTGCTCGGAGAGCACATAAATGACGGTGTGGCACGCGATAAATTCACCAAGGGAGCTTCTGGAATGCTAGACTACGAGAAGAAGTTCTGGGACGGGCTGGCAGTCAAAAATTAGGAGTGAAACAACTGAAATCAGTGCCTGGTCAGCACGACTTGGCTTTAAAAAACAGTTAGCTCTTAAATATATGACCCTGCTAAGGGAGCAAATGTCGGAGACCGTAATCAGAGTAGATAATTTGGTAAAGAGATATACCGATATTACTGCGGTGAACGAAATCTCCTTTTCAATCAGCAGGGGCGAAGTTTTCAGTCTTCTTGGACCTAACGGGGCCGGCAAGACCACGACAGTCGAAATACTCGAAGGGGTCAGAAACAGAACATCTGGCAACGTATCAGTGCTTGGGGAAGACCCAGAAAAAAGTAGGAGCCTAATTTTCAAACTCGGAATTCTCCCTCAGGACTTCTCTTTCATTTATAATAGCACTCCCAGAGAGGCGTTGAATTTCTATAAGGGAACCCTTAGAGCTTCAAGCGACCTAAACGAGATTCTAGAAATGGTCGAACTTGGAGACAAATCTTCCACACCGTTTCAAAAACTCTCAGGTGGACAGAAGCAGAAACTTGGGCTGGCTCTGTCATTGGTGAACGATCCGGAAATTCTCTTCCTGGACGAGCCGACTTCTGGACTTGATCCTAGGGCTAGAAGAAACATATGGAACGTTATAAAAACCCTAAAGGAGAAAGGGAAGAGCATACTTCTGACCACACACTACCTCGAAGAGGCCGAACTGCTGGCTGACAGGGTCGCAATTATGAACAAGGGGAAGATCATAGACTCGGGAACACCTATGGAGATAGTTGAGAGGCACCACGAGGACGATAATCTGATCATAAGGGGAGACGGTCAGGTTGAGAGTCTTATGACCGCCGGCGGCTATCAATTCCAGAGGGAGGGTGCTTACATAAAGGTCGGTCTGAAGAGCATTCGAGATGCCACCGAGATAATCAATTACCTGTATGAGAACAAGGCAAAATTCGAGGATTTCACACTTAAGAGGGAGAGTTTGGAAGACGTCTTTGTCAGAATGGTAGGGGAGATCGAGGATGATGAAACCGAGTAGAGTTAGTGCATATTTCGTACTTCACGCCAAATCCTATATGCGGTCTAGGTCCGCTTTGTTCTTTCAAATAGCATTCCCCATAATCTTAATACTCCTTTTCGGAGCCATATTCTCCGGATCGTCTTACTCACCTACGGCACTCGTCATTCAGAACGAAAGCCCGTCTACGGCTTCGTGGGGGGTCATCGGTGCAATAAATGATTCGGGACTATTCAAAGTTCAGATAATACCCGAAAACCAAAATCTATCAGACTATATTACTACCCACTCAGTCCAGGCCGCGCTTCTAATACCTGCCAACTTCACGGCCAACCTATACGAGGGAGGTGTGGGCGAGTTGATTCTGAAGGGGCATACCAACCCGACAGTCGCAAGTGCTGACTATCAAACACTCAATGGAATCCTGACACAAATCGACTTCAGGACCAGCAACACTTCACAGAAATTAGTACTGAATTCCCAAGTCGCATTAGGCAACACCGGTAAGACCATTGATTATTATGTTCCGGGTCTAATAGGTTTCACTGTTCTCAGTACAATGTTCAACATGGTATATACCGTGCCTAACTACAGAAGGGAGAAACTCTTCAGGCAACTCTCTTTCAGTGGACTTACAAAATCTGAATGGATAACTGCGAACATGATCTTCTCTTTCCTCATGCTTGTGCTCTCAGACGTAATCCTTGTGGTAATCGGAATCTATGCATTTGGAGCATCACTCACTCTGAACACAGAGACCGTCCTGACGTCTGCCTTGATAATTTTTGGCGGACTGTTCTTCTTTACTAGCGTTGGTATCCTTGCAGGCCTAGTCTCTGACAATGAGGAAACTGTTTCTGTGGTAGGAAATCTGGTGATGTTCCCTATGATGTTCCTTTCAGGAGTATTTTTCCCGCTTTCCTTTGCTCCAGCCTACCTGGTCACGATCTCCAAGTTCCTACCACTTACCTATTTCATTAATTCACTGATCTCAGTACTTGACTACGGAAACATATCTTCGGTTGCTCTACAGATAATTTACCTCCTCATAGGTTCTGCGATACTCTTCGCCGTAGCGGTAAAACTCTTCAGCTGGAAACAGAAATAACTGCAATTTTCGCTTCGAATGATGCAGTAGAGTAAGATCCATTGGCCTATGGTTTCCTAGAATCAAGACTTGGTTGCTCTGGCTGTGCGGTTTCCGCTAGGACTGTGCTTGTGTTGTATCTCCTGGAAACCGCAGTATAGCTGATCGATCCTACGAGTATGGTGAGTATAACGACATAGAAAATAGTGTTCCCATATGCGTTGAATATTGAAGGATTTGAGGACAGTACTATCCCTAAAAGAACTATCACGGTGGGCCCCCTCTGGACGAAGGAAGAAACCAAGAGGCTGTCCTTACCAAACCACTTGGTCACACCGTTTACCGAGTACGTTTCTAGAAGTCGGATTGCAACGAGGACCGCAGTAAGAATTAGGCCGAACAGAAGTGCGTGAAAATCAAAAATGTTGATCAGGATGCCCATGTAAACGTAGAAGATGGTCAGTATGATGAACGTAATCTCCTGATTGAAATAGTTCAGCTGTGATGTATCAATGGTTCCTGATATCCTCAGAATCTTGGATATAGGAAGAGAGTTTGAGACGATTATGGAAAAAACGAACGCCGATAAAATTGCCGATGCACCTACGTAGTCGGATACTGCCCAGAGTGAGAACAGTACCGCTACCGTTGCGATGTAATAGTGAGGAGCAGATGCCTGTTTGAGCACGATCAGCCAGACAATTCCCACCACCCCTCCCAAGACTATTGCCTCAGATATGCTTCCAAACAAGAATCCCACTACGTTTACGAAACCTGTCTGCTGGTCTATTATGCTTAATATGAGAAGAGCTCCAATGACATTAAGGACGGAGTTGAATATAGTTTCGACCTCTATCGAATGAGTGAACCCTTCCTCCAGTTTCAGTCTTGACAGGAGCGGAATGATGAAAGGAGCTGCAGTCTCACTGAGCACTGTCGCAATCAGAAGTGATTCGAGGAGAGGGATCTTGAGTACAAAGTAGAGGAACGGTGTCATAAGGCCCACAACAAATGACAGATCCGCAATCGCTATCCATATTCCCCTGTACACAGAATGACCGTATTTCTGAAGATCGAGACGTAGCAGTCCCCCAAATACGATCAAAGTCAGGGCCACGACTCCAACGAACGGTAGAAGCGTTCTGAGAAGCGAGATGTAGGTCTCCGGAATTATCTTGGAATAGTGTATGAGAATGCCTATCAGCAAAAGCAGGAGCATGTCAGGTATTCTTTTCTTTCTGAAGGCTATCTCACCTATGAAACCGAGAAGCATAATTCCAGCCAGTAACAGCAGGAGTTCATCAGCAGGGTTCAATAGTTCAGCAATCCTTCAACAATTATAACACTTTGTCTTTTCAATAAATGGAGCGAATTTACATCGAGTAAAAGTAAAGGAAAAGTTCTTTCCCTAATCCTTTGCAACCTTAGGGAAATTCTTAGCAACGAAGATAAGATTCACGAATACTATTACAAACCCCGGTATCTTCAGAAAACTAAAAGATGGTATTAGGCTGGTGAGGGTTCCAATAGAGGGAGTATAGACGCCTGACATCACGAAAGTAAGCATAAGAAATAGTACAATTGGAAGAATCCTGTTCTTTGCAACTTCAGAACTCAGCTGGACCTCTTTCTTCGAGAGGAAATAAGCAGCATAGAGTATACCCAATGGAAGATAGAAAAGGAAAGACAAAACCGTAACTAGAAAAGGGAACCCAAAACTTTCAATCAACCTTAGATTGAAGGCAAGAAAAACAACAATTGAAGGAGCTATGACTAATAAATCCACAAGGGCTATTGCAAATATAGAACCATTTGAACTCTTAATTGAAAAACTCTTACCAATCAACCCATTTTCAAATACGTCAGACAGTATCTCCCACATTACATTGAGTTATATACAGTAGAAGTATAAATAATTGTCTGCTTTATGTCATATTATTGTCCGAATTATATCTCTCCTTTACACTCGAATAATCCCATCGATATCAATGCAGAGAGAGTATCTTTTGAATTGCACAGTTGTTACACAACTTTTATTTTGAACTAGCACATACTTGAAAATGGAGTTCTTGAAATTTTCTCCTGCCCATTCAAATGAAGTTACAGCGATTATAGCTCCAGTTTTTGAAGATTTTACACCCACATATACAAGATTGTTAGAGAAAGAGAGCCTGGTTTTGGCAAGTAGTAGAAAGCAAGGATTCTCTGGAAAGAAGGGAGAGACCTTTGATACATTCAATTCGAGGATCGGTAAAAGGATTCTGCTTATTGGTCTTGGAAAGAAAAGGGAAATTGAGGATGAAACGCTTCGGCGTTCTTACTCTTCTGCATTTAACTCTCTTAAATCTCTTCCCAATGGTGTTTTACAAGTGCTACTGCCTGAGGTGAGTCCCAGGGAAGCCAAGGAAGTAACGTTTGCAATAGCACTTACAGCATACGAATTCGACAAGTATAGGAATGAAAAGAGCAAGATCAAGGTTGAGAAGGTACTGATTACTACCAAATCGAATGACAGCATGATTATGGAGGCAAAGGTAGTCGCTGATGCAGTGAACTATACGAGGGACATTGCAAATCTTCCCCCATCGGTAGGAACCCCCACTTTGTTCGAGAAAACAGCAAAGAAGATAAATGGCGTATCCGTCAAATCATTTGGCAGAGAGGATTTTCTGAAACTCGGGATGGGAGGGCTCGAAGGAGTATCAAGAGCTGCAAAGGAATCCGCTAGACTCCTCATACTCGAGTACGGTCCCAAAGATAAGAAACCATTGCTGATCGTCGGCAAGGGTATCACTTTCGATAGTGGAGGCATATCGATAAAACCATCCGAGGGAATGGATGAGATGAAATTCGACAAGTGCGGAGCTTCTGCAATCGTTGGCACGATGAAACTGTTATCTGATCTCAAATTGAACAAGCACGTTATAGGTATGGCGCCGCTCACTGAAAATCTTCCCGGCGGTAACGCATACAAGCCAGGCGACATTCTGACTCACTACAATGGAGTGACGTCAGAGGTTCTTTCAACCGACGCGGAAGGGAGACTGGTTTTGGCGGATGCTCTGAGTTACGGAATAAAGAATTTCAAACCATCGGAAGTCATCGATCTGGCCACTCTCACCGGCGCATGCGTTGTTGCATTAGGAAGCAACTATGCTGGTTTGATGGGGAACAACGAATCACTGAAGAATAGGGTAAAGAAGGCTGCGGAAAAATCTTGGGAAAAAGTTTGGGAACTGCCGATTGATGCAGATTTCCAGGACCAGATAAAGAGCAAGGTGGCCGACATTAAGAATACCGGAGGGAGGGAAGGAGGTGCGGAGACTGCAGGAGCCTTCCTGAGCAGGTTTGTCGGAGACACTCCGTGGGTACACCTCGATATAGCAGGGACTGCTTGGACACACAAAAATGGACCTAACCGTGCATATCTCCCAACGGGTGCGACTGGTTATGGGGTCAGATTACTCTATGAGTTCATTAAGGCGGAATGAGGAGCAATATCCATTTTCTTTTCATCCACAGTACAGCGTTGATCCGTGAGACATTCCCTTTCCATAAAAACGATTCAGAAGTATCTCAACAACTCCCATTAAGGATGCTGTAGTTTTATATCGCTATATTATAGCTATTCATGACCGGGCCATTTGATGCGGATTATATCCGAGAGATTAGAAAGAATTTTCCCAGAATAGATAGAGATTTCAGAGGAAGAAAGAGGATTTTTGTAGATAATGGTGCTGGAAGTCTTGTTCTGGCTGATGCGGCAAGATCTGAGATGAAAAGTAGGGTAGATCAAAGCGCAAATACTGATGCAATGTACTCAGAATCAAAGGCTAATGAAATGTTAATCAACGAGGGTAGAAAAGCTGTTGCTGATTTGCTTAATGCACCCAGCCCCAAGAATATCTATCAGGGAGAGTCCGCATCCGATCTGTTCTTCAAGGTCTCGTACGCCCTGAGAGGAATGCTAGACAGGGACAGTATCGTCGTCTCAAGCTACGCTGAGCATTTTGCAAATGTCTCTCCTTACCTGGAAATGAAAAGAAATAATGCAATTTCTGAACTCCGACTGGCCAAAATCAATAAAGAGGATGGATCCATAGACATTAATCATCTTGGTTCCCTGACAAATAGAAGAACAAAACTAATTGCGATCACTGCTGAAAGCAATCTGCTGGGGAACAAAACAAATCTGAAAGAGGTATCTAGAATAGCAAAGGAGAACGAATCTCTCTTAATGGTTGATGGTGTTCATTTTGCTCCTCAGGGGTATTCTGACGTGAGGGAACAGGAGTGTGATTTCTTCGTGTTCTCCTCCTATAAGATATTTGGGCCTAGGGGGAGTTTCATGTACATGGCGGACAACGTCCTAGACGCCATTAAACCGTTCCATGTGGACAGAGAAGCCATTCCAGGGACAGGATCATATATTGAGATCGGGACGCGAGATCAGGGAATTTTTGCTGCAATCTCCTCAGTAGTGGACTACGTTTCAAGACTTTCTTTGGACGTCAGCAAATTCAAGAAAAATACAAAGACAAGGAACAGGAGAATCGCCGTGAGAAAAGGGATGAAGAGAGTGGAGCTGTATCACAAGGAGTTAAGCAGGACTGTACTAGAAGGAACAGGGAACGAAAGTGGATTAACGTCGATGAACAATATCGTGCTGTACGGTATTTCAGATGTGTCACGGTTGGATGAAAGAGGGACCACATTTTCTTTCAACTTCAAAAACGTGAGCGACGAAAAAGCGGAGGAAATCTACTGGAAAAAATTTGGCATCACAGTTGTAGGCGGAAGCCACTGGAACCTCTCACACGACTACTATTCCAACCCGTCCATGCTGAGAGTAACCTTCCTCCACTATAACTCAATGGAGGAAGTAGAGAAGTTCCTAAGTGCTACTCGATGGATATCCAGACTTTGAAAGTAAGTTCATTAGAATCCCTGGATTCCCTGAGAGTTTGGAACTAGGATTGAAGGTTGAAGACAAGCTCAAAATGATTAAATAAAAGATAATTAATTGATTCTGGTGAAGAAGAGAGCATTTATCGCACCTACAATAGGAGTCTTGATAATCGTTGTCATTTTTGTCCTAGGGTCTTTAACCCCACTGGTTTCAATATTGAATCCAACAACTGGAGTTATTCAGAACTCGAGAAATCTTTCAATTGGAAATGAGTCCATTTCACTGCCTGGACTGAATAACAAGGTAGTTGTGGTCCAAGACAAATACGGTGTGTACCACATTTATGCATCAGACACAAAGGACCTCTACTATGCGTTGGGATTCATTCAGGCAAAAGACAGACTTGAAGAGATTGAGGTATTTGGACTCGAGGGCATGGGTCAGATGGAAAAACTGTTCGGAAGTTCATACTACAATTATGATAGATTCCAGACAATGACTGGCGCGCCTATCACTGCTCAGAAGGACTGGGCTAGGGTAGTAAATAATGCATCGACGAATGCGACCGACCTTCTGACAGAAAGCGCAATGCAATCGTATTCAAACGGAATCAATGAATATATCAACTACTCTGAATCGCATCACACAGTTCCTGTTCTATTCAAACTTCTTGGCCTGAAGCCTTTTTATTGGACTCCGGTGTATTCTTATGCAGTCCAGGAACTCATGGCACAACAACTGGAGTTCGGTTCAGACTCCCTTCAATTCTCGATCCTTTACAACATGATGGGAAACTTGACATACAACTGGCTACCGACCTTCTCTCCCTTGCAGACGTATTATTATGGCGGTTACTCAGGGCCGATCAACCAGACAGTCCTGAACATGTCTCATAACACTTTCCCGATAAATTCCACAGTGCTCTCCCTCGCAAAAAATGTACTACACCAGTTTAGATATGATCCGCCCACTTATTTCAACTTCAGTACTAGCGATCACAGCAACGAGATAGTAGTTGCCGGGAACAGGACGACAACCGGCCATCCTATTCTGATGGGGGGGCCTGTATTAGGATTCTCGCTCCCAGCGATATGGTTCCAGGTTCAACTAGTCGCACCTGGACTTGATGTTTATGGAGTGATTCTTCCTGGTGCACCCGCAGTTATTATTGGATTCAATCAAAAAATTGCCTGGACCTTAACGGATACACAAGCAATCTCTTCGGGTACATTTTTTTTCACCCAGCAGCTAAGCGGAGATTCCTACATATGGAATGGTACCCCCTATCCACTGGTTCACTACTCGGTTAATGGTTTCGAAGTCAACTGGACAAATCTTGGTCCGATAATGGCTCAGCAGGGGAATACTGCGCTGGTAATGGACTGGGTCGGCAACATTGTGAGCAATGAAATAGGAACCCTACTGAAGATCAATTCGGCAGAAAACTGGTCCCAATTCAGAAGCGACCTGTCATTCTGGATTGCTCCTTACCAGAATTTCGCTTTTGCAAACAACACGATGATTGCAGATATTTCGCCTTCCTATTATCCCATATTTGGGGGAACGACCTATAATCCTGACTCGATCATGCCAGGTACTGGAGTGGAGTACATTTCTGGCTCTATCCCCTACAACATGGTACCTCAGGTTGTTAACTCTGCTCAGGGATTTATTGTAAGCTCTAATCAGAGACAGGTAGGTCCTGGTTATCCATACTGGTTTGGAATAACCGCTAGTTTTTCCGATGAATTCAGGGCACAGATGGAGGTTGACTATCTGCTTAACCACTCAAAAGTTTCAGAGAGTAATATAGTGAATTTCCAAGGGACCAATTACACAGATTATGCTGCCCAGGTTGCAATTCCACAGATTCTAAATTATCTAAAGGGGAGCACAAATGCATCTGTCGAAAAGGCGTATTCGCTATTGTCCGGATGGAATTACAACATGACTGCAAATTCTCTGGCGGCATCAGTCTGGTTCTTTGTATATATGTACCTGTTCAATGACACGTTCATTTCATTCCTGAATCAGCGAGGTATGCTACAAGAATACAATTCAACAATCGGTATCCCTTCAGGGATGGGAGGGAGTTATCCCAATACTAGCGGGAGCGCTTCTTTGGATATTGACCTGCTTAACGCCATATTGACGGGGAATGCTTCACCCTTCTCTAACCTAAGCATGAAAAATCTCGTAATAGAGTCGACAGTTCAGGCAATGAACTTCCTGAACTATAGATATCCCGCGGAAAACTATACTTGGGGGAAATTTTACGGGTTCTTGTTCCCCAACCTATTTGGGTTAAATGAATTTAACGTTGGCCCGATCGCGAAAGGAGGAGACTTCAACACTCCTAATGACGCATCAGGAGTTGGTCCGCACAATTACCCGACGGGAGGACAGAGTTGGGAGATGGTTGTAAACATGTCGAATGTATCTCGCTCATATGGAATATATCCTGGCGGACAGAGCGAAGATCCTGCTAGTCCTCTATACTCCAATTATGTAAGTGACTGGATAAATGGCACGTACCTCCCCCTACTCTTCTATGCTTTCTATTCGTCGATTCCAGCAAATGAAACAATGGATACTATCTCATTTGTACCGGAGGGACAATGATGAAAGTCGGAAGTGCTAGCGGTTTTGTGCTCTCGCTACTGATAGTGATCATAGTTGGAGTCGCGCTACTATTCACAAACATTTGGTACTTAGTAGTTCTAGCCGGCATCGTAGCCTCACTTGTGATAAGAAAGGGGTATCCGGTTGCTGCGCTTTCCGGCTTCGTGGGGGGAGTTGTCGGTATTCTCATTATCTTACTTATGTTACCCACAGGAAATATCGGGGCATTGATGTCGGAAGTAGGTTCCGTTGCAGGAATCTCCTCTATATTACTAATCGCACTGATATTCCTGGTCAACGGAGGACTCTGCCTTTCCGGAGCACTTATAGGAACGTTCATTGCCAAGACCTCTAGAATGAGTTCGTGATGGAAATCCTAAATGTGGAGGAAAGAAAGAGGTAGGAATTAGACTCCAATTTTCGACACTTACAGAATTTCTGGACTCGCATTACTTCTATTTAAAATGTTTGACTTAGTAATGAAAAATACTTTATTCGGACATCAATAAGACGTTTGTCAGACAACTATATATACTACAATAGTATTAAATTAATGAAATGACGTATATAGTACCATTTGGATTTGGTAATGAAACTGCGAAAAATCGGCCAACTATCAATAAACCCAAGAACATAATATCAGCATTGGTTTTGATAGATCTTATCGTCATACTTCCGTCATCTATAGTTTTTTTGCTCATTGATCTTAATAATATCAGGGCACTAACTCCATTTTTTAGGGTCTTTGTACCTTTGATCATTCTTTCGGTCCCGATAGCGGTTCTGATCTTTGGATTCTTCCTGGTTAAAAGAGTGGATTTGTCAAAAAGCGAGCGTGAAAAAGAGAACGTAGTTCCCGTCCTTATGTTTCTCCTGTTCGTATTTTCAATGTTCGGAATTTATATTCCAGCCATAACAAAGCTAGTTTCACTCGTACCTTCTCTTTACGGCTTCGAAGTAGTTGGATTCTGCACAATATTCTTCTACCTCGTGTATGTCATAAAAAGCGTTACCAGTATCTTGTAGAAACAGCCTTACCTCCCAATATGTACCAACTGAAAGATTTGATTACGACAATGAATACTCGAGTGATTTGCCTTAGACTAATGATCATCCGTTCCTTCGGCAATCGAATTCTTACTACTTTGGCTGGAGTCAGAGAAATATTCTTGAAACCGATACAAACTTTATGATAGCAGGGAAAGAACGATGACATAAAGGAAGCCTAGTCTACGGTATGCTTCAAACTAGCCATCAATTTGATCGATGCCGATAATCTTACCGAATCGAGAACAGTTAATCCTTAGTCCATTTTGTAAACGGCAATTCCAGCTGGAATCTTTGGAAAAAAATGAGTAGGTGGGAGTACGAACTGCGAATATATCCATAGCCCAAAACCAAACTTCTCTATCAAAAGAGATTGTGAAATTGACGGGCCCGCGGGTATTAGATTACATATCGTAAGCGAATACCTTATATTTCACCATTTTATGAGGGATCATGGCATTTGATAAAAAGTATGAAAATTTACTGAAAGATCCTGACGTTAAGAGATGGCATGAGAATGTGAATGCCGGATCCAGTATAACCGGAGAAGTTTATCTCAGGACCTTAGGTCTCTACTGCAGACTGCAGAGTACCACGCCTGACCGGATAATCAAGGACTCTAAAGAAGGGAAACTTAAGAATGATTTTATGGACTTCGTGAGGAGACTGGAGAGAGAAAAGAAAGCGGGATCCTACATAGTGAGGTTCAAGAAGGTCCTATCATCCTGGACCAGATTTAATGATGTATCCGTAGACCTGAAGTCTGTGAAGATCAGAGAAGCATTCAGGAATCCGACTGTCGAGGACGAGAGAGTTCCGAGTGCAGAGGAGCTCTCGAAGATAATCACGGTTGCAACTGCAAGGGCTAAGGTCTCGATATCCCTGATTGCCTTCTCAGGATTGAGAATAGAGAGCGTAGGAGATTTCAAGGGTGATGATGGATTAGTCCTCTCTGACTTGCCGGAATTGAAGCTATCCCAGGGCAAGGTAGAATTTGAAAAGCTGCCTACTGTCGTAAAGGTAAGATCCACAATAAGCAAGGCAAGGCATGAATATATCACATTCTTGCCGCAAGAAGGAGCTGCTTACGTCAAGAAATATCTGGAGATGAGAATGGAAGCAGGAGAGAAACTTACGGGGAGCTCTCCCCTAGTAGCAGTTGAGGGGAGCCCTAAAACAATACACAGCAGATTGAGAACTCAACTTGTTTCCAGGGAGATAAGAAAAGCGATCAGGGAATTAGGCTTTCAATGGAGACCCTACGTCCTGAGAGCTTATTTCTCTACAGCACTCGACACTTGTGAGAACAAGGGCTTTGTCTCTCACAACTGGAGGGAGTACTGGACCGGACACAAAGGAGACATATCAGCAAGATACAGCACCAACAAGAAGCTAACCAGGGACAAATTGGAGGAGATGAGGGAAACATACCTGAAGTGTGTGCCATATCTTGAAACTGGTAGAAGGCCGCTATCTGACGAGGAGAAAGAAGAATTGAATAAGGATTCGAAGAGATGGTACCTAACTGTAATGGGATTTAGCGAAAGTGAAATTGAAGAAGGCAAATTGCTAGCACTCTCTCCGGAAGAATTACAAAAGAAGGTCAGGGATAAAATGAGAATGGCAACCAATAACGGCCACTCCCAAAAGGTAGTTCCTGTGAAAGAGGTCAGGCATTACATCGAAGATCTAGGATGGGAGTACGTCAAGGATCTCGGAGACAAAGAAGCGATTGTCAAACTTCCAGATAATATGTAGTTTCAATGCATCCTCCTAATTGATAGTCCTCATAGTCCATTTACGGACGAGGACTGACTCAATATTGTAAAAATAATTAAAAATTTCTTTCATGCGTGCGTACAGTATATATATGTAGCAAGGAGAGAGGGGTACGGTACTGGTACCAATGGTTAATTTTCCCCGTCTTTATCTAAATCCTGAGCGGTACCGTCCTCATTACGATCAGTACCATTGGTACTGATGCTATTTTCTCTCAATACTTGGCTCACATCACGCTTGGACATATGAAGCATTTCTGCAATTTTTATTTGACTTATTCCGGTCTGATTCATTGAAACCACTTTCCTATCTCTTTCTTCTTTGATTTTCGCTTCCTCGATCTCTCTGAATCTCTTCTCTACTTTCTCATCAGTGATAATAGATTCATCTAGCGATTCTTCCATCCTGTCAAGTATTCTCTGGGGATTCACTCCTTCCAATTTTCTATAGAGGTAGCGCATATCAATGTTCACTTCGAATGGGTAGGATCCATGAGACGCATAGGGAGGAGCGAATCCCTTTACTACGAGTTTGTACGGTCTGGTGAACCTTGCAAGAACGTATCTTTTACCGTCATGATAAGTGAGCAAAACAACTCTCGCCATTCCTCCATTTCTGAGGTAGCTTGGAATGTGCTTTGCATAGTGATAGACGAGGATAGGACCCTTCACGTAGAAATGTCTCTGGAACTGAGTGAATATTCTCCAGGATCTTGACTCATCGGATTGCCAAGAATACGAATCTATCTCTGCATCCATCTCGTCTAGAATTATAGCCGGATATCTCCCGTTTCTCCTCGAGCTGATGATTCCCTCTAGCATCTCTTTCATATTCCTGACAAGGTGGACGTTGGGGAGAAATGCATCAGGGAGCTCACCAGGATAGTCAAACCAAAAGAACGGAACATTAGTATAGAAATCCCAGTCAGGATTTTCTACCAGGGCTCTCACGATGATCCAGGAGCAGAAAAATGACTTTCCCTGGCCTTGAGGTCCGAATATGATAGTAGGCCTCATCGTGAAGAAGGTGTTGTTTGTCCAATATTTTGATGAGGGCTGATCCGCTTTTGTTCTAACTGAAGCTCTTCCATCCTTTATTGCCTTGACGAAGTCGATATGAGATTTGGCCCAGGTCTTAGCCTTCTCCTCGTTCATTCCGGTATCGTCTCTTATCAGGCTCGCAAGAAATAATACCTGGTCCTCGATTGTCATTCTAACTCCTTCATCATAACGTCCAGTTCTGCATCCTCCCAGGCCTCTCCTCTCTGCTTCATTTGTGTTAGTCCGAGAGTATTCAGATATGTCATTATTAGAGTGTATCGCTCGGAATATTCTGTTCTCAGAAGATTCTCCATTTCGGTACTGTTGTGCTGTTTCGGTATGCCTGACTCGAATCCTTCTCCGTATTTCTCATCTAATTTTTTCCATTCTTCCTGAAAATCCCTGACTTCCTTGTCTTCGGGATTGTTAGTGTTATGAGGAATAATTATTGCGTTGTAAAGAGTATTGAGACTGGACCTAGCAGTTTTATACCCCCAGGAATCAAAAGTCAAAATAGAAGAAAAAAAGTAAAAATACTGAGCCATCGCACCCTGTATGTAGTCGTGGGCTGTTTTGTAGAATCCGGTTTCTGCAAGTTTAGGGTCTATCCTGTCTTCATCAGGCATTGAAATACCTCGGATATAGCTGCCATCTCACAAAGGCATCCTCAAAATTCGTGAAGCTCCCCCAGTCTCTCTGTTCTAGCTCCTTCTGCAGATCGTCATTGTAGCCATGGGTCCACAAGAATAGGAAAGTCCTTTTCTTGCGTATTGAAAGGATGCCTCTAATAATTTTCACATCGTATTGTGAAAACAATTTATTGAGCATCGGGTACCGTTTCTGGATTTCTGTTTCACTGAGATTTTTTCTAAAGAGAACCTTGGGCATTTCGTCGCCTTTCATTTCTTAGGACCCTCCTTGTTCACGATCCCTTCGTATGTTTCCTCGGGTACTTCTTGGTTCAGGACTGTTTTGTTCTTAACGTCCTGGTTCCTGGTATGTCCTCTTACGTGCTCTGTCGTTCCCGTCTTTCCTTGCCTCTCGTGAGGCTTTACATATACTCTCTTTTTTGTTGTCATTTTTGTCACTTCCAGGATTTGGTTCCTGGTTACCGTCCTTTAAAATGGTGGACCTTGAATCTATAATTTCGAAATGGCCTATCTCGTCCAAGTCTGAAATGAATTTGAATTTGATATCGTCAATCAAGTGATGGATGTACCTCATTTCTCCAAACCTCCGTTTTCTATCGGTCTTAGGAGAGATTGAGGGTCAAGACGAGTGATTACACCTTTTGAATCGGCTATCTCTGAAATTGACGGATGAGAGAGGGGATTTTGGATAGAAGCTATTGATTTCAATCCCAACTCCCTCATCTTCTCCTTTCTTTCCCTGGAGATCTCCGGATGCTTCCTTAGCCATGTCTTCTCTCTCCTTTGATATTCTTTCCAGGGATCCTTCATTGAATCTGGGAGATCTGGATCTATTCCCTCAGTTCCTTTGCGGACTACGAAATCCCTGTTGAGCATTTCCAGGGTGAAATATCCCTGAGCTGCTTTCCTCTTGAGTTTCTTCATTGACGTGGTTATAGGCTCAAACTCTGGATTCTTGCATATCTCGTCCTCGGAATACCAAACATTGTTATCCTGGTCCAGAGGACATAAAGGACATTCGCAGTTGTCGAATAGAAGACAACTCTCAGGATTCATTCTTGATCCCCTCCATTAGCTATCGGAATGCACTCCCTCTCGTTAGAATCCCAAATCTGACCGTGAGGGCATGGCAATTCCAGAAATCCCTTCTCAATATATTCTCCAGCTTTCAACATCGGAAACTTGGAGATTTTCCCTTTTTGATAAGTGTACTTACCGAAACTGAAACTCTCTCTCACTTTGAAGAATTGCCAGTCATTGCTCTGGGAATAGGATTTTTCAAGTTCTTGAGCAACATTCGGACTAGGACTTGGACGAAGAGGACTATCAGGACTATCATTTAGGGGACTCACACCTTTTTGACCATCCTTATGGGTGTCCCCCATTTCATCGTCCTCATCGTCCTCTTCGTCCACGCTTGTCTGGAGACCCTGAGAAATACTTGATAAAACGGTACTCACGTATTCAGGGTCATATCTCGCTTTCAATTCGTTTAGTTTGTTCTCATCTGGTATCCTGACAACTGACACCCTCTTATTCCTGTCCTTCTCCCCGTCTTTGCCTTCGACCTTGATTCTCGGTCTATCTGTCTTGAGACCTAATGCAGAAAGTATCTTCCCAGTCTGCTTTGAGTAGTTCTGGCCCACTTCGTCATAGATGGAAGATAGATAGATTCCAGAGTAATCCTTGCCTCCGACAGAGTACTCTATTTGGTTCTCCTCTGAATTTTCCAAGATTGACAGAAGAGTGGAAGCGATAATGCCGTTAGGTGTCTCCCTGGCGACCTCGACATTCCTTCTGATCTGGTACTCCAGAACCTTTGAAAGTTCTTGTTTGACCTCTGGAATTATCTCGATCAAGTCCTCAAAGAAAGAAATTATCTCGAATAACCTGGGCTCTAGATGATTCTCATATTTGGACAAGAAGTCTGAGGATTCAATCTCATTGATTTTGTCGCACCATTTGATTCTGAATTGTAGCAGTTTCCCCCTGATCTCTTTGGCTTCATGGTCAAACTCGTCAAGCGCCTTTCCCTTAATCTTTCTTGGAACGTCCTTTCTGGACATTTCGAAATTTTGATTGATTTGGAAACTTTTAGATTCGATTGCATCATCTTTGAAAGGAGTCCTTCCGGCTAGTGCAATCGGCCCATAGAGCTTATATCCGACTAATGCGGAATACCCTCTTTGTATCTTCTGGTCCGCATTGAGGTAAACAGAGTTCCGATTGAATTTTGAGTTAAGTAGAGCAGACGTTTCATTGTCCATTTCTCCTTTCTCATCCACATAAAGGATCGGAGAGTAGAGCTCCGATACTCTCTTTAGTGGAGCGGAACTGATATTGACAAGATAGAATCCATAAGGAGTGATGTTCGTAAGGACCGATAACAGTCTCGATTTTCCTTTTCCATATGGTGCTATGATATGGATCATTGGAAACGAAGTGTCCTTAAGAGTATCGAAGAGAACAGCTTTCATTAACCATAGGGAAAGCAGGAATTCATCTTCTTGCCTGACTTCTACATATTTGTGGACAAATTCTTTTGTTTGGCAATACAGGAGATAATCTGATTCGTATTCTATTGGCGCTGGTGGAAATTTGATGTAATCAGTTTGGTCGTTGTCAAAAATGCTATCTAGTTTCTGAGTCGCAATCTGAGGAGCTGGGGTTATTACAACCTTGTTGCCCTCTTCGTCAAAAGTTTCCACGTGCTTGACAAATGTTGGTCTGCTGGTCCCATTATGCTTAACAAATTGATTTATGACAATCCTTCTATTCAGATCTTGCTCAAATACGTCATGAATCTGATCGTAATAGTTACCGTCTTTCTTGAATCTTGTTTTAGAAATAGTTTTAAAGTTCCTTTCGTTATCTTCTTGATCGTCTTCTTGAGGGCCTTGGGGAAGGTCCTCACCTTTTTTTATTGTCATTGCATGGAAGCCTCCTTCTTTCCGGTTCCCAGAAATTGTAGGATAAGGTCAAATTTTGAAAGCAGATCCTCTTTGCTGATCTCATCCGGCAGACTTAGGACCAACTGTTTAACTGGAGAGTCTTCCATTCGAATTGCTATCTGTTTCAGTGGCTTTGTGTCAGTCATTTCCCCCTCCGCTCAACAACCTCTAAACGAAGCGATCCGTCCACTTGTTCTTCTATATAGCAAAGATCTCCTGGGTTCGCGTTTATGTCTTCCAAAATTAAGGGGGAAAGATGTACATATATGGTATTTCCGAGCTTGACAATCTTAGCTCGCATTCTGAGCAGTCTACTCCTTTCCAGTTCCATGATAGGTTATTTAGCTTAATTATACTAACTCATTTGAAGAGAGATAAGTAAGGTTATATATACTATTAAACAATGACTAATCAATGGATAAGAGAGGTTCTTCTCATACTAAGGTCGAAATCATTTTAGCTCTAGCAGAGAACGAAAACGGACTGCACAAACGCGAGGACTTCTTGATCTCCAACTCCGGAGGGGGAACAGAGGTAAGAGATAAGAAGAAATTCCTTTCTGAAAGGCTAAACAGTAAAGAGAGTAATGGAATAGGAATAATGGAGAAATCACTATCTGAATTGAAAAGAGATGGATTGATTGAACAAACGAGCATCGGGGAAGGGATATTCTTCAAGCGTGCCTACCGCCTCAACTGTAACGACATCTACGATCTATCACAAATCTTCAATTTTATTCTAGACGCAGAAAGGGCCAAAACAAGTGATCCGCAAGAGTATAGCAGACTGGAGAAATTTATAGGGTCACCATTCTTTGAAAAGAAGTGGTATAGCTGCATATTGGATATCGTCTATGACCTCGAGCTGTGGGATGAAGAGAAATATCCACTCAAAATAAGGGACGTGGCTGAAATCAAGAAATACGTTCACCAAAAAAATCCTCTTAGAGTTTCATCTTTTTTCAGGAAATATTTTCCTAATCAAGGTCCTAGCAAGTATGAGAATGGTCTTAGAGAATATGACTTTCCGACTGCTCTGTTAATCTCATTAAATGGCGAGATCCGTCAATATATCAATCTATTCACATTCTTTAAAATAAATTACGACCAGGGAGAAGGAATCTTGAGCGAAACATCCACTTCTCAAAGAATTGCTCTTAATGCATGGTTCAACAATTTTTGGTATGGAAACCTGGATCTTGAAACCTATCTCTCTGGAGACAAACAATTCAAGAAGGAAGCATGCATGCTGGGGACCGCGGGCCTTGTGAGGGGCGCAAATGGATTTGAAAACGGAAGAACATGGGATCAATTAGGTGGTGTTCTGGAAGAGACTCTATTTCCACTTGAAACCTGGAGAGCAGAAATATTGGAAGTGAAAGACCTCCAAACAGATCCAAATAAATCCAAGTCTTAACCTCAAAATTATATTTTTCATATTCGCATATTTATATATTATTGAAAACGTATTTTCTTTAAATACTTTCAATCGAAAAATTAGGGATTCGATTACAAAATGATGACGGGCCCGCGGGGATTTGAACCCCGGATCATTGGCTTAGAAGGCCAATGCCTTATCCAGACTAGGCCACGGGCCCATGCTTTAGTTCTAAGGGCAATATCTAAGATATTATTATTCTTTGCTTGCTATGCCCTTGTTGAGAAGGAGTCTTTGGGTTCTTAGAACAGTGCACTTTTTAAACGTCTCCGAAATACCTAACGGATGGACTCCAAACTCGTGATAGCAGTGGCACGGCATGGACAAACCGATTCTAACGTGAAGGGACTCTGGGTCGGTACTAGCGGAGATGATCCACTGAACGAAACTGGTATCCAGCAGGCAAGAGCATTAGCACTTTCCCTTTCCAAATTCAAATTTGATTACGTGATCTCGAGTGACAAGAAACGAGCTATGCAGACTGCTGAAATAGTTTCTAAAATGATGAACGTGCCTATTTATGGTCAAAAACAGATTCTGAGGGACAGGGATTATGGTACACTTGAGGGAATGACTACGGGAGAAATAAAGGAAAAGTACGGAGTGGAAATGAGATCACTCTCCGAGGAGATAAATGACCTAGGCGTTACGGAGAACGTAAGCTCTGTAATCAGAAGGGTTAGAGAGTTCGTGGAAACGTCAAAAACGTTGTTTGAAGGGAAGAAGATCATCGTAATAACTCACGGAGCATTCATAAGGTCATTCTACGAGATGTTTGTACGTGAGTCTGATGGCCTTAGGTTCGCAAACTGTTCGCATTTTGTCGTTGGATTCAATGGCAGCAATCACGAACTGATTATGGACCTTCAAAGTGTCTGATTTACATAACTCAAAGATGGTTTCAGAGAATGATATATACTGAAACAAGATGGGGAAGTGGTAGTCCCAGGATGGCCGTCGCCAGAAATGGTGAGGAAAGTCCTCCCTCCAGGTAGCAATCTGGGTAAAACCCTGGTCGAGAGACCTGCTTCTCCTCAAAAGAAATGACACAGTTTCGGCTAAGGTTGAACCTTTAGAAGGGGACGTTCCCGAAAATTTGATGAGACAGAGGGGAGGGGAATGGAGCAAACTCAAGCGGTTCCTATGACAGCTATCAAAGGAACGGGTAGAGCGCACTAGTCAAATGCCATCAACCCGAAAGGGCTAACAGAAGGAGGCTTACTCGGGACAACCTCTACTTTTGAACTGCAGGTAAGAAGGAAATCTGCGTAATCGTAAGCAAATTTTATAATTCCTCATATCATTATTAGGAGATGGAAGACGAAGTCTCGAATAGGATGGAGGCACTTCTAATAGCAACTGTCTCTCCCATGTCAAAAAACGATATCTCAACCGCTCTTTCTGTAGATCTTAAGGCAGTTAACAAGTCACTGAGGAATCTTAAGAAGCGGTACGAAGAAACCTCGCTTGAATTGAAAATGATCGGGAGGAAATACAAGATAGGCGTAAGGGACAAGTACAGCGAAGTTGCATTCAAGTATTCTGAAAGTGAAATGAATAAGGGGGAGCTCGAGATCATCGGACTTCTCTTCAGGAAGGGAAGGACGTACATCTCTCACATCGAGAGACTTCGGGGAAAGAGGGCTGAGGAGGAACTCGATCACCTGGGCAAACTGGGACTGGTAGAGATTATTCCTCAGGGAAGGAGAAGACTAGTCAAACTTACGAGAACGTTCTTCTCCAGATATGGAAAAGAGTTAAAAGAGAGAGTTAAGGTGGAGGAAAACAAGGCAGAAGAAATCAAAAAGGATGACCAGGTGTCGAGTTGAGAGCTCTACTCATAGGGGGAGGTGGACGAGAACACGCAATCGGACTTTCAATCGTCAAGTCTGGGGCTGAACTATTCGTTATTTCGCCCAGCAGGAACCCAGGTCTGATCAGAATTGCGAGAAAGGTCATCACCGGAGATGAAAACGACAAAGACTTCGTTCTTGAAAATGCACAAAGAGTGGATCCAGATTATGTTTTCATTGGCCCGGAATCACCACTGGCGCACGGTGTTTCCGATATTTTACTGAAAAACAATTTTAAAGTTTTTGCCCCGTCATCTTCCGCTGCAAGACTAGAGACATCAAAATCGTTCTGCAGGGATTTTATGAAGGAAAAAAGAATAGAAGGAGATATAGAGAGTACTTCCTTCTCAGACTTTGGGGAGGCAGAACGATTTATAAATCGGATTGACTACGATTTTGTAGTAAAACCAGACGGCCTGACAGGAGGAAAGGGTGTAGTAGTCCAGGGCGTCCATTTCAGTACCAAGGATGACGGAATCAAGATAGTTAAGAATTACCTTAAGACGAAAAGGGACAGGGTGCTAGTGGAAAAGAAAGTTATCGGAGAGGAGTTCAGTCTGCAGGCATTCGTGAACGGGAACAGCATTTATTTTCTTCCAATTGTCCAGGACTACAAGAGAGCTTACGAGGAAGATAGGGGGCCAAACACTGGAGGGATGGGATCTATATGTTTCTCTGAAAAAGGACTGCCATTCATTGAACCGGGAACAGTCACGGAAGCTAAGAAAATAATGGAGCAATTGGTGGTAAAATTCTCTGAGACTGTGACAAGATATGTCGGTCCAATTTATGGAGGTTTCATGTCGACTCCTGATGGTCCAAAACTTCTGGAGATAAACGCAAGACTGGGAGACCCAGAGGCAATAAACGTTCTGTCGCTGATGGAGAATTCGATGATGGACGTTGCAATTTCTATGTTACACAATCGCAACCCCGATCTGGAGTTCAAAGACAAGATAAACGTGCTGAGATACCTTGTACCAAAAGGATATGGAAGCAACCCGATACCTTCAGAAATAAGCATTGATGAAGAGAGAATTCTGCTTAAGGGGCTCAAGATCTATTTCGCATCCGTAAGTGGGCCCAGTCATAAACTGAAACAGACAGGATCAAGATCGCTTGCACTACTCTCTGAGGGAGCGAACCTGGAAGAAGTAACCAGTCGTTTTAACGATCTTCAATTACTACTCAGGGGGGAGTATTCAATGAGAAACGATATTGGAACAGGAAGAATGATACAAAACAAGAAGGATTCAATGAGAAAGATTATGACCGAAAAAGCTTGAAATGCAGGAGTTCCAAAACGGCCGGTACCGTAATTTCCTTGTCGTAGATTGCAAACTTGCGGAGCCCAGTTAGGTCTGAAGAAAAGTCTCCAGTTGGGAATCCCCCGATTATGTAATTCAGTTCATTGTTCATCACCAAACCGATACTTCCCCTTGGATGGAGGACTACGGTATTTCCAGTTATGTCCTTACTGTCCAGGTAATCTACCAGCTTCATTTTCCTAGGTTTGCTCTCCAAGATTTTTTCCACCCTTTCGGTAAACTCCACGTAACTAGCTCCCGTTCCTTTCAGATCACCTTTTTCTATGATTACATTCTGCTTTGTGTGGATTGCGTATTCCAGTCTAGTTGATTCGTTCAGTACCGATTCCTCATTCATCCGATAGAAGAAGTAAGCAATTGACGGAAACCCTATTCTCTTGGCCTGGCTTTTCAGATGTCTATTTATGGCAGCGTTCATCAGATAATTGTCGAGGAGTTTGTTCTCCTTACCGAGTCCCTTAAGAACGTTCTGGACTTCGACATCCCCTTTCAACAACTCCGGCGTGAGTTCCAATTCAGCGTCTGCGAGAATTATGTACATTTATCCAAAAATTGAGCCGAAGCTTTCGTTTGCAGCTTCTCTCTCTTTTTCAACTATCTCTTGGACCTTTTTCGCCTTGGAACCGTCCATTTTTTCCGATATTTTCGATAGCTCAGCCCTCGCTATCCTTAGACGTTCCTCAATCCCTTCAAGTATCAAGTACTGGTAACCCTCCTCTCCAAGTATGGAGGAGTCTTTGAGTGTAATTGAAAGTCTGAATATCTCGTCCATGGCCAGAATCCTTTCCATTTCTGACTTCTTTGCTACGGGAATTTTGTAAATATCCATACTACCTCAGGAATAGTACCTAATTATTCTTTTTCAAGATTTCTCTCCCACCTCTTCCTGGAGTAAGCTATAAGGCTCCCTGCTACTGTAACAAGTGCAGTGACCGATATTATGAGGGCCATGAGGGGAAGTTGTTTCCCTCCTCCATTAGTGCTTAGAAACGGGGTCACAGATAGACTTAGGTTGCGTTGACCGGTCCCATTAGTGGTAAAAGTGACTATCGTTTCGTTGCCAGAACGTAAGATTGAATAGTGTGGATAACTGGAGCCATTGCCGGTAATGACGAAGTTTGAAACACTGAAATTACCCTGAATCACTATGACAAACTGCTGGGTTCCGTTCTGAACAAACTGAAATATCAAGGTACCTTGCTTGAATGAAAGATTCTGTGCAGTCACGTTTGGCGAAAATGGAACAAAATAGGCTTGGTTATCTAGATAAATCTCAGTCGTTGCATTCCCAAGTTCGTCATTGCTGTGATTGATTCCTGTACTGGACTGGAAGGCAGGCAGGAATCTGATGACAACAAAACTGACCGGGGAATTTACGATCAGAGTAGTGTTGTTAATCGACATTTGTCCATATACGTCTACGGACCCCAACGTCCTGGAACCGCTCATGATCTTGAATACTCGCTCGTTAACGTACGGTAGTCCTGCTGAATTGAATGGATCTTGTTCGCCTCCTCCACCGTTTCCCTGTTCGGCTTCGGGAGTACCAAAATGGAAGCCATCAGACAGCCTTATGGTTACTGAACTGTTAAAAGAGTCAAGATAGAGTAGTGGGAAGAGCCCGTCTGATGCGAACGCGCCAGACTTGTTTGGAACCGCAAGGCCACTCGTATTGAAGGAAAGGAGTGAATCCCCACCCAAGGCAATACTTGAGATTACTGATACAGAGGACTGGTTGTTTATCAGAGAGTAGTCCTTAATCAGACCAGGGGATGATGTAAAGCTAGAGTATGTCCCATAATAAGAATTACCGTTGCTCTGAAAGCTGTTGGATGTGAAATTAAACTGAGATAGAGGTGAGTTTATGAAATATATTGTGAAATAGGCTGCTCCTACCAGGTTGTTTACAAATATTTCACCACCTGATTCAGAGATAGATCCTGTTGTTAGTAAAATTCCAAGATAGCTCGACTGATAGAGGAATAGGTACTGGAAATCGTAACTGGGATTGGAGAAATTTCCAACCTGAGAAAAAGACATTGCAGGCAGGATTGTGACATTTCCGGACCCTCTCCAGAACAGAGGCACTAGCTTGTTCTCGTTTAAGTCAGGAAGGTTAAGCGACAGCGAGGAACCAGAGACATTGAAGTATCTGAATACAAGCACATTCTGGTTATTGACGTGAACTGTAAAATTCGCGATGCCGTTTGAGGAGATATCGTTTGAACCATTTGAGTCATCTGCTGAGACCATCCCGTAAGTCATACTCGAGAGTAGCACGAATAGTGCAACGAGAAGTGCTATACGGGCGTGCCTCATTTTGTTTACATCATATATCCATATTAAAGGAATTTGATACAAAATTCGAAACGGACTAAGAAGGGTTATTATTCGTTGTATAGATAACGGAGAAGGTGGTACTGTGCCTGGAACTATAAAAGTTAATCAACCTTCTCCGAAGAATCCCGTAGATTTCAAGATCAGCACTGAGAACGAGAATATCAAAAACATCAGTAATGTATTGGTGGTGATGAGCGGGAAGGGGGGAGTCGGGAAATCCACTGTCTCTGCCAATCTGGCAGTTGAACTTTCATCGAGAGGCTATCAGGTGGGACTGGTCGATGCGGACATGCACGGGCCGGACATTCCTCAAATGTTGGGCTTGATAGATGATAGACCTGTCATGGACGAAAACAAGAAAATAGTACCAGTGAAATACAGTAATAATCTCAGAGTGATTTCCATTGAATATTTCCTTCCTTCCAGGGATACACCTGTGATCTGGAGGGGAGCATTGAAACACAAGATGATAGAGCAATTCATCACAGACATAGCCTGGGGAAAATTAGACTTCCTGATATTCGATCTCCCCCCAGGAACTGGAGACGAAGCCCTATCCATTGTTCAACTCATCCCAAAGGTGACTGGTTTTGTTATCGTCGGAACGCCTCAAGAGGTTGCAATGATTGATGTGAAGAAGGCCATAAATTTCGCTAAACAACTCAATGCTCCTGTGGTGGGCCTAATTGAGAATATGAGCGGGTTTATATGCCCGCATTGCGGTCAAATCACCTACATTTTCAAGAAAGGTTCCGGAGAGAGAATTTCTAAGGAGTTTGGAATAGACTTCCTTGGGTCAATACCGATGGAATCCTCAGTAGTGGAAGATGGGGATGATGGAACTCCCATGGTACTTTCGCACCCGGAGAGTAACAGCTCAAAGAGTTTCAGAAGTATAGTTGACAAGATTCTTGTCTATCCAGGACTGACAAAGAAGTCTGAAACTCCCTAGATGTGAGGCTCATTTAAGAGGGACTGTATGAGACTCCGAACGTTGGAGCTTTCCAAGACGTACGAGAAGAAGTACAAGGCGCTCGAAGGTCTATCGCTAGACATAAACATGAATGGAATATTCTCCGTGATAGGTAGGAACGGTGCAGGGAAGACAACATTCGTACGAATTTTGTCTACGGAACTGCTGCCAACGTCTGGAAGGGGGTTCATCAACGAGATGGACGTTGTCGAGGACGCAGAATCGGTCAGGCAGGATATTGCCGTTGTCCCTCAGGAAGCTAGACCCCTTCCATGGTTGACACCCCTTCAGACCGTTAGCTCGTACCTAATGTGGAGGGGATATTCGTATCGTGAATCAAACGAGAAGGCAAAGGAGGCGTTGAGAGAGCTAGGTCTGGAGGGGAAGGAAGGACAGAAGAGCCGAAAACTCTCAGGCGGTCAAAAAAGGAAACTCATGGTTGCAACCGTGATTTCAAGTGAAGCTCCTATCGTCTTCTTGGATGAACCAACCACGGGGCTCGATTACCTGTCAAGGAAGGAGCTCTGGCAGCTGCTCTCCAAAATGAAGAAAGACAGACTAATCATCCTGACGACCCATTACCTAGAGGAGGCTGAAACGTTAGGAGATCAGATAATGATACTTGACAAGGGCAAGCTTGTTGACATAGGAGGAATCGAAGATCTCAGGTCGAAGGTGAAACTCCCTTACGTACTCAAGGTCTATTCTCAGAATTTGAAGATAGACGAAGCGGACGTGCAGGTCCACCCCGTCTCAGATAAGGAGACATTCATCTACGGCTCTGCATCCAGAATTTACGGACTGATACCATATCTCGTGACAAACAAGATGAAATTCACAGTGGAGGAGGCTTCCCTGAGCAACATTTTTGAACAATACCTTGGCACCGAGGAGGACGAAAAGGAGAATGAAGAGGAAAGTTGGTAGCCAGATAATGGCCTCCATACTGGTCAATTCTATCTATGCGATGATAAACTACCCAGTCGTGCTCATAAACACCCTGCTGGCCCCCTTGGCCATACTGGCTGTCGTGACCTTCGCAAGTAGAGGGACTCTCTTGCCTGTGGCAGCAGTTGGGGCGCTGATTATGAATATGGTATCCAGTGGGACTTCATTGCAGCAAGACCTTTCTCATCTCAAGAACGACATGAGACTACAGGACATGATAGTGAGTTCACCCACTTCTTCACTCGTCTATATCATTGGAATGGCTATATCGGAGATCGTATATTCAATTCCGACCATAGCATTCCTAATCGTGCTCAACGTAATATTTGTAAAGGTAACTCTGGTAGGGGGTTTTGTCCTCTTTCTGGATATGGCCACAATATTCACATTTTCCATATCACTGGGATTCTTCTTGTCTACATTCACTTCGGACATAATACAGTCCTGGGGTTTTTCTGGAATTCTTTCACCTTTGCTCACAACAATCCCACCAGTCTATTACCCCATAACCTACATCCCATTCCCTTATAGGTATCTGGCCTATCTCTCCCCTACGACCTATGCTTCAGAAATTGCACAAAGTCAAACGGGATTCTACAATCTCAGCAGTTCCGGGTTCGCGATAGCATGGATAGTGCTCTTAGGAATCACTGCTGCACTGACCTATTTAGCCCTTAGGCGTTCCAGATGGAGGGAAATATGAACAGTCACAGAAGAATCATATTCATCCTTAAATACGACAGACAATTGAGTCGTAAGGTCAGATGAAAGAAGAAGGTAGAGGAAGAACCTTCAAGGGAATTATTTCTCTTGTGATTCTAAAGTGTCTATGGAATGAGCCAAGCTACGGGTACCAGCTAGAGAAAGAAATCGACCGATGCATTGGCCAAAAATTGTCAAATGGCGAGATTTATTCCATACTGAAAAACATGGAAATCAGGGGACTGATTACGAACGAGTCAGGGCGAGAGGAAGATGGCAGGAGAAAATACTATGAAATTAGCGGGGAAGGAAAGAAGTACCTGATGAATCAAGTTAAGAACATGGAATTCGCAATTAACTCTTTCGAGGAGATAATTAAATTTGTTCATTCAGTCGTTGACAAAGAAGGGAAGAGTTAGTCTCGGGGGATGCTCAGATGCAGTTGATTCTGCCAAAATTTTAATAAAATAACCAATCATAACATCCAACCCAGAGTCGAAGTCTCGGTGTTTGTTCCGTATTCCTAACATTATTATAAAAGCAGAGAATTCTAAACTCGTGAACCAGACGATTCTGTTCTATGGAGACGAAGAAATTCTCAAGGGCCTTTCAAAGAAAGGATCTGAGACTGACATAAGGTATTACAACACCAAGATATCTGGAAACGAAATCACGTTTCTGTACCCGTTCAAGTTTCCGGAAAGAATCCAAACGCTCCTGAATGCAGCTTCTGTTGCGAACAAAGCGATCTTGGCTGTGAACGAGCTTGATAAGAGTGTCGGGGAGTTCCTGCTTACTCTCGACTACCATGATATAAAAAATCTTGGAATTATTGCCAATGATTCCATCTTTCAACAGGTGAAGAGGATAGCGACTGGCATGGGAATTGCATGCCATGAGATGAAACCCAATTTCGAGGACATCGAAAAATTCTCGCAGATTTCTATCGATTCGAGCAGGGCAGAGAACATGGTTGTCCTGGACCAGAGTTTCCAGGTAAAGGGTGTGGGTACGGTAAGTTTAGGCTTTGTCCTTGGAGGGCAGATAAAGAAGCATATGGTGATGAAAGCATATCCGTCAGGAAAGACAGTAGATATCAAGAACATTCAGATAATGGACGTGGATATGGAAACCGCCGATCCGTACTCCAGAGTAGGACTGGCCTATAGGAATGTGGAGGTTGACGACGTACCGAAGGGAACGATTCTCTACTCAAAAGAGGGTGTGGAGTTTAGCGAAAGCATACAACTCCAGGTCAGAACAAATCCCACTGTCAAGGTTGTCCCCTCGGTGGGAGAAAAGATTCAGCTCAATTACCTATTCAACAACGTAAATGCGGAAATTTCTGACATCTCCGAAGGAAGGTTCTTAATAGATGTTGACAGAAAGGTTCCAAAAATGGACGTAATTTTCTCAATAACTTCCCTGAATTCAACCCCAAGAGTTATAGGAGCTGGGAAGCCTGCAGATTGAAGCGAAACTAAAGATAACTGGTAGGGATATTGACAACATCATCAAAGGAATCATCGAGGACCACAAGAAGTACATAGGTTGCAAGAAAACTAAAAACGGGTACAGTTGTACTGTCAACGGAGAAACTAACGACGTCAGAAAGACGCTTAACGAATTCCTTGAGTCTATCCTTTATTTAGAGAGAGTATCACAAAAACTGGAAGCCCGAGTGGGGTAGTTTGGATTATCCTAGAGGCCTGCGGAGCCTCAGACCTGGGTTCGAATCCCAGCTCGGGCGTTACATCATACAATTTGCTACAAACAGATGAATTGCCAACTTGCAAATCCCCTACTCATTTAGAACACAGAAAACCGGCGCGTATTATATTTTCACCCTGACTTAGCTTCTATTCAGGGATATCCTACTCATTGCACTAGTGATATTACTATGGTGTCTCCTCTGGATGCGTTTTCAAATTCTGCTTCGACAACAGTACGGCCAGGTTGAGTTCCACTCCTCCTTATTGTCTCGGAGACTACTTCCTTAAGCCCATCGACCAAGATCTTCTTTATTTCCACATTCTTATCCCTGGAAACCTCGCAGCTGACCCTAAGGACATCGACATCAGACAGGATGTTTATTTTGATTCTTTGGTTAACATTCTTAAAGCTGTAACTTAAGAACAGCTCTTCTTCTTCAGATCTTCGTAGCGGCCTGTTTAGTCCGATCGAAACCCCTGTACGCCCTGGGTATGAATAGGCTATGTTTTCGTTCTTCAACGCAATCTTCTTGGTATGGTCATATGCACTCAAATTAATGGAACTTAGAGAGTTTATCTCCCCTACGGGTATAGAAATCGGGATGCCAGTAATCAAACCAAGTCCCTTATTCCTGATGTGAATAAATGTAGTCACGAATACCCTTTCTCTAGAGAAGTCAAAACCAATGGACATCGAGCTTGTTTGCATCTCTCTACTCTGTATTCTCTCCGTCTTTCTCTCGTACAGTACGATTCCTGCATCTGACCTCTTGCTGATCATTTCCAGGTTTAGCAGCTTTTTAATGTTTCTGTATAAAGTTGCGGTACTGACAGGTTTTCCATAGGAAGCTTCTATGAGAGATTTGATTTCTCCGAATCGAAGTTCTCTCCCTCGCATTTTAGTGTTGATTACTTCTTCAAGAGTATCAAAAACAGATTTAATCGGTAGCACGGTTTCTCTTTCCTCACGGTCAGGCCCCGATGGAATTCTGTAATAGTGGGTTACGCCATTTTTATGGATGAATCTTAAATAGCGATAAATTTTCCCCCTTGACCGCGAATAATAAGCAAGTTTTTTTGCTTGTTCACCGCACACTCTGCAAATTTCTTGTTTTGCTCTCCTTCCCATCCTATAGATGATTGTATTTTTTGATATTCAAGTTTCGCCATTAAATCACATAAATTTTCTCTTCCTTATCTCCATTTCAGTTGAAGAACTGAAAATGGTTCAACTTCGGTGAGCTTAATCCTTCTTACACTTTCCCATTTTGAAGTCGAAGTTTCCTTCACTTCTTTCGAGAGGTCAATTGTTTCGTTATTTGAAACAGAAGTCAGAGAGACAGTCAGTCTCCCAAGATTGTTACCTGATATTGAGAATTCAAAACTCGTAACCTTAGTGGCAGCTGAAAACACATACGTTTGTTTTGGTTCAGGCCAGTAATACTCAATTATTATCTCTCTAAATTCTCCAGGAAAAAGTGGGGTAGGGAGTTTCAGCAGAAATCTTTTGTCCTTTGGAGCCTCTTCGATCAATATCACTGTAGCAAACTTAGAGTTTGTGTGATCAAATCCGCTCAGTTTCATTTCTTTGAAATCTATATCGCTATCTCCGACGACTCTATATGGAATGAAGTACAGAGGCCACGTATGATCATTCTTGATTTTATAAAAGGTGGTATGTTTAGTGAGCATTGAATCGTTGCCAATATCTTCCAGAGAGAACGATACTGAATCTATAATGAAGCTCAATCTCTCTTTTGATACCGTGTTTATGTAAAACAATCTCATGCCAATCTTCTGTCTCTCAACTATTCCAACTTCCGCTAACCTGTTAAGACTCACTTTCAACGAGCCAAATCCGATATTTGGATAACTCCCTACAAGCAATTTCTTAAGATCCGATATTCGAAAAGAACCCAGCTTAAATGCTTGAGAATTAATTGTTTCAATCAGTATTTTTTCCAGCTGCCCTTTCCTAAATCCTTTTGAGGATTGAGTATTTTGATTGGCATAATGAACGTATCCTTTATGATGGTATACGAAATAGTCGTATCGTTTACTGTACTTATTTAATACCCACTTTCTTGTGAGCCTCGCAGCACTGCCACAGACCGGACAAGTCACCCCGTCTTGACTAAAAACCATCAAACAACAATATTACATAATATAAAAAAGTTAGAAAAATGTTTTGAGACCGGGAAGACTTTAAGCCCCACCGATAAACGTCCCACCAAGTGGTCTCACGATTGCGAAGTACGTGAATCCCACGAGAGAAAGCACGGCTGTGATCAATTCAAACATTGTTATCCCCCGTCTATTTATGAAGTACTGGTATTTCGATACTACTGTAAAGTTAGAAACATTTTCTAACTTTATCATACTATTGAATACCCCCACTATTATTAGAGTTCGCAAATGATGAATTTAGACTACACAAGTACTAATTGGGTGATGCGAAGTAGCCCAATTCTGCACTTGGAACAGATGCAGCATGTAAAAAGGATAGAAAATGTTGCACAAAAAGGACTTCGACGGAGAGATGGCAATACACCGAGGAGCTTATCCCCCTCCTCGTTAGTGCATCCCACTCTCTGCCGTAGTCTTGGTCTTACCTGTTTTTCCCGTGAGGCAACGAACGATATGTGTGTACCTTTAAGGGATACGACACTATCTAATTCTCACTGGTTATTAGATATAAATATTTTTGAACATAAACTGTGTCTACCGAATAAGTCTAGTACGGAACCGAGATTTAAATCCATTTCTTCTATCACGAAAGAGATTAAGTCATCAAACGTGACTCGAAGACAAGATCCAATAGTGAGGGCACTTGCATGACTACCTACGAAGAAGCAGATGAGAGGGGAAGGCTCCTTAAGCCTTTCAGAGAAAATCTTGAAAGAGTGCCGGAAGATACAAACTTGCTAGTCTCACTTCACAAAATCGAATTCTCTAGGAAAAGAGAAGATTATTTTGAGATCGCACCTAACGTGTTCTTCTCTAACCTTCTTTACCTACTGTATGTCAAAAGAGTGGCAGCAGGGAACGATTTTGAATCTGCAAAAGAAAGGGCCAAGTTGTTACTCATAAATGAGTTGGAAAAGAGAAGATACGCGCTTCTTTCGAGAATGACTCTCCTTAATGAGGACGAGATAGACTCATTAGATGCTGGCAGAAAGCTAATCCTGATGGATCGCGCAATATCTTTTCTTGAGGAACGAAAGAATTAGGCACCTCTCCGCAGTTACAATTCGCAAGGAGTCTAAAATAAAATCAATCAAATACGTGATAAATCCACGAGAACTGTAGGTGTCATAGACTATCTTTCAGAAGTTTTAATTTTATTTTCTCAATCTCCTTTAAGACTTCTTTCACGAGACTTTCCGATTTCTCAAGTTTGTCAGATTTCGCCGAAACTTCCACTTCCAATTCTGACTCGCCTTTCTCTCCAATAGTAGGGTGCGTCTTGATGTACACATTGCCCTTATATTTCCTCATCAATTCACTGACAAATGGAGCGAGCGTAGCTTCGAATATACCCTTTATCTGTAAAGAATCTTCAAAGTAGAAGCTGTCTTTCAATTTGATTGCTCGTTCGACATACTGTAGCATTGATCTCATCTCTGCGGGGACTCCAGGCAGTATGAAAATTCTAGCAGATCCAATTTTGCAGTCAATACCAGGAGCAGTCCCTACAGTGTTTCTTATTGCAGAAGATCCACTAGGGATCATGGCCATCTTTTCCCTTTCCTTGGTCATCTCAAGACCCTTCTCCTCCGTTCTCGCTTTGATGATTGCGTAAATCTCCTCATCCCTTTGAATTGGCATCTTGAATTCTTGCGCAAAAGAGGAAACGGTAATGTCATCAAAAGTGGGACCTAAGCCTCCTGAAGAAACAATTACGTCACACTCTCCGATGAGAGATCGGAATGCGTTTCCAATCTCCTCCTTAGCGTCTGGAACCGTAAGTCCCCTGAAAACATCATAACCAGAAAAGTAAAGCATTCTGCCAATCTCGGCGGCATTCGTGTTGACGGTCTTTCCCTTAAGTATTTCATTTCCAATTGTTATGATGCACGCTTTCACGTTCTGGATAGTATCGACAGTGTCTTATTAATTTCTGTTTGGCACTACAGATTGAACTATTTCACCCCTTGTAAGAAAGCATCGTGCAGTAATTCGACCGTTTTAAAGTCTGGCCTGATGAATTGGCCTTGATCCGTGACCAATCGATCCACGTATTTGAGGGGAACCGATTCAAGCAAAGGGACAGTGTACCGCCTTCCAAAGAATCTGACGTTTCTTTCGGAAATCTCAACCTTCTGATTTATGGTTGATTTAAAAGACTCTCCTATTGCGAGAACCTCTATTCCTGCTTCTCTGGCACTTAGATACAGAGGGTAGGTTCCAACCTTGTTTGTCAAGAAGCCATTTGCGTAAAGTCCATCAAAACCCGTTACGACCAAGTCAACCGAGTTCATATATGAATACATAGAGCTATCAGGTACTACCATTACTTTGCAAAATTTCCCATAGTTCTTGGCTGCAGTTCTGCTTTCTTTGCCAGGTTTAGAATCAAGCAGTACCAGTTTATCTGGAGGCGACCTTTCAATTAAGCGTCTTATTGCGCTGCTGTAGCTGATAGTCATGATCTTTTTACCATTTAACTTCTCCAAATTCCTGTTCAATTCTATTTTGCATCTCTCCGAATAGTCTGATAGTTTCTGACCAAGTTTCCTTGCTGAGTAAACATTCGCCACTTTCTCCCTCTTCACGACTTCTTCAATGTTTGCAATGCTTCCCATTCCCGGGCGAATAGACCCTAGAGACCTCAGTAGAATGGTTAACCCCTCCTGATCTACATTGACCAATAATTGAGAAATTCTTTCGTAATACCACGATGAACCGTGTGTGTAGTCCTTCTTCATTTCCCTGATAGAGTCTTTTATGCCGTTCATCTAAATGCACTATTATGTTTCTGGATATCTCCTTGACGGTATGACAGAATCTAGATTTTTGATAGTAGATTTTTGGCATCCTTAAATATTTCAATAGTAAATCTTTTAATTTCGAAATAACTCTCCGTGGGAATGGAATACAAATGGACAGTCCTTGTTAATACAACGCTTGGCGGATTAATGGGTTCTATCAACATGACAATAGTGTTGATTTCGCTTCCTGCAATTTTTAGGGGGTTGGGAATCGATCCCTTAGCTCCTGGTGAGTTTGCAGTGCTTCTATGGGTGATGATGGGCTATAGCATCATTCTGGCAACGCTTCTTGTCACTTTTGGAAGGATATCCGATATGTACGGTCGAACCAGGTTTTATACCCTAGGGTTCATAGTGTTCGCAGCCAGTTCAATACTTTTGTCTATAATTCCCAGCAACACGAAGAATACAGGAGCCTTGTTGCTAATAGCGTTTAGGATGATCCAGGGAGCAGGAGGCGGCCTGCTAATGGTCAATAGCACTGCCTTGATTACAGATGCTTTTGGTCCAACCGAACGGGGCAGGGCTTTGGGCATCAATCAAATCGCATTTATCGCGGGTTCTCTGATAGGACTTATCGCTGGTGGACTCCTAGTTTCGTATGACTGGCACATGGTGTTCGTGGTGAGCGTACCGTTTGCTGTGGCTGGGTCCTTATGGTCCGTATTTAAACTGAAAGAAACGTCAAAAAGAGTCAAAGTACCAATGGACATTTTCGGAAATTTAACTCTTGCTGGAGGTTTGATCCTGATCAGCCTTGGTCTCACTTACTCGCTTTCCCCGTACGGTAAAGCTGCAATGGGTTGGGGCAATCCGTGGGTATTGACGTCCCTAATAGTTGGGCTAATTCTAGTCATCCTATTCGTCTTAGTAGAGACCAGGGTCAAGTATCCTCTCTTTAATCTTCATCTCTTCAGAATAAGAGCCTTTGCATATGGGAATTTAGCAAATTTTGTGTCTTCGCTGGGGAGGGGCGCCATAATGTTTCTTGTGGTGATCTGGCTGCAGGGAATCTATCTGCCACTCCACGGTTATAACTACACATCTACTCCCTTCTGGGCTGGAGTGTACATGCTGCCAATGATGGTTGGTTTCATAGTACTCGGACCTGTAGGAGGGATGCTTACAGACAAGTATGGTGCGAGATTGTTCGCAACCGCAGGGATGGTCATAACAGCCGTTTCGCTGTTTCTGCTCACTTTGCTTCCGTACAATTTCAATGTCGTGCAGTTTGAACTGATATTACTGCTCAATGGTATAGGAAGCGGCCTATTTGCTGCCCCCAATACCACAGCGGTCATGAACTCCCTACCTCCAGAGAGCAGGGGAGCGGGAAGCGGGATGAGGACAACATTCCAAAACATAGGCCAGACTATGAGCATGGTTATCTTCTTCGCTATCGCAATAACCGTATTCACGGAAAAACTACCATCGTCTCTGTACAGCATATCAATCTCTATTGGTCTTCCACCTCAAATGGCTTCTGCGTTCTCACAGATATCCCCTGAAGGCGCTCTCTTCGCTGCTTTCTTAGGAATCAATCCTGTGTCTGCCCTCCCAGCTTCAATGCTGAATTTAATCCCTCAAAATGCGCTTAACGCACTGAAGTCACTTTCCTTCTTCCCCACGGCTATAGGACCATCCTTCATGACAGGTCTCAGCTATTCGATATACGTCGCTATAATCCTCACAATTATCGGAGCAATATTCTCTGCCCTCATGGGTGGAAGATATGTTCACGGGGAGCCTTCCAAGACTATGACTATACGGGCTGCGGCCAACTCTAGCAAGGAAGATACCAAGATGGACGACGGAGCCGAGAAATGAAGGAAAATTACACACTTCTCCTGGAAAGACTTTCCTCTATCAGGAAACTCAGGGGAAAGATATTGGCAGAAGTAAACTCAAAGCTTGGCGACATCAGCAAGACTGAATACGTCCTGATGCACAAGATATGCAACGGCGTTGAACGTCTGAAGATGAGTGACCTGTCCGACTCGACCGGTTATTCAAACGCAATAATAACCCTGTCTGTAGATGGCCTCGAATCAAAGGGATTTGTGAAGAGAAGGAGAGGAGAAGACAGGAGAAGCTACTTTGTGACACTCACGAGGAAGGGGGAAGAAAAGTGCAGGGAGATCAGGAGACTGGAGAAGGAGAGTATTGAGGCTATATTCGCAAACATGAAGGCAGAAGACCTGTCAGAGTTGCAGGAGATCCTCAAGAGACTTGATGATCTGATTGTAAAGTACGTCTGATATATATCGCTTGCATTTCCAATATAGGACTACAAAGTTAGGGCGCTGATGAGAGACGGAATTGAGTCTTTGTACAGGTACTCTATTCCAAAGTGGCCCTCATCGTATTCCTTGTACTCGTGCTTTACTCGATTCTTCTCAAGTTTCCTGTTCATGCCCTTCATTCCGATGTTGATAGAAAACTCGTCCTTCTTTCCCACCTGCAAAATAATCTTTTCTTCTCTGAGGTTTTCCAGTCGTTCATCCAAATTTCTAAGTGGGTCAAGGGCCAACCATCTATCCCATACTTCCTGCCGTAGAGTATGGAAACTGGTATCAAATGGGAGATCAAACCCTAACTTTGCCTTTTCATTAGGGGAATAGAAGGCTGCCATCGCAAGGATGTTCATGACTCCGAGATCCACGTTATCCGGTCTGGGTTTGTTGTTGAAGTATTTTATGAATTTCTCTGGACTTTTGCTTTCTAGACGCTGGATAGCTGAGGGAAAATCCCGAAGGTAACAGTATTCAAATCCGGAATCTCCAGATACGTCTATAAACCCTCCAAAAATCTCCGGGTGTTTTGAAGCAAGTGTGTAAGAACCGAATCCGCCTGAGGACTTCCCGAATAATCCTATTTTCCTTCTGCCGTATTCCCTGTTGATAAAATTCACCACATCCCTGATGATGAAGTTCTCATATCTTCCGACCGCAGATGAGTTAATGAATTGGTTACCGTAATAGGAAGTCATCGTATCTGGCAGTACTATGAGAAAAGATTTTGTCCGGTTTACCGCAATTGAATTAAGAACTCCAAAGAAATCGTGACCCATGTACGATCGATTCAAGAAATTAGTGGAACTGCCGAAAAAACCTGCAAGTCCAATTAGAGCAGGAGTTGAGTCTTTGATGTTTCTTTCGAAAACTATGACCTCTCTGTTAACCGGATCTTTCAGGAAGTTATCAGATAGGCTCCTTCCTTTTACAATAAATTTCTTGATATCAAAACGATTTTTCCTTTCTAATACGGGCATGACATGCTATGAACCGGAAGGGGATATTCTTTACGTTCAAAGCCAGTTTGCTTTGTCAGGCGTGTTTTCTAATCTTATATAATCAAGGTCTCCTGTTCTACCTTTCTATTGGAAATCCCGAGATCTGACACTCGTATTTCAGACCCATCGTATAGTTTTGCATACTCTCTTCCTGAGAATAATGCAGAGGTCATTCTACCCGCAGAGTCCGCCTTCATGATTCCACTCCCGCTGCTACCGTTGACTACTGAGACATTCATGTATTTTTCGAGAACGTACGTTCCGTCCATGTTATTCATGGAATAGAAGCCAGCCCAGCTCGTGGCGACCCTTGAATTTGAAAATGCAGGAACGTATTCCCGAAGAACTGTGTAGAGATTGTTGGAATAGTATTCAGTATCCGCGCTTGGATTTTCCTCCAAGGAAAAACCTTGCCCGATTCCTTCGCTGTACGAGATCCAAAAAGTTCTCGACTTTGGATCAGGTCTCATGTCAATAGTCGGGCCCGGAAGAATCGTGAACGGAAATATATCTTCATCTCCAGTCACTCTCTTCGTTACCATTTTAGAAATGGCCTCTCCTTGAATCTGGAACACTTGCACCTTCTTAGGTCGAGTAAAAGTGTCAATTCCAACGGGACCAAGCAAGTCGTTTGTCCATACGTCAGTGGCAAGCAGAAACTGGTCAGCAGAAATATCTCCCTTATTCGTATCAATGGATTCAACGAACTTGTCCTGCCATATGAATGGCTCACCAGGGAAATTAAGTTTGTTTTTCGGAGACAAGTTAAGTTTATTGACCTTCGTATTGAATTTAAAATCGACTCCGAGATTCTCTAGTTCCTTTACATAGTATTCGGCCAACAGGTCTGGCTCCATGATTCCACAGTTCTCTCCGACTAGTCCACCGTCAATATTCTTCAAGTTCATAATACGAGCAGCTTCCTGATCCGGATTGGTCCGGAATCCCAGTTCAGCAATTTCGTCTCTATCTAGCACCTTCGACCTGACTTTTTTCAGAAGCCTACCTATCGATGGTGAATTTAGACTTTTCTGGTCCATTAGAAACAAATATCCGCTGAAGTGCATGCCTAAATTAAATCCGCTCCTTTGGACGTCCCTATAAAATGATATTGAGGACGAAGCAAGTTTGTAATTGACTTCTGAATTGAACACATCCCTAAAAGCTGCATCACTTTTTGCAGTATTTCCCTGAGCGTAAGTCCCCCACTTATCTACAATGCAGATGTTAAGATCTGGGTTGTCCTTTTTTATGTGATATGAAGATGCGAGGCCAGATATTCCGGCCCCTACCACCAGTAGATCGTATTTTTGCATGGTCAAAGCAGATTGCGAGCACTTATTTAAGTACATGAACACTGCAAAGACCGATTTTGACCATTGCGTTTTAGACCAATTTCATCTTCTTGAGGACGTAATACGCCGATGATATATCCTCTAGCCCAATCCCCATGCTCTTGAAGATAGTTTTCTTGTGATTTCTGTATTTCTCACCTGATCCGACCACTTCCTTCAATTCGACCACCCTTCCTCCTGCTTTCACAAAATCGGAAATCTCCGAAGATTCCCTGAAAGACTGTTCCAGATGCTCTACTACAACTAGGCTGGCACTTTCGATCACATTCTGCGAAACTTCCCTTCGGGATAGAATGTTTGAACCTGCTAGATTGAGGTGAAAATTCTCATTAAAGGAAAGATCCTCGATTATGGGTTGCTGTGAGGAAGTAATGGAAGATATTACATCTGCACCATCTAAGGCCGATAATAAGTCGCTCTTGAATTCCAGCTGCCTTCCAAACTTCTTGGACATTCTCTCAGCGAATGCCTTACCATGCGCTTGAGTACGAGAATATACCCTGATCTCTTCTGGGTCACTAACTTCTAGAATGCCTTCTAGCTGAGTTTCTGCTTGAAACCCTGACCCAATGAGTGTGAAGACTGAGCATTTGCCGTGCAGAATAGAGGTAGCTACTGCTGGAACGGCTCCGGTTCTAACTTGTCCTAGACGATTCGCTTCGACCAATGCGATCAGTTCTGTACTCCTTGTGTCAAAAAGGATGACCACAAATTTCGCACCGTGTTTCGAAGCTATATAGCTCTTTAGTCCCGCAATGTGATACTTATTCATGAAAGCTGGCATTGTGCTAAGAACTGATTCGTTTGAAAAGGTCCTCATCCTAGGATCTGCACCTGCATTCCCACGGTGGAACTCCAAAAATGCTTCCGTCATCGCCTCTATCGCTGTCGCCATGTCAAAATTCTCGAATACCTCTTTCTCTGTTATGAAGTTCATTCGTGATCTTAAGAGGAAATTGTTATTACTCTTTTCCCAAAAGAGCCCTCCTGTTTAGGTTGTCACTGATTTTCAAACCTCGGGGACTAATAAACAAGAAAATTACATCAACTAAGCTGAGTATATATGGAGCCAGTAGTGCCAGTGTAACTGATTTTGACCTCAAGATCAGACATGACCACAGGTTTCCCCGTCGTGTGAAAAATTATCGTGATAAAGGCGCTAGATTCAATTGAGGTGGCACCGTCAACCGGTATTGCTTTGTCAGAGGTCCATACATTTCCGCTACTAATAAATGTGTCCATATATAGCACCGTCCCGTCAGGATTTGTTATTGTAACGTTTTGTATGGTCCAACCGACCCCCGTGGAGCCAGAGCTTAGATTCAGAATTTGCATGTGGAAATAAGAGGGATTCTTGAGAACTGTCGGCTGTCCGAGGGTTAACAGGAGCGTGGTTGAGTTCGAACTTGTTCCTGTGGACTGCTCGGTTAAACTACCGTAGAGAGGAACTGGACTTGGGGTATAATACGAGACTAGCAGATACACTGCAGCAGCAAGGACAACAGTCACTGCAACCATCAGAATTGTAGCAATGACAGGGGAAACTGCATCCTCCCCTTTTGTATGGAACAATACTATTTTTTTATGGACCCTACGAACGACTTCTCTCATCTCTTCCCCTCTGGCAGGCCAGGAGTGAAAAGAAATGCATAAACCGAATATATATTTTGAGGTCACGCCAACTCCTTGGAACTCAATTTTCCGGCAATAATCGCGTGTACCATCCGTGTGGGCAATCCACCTCAATTGATAAGTCTTTAATTTCAGACCAATTCACGAACCTGAAGAACTACTGTCCATTTTCAGACGAGTCTTGAACCCAATACAATATCAAGTGGTAGCAATTAACTGAGTTAATCATTCTAATTTCGATTTTATCGGAAACGGAGTTCGTTCACGAACACAAATAATTGGTGCTGTCTGACTACTTTTTCTTGTTTATGAAATGCAACTCTAAGAACTTGTAACTAACTGCTGTACTTTAAATAGAAAGACCGCCCCTCCTCCTCTTAGACTTGATAATATGTAGAAACGAGTGGTAGCTTCATTAATGGAATATGAAATGATGTTAATGGTTTCTCTTTTTCATGTACGGTGCTTCCCACCATTTTTCAAGAGGAGGCCCCTTGGGAGCCCCCTCATTGATGGCCCCTCCGCGTGATTATTGTCTTAGCAGATTAGTTGTCTATACAACTTAGTACCCTTTCTGTTCATTCAGTTCTATAATCCCAAATCTTGAAGGAGTAATTTAAAACCACCAGAAGGTTAGAAGATTTTTCTAACTACCTGCTAGTATAAAAATAACCGTTCAGAATTTGATAGTGAGGGATCTCAAATGGTAGAGATTTTGAGTTTGATGGCTGGACTGACGTTTGCCATATATTTCTTGCTAACACAACCAACACCCTTGGGTGGAATATCTCAGGGCGGAGGATAAATGGAGTTTTAATTCTTTTATTTTGTAGTCCTTAATATCAATGAGTCGCTATAGCGTGGTGGCATCTGTGAAGGAAGAAGTGATATGTCCGACTTGCAAGAAACCTTCGCTTATGACTCGAAAATGGGTCCTCAACAGGTACGGAAAGAGATACGACTACCTGATTTATCGACACGAAGATGCAGTACATTATTCTAACGAGTCGCCGCTGCAATCCCGGTCGTTTAAGAAGGGAATTTTGAAAAAAACGCTTATAGATATAATTAACTCAGAAAGCTTCAAGAACGGTTTGTTCAGCGCGGAGGAGGCACGATTGTCTTTGTTAAAAATGAATCAAAGAGCCAATCTTGATTCCATAAGAGATAGTCTCTATCAGCTTGTGGAACTGGGGATGTTAAAATCTATTAAAAAGGATAGAAAGGTATATTTTATCAATGCAGCCTACAGTGACAGATTGAGTTTCGTGGATGATTCACTAAAAGTCATCCTAAGTGACATCGACGGCGATGGCCTCTTCAGGCGTCACGTATCAAATGCCTTAGTCCGAAACGACAAGAAGTGGCCCTTGGTCAACCTCCCGTATAAGATCTTGGGGGATTCAGAAATAGAATTTGAAAAAATCTGCTTTAAGGCTCGTGACTTAACTCATAAGGTGGAGCTAAAGACGATAGTAATAGAAGACAACCCTTTGGAGAAGAGATTACTCTTGAAACTGACTAAGCCACTACTTCCAAATGAAACCATCAGGATCAGGTTCGAATATGACTGGAGCGAACTGAACCAGTCATTCTTTCACACAGCAGCAACATTTATGAAAAGTTTTAATTTGACTTTTCTTGGCAATAGGCAACTAGAGGCCAGAGCTACGTTGTCGGAATCCGACTTGAACGAAGTGATTGACCTTTCAAAATCAATAAAAATAGATAAGAAACCAGGTTGGAATTATGTGTATAGTTTGAAGCTCAAGGCCGTGAAATCCTTTTCTGTAATGCAATTCAGGTGGAAAAACATCTAGGAATTGTTCTAAAACCGACTGAAAAAGTTGAATATCGCCGGCTAAATTCGGAGGCCGATGCCTCGAAGACCCTTATATGCTGAGTGCAAGATTTGTGGAGGCAATGCAACCATAAAACGCCATCACGCTACCGGTGCAAATGGCCGCGTCTACCTTTATGAAGTGTACATTCACAGAAATGGTACTTCTCATTACTTCAGAACAGGGGATAACTCGTCTAAAAAGGAGCCGATAAATGCATTCCAAGAGATGATAGAAAAGAGAATGAACGATGGAAAGTACAGGTTCAAGGAGATTAAGGAACTGCTCGAATCGATCAGGGGGACAGAAGTGAGTAATACGAATGTTCATAGAAATCTGGAGAAGGCGATGCGGTTGAATCTCGTGGAAAGGAAAACGGAGAATGGGGTCATACTTTACTCAAGGCGGGTAAAGGATGATGCATATAAACGGCAGAGAATCAACCAGGCAATTGTGACTCTCAACGTTTATGACTCTGAAATGACGATGACTACGTTGCTTCGGTTTGATAACCAAGGCCAGGGACCCATGAAAGGGATTCCATTCGCTATACCTGTTGGGAGTCTTAACAATTTGTTTGAAATTGATCTAGATGTGTTTGATCACCTAGGAAAGATACCAAAGGACGCTATACAGATTGCTTATTCTTTTGCCGGTCAAACCGGAATTCTCATTAATTTCAACAGGCCAATAAAGCCTTCTGAATCTGGTTTCTTGTTCATTATAAGCAGTCTCAGGACCGGATTGGGTCAGTTAAAGATGGCTTTACCTCTAGACATAGACTCCTTTAGAATCCATATTACGGAATTAAAGGATGAGAAGGTTTCAATTCGAAAGCGATTTCTAGATGGCATAAAGGAAGCTTACCCGGATTATATAACTAGAGGGCATCTTGTCGATGATCGAACGTTTATAGAAGCGGAGTTTGAAAGTGCCTCCAAGGGTGATACGATTGTGGTTTCTATGGGGCACAGCAGTAGTTAAATTTTTTCTGACTCTATTTAGTGAGAATATATCTAGAATCAATCGGCACATACTCTGTAACTGCTATCTTTTCAGTTGGAAAATGAAAGTATGCAGTTTCAAAAATGTACCAAATACTTAATGTATAAGTTTAAGGATTGTTTCTAGAAATGAGTAGTGGCATGGGGGCGGAAAGAATTGGTGTTTGAGTACACGACCATTCTTGATTTCATTCTCACCTTTGTAGCGGGTCTGCTATTCGGTCTCGCAATCAAAAAAGGTGCGATTGCTTTTGTACTGACAATCATAGGTTTTGTTATAGCTAGTTACGTTGGTCTTACCTTCGTTCCCAAAATCTCCCTGACTTATGAGCTGAATAAATTTATTTCGTTGGCAAGTACCTATCTGAAGGATGTTCAGCTTGGTGCGGTCGGACTGTCTATGACAATCATACTCTTCTTGATCGGCCTTGCGATAGGAATATGGAAAGGATGAGCCGACAAATTTTTCAGCAAACTGAAAAGACGTTGGGACCATCTTATTGATTTCTAACACCTTGCCAGACAACTCATTGAGTCCGGGTCGTCCGAACCGTAAAGATTGATAAAGTCGAAACCTATACTTTTTTGTTGAAGAGAATAAAAGAGGAAGATGCCGTTTCCGAGGTCGTTGGGACCATACTGGTTCTAGCTATCACAATAGTTTTGTTTGCAGCGGTCTTTGTTTATGTACAGAATTTTCCACTTGCAACCCCCTCCGAGCAGATAACCATAGATTCGGAAATTTCGTATAACCCGACCACACACATTCTTTATGAGAATCTTACGGACCAAGCCGGAAGCCCGCTTCTGAGGAGCCAGACTTTTCTCCTGATTATGATCAATACCGTCGAACATTCCAGCGTCTTGAGCTCTGTGAACATAGAAACCCCGTACGGCAACCCAAGTAGGTATCTGGTACCCGGAGATGAGATACTTTGGAACAGTTCGTCTCTGAAACTAAATGAATCTGGCAACTTTACGGTCATCTCATATTTGTTCTACAAACCTTCGAATCAGATCGTTTGGCAATCCAAGAATTACCTGTCAAATCAGATTTCTATCAACGCCTTTTACGTCGTTCCTTTCCCGATAAAGGCAAACGATCCGTATACCATCGTAATCCAGGTAAATACGTTCGATCCCAATTCGACCATCGTAAATCTCAATCTATCTTCCCTCTATGGCTTCCCTGTCAATAAGACAATGAATCTTTATTATGTATCTGGAGACACTGCCAGTTTTTATTACGAAGGGATCTCACCATCTTCAATTCCTGACAATTCATCGGCGAATGCTTTTGCGACTTGTGGGGCCACTTCAGCTTCATCGGAACTGTATCTTGTTTGAAAACAAATCAACTCGTTACATTATCGCAAATTAATTATTTTTTGAGTGTAATATTTTGAGTACCAATTGGTATGAAGAAATGTCGGATAAAAGCTATTCGACGGCACCTGATTGTTAAAATGCCTCTGACAAAAAACTATATATTCCGATGAAATTATAATTCGTGATAGCCGAGCTTGAGATTTTTGGAGCGATAGGCACTGTCTACGTACTCGGCGTTTTTGCATTGTCTATCTCGACCTTTTCAAATATAATGAGGAGACAGTTCCTGAAGGCGTCGGCCCTCTTCTTTGTCTTCTCTCTGATATCGATGATATTCGTATTTCTGCTTGGAATAAGCACCTTCTTTTTCCCCATTCTCGTGACAACTGAATTCCTGCTGATGATCACTCTCTTCTACAACTATCTGAAATCGAATGTCTACTTCCTTTCCTCCCTGATTCTGTCGACTGGTCCACTGAACAGCTATTTCGGTGGAATAGTGTCGTACTACGAAGACATCCTAATGATACTCTCTATCTACTTCTCCCTGTACATAACCGGATCCATATTGCAGGCCAAATCACAGGAGAGCAAGGGAAGTACGATTGTGATGGGTTCATTCATTCTCATGGACGCTTCCCTGATACTTGAAGCGTTCTACATCCTTAGGTTCAATAGTTCGTTCATCCAGATTGGTGTGTCCCTGTTTGTAATATCGATCATACTTTTCTTGCTTCCATTCCTCATCGGAGGTTTATCGAAGAATGAATAATGGGGAACCCCAGAGGATGAAGAAGAACAGAAACGAGGTCCAGATTATCTTTGAGTTAATGGGAGAGATAAATGAAGGTAACACTCAGACTTCAGCTCTTCTGAGGAAGGTCAACATCCCCTACAACAAGTTCCAGGAACTCCTCCAACAGCTTACTGGCAGAGGAATGATCAAGGTCACGCCAGATGGGAACAAGAACGCCATAGAGTTGACTGAAAAGGGCAGAGAATTTCTTGAACAATACAAAAAATTTAGCAAAATGATGGAAAAAAGCTATGGTCTAACTTTGTGACGTTATAGATTGATCAAAGGACCCCAAACCTGAAAGCAAAAGTATTTCATGATACCTGTTATACGGTCTAAGATTAATATGACGAGCGAAGGGAGAATTGTTGAGAGTGCCACTGGCCCAGTAGTTACCGCTATGGTACACCTGAAGGCAGACACGGGAAAGATAGAGACCATCAGTGCAAGTCTTTCGGAACTCAATTTCATTGAAGATATATACCTTGTAACCGGAAACTGGGATATGATTCTAAAGGTCAGATTTCCAGACGTAAACCAGATGAGGAACTTTCTGGTAAAGGAGCTTAGAAAGATCGACGGCATAAAGGATTCCTACACTTCTATGGTGATCAGTATTTTCAAGGATAGGGGGGTAAAGTTCCAGTGAGTGATTCCTATGGACGAAATGACGCAGATTTTAATGGACACTACAAAAATGCTTGACGACCTAATTTCGGACTATTCAATTCCGAGAAACATAAGAAAAAACATACAGATCGCAAAACTCAAACTGAGCCAGGCCAAGGGGTCTCTTGACATAAGGGCGGCGACTTCCATCTCCACTCTAGATGAGATAGTAAATGACCCCAACACCCCTGGACACGCCAGAACCCTGATCTACACTATAATGGGAAAGCTGGAAATACTTCAAAAGAAGGCTTCCTCAGCTCACTGATCCTGTTTCCATTTCTTCTCGGCGACTTTTTTGACGTGCTCAATGACGCGCTCTAGGGGAGTTCCTGGTCCGAAATTACCAGTTATTCCCATCTTTTCCAGCTTCTTCCTATCGGCTGGCGGTATTATGCCTCCTCCCACTATTTGTATGTCCCCGGCCCCGAGTTTCTTGAGCCACTTCTTAACTTCTGGAAAAGCACTCAGGTGAGCACTGTTGTGCAGACTTAGGGCAACGACATCCACATCTTCGTCGACTGCTATCCTAGCAACGTCTTCTGGCGTTGGCAGAAGACCCGCATATAGTACTTCCATTCCAGCATCCCTAAATGCTTTTGCTAGTACAAGCACCCCCCTGTCGTGGCCATCCAGAGCGGGTTTAGCCACTAGAATTCGAATCTTCCTGTTCATATAATCGATGGCTCCTTCCATCCTCCGAACACCTCTCTGCCCACATTCGCTATCTCTTCCAGCGTTGCATAACTCCTGACGGCTTCAATGACACTCTCCATGGAATTTTCATCACCGCTGTAAACTTCCCTTAGCCTATCTAGCTTCTTCTCCACTAGCCTGCTGTTCCTTCTTGACTTTACCTCTTGCAATCTCTTCCTCTGTGCTCTCTCAGCCTTTAGATCGATCTTCAGTACGTTTATCGGTTCTTCGTTCTCCTTGACGAAAGCATTTACTCCGACAATTTTCATTTCTCCGCTCTCTACCCTTCTTTGGTGCGCATATGCAGTGGCTGCTATTTCCCTCTGAAGGTATCCATTTTTGATGGCGCTGACGACTCCACCCATTCCTTCGATGGTCCTGAAGTACTTGTATGCCTCTTCTTCCATCTTGTCTGTGAGGTTCTCCAAATAATAAGAACCTCCCAGTGGGTCTATAACGTCGGGTATTCCAGTTTCATAAGCCAATATTTGCTGCGTTCTCAGTGCTACCTCGACGGCTCCTTCAGACGGCAAAGCCCATGCTTCGTCGTACGAGTTTGTGTGTAGACTCTGAGTCCCGCCAAGCACCGCCGCCAGTGCCTCGACGGTTGTTCTGACTATATTGTTCAGTGGCTGTTGCCACGTGAGTGAATATCCAGACGTTTGGCTGTGGAACCTGAGCTTCATTGACCTATCGTTCTTTGCACCGTAGGTTTCCTTCATTTCTCTCGCCCATATCCTTCTTGCAGCCCTAAACTTTGCAATTTCTTCAAAGAAATTGACGGAGCTGTTGAAAAAGAAGCTGAGTCTTGGGGCAAAGGAATCAACATCCAGTCCATTTTCCATTCCCAATTTCACGTATTCGAAGCCGTCAGCAAGCGTGAAGGCAAGCTCCTGAACCGCGGATGCACCTGCCTCACGAATATGATATCCTGATATTGATATGTAATTCCATTTAGGCATGTTCTCAGTGCAGTAGACCATCATATCTCGGATTATTCTCATGTGCGCTTCTGGTGGATACAGCCACTCCTTCTGCGCAATGTACTCCTTTAGAATATCAGCTTGAACAGTACCAGCGAGATCCTTCTTGGACACCCCTTCCTTTTCCCCAACAACTGCATACATTGCCGTCAGTATGTTAGCTGGAGCGTTTATCGTCATGGAAGTAGATACCTTGTTGAGGGGTATTCCCTTGAAAATCACTTCCATGTCTTTGAGGGACGACACGTTTACCCCGCACTTCCCCACCTCTCCGTGAGCTCGCTCCGAACTCGCATCCAGTCCATAAAGCGTGGGCATATCAAAAGCGATGCTTAGACCGGTCTCTCCGTGTGACAGTAACAATTTAAGACGCCCATTTGTGTCTTCTGGAGTTCCAAACCCCGAAAACATTCTCATGGTCCAGAGCTTTCCCTTGTACATATCCTTGTGAATTCCCCTTGTGTATGGGAATTCTCCTGGATTGGCCAGTTTAGAATTATAATCACCTTTGACGTCCTCCGGTAAATAATAGTCCTTCAGCCGCATTCCAGAACTGTTTGTCCTATCTCTCTTGTCAGTAGTACCCATTTGGGTTTTGTATGCCCTCGTGTCTCTATTTTTATCAGGCATCCTCTACCTCATTAGTATTCGTTAAAAAATTCTTTCCTTCCTGCTACGACTGTAGACATGTAACCTTTCCTATCCATAACTGTTAATTATTCTGCTTTAATCAGAAATAGATGACTTCTATAATCAATATCGAAGGAAAGGAATTCAACTATTTCCCCTTGAAAGAACTGGAAAACAGAGGATATGCCGTCTCGAATCTGCCGTATTCTACGAAGATTCTTCTTGAAAACATTATGAGAAAAATTGATGGAAAGGTTGTAAGGGAGGAGCATCTTATAAAGGTGCTTGAAAGGAAAAGGGAAGAGATACCATTTTTCCCATCAAGAGTGATACTCCAGGATTATACAGGGGTGCCCCTTATAGTTGACCTCATTGCGATGAGGAATGCTGCATCCAAGATGGGAAAGGACCCGCAAAGGATAAACCCCGTAATCCCGGTCCAACTGGTCGCCGATCATTCGGTTCAGGTCGATAAGTTTGGCACCAACTATGCGATTCGGGAAAATTTGTCGCTGGAATATAAGAGGAACGGAGAAAGATATGCGGCTCTCAAGTGGGCCCAGAACAATTTCAGAAATCTCAAGATAGTCCCACCTGGAAACGGAATCGTACATCAGGTGAACATAGAATTCCTCTCTGAGGTCGTAGCTGAAAGAGACGGTACCCTTTTACCGGACACGCTCATAGGAACTGACTCCCATACTACTATGGTTAACGGAATTTCAGTCCTTGGGTGGGGGGTTGGTGGCCTAGAGGCTGAAGCAGTAATGGTTGGCGAGCCATCCTACATAATAGTGCCTGAGGTAGTTGGGGTGAAACTCAAGGGCCAGCCGAAGGAAGGGGTGACAGCAACAGACATTGTCCTATCCATTACTGAGTTCCTTAGAAAGTCGAATGTTGTAGGTAAATTTGTAGAGTTCTATGGAGATGGCATCAGGCACCTATCCACCCAGGACAAGACAACAATATCCAACATGTCACCAGAGTATGGTGCGACTGTCGGGTATTTCCCTTACTCGAGAAACACTTCTAGGTATCTTTCTCTGACCGGGAGGAGTGAGGAGCACGTAAAGATCGTGGAGAGTTATCTGAAAGAACAGGGGTTGTACTACGATGGAAAGAAGAAAATGTACGATCAGTATCTGGAGTTTGATCTTTCCGCTGTGGTCCCGTCAATATCCGGTCCGGCGAATCCAGAAGACAGAATTTCACTGTCCAATATCCAGACAGTTAAGAAAATAATCGAAGACAACCTCTCAAAGAATTTGAACGTCGCTAAACAGAGATCTTTCGAAATCAAGATAGGAGACAGAGATGTGAAACTGGAAGATGGTAGCGTGGTGATCGCTGCCATTACTAGTTGTACGAATACATCGAATCCAGACGTGCTTATAGGTGCGGGACTGGTTGCGAAGAAGGCCGTTGAACTGGGCCTGACAAGAAAACCGTTTGTCAAGACAAGCTTTGCGCCGGGCAGCCCAGTAGTGCAGGAATACTTGGCAAAGTCGAACCTGCAGCCATACCTCGACGCACTCGGATTCCACATTGTTGGATATGGATGTACGACCTGTATTGGTAATTCTGGCCCCCTAATAAAGGAGGTAGAAGAGGCGATCAAGGATCATAAGATATACACAACTGCAGTTTTAAGCGGGAACAGGAACTTTGAAGGGAGGATCAATCCTTCGGTCGCGGGATCGTTCCTGGCTTCCCCCATGCTGGTTGTCGCATACTCCATAGCTGGGAGAATAGACATAGACTTCTCTACGGAGCCACTTGCCGTCGACCCCAACGGGAATCCAATCTTCCTGAAGGATATCTGGCCTGATGATGCTCTTATCAAGCGTTACGAAGACGAATTCCTGAGCAAGAAACACTACAGGGAGAGAAAAGATAGGATATTCGAGGGAGTGGAGGAATGGAAGAAGCTAGAGATACCAAGTGGCGCCGAATACTCATTCGATCCAAAGTCAACTTATGTCAGAGAGCCCCCTTGGTTCAACGTTTCGACTACGCTTGTACCCGTCAAAAACGCCAGGATATTGGCTGTATTCGGCGACAGGGTCACAACTGACCACATATCGCCAGCAGGAAGCATAGTGACCGACATGGAGAAATATAGGAGAATATGGAATGAATTGAAGCTTGGAGATAGCAATTCTATGGGCCAAGTCGAGTCACCCGCGGCAAAATACCTAATGGAGAATGGGGTTGCCCCTGATGAGTTCAACTCTTTTGGGGCAAGACGTGGGAACCACGAAGTTATGATGAGGGGAGGCTTCTCGAACCCAAAAATTAGGAATAAAATGATAGACACGCCTGGCGGTTTCACCATTCATTACCCCGAAGGTCAGAAGATGTCCTTCTTTGATGCTGCGGAACTGTACAAGAAGGAGAAAACACCGCTCGTCATATTTGCTGGGAAGATGTACGGAGCGGGAAGCAGCAGGGACTGGGCTGCAAAGGCTACCTATCTTCTTAACGTGAAAGCAGTGATAGCGGAGAGCTTTGAGAGGATACATCGCTCTAATCTTACCAACATGGGAGTGGTGCCGATAGAGGCAGACACATCACGGTTGAACCTCAAGGGAAGCGAAATTGTGTCAGTAGATTTGAGCAACTTGAGGGAGGGCCAGATGGTCGCAATTCATATAAAGGGTGATAGCGAGCAGACTATCGAGGGAAGGGTCAGGCTGGATACTGAGGCTGAAATAGAGTACTGCAAGAGTGGCAACATACTGAACTATACTCTGAATAAAATGTGAGAGAAAACTAGTTCTTTTTACTTCTCCTGCGCAGTATTAGGACCGAGAATACTACTACGATCACAACAGCAAGTAACAGAACGACATAAGTTAGTCCAGTGGTAGAAGATAGGTGTTGAATGGCAGTCTCCTGCACGGAGACATTAAAGGCGTGGGTGATGATGAACTGGGTAGTTGAGTTGTTCGTCATGTAGGTCATTACCAGCTGGGAGGGATAGGTTCCAGGAGTGGCAGCCGACTCCACATCCATAACGAACGTGATCGTTATGCTTTGACCCGGGACCAGCCGTGCGAACGTTACGTTGTTTGCTGTCAGGCTTCCCAGGGGATTTGAAGATGGGACATCAATGTAAAAAATGTCTGGAGTCAGTATGTGGAAGTCCAAGTTGACGAGCGTAACGCTACCGTTGTTTTTGGCGGTAAAGACGAATAGGTTTGCATTGGTTCCAGAACTCACTACTATCGGACTCGAGCTTATCTTTACCGACCCCTTGCTGAGTATGTTCTCCGTCAGAGGGAATGTCCTGTTGTTAATGTGTAGATAGAGTTCTGAGGCCCCGACTGTGCTGGAGGCATTCAACAGGAAAGACAGGTTCAGTAGCTGACCAGAAGCTAGCCCTGGCAGGTGATAGGGGTGGGTGGAAACACCGAACGAACTTGACGTCAGAGTTATGTTTAAGGGACCGGATATAGAGTTTCCGCCATTAATAACCTCAACCCTGAGCACAACGAACTGCTCATCTTGATAGATGTAGGGTGGAGTTGTGAAGTAGTTTATCATCGATACGTTTGAGTAACCAGGAACTAGCACCAGAAATCCAAGGCTGTGAGAGGTGCCGTTGTAGTTCAGCGTGAGATTCTGATAGAAACTAGTGGCATTCCCAGAGATGTTCACAAGGAAAGTGACCGGTATAGACGTGTAGCCAGGAATTGCGGATACTATTGTCTTCTGGGTGACACCTTCAAGCGGAACAGTTGGAGTGTATGAAACCGTAATGTTTGTCGCGGGAACGGCCGAATCTTCCTCCAGATAAAACTGGAGAGGCACATTCTTCATTCCCTGACTTACGACAACGGAACCTGTGCTGAATGCGGCTGCGGCGGCAACTATGTAAGGAAATGATGACAGTCTCACTGTAAATTGCTCTTCGTGTGTCAACCCAAACACCGTTAAACCTATGACCTGACTGTTCACGAGAGGCGCAGGTCCTGTATTGACTGTAAAGGTGACAGGGATTGAAGTGTATGCGGGGAATATGGAGACAACCTGCTTCTGGGTGATACCTGAGAATGGATATTGCGGTGAATAACTGACAGTTACGTTCGTTGCCGCTGAGTTCCCATTATTCACCAGGTAGAGGGTGAGTGGAACGTTAGATTCGTAAGAAGTTGCTGAAATGGGGTTACCTGGAAGACCAAAATATGCCTGCTGCGGCAAGATATCTATGGTTCCGAGAAGTTCTACCTGACTGCTGACATTTCCAGTCACGGTTGTGTTTCCGAAGAGGTAGCTATAATCGATGCTGATCTGATAGACACCATCAGGAGCACTCGCGCTTATGTTGGTGAGCTGGTAGATTGTGTACTTGCCCCCCTGCTGAGTGACTGGGAAAGAGTAGTAGTCACGTAGCTTTGTGTCGGGTCCCTGAACGTAGCTGTAAGTGAAATAATTCTTCTCTAGAGAAGTGTAATTGACAGACACGTTTAGATCTACTAGTGACACCTCTGATACGAAAGTGACTACAAGAGGAACGTAAGAATATCCAGGTGCGGCTAGCTCGGTACTATTTTCGGAGTACCACGACATTCCAGTTATGGCGATCGGTGCGGACGCACCTAAACTCATTGGCACGCTAGACATCAGCAAGACTGCGATTCCTAAAAATATCAGCAATTTCTTCATTTATACCACCTCATTTGATTCATTTACTATCACCTTCTTCATTGACAGCGTGAAGATTAGTGAAATTAGAAGCGTTATGAAGCCGATTAAGTATATCCAGTTGAATGCCTGCTGTGACGGGAAATCGGCATACACGGGAGTGAATGGTATTCCCCCGAGGGCAACCGGGAAGTACGATACAATGGCTGGAGCCACGAACTGCGTTTCTATTGACCCGGAAATAGCAGGCGAGAGACTAGAACCAATGTTCCTAAATACAGTGTTCATACCGGTCGCCATACCCGCAGAGTCCTTTGGAGTCGATACGATTATCATATTGATCATTCCTACAAAGACGAATGACGTCCCTCCTCCTATGAAAGCTGCGTCTTCAGTGATTGCGATGGGGTCGCCCCTATTCAGTGAGAGCAGAAGGAACGCCATAAGCATAATGATGGTGCCGATTAAAATGGCGAGTTTTGGTCCCTTTCTCCTTACTACTAGTGCTGCTATCGGCGCGAGAGCGATGCCCATAATTGCTCCAGGCACCACGGTGAGACCTGCGGTAAAGACGTCTTTACCGAAACCTAGAGGAATGGGGTCTTCCAGAATCGTTGGAATAGTGTAGAAGAGGTAAAACATGCCTCCCGATACCAGAAGGCCTGCAAAATTAGCCAGGAAAATGTTCCTCACGCTCAAGAGCTTCAGGCTTATGAACGGGTCTTCTACTATCCTCTCGTATAGATAGAACAAGACAAATGAGGTCAAGGACAGGAGACCCACTGAGATAGAAATCTCAGAAGTCCAACCCCAGTACTGACCCTCTGACAGCAACAAGAGTAAAGAGATTATCCCAGTCACAAGGAGGAATATCCCTCCGACATCGATACGCTGTTTTTTCCTGAACGGACTTTCCTTCAGTACAAGAGCCGAAGCGATCATTAGTCCGAATGCTACAGGAATGGCAGAATGGTAAGCCCATTCCCAGTCAAAATTCTGGGTTATCCAGGCTCCAATGACCAGACCAATCGACGCACCCACCGTAAAAGTTGCAGAAATTATCCCCTGAGCCAGTGGAAGTTCCTTCTGTGGAAGCTCGTCATTCAAGAGGGCAAACGCAACAGGAAACATCCCCATTCCAAGACCCTGCACTGTCCGGACCAGAATGAACTCAGAAAGGGTCGAGGCAAAACCACCAAATGAGACTGCGACAGAATACACAACTGCCAGAGCAACGAAGATTTTTTTCTTTCCGATTATGTCAGCCAGCTTGCCAAATATGGCAGCCGACACAGTTCCAGATATTAGATAGGAAGTTAGTACCCATGATAGGGAACTGTAAGACGCGTCAAAGAATTTTGAAAGGACAGGAAGGGCTGGGACAACCATCGTCTCTACGTACGTTATAAGAGTTCCCATTAGTGCCATGATTATTATGGTAGATCTGGCCCTCTCACTGAATGCCACGTTCTACCTCCGATATCAAATCCTTCAACTTCGCTTTAGTCCGGGTAATGAGTGCATCATCTTCTCCGAGAGCGACGTTGAATATGACGGAGATTAATTCCGTGAGTTCGTCTCCAAGCATTTCGTAAGTCCTCTCGAGTCGCCTGACAAAATCTGGAGAGAGAAGGAGTTCTCTCTTCCTAGTTTCTGTGACTAGAATCTCCTGTCTCACGAATGCTCTGAGAAACCCCTTTTTTATGTCGCCACTAAGTCTTTTCAATTTTCCCACGTGTTTCTTACCTTTGACCGTAAGTGAATAGTACCTTATCCTTCCAGTCGTTTCCTTCGAAACGTACCCCTCCTTCTCCAGCTTGCGCATTATTGGGACGAGAGTGCCACTCGATTTCTTCTTGCCGTCAGTTGCAAGTATTTTGGATAGTTCGTACAAACTCTTTTTGCCTCGGGAAAGGGTGAATAGTATAACTATGCGATTGACGGAAGGCATATGTCGAAATAGACAGTAATACTGAATATAAAATCCTTCCAGTTCTCATCCGTTGACCTAAATTCGCCTACGCATGTCTCAAAAACATTAATTAATATCCCATCATCAGCGGTAAGTGTCTCAAGCTTTCGGGACTGGCCTTTCATTCAGTTCGTCAGGTGGATATGAACTTGAAATCATAATAGGAGTAATGATACTCTATGGCATCTTCCGAGGTCTTACGGGAAGAAAGTTCACGCCACTTCGGGTGTTAAGAACTCCTACAATATATTCACTATTTACTCTGATGGCAATATTCCTCACATCAATTCCAAGCATTTACGCCCAACTCATGATACTGCTTCTTCCCGTCGGGATTCCACTCGGACTCAGATTCGGAAAGGACGTCAAGTTCTTCAAGAAGAATGACCTCCTCTACTACAAAAGATCACCTTACATACTCTCTGTTTGGGCCGTAGCCCTTATAGCTAGGGTCTCTCTTGAGTTGTTTTCTTTCCAGTCACTGTTGGCAGTAATAGTATTCAACGCGCTACTCTCGTTCATAACCGGAATGCTTTTAGGAGAAGCTGTGCATATCTTAAGGACCAAGAAAGAACATTCTGCCAATTTAGGATCAGGCACTGTCGAGTCTACGGGCAGGATGTAATCTCATTCTAGCCCATAGAAATTCCTGTAGAAGCTCATTGACCTTTCGATCTTATCCTCTTCCACTCCTTCCTGGATAAGCATAGCAACCCTTTTAGGAACAGAATCAGCAGGAAGAACAAAGTTTGGATTGGATTCATCTCCTGCAAAATCTGTCTCTAGAAAGAACCCGGTTTGCCCCCATGGAGCTGCCCTGGCATTCTTTCTTCCAGCTGGAACCGAGGGGATTATGTCGCAATTTTCGGAGAATATTGGAGAACTAAAGTGTTTGACGACCAAGGAACTCTTTCCGTTCTTCCTTGCCATTCGCATTATCTCGCACATTCCTGCAGAATCTAGTGATTCCGTGTGTAATATCACAGGAATATTCTTATCCGCACTTTCGTGAAAAATGTACTCCATTATCGTATCGCTTTCTTCCACGATGTCACCGGACGTCTCGAAGTGGGGTCGTCCAACCTCTCCTATTGCATTGGCTTTCCCGTCCTCGATAAGCTTTATTGCCATGTCCACTGCCTCTCTGTAGATCCCGAGGGATTTATCTCTTCCAATTCTCTCCCTCATTTCTATGTAGTTCACTGGATAAGGACCTATGCTCACTACGACCTCCAAACCTCTATCCCTGAGGACCCTTGAAATGGAAATAGTCTCATCATACCTCTTTGCAAATTCGTCAAGGCTGTGACAATCTTCCGTAAGGTTGACAAGATTAATGGATGTACCTCCCGCCCTTGGGAAAATACTCATGAAGAAGTCAACCGATGATGTAGTCAAATGGACATGGTTGTCGAATATCTTCACCATTACTAATCCATAGAGACCTTAAAATGATATCTCACTCTTGTCACAGTCAGCATGAGACAGCCAAAAGACTTGATTTGCACTCCTTTTCTACGGTATCCTGAGAAGAATTTTGTGTATAAGATTGAAATAATCTTTCAGAATATCGGGTAAATGCTAGAGCGACAGTTCGGAACCCTAGGGAATTTTATAAAAAAGAGATATAAGATAATAATAATCGCTTGGATAGCTGTCCTAGTTGTTCTTCTGCCATTTGCTGCAGAATCAACGAGTCTTGTTGACTACAACATAACAAACGTGGAGTTCGCCGGCAGCAACCAGACAATGTCTGCAAATGCCCAGCACTTGCTGAACGCCCAGTTCAACTCTACGAACTCGTCGTCCAATGGCACAGCAGTTGTCCTTTACATAGATTCCCCATTTAACTCCAGCACGTCTTACACTCTCTGGGAAAAACTGAACTCGACATACAAGAGTGAGCTTGCAAGCCTTGGTCCGTCTGGAATAGTATCTCCGTACGACATCGCAAATCAGGTTGTCGACACGATCTCAAATTCGACCTTTACTTTGCACACCAATCTTGCAAAAGCTGCGAACGATACTATAACTGGTTACATCACAATCCAAAGCAATGTCAGCAAGATAGAGAATTTCACCCAACAGCTAAAGACTATTGATTTCTACTTCAACTCAACTTATAGCAACGTTTCCTTCGCTGTTAGATCCTACTCCGCTTTGTTCTTAAACTATGAAGTTCTGATAGAAAATGTTTCTGGAATGGTCTACGGTATTCCTCTTGCATATTTTAACATATATAGCAGCCTTCCAGCCACCTATCCGACTTCCGTAAGAGATTACATGGCGTCTCAGATTCTCCTCAAAAACACAAACAACTTTGGAAATGAATCCAATTCAATTGGTTATTTTGATGCTTTTTATGGGGCGTGGAACGACACATCTAATCCCTATTACAGCGGGCCCGAATACAACAGACTGAACCTTTCGATCGAGCAGGCGTTTTCGATACTAAATTCGACACTAAATCAGTCAGAGAGAATGCTGTTTGATCCAATTTACGCTTCTTTTAACGTGACCTCTTATTCCAACAATCTTACTAGGGAAAATATCACGCTCGAACTAGATTACTCTTTGACCTCCCATTATGGTACCGGCGAAATGCAGATTTTCAACGCAACTTATCAAAACTTTGTGACGAATGGAAACGTCACTCTCCTTTCTGAAAACCTGACGGGTTCGATACTTAATTCAACTGATCCTCAAATTTCCACTTTCACAGACCAGGCTTTCGGTATGTCAACGGAACAATTTGCTAGTTTTTTTGTAGCTATCGGATCTCTCAATAATTCATTCTATGAAATGCAGCTCAATGCTTCGCTTATATCAACATCCCTGACTAAACTATACCAGTCAATCAACATGCCTAGTGCCGTCTTCTATTCAAGCCTGATTTCAAAAAACACATCGATCTTCAAGGAATATTTCATCAACTACACGGCTCCACAGCTGAATGCACTTGCCTCTCCTCTTGGAGTGACCTCTTACTCATTGGTTTCTGATTTCTTATCTGAAGGTTCCCTGAATTCGTCGATGAACCTTACCGAAACATTTCTTGTCAACCATTTCAAAGGGTATCCCTATCTTTCCTTTTCAGATCCCACCAAATTTGTGACCTTGTCGATAGTGTCAGGCGGTAATCTATCGAAGGTGGCAAGCGGGAACTACGATGCCTCGGGTATTTCCTTGTCTTCTGCACTGTTTCATAACCTGGTTCCATCTGACTTTTCTGGGTTCATGGTAGTTATAAATTTCTCGCATTCAAGTTTGAATAGCACCCAGTTAAACACGCTGACAACTTATATCAACGGACTACAAAACCAATTCGATCCCGTAAAGATCTATTCAACAAGTGATGACCAGATCACCGCCGGAATAGAAAACACCGCTTACTCTGGACTCATATATTCACTGGTCGCAGGTATAGTACTCTCAGTGATAATAGTGGGGATATATTTCAGATCTGCACTGCTTGCCTTCGTCCCATTGTTATTCTTTGGAGTAAGCATGGTCATCGTCATTGGCCTGTCGTACATAATTTACGGGTTGATACTGAAAACGTCCATCTCCTTCATAGTCACGACGCTAAGTGCCATGCTGATACTGGGTCTAAGCACAGATTATTCTGTCTATATGCTCAATAGATATGCAAAAGAAAGTGCTGATGACAAACTGGGAGTTACCGTCAAGTGGGCGGGACACGCAGTTTTCACCTCAGGCCTCACAGTCATCCTGTCCTACATAGTATTGGGAATATTCAGGGTCCCGATCATTGGTCCCGGTGGATTTGTGAATGCGCTGGGTATCACTGTCTCACTTGCGGTCGCACTTACTTTACTCCCTTCTTTCATGAACGTTTTCAAGAATAGAATAAGGCCCAGGAAGGTAGTGATAAATTTCGATAAAGTTGCGAGGGTGAGCAGAAATCACAGAAAGGCACTCGTAGCAGTGCTCATAGTTATTTTCATTTCAACTCTAGTCGTATATGAGGCCACACCCACATCATTCTCGTTGTTCTCTCTCATCCCCGACAATGCAGGTAAGGTCGGCTATAACGAAATGACGGCAGCATTCAACGGGGACACGCTATCGCCAAGTTTTGCCCTTCTTACTTTCCCAAGCCAGATATATCTGAACGGTCATTTCAACAATACGGACATAGGTATTCTGAATAACGTGACCAAAGACCTGATGAATGACCCAGGTATTACTCACGTCACAACTGTCACCTATCCCTTCGGAGCCTATGTGAACGTTTTGAACATATCCGGAAGTTCATTAGCAGTAAGCACAATTCTGTCCCAATCCCTCACATTTATAGGAAAGGACAACAAAACTGTACTCATCAACTTCACAACTCAGTCGGTCTCCTATGTGGCAAGTGGAATAGATGCGATATCAGGAGTGGACAAGATCATGAAGAGGGACGTACCATCCACTGTCAAATATGAAGTTGGCGGAACAGCTCAATCCCTCCTCGATAGCTCGAATGCGATAAACCTTTCAACGGACGACATCGTACTGATCCTCTCAGTAATGATATTCGCTGTCCTGGCATTCCAGCTTTCTTCCCTCTTCACTCCTATACGCCTTCTTTTCAACGTCGGTACATCAGCCCTTCTCGCAGTTTCTCTATTCTACCTCGTCTACCACTACATAATGAATCTGCCACTCATAGTGTTCGGTCCCCTGTTCGTCATTGTCACTCTTTTCGGTGTAGGTCTTGACTATGATATTTTCTTGGTGACCAAGGCAAGGGAAGCGGTGATGAAGGGAAAGACTGACGAGGAGGCAATCGCTGAAGCGATAGACGAGAACGGAAGCGTAATACTTGTCCTGGGATTCATCCTTGCAGGGGTTTTCGGATCACTAATCTTCAGCCCTATAGGCATAATAAGCGAGATTGGGTTTGCTGTGACAGCGGGAGTTCTCATAGACACCATAGTGTCTTGGCTCTTCCTGATCCCTGCCCTTATGCTGGTGTTGAAGAAATACAACTGGTGGCCTTCCCACATAAGACAGAACCAGCAATAAGTGCCTAAGAAATGATCTGACTTCCTTAAGGACCTCTTCACTTACCTTGTCAGAGCGAGGTACACATTGGAATTGCTCCGACTCCATCATAATTAAAGTGGGATTAAATGCCCCTCTCCCAGCCAAAACTATTTTAGGCAATGGATGATAAATTGTAGATGAGTTCTATTGATTTGTTGAAAAACCTTGTAAAGTCGCTCGACACTCTCCCCGATCTAAAGAAAGAAATAGTGGGAATCAACAAGACATTCCAGTTCAATGTCTCCGATGGGAGTCCGTTTTACGTACAGGCTGGAGAGGGAGAGGTAAAGATTGTGGAAGGTACTATACAGTCAGTGTCGGCAACAATAACATCGACCGAGCAGGTCCTCAACGATCTATTCTCCGGAAAACTAAACGGAGTGCAAGCCTTCATGCAGGGAAAACTCAAAATTAGTGGGGATATATTCGCCGTCCAGAAATTATCCAATGATATAATGAAAGCAAGGAAGTGATTTCGTGAAGGTCACCGTCATAGGCTCCGGAGAGATGGGGAGAGGTATCGCCTTAGTATTTGCACAGTACGGAAACGATGTGAGCCTGGAAGATTCGTTTCCTCAGGCACTCGAAAAGGCGAAGAAGTACATAGACGAGAACCTTTCAAAGATGGTAGAGAAGGGAATAATTAAAAGCGGAGAGGATAAAGAAATCAGGTCTAGGATAAGATACTTCGGAACTCTTGAGGAATGCGTAAGGGATGCAGATCTAGTTGTTGAGGCCGTACCGGAGATCGTCGAGCTTAAACAGGATATCTTTGCAAAACTTGACAAGTTCTGCAAAAGAGATGCCATACTCGCAACCAACACGTCGAACATCAAAATTTCCGAGATCTCCAAAAATGTGGGAAACAAGGAGAGGGTCCTCGGAATGCACTTCTTCAATCCTGCAAACAGAATGAAGTTAGTGGAGATAATCAAATCAGAGTTTACCGGAGATGAATACTTCGAGAGAGCTTTCAAAATCGGTGAACAGATCGGCAAGACTGCAGTGAAAGTTCTTAAAGATTCCCCTGGATTCGTAGTTAACAGAATCAACGCCCCGGACATGCTGTTTTTCTGTAGCGTGCTAGACAAAGGAGTAGAGAAACCGGAAGAGATGGATCTTTACGCGAGAGGACAGGGATTGCCGATGGGCCCTTATGAACTCATGGACTTCGTGGGAATCGATACGGTTGCCCATTCCTTGGACTATTATGCAAAGACTCTGTCAGGTGACTACAACAGCTGCAAGACGTTCAGGGAAATGGTGAAAGAGGGGAAACTGGGAAAGAAAACTGGAAAAGGTTTTTATGATTGGTCCTCAGGGAAGGCTGCGATTCCAAAGGTCGAGCCATCGGAAAAAGTAACAATAATGGATATTTTTGCAATCGAGATAAACGAGGCAGTAAAGCTCATAGAGGAGAGGGTTGCTCTACCGGACGAGATAGAAATTGCAGTGAAACTCGGGTTGAACCGTCCGTTCGGACCTATCTCAGTTGCTAAGAGTCTGACTAACGCGGAAGTGAAAAGGAAGCTTGAAGAGCTGAGCCGTTTCTACGGTTTCAAGACGTTTGAACCTGCGGAGTCCATCAAGCAGGGGAAACTAAAGGACGTAATTTCCACAAAGTCTTTCCCCGAGGAAAGACAGAAGAAACAAATTGAGAAAGTCGAAATCCAGAAGGCGGGAGAAGAGAAAAAATATTCCACCTTGATCCTGGAGAGGAGAGAAAATCACGTAGCGAGAATTCTTCTCAACAGACCGAAACACAATTTCATGAATTCTGATTTGATATCCGACCTTGAAGTAGTGATAAAAGAGGTCTGGGATGACAAAGACATAAGAGTCGTCATCATAACGGGTTCTGGAGATACCTTCTCTGCAGGTGCAGAACTATCGCAGTTCATCCCTGGGATGTTCGATTTTGTCGAGTACTCCAGGAAGGGGGAGAGGATATTCAAAATGCTCCAAGAGATACCCAAGGTGGTAATAGCTGAATTAAAGGGAAATGCTCTGGGTGGAGGATTCGAGCTTCCACTTTCGTGTGACATCAGGGTGTCAACTCCGGACGCAATGATGGGCCTTCCAGAAGTTACACTTGGACTGATACCAGCATGGTCCGGCAGCCAGAGACTCGCCAGACTGGTTGGAAATTCGAGAGCGATGTACCTTATTCTTACAGGCAAGAAAATAACAGGTCAACAGGCATTTGATTTCGGGATAGTATCGGAAATTTATCCAAGGGAGACAATAGACGCTGACACTATAAAATTTGCAGAATCCATTTCACTGGGTGACTCCCCTATAGCTGCCAGCCTAGCTAAGAGGTTAATCAACAGGGGAGTAGACGTTTCCTACGACTCTGGCCTGGAGATGGAATCCATGGCGGCGGGCATAATCTATGGTACTGACGATATGAAGGAAGGAATCACTGCACTACTGCAAAAGAGAAAACCAAGCTATCAGGGCAAATAGACACTCTGTCAGAGACTGGGTGTTCAGAGACCTATAATTTCACCGCTGAAGCGCAGTCACAAGAGCAGGTACTACCTGGAAAAGATCTCCCACTATGCCGTAATCAGCCTCTTCGAAGATAGGGGCAGCCTTATCCCTGTTTATGGCAATTACAACCTTTGAACCTCTCATTCCTGCGATGTGCTGTATCTGCCCAGAGATTCCGAGGGCAATGTATAGTTTAGGCTTGACTTTCCTTCCTGACAATCCAACCTGGCGATCTTCGCTGAGCCACTGATAGTCAAGGCAAACAGGCCTCGAACCCGCAAGTTCACCCTTCACTGCCTTAACGAGGGGCATTACTTGGTCAATCGACTCCTTCTTTCCGATTCCCCTTCCTACAGATACAATTATGTTTGCGTGTTCGAGATCCACGGTCGAAGAAGTTTTTGGAATCGACTGAACGAGTGAGACTTTTGAGCCCTTCAAGCTGACCTGAATCACCTCTGACTTTTCTGGTACCTCAGTTGCCTCAACTATACCGGGCATCACTGTAAACAGCGTGCAGCCTGATTCTTCTTCTGTTACCGTCTTCCCTCCCCATCCGAATCTCTTTGTCCTTACCTTGGAATCGACCAGATTGAAGTCAAAGATTTCCGCCGTTATTTCCTTTCCCATCCTGTCGGAAACAATCCCAGCGACTTCTCTGCCCAGTGCTGTTGAGGATACGAAAATAAAGTCATACTTCTCCTTTTCGAATATTTCCATTAGCGCATCCGAAACGTTGTCAGAAAAGCCTGTTCCCTGCAAGTGGAAGAGTTTCTTGGCCCCGTAACCAGAAGAAATCTTTATGCTGTCAGCATAAATTGCACCATCGACCTCCATTTTCTGCCTTACAAATGTGAGAACTTGTGCAAGAATGTCTTCCTTGTCCGAGAACACGAAGCCTCTCATATCATCGCCTCTTTTATCACTCTGACAAGTGCGGGTATTCCCTTCTCTGTATCCTCATAAATTTCTTTCCTTCTCTCACTTTTAGGTGCCTTATCCGAAATCACTTTAATGGTGGACGGGTCTGCGACGTTGGCTGTTTCCGTCTTTATTTCTCTTTTCCCTGCCTTTATAATCTGGAGAACTGCAGGCAACCTTGGTTCGTTGATTTCTTGCGATACCGATATCACGACAGGGAATGGACTCTTCAAGACAACATTATGGTCTTCAAGCACTCTCGTTACCTTTACTTCCTTTTCCTCTGGGTCTATTGAAACCGCATTACCTAGTAGCGGTACGTTTAGAAGGTTGGATATTTTGCCGGGCAGGAGCCCAGTATAAGTATCGGCGGATTGATTTCCAAGGATTACCATGTCATATTGTAGAGTTTTGATCTTTTCGGAGAGTATTTTGGCAGTAACTGAAGGATTCCTGCCCTTATATCCCTTTATTACTATTCCCTCGTCCACTCCTATTGCATAAGCTTCCTTCATAGCGCTGCTGGCCTGGTCCCCGCCGAAAATGATTCCCGTTATCTTCCCACCGAACTTCTCCTTTATCCTGACCGCAGCCTCTATCGCATTCTTGCTAAGATTTTCGACCCTCATTGGAACCCCTTCAATTATAGGTTCACCTGTGGTCGAATTTGTCTTCATTTGATCTATGTCTATTATCTGCTTTATCAGAACTATTGTGTTGTACGGCAATTAAGTCACCCGGTGCCCTTTAATGTTACATTTGCTTTATATTTTTTTGTTGGGTTCTTGCTAATTTTCTAGACTCTCCGCAATGATCTCGGAAATGTCTTTGATCTGAATTTTGCCCTGAGCATCCATGGCTCTTGAGGCATCATCCATCATCGCATTGCAGAAGGGACACGCGACCGCAAGTTTTCCTGCCGAAGTGTCAAGAGCCTGCTGCATCCGCAGATGGGAGATGCTATCCTGACTCTTCACCTTGTACCAGTAGTTGCCTCCTCCAGCTCCACAGCACATACTGTTCTCTCTTGACTTTTCCATTTCTGTCAATGTTCCAGAGGAGTTGACAATAAACCTGGTATTGTCATACTCACCATTGACCCGCCCGAGATAGCAGGGGTCATGAAGCGTGATATTTTCGTCCTTCTTCCTGGTCTTTAACTTTCCAGTCTCAACCAGTTCTGCGAGGAATTTAGAGTGGTGAACAACCTCGGCGTTGAGACCGAACTTTGGATACTCGTTCTTGAATGTATTGTAACAGTGTGGACACGCAGTTACTATCTTTTTTACATTATACTTCTTGAATGTATCTATGTTCTGTAACACTAACTCCTGGAATCTACCTTCTTCACCCATTCTCCTTGCGGTCTCTCCATTACACTTTTCTTCCGAGCCGAGAATGCCGAAATTCACTCCTGCTTTCTTTAGGAGCCCCATTACGGTCTCCGCAACCTTCTTGCCCCTCGGGTCGAATGCTCCCATGCATCCAGCCCAGTAGAGCACGTCCTTGCTAGAATCGTATTTTGGCCCGAACCTTAGGAGATCGTCCCTATCTGATGGAGAGTTTCCATATGGATTTTGAGTGTTTGTAAGATTGTTGAAGTACTGTGTCATCTCTTTCGTCAGCTTGTTCTCCATCACCAGATTTCGTCTCGATTCTATGACGAAAGAGTGTGGATCAATAAGAACAGGGCATTCCTCCACGCATGCCTGGCAAGTGGTACAAGACCAAGCGGCATTTTCGGTAAGGATTCCCGGAACCATCTGGACCTTTCCGTCGTACACGACTGCCTTGACGTTCTGTACAACAACTCTTGGATCAAGATCAGATCCAGCAAGAACTGCTGGGCAAGCCCTTTCACACCTTCCGCAGTTCGTACAGGCAAGAGAATCTATCTTCATGGAAGTCGAAAGATTCAGTACCTCTTTTGCACCGACCGTAAAGTCAAGGTTCCCGGATTCTAGAGCCTCCGAAAGGAGGAAAGGAGTAGTGAGTTCACCCCTCGGGTGAAATTTCTTTATTGTAACGTTCGTCCACGATAGTGCAATGTGCGAAAACTTGGAAAATGGCAGGTAAATTGCAAGCACAAAGGCCGTAAGAATATGTACCATCCATAACTCTCTGTAGATTGTTATCCCAAGGTTCAGATTCATACTGTGCGGAAACAGGTATGAGAGGTACCACTCGATGAACCTGTAACTATCGAACCAGTTTCTGAAAAGTGCAATCTTGAGTGCACCAAGGAAGAAACCCTCTAATGACAAAATGACAATTCCTGAGATCAGGATGTAATCGTCGAACAGGGACTCGAGTACTATCTTCTTTGCCAGCCTTCTGTAGAGCGCCATTCCGAGGCCAACAAGAAGCATAATGCCCCCTATGTTAGCCCACACCTCAAAATTGAGATAGAACGTCCCTACCAGTATTCCGAAGTGGAAAAGCGGCTTTAAAATATCATGGGAAAGGGCGATAAGTGCGGTACTGATGAACAGAATCAGCATTCCGTAGAATATCAAGAGATGCATGATGCCTGCATAGGCGTTTTTTATGGTCTTCTTGTGGAAAGCACCATAACTAAGTGCCTGGCTGATCATCGTCTTCCAGTTCTTCCCGATGTACCTTAGAAGATCACTTATCTTGATACCGAGTCTGCTGTACGATCTGTAATACCAATAAAGCACAAAGGCAGCTGCCGAGAAAGAAGTCACGTAGAGGATTATGAGTTCTAGTTCTGGTATAAATACAAGGGTTGGACTAACTATTCCTCCAGCCATTATAGGTCTTATTCAAAAACCCCTTCTCAATAATAACTTTTTTCGGGTCGATGAGCACAATCACAAGAAAATTTCTTTATTGGAACCGCCTGTTTTAAATGAAAGAGAATAATAGAGATAAGCTGCAATGGAACCTGTCAGGATTCCCATCACCGAGGAGAAACACAGGAACAGAAGGAGGGTTGTAGCTGTGAGTGTAGTGGTCATCGTGGTATCCATGTCAGTTTTCTTTGCCCTCTCTTTAAATTCAGTTGCAACGACAAACGTAATGGGTGTGCAGGTACACATCGAGTATCTTGGTAACTCCTCAGGTTATTTTGGACCCGTGGTTCAAAATTTCACGTGGAATTTCAAGACCCTTACGCCAGGAGAATCTTTCCATTTTTCCTTCGAACTAACAAACCGCGGCAGTGCAACTCACGTTGTGAGGTTTCTTGGAACGGGAAGTGGAGGTTTTGACTTAATTTCTTCAACCCCCGCTTCTCCATTTTCAATATCCAGTAATTCGAGCCAGAACATTCTACTCACAATAGAACCTCCATCTCAGGGTTTCGTGGGGGACCTCCAAATCTATCTTTCGGCGAGCTAAAATAAACTCACCTAAAACAGCGCCACGAATTATATAGAAGAATTGTATGAATGAGTGGTTTCAATGTCTGGAAAAGAAAGCGATGTTTACCTCGTGTATTATAAGAGAACGGCCTTTTCAAAGTCGAAACCCAGCGATCCGTCAAAGGATGTATTTAACAGCGTCAGAATGGATGAGGCTCTTGCAGAACTTATGAAGGATTCGATTAGGGAAACGGGAGTCAAGCCTAAGGAAATAAATGACGTGATTCTCGGTTCCGCTCTGCAGGTGGGAGAGAACTGGATGTATGGAGGGAGACAGCCTCTTTTGCTGGCGGGTTTTCCAGTCGAAGTTCCTGCAATGGCTATCGACCGTGCTTGTTCTTCATCTCTGAATGCAATCACGATCGGAACAATGGAAATAATGACGGGAAATTCTGATATTGTGCTCGCGGGCGGAATGGAGCATATGACTCACGTTCCTCTCGGAGATAATCCGATGGTGAGCCCTAACCTAAAACTCCTTCTGAGACCTGAGTACATGAAGTACGATATGAAGACTGGGTTCTATATGGGCCTGACTGCAGAGAAACTGGCAAAATTGAAGGGCATCCAGAGGGAGGAAATGGATAAGTTTGCATACGAGAGTCAATCGTTTGCATCGAGAGCTCAAGATGAAGGATACTTCAAAGATGAAATCCTTCCGATTGAAGTGGAGTTTGAGGGTGAGACAAAAGTAATCGATAAGGATCAGTCGATCAGAAAAGATAGCTCAATAGAGCAGATGAGAAAACTTCCTCCCGCCTTCAAAGAGGGAGGAGTAATAACGGCCGGCAATTCATCACCGCTCAACGCAGGAGCGTCTCTTGTTATGCTTGCCTCTGGCAAGAAAGTCAAGGAATATGGGATGAAACCTCTTGCAAAAATTGGTTCGTTTGGCTGGGCGGCAGTCGACCCCTCAATAATGGGAGAGGGACCAGTTCCTGCGTCAAAGAAAGCACTTGCAAGCGCTGGGCTGAAAGCGGACGATATCGATCTATGGGAGATAAACGAGGCTTTCGCTGTGGTCGTGCTGAATGCGATGAAAGAATTCAATATTCCGAGGAACAAGGTCAATGTTAACGGTGGTGCCATCGCAATAGGACATCCGCTTGGCGCATCAGGAGCAAGACTTGCGGGTACGCTTTCAAGATTATTGAAGAAGAATGGGAAGGAAAGAGGAATGGCCACACTGTGCGTGGGTGGTGGCCAGGGTTATTCAGCAATATTGGAGAGGGTGTGAAAGTATGGATTTCGAATTGGGTGATGATGCAAAGGAAGCAATAGTCCGAGCGAAAGAGTTTGCCGAAAAATATTTCACTGAAGAAGCAGCAGAAAGATCCGATAGGGAGGAAAGATTTCCTACAGAAATAGTGGCAATTTCAAAGAAAGAAAAGATATTGGATTTTTCCAATCCGTGGAAGGTGTTGGTGACCATAGAAGAACTCGTGAGGAGAGATCCCGGACTGGGGATATCCGTAACAATATCTGCCTTCGGAGCGGAAATATTCATGTTCTTTGGAAACGACGCTCAGAAGGAGAAGTATATGAATCCAGTCTTTTCGGGGCAGAAGACCCTGGGGCTTGGCGTAACGGAAGCGGGAGGTGGTTCGGATGTTGCAAACATAAAGACAGAGGCGAGGTTGGATGGCGATTCTTATGTTCTCAACGGAGGAAAGATGTTCATAAGCAACGGGCAGATTGCGGACTACTTCCTGGTCCTGGCCAGAACATCTCCCCCTCCCTCTCCAGAGAAGAAACACAGGGGAATGAGCGTCTTTGTGGTTGATTCAAAGAGCCAAGGTTTCTCGGTGAACAAACTTCACGGCAAGCTAGGAGTGAGGGCAACGAATACCGCCGAACTGATATTCAACAATGTGAGAGTTCCAAAGGAAAACATGGTTGGAGAGGAGGGGAAGGGATTCTATTACATCATGACCTTCTTCAACATCAGCAGGATCTACGTAGCTGCACAGGGCCTAGGAATTGCGCATGGCGCACTAGACAGATTGATAGAATATTCCAAGAAATATGGAGAAATTTCCGAAACCGGGGAATTAAAGGAGAACTTTCAGCTTGCCATTGCTGAAATAGCGACCAGAGTGGAAGCTACGAGAAACCTGACATACAAGGCTGCATCCTACCTTTTCAAGTTTACTCCAAATCCAATTGTCACTAGCATGTCCAAATACTACGCAGCAGAGACCGCAGTTTTCTCTACGAGGAGGGCCATGGAGCTGATGTCCCTTCACGGGCTGACGAACGACCTTGAAAGATTCTTCAGGGATGCGAAGATTCTCGACATCTGGGAAGGCACTACCGAGGTAGAGAAACTTATTATTACGAGGATGATGCTGAAGGAAGAGGGAGCGTGATAAGGATGGAAGAAGAATACGAGATCCTTGAGAACACTGTTAAGGACTTCAATACGAAATTTGTGGACAACAATTCATTGAAGCTTGAGAATGAAACTATGGGGCCTAACTTCATAAAAATGCTTGCAGATCAAGGCTTCTTTTCGATGATGTCTCAGGGAGGTACCACAACGGGATCAGATCTGAAGGCCCTCTCGGTAGTTCTGGAGAATCTAGCAAAGTCAGCTCCTGCTGCAGCTGTAAAAGTCCTACTGATAAATGCGTTTTCAACCCTGGTAAAGGAGCAGGGAATCCTCGATGCCGTTGGAAATGGGTCCAAATCAGGAACTGTGACCTTTTCAGATCTTCTTGTCACGAAGGGTCAGAATGGGAGCCTGAAAATTGATAACGGCAGGGTCAAGGGAGAAAAAGAGTACGTCCTGGGAAGTGATTCGGACTTTGTAGTTACGATGCTAGAGACGGGGGAACTGATCCTCCTGAAATCTGGGTTTGTTGCAGGAAAGAAGCACAAGAAACTTGGATTCAGGAGCATAGGATTTTCAAGCATAGTGGTTGATTCAAGTGACTACTCAATAATAGAAAAAGACGGAAGGAAAGCCCTACGAAGGATGTACGAGGATTTCGCGATTCCGATAGCGGCTATAGCACTTGGAATGAGCGAGGGAGTGTCCCAGAAAGCCCTTGACTATGCAAAAGTAAGAACTGCGTTCGGACATTACCTCAAGGATTTCCAACCTCTTGCCTTTGATCTGACTTCTCTTATTGCAGAGATGAACATTCTAAAGAGATATTTCCATGACCTTTTGTCATCTTCGATTAACAGAAAAGAGGCCATGTTCCTAAAGCACAAGTCCCTGAACCTTGCCAAGGACATGAGCAAGACATCGCTCCAGATTCACGGGGGTTATGGATACCTTGAAGACTTCGGGATTGAGAAATTTTACAGAGATTCCATGGCCCTTTCAGTGTTGTTCCACAGAGAAGACAATGACATGGAGGAGCTAGCCACTCTGGTCTTTGAGTCAAAAGCAGGATTCGTATAAAGGAGCAAGGGAAGGGATTCCTATAGGGAATTAGCGGAGGGTATAACCCCGACGTGTGACTAGCCAAAGGCGGCAAGGCTAATGGACTGCCTGTATTCGAATTTCGGTACGTGACTGGCACAAAAGGCAATCCGACTTTGGAATTGAAAAGTGATTTCGATATTGCTTGTGCATTTGCACTCCTGAGCTCATCCGCAACCAACAGCTTCCTTGCTACTTGCTGAGTATTCACTGAAATTAATTCCATCTCTCAGCGCAGGTTTCCTTGGTTGACTATTGAACTGTCTTCTACTGACCTTATTTCTCCTCTCTGAGTTCCCTTCTGAGAATCTTTCCTACAAGAGTCTTCGGAAGGTCCTTCCTGAATTCTACTGACCTGGGAATCTTGAATTTCGCAATCTTCCCCTGGAAGAAATCGATGATCTCCTGTTCCGTGGCAGTCTCTCCGTCCTTGAGTACAACGAATGCCTTGACCACTTCGCCGTGAGCCGCGTCCTTTACCCCCACCGCGGCTGCTTCCTTTATCTTCGGATTCTGGTAGAGTATCTCTTCTACCTCCCTCGGGTATACGTTGAACCCTCCTACGATTATCAGGTCCTTCTTCCTGTCCACTATATAGAAATAACCTTCTTCGTCCATTTTTGCAATGTCCCCCGTGTGGAGCCATCCGTCCTTTAACACTCCTTTAGTTTCTTCGGGGTTGTTGTAATATCCTTCCATCACTTGCGGGCCCTTCACTACCAACTCTCCTTCCGTTCCTATTGGCATTTCTTTGGACCCTTCCTCAGGATCGACGATCTTTGCATATGTCGAGGGCACAGGAATGCCTATAGAACCAGGTTTGATTTTACCATACAGAGGATTCACGTGAGTGACTGGAGATGCCTCCGTCAACCCATATCCCTCAACCAAATGACCTCCAGTAATTGCATCCCATTTTTCAATGATCTCAACGGGCAGTGGCGCAGATCCAGATATACAGTACTTTACCGACTTCATATCCACGTTCTTAATATCCTTATTCAGGAGTATACCCCCATAGAGCGTTGGAACACCCGGAAAGAAGGATGGTCGGTACTTCTTTATCAGTTTGAGTATTCCCTCCACTTCCGGTTTTGGCTGAAGTATCATTGTTGCTCCTATTCTGATAGGAAAGTTCATCGCAACAGTCATTCCAAAAACGTGGAAGAAGGGAATGACGCTGAGCATTACATCCTTACCGAACCCCTGCCCAGGCAGAGTTGCAATGGACTGAATCGTGTTACATACGAGGTTGCTGTTAGTCAGCATTGCCCCTTTAGGAACCCCAGTAGTTCCCCCAGTATATTGAAGAACCGCCAGGGATTTAGGATCATTATTTTCTTCCGACTGACCAGTAAATGCAGTGTGTTCTGTGAACTTCCTGAACTTTGAGGGAATCTCAACAAACTTCTTGTTTCTCTTTCTCTGCATCCTGTACAGGGAGTTCAGAGGGAAAGCAAGATAATCTTCAATGCTTGTCGCAACCACTATGAGTTCAGGGAGTCTCTTGACTATCCCCTCTATCCTGGGTATGAGATCATCGAACACGATCAGGACCTTTGGCTTTGAATCATCAATTATTCTTCCAATCTCCACTTCGAAATATGTCGGCGAAATCTGTGTCACCACTGCCCCAATTTTGTTTATCGCCTGAAAAGCAATGATGTACTGAGGGCAGTTCGGAAGGTCAATTGCTACCCTATCTCCCTTGGAAACGCCAAGCATCTTTAGAAATGCTGCGAACGAATCCGCTCTGTCCTTAAGCTGTCTGTACGTCAGCTTGTAATTGAAAAAGACCACTGCCAGTCTGTCAGGGATCTTTTCAGCACTATTTTTAAGAAAATCATACGGCTTTCCAACATCGCATTCTATATCTGCTGGCACTCCCTTGTCATAGAGTTTTAACCAGATCCTGTTGTTTTCTATCGATTTTTCCACAATATTAAAAGTAGTCCTATAGTTAAATATTCCGATTGTTAGTAAGGAAATTAATTAATATTTTTAAGCAGACCTTTATTCTGATTCCATTGGCTGACCTTGATCAAACTGAGAACGAGCGGTGAAGGCAAATTTATATTTTGCTACCATCTTGAGTTGAATACTGTCAATCCACAGAGTCCATAGAGACACCATTTTTATCCAACCAAAGTATTGCATCTGGTATAGCAATAGACGAAGGAGGATGATTTCAATGGAGGATTTTCTGCTTAGCGAGGACGAAAGAAAGACGAAATACGAAGTGAGGAAGACGGTCAAATCAGTCCCTCACGAGCTGATTAGAAAGATTGAGACGGAGGAAACGGTGTTCCCAAGGGAATTTATAGACATCATCACGAAATCCAAGACCGTCGGTCTAAGGTTCCCTGAGATGTACGGAGGGAGTGAGAGCACTTGGACTGGGGAGTCTGCTGCGGTCGAGGAAATGGGATACTTAGGGTTCACACTCAGCTGCATGTATTCGCTAGGAACGATCGTGGGGGAGCCCATTTTCAGGTTCGGAACAAGGGAGCAGAAGGAAACATATCTTCGTGGCATAACCAGCGGTAGCAAGTACGGGGCCGAAGCAATAACAGAACCTTCTGGAGGTTCAGACCTGTTTGGTATGATGAAAACAACTGCTGAAAAGCGTGGAAACAAATTCGTCCTGAACGGCCAGAAGAGATTCATTGTGGGAGGGAAGGGTGCTGATTTTTTCGTTACATATGCCCTGACTGATAAGAATGCCAAATCCAGAACAAGGGGAGTGAGTGCTTTCATAGTAGATAGGGAAACTCCCGGTCTTAGAGTCGAGACTATGTACGGCTTGATGGGAAACAAGGGTGGCGGAACGGCGAGAATAGTATTCAAAGACGCCGAGCTGCCAGAGGAGAACCTGATAGGCGAACTGAATGGCGGATACGAGATATTCAACAGAATGATGGTTCCTGAACGGCTAACGACTGCTTCAGGATCCATAGGAGTTGGAACCGCAGCGATAGAAGTCGCCACTTCATACGCACTAAGGAGAGAGTCTTTCGGAAAGAAATTGATCGAGCACGAAGGAATTAGTTTCAAACTGGCAGAGAGCATTGCATTGCTCCAGAGTGCATCATCGATGGTTTTTGTTGCCAGCAAAGCAGCGGATCAACTCGAAAGGGGAAAGGCGGACCTGGCTTACGTAAGGAAACTAGTCTCAATAGCAAAGCTCCAGTCGACCGAGGCTATGTGGAAGATAGTTAATGATTCGATGCAGATGCTAGGAGGAATCGGATACACCACAGTTTATCCTGTTGAGCGGCTGCTCAGGGATTCAAGGTTGGGTCTCATCTGGACCGGCAGCAGCGAAGTGATGAAACTGATCATTCAACACGAATTCATCAAGGAATTCACTGACAAGAACTATGGAACAACGAAAAGAGAAATCGAAAAGGATGCCCTAGACTTTAGGCTGGAGGATGAGAAGGTCTACAACTGATCTTAGGTTATCTGCTACCCAAGTGATGACCTACCTAATAAGGAAAGAATTCGTAACTGTAGTACCCCTCGTTTTTCTTTAATGCTTTCAATCTCATCCTCATCCCGACTTTAATGCTTCCCCTATCTGTGACATTCAACCAAGAGAGTATTCGTACTCCTTCTTTCAGGAGTCCTACTGCAACTATATAACTTCCCTCTGTCACGAAAGATGTCGGAGTAACTTCGACTATCGTAAACGTTTCAAGTGTTGCTTCGCCATCTAGATCCACCCAGTCCAGGTTTCTCTTCATGCAGACTGGACAATCAGACTGTGGAGGGAAGTACATTCTTCCGCAGTCTCGACATTTAGTTCCTCGAACCTTGCCTTTCTCAAGACCGTCGAAGAAATTAGATATCTGAGAAATAGGCATCCTGTATCTTAGGTCAAGAACTCTTCTGTCTTCTAGGATAGGTTCGTTCGGCATTTAATCACCCCTTGAGTAGATTGTAACATACGCATAGTGCCCAGTCCCTCCCACGTTGTGCTGCAGAGCTTTTCCTCTCTTTATATCCGCCTGCCTTCCTCTCTCTGCTTCCCCTCTTAGCTGTTTGGTTATTTCTACAGCTTGACTTATTCCTGTCGCACCAATAGGATGCCCCTTTGACTTCAGCCCCCCGTCCAGGTTCACCGGGTACTTTCCATCCCTGAAAGTCTGGTGTTCCCTCAGTAGCTTGATGCCTTCCCCCCGCCTGGCTATCCCGACGTCTTCATAAGCCATCACTTCGGCGATGGTAAAGCAGTCATGGACCTCAAACAGGTCGAAATTGTTCCCGATTCCATCAATCCCTGCCCTCTTGAGGGCAGATTCAGCTGCTCTCCTACTAGCTTCCAATCCTGTGTACTCGTCTCTTCTCCCGATGTATGCCGTACCCGTAGCATAACCCTGACTTTCTATATAGACAGGGGTATCCGTGAATTTACGTGCGACATCTCCTCTTGCAAGTATCACCGCGGCGGCACCGTCGGTAATTGGTGACGAATCCATGAGTTTTAAAGGCCTCGATACATATTTTGATTTCATGCACTCCTCAACTGTCGTCTCTTTCTGAAACTGTGCATATGGATTGAGGGCTCCGTAATGGTGGGCTTTGACCGCTGCTTCGCACAAATCCTCCTCTCTTGACTTGAATTCTTCAAGATATCTGGTTGCATAAAGTGCGTAGTACCCAGGAAAAGTCATTCCAAAGTTCTCAAACTCCCAGAAATAGTTTCCAGCTCTTCCAATGAGTTCTATAATCGTACCGTTGGGGGAATTGTACATCTTCTCGATGCCCATGGCCATGGCTATCTTTCCATTTCCCGAGAGGATGCTATCCATCGCTATCTTGAGTGAGGCGCTGCCAGATGCACAGGCAGCCTCTGTTTTGAGGCTGCCACAAGTGAGTCCCGCATATTCCCCTATGGTCACCGCAGGAAGTATCTCCTCGCTCCAGTAGCCGAAATTTCCGACCGAATAGAAATCCACTTCCTTCTGAGTTATTCCAGCATCCTGCAGGGCAGGTCTTATCGCCTCCCAGCCCAGTTCATTAATGCCTACGTCAAGCCTCTTCCCGAACTTGGAATGCCCAATCCCTATGATTGCAACTTTTTCATCATTTGATTTCATAACATCACTCACTCTCTAAACGTTCGAAGGGCAAATCACGGAAACGGTTCAAAAATTCTTTCTCGTAAGCATAAGTGAGTTGCTTCCTTTCCAAGATGCCGTTTCCCTGGTGGACCCTCATTAAATCGATTAATAATCTTATTCATCATATTTAACATTCCGAACTAAGAACGATTATTCCCGTTCTGGGGGGTTGGTCAGGTTACTGATTTGAGCCCTGAAGTGTCCTAGAGGAGACATCCTTGAACATTCTATCCGTAATTTCCGCGATACGTCTAAAGACATTCCCAATCTCTATATACAGACTTTGCAATGACGATAAACAGGCAATTCAATAAGTATAGAGGCGTCTTAAATGGAAGAAAAAACACCGAGAGAATCCGAATCGTCAATATCCAGGGTAATGTTACCCCCAGACGCAAATGTCGCTGGAAACGTTTTTGGTGGAACCATATTGAAGATGGTAGATGAGATAGCCGGGATCGTTGCAACCAAACACTGCAGAAGAAATTGTGTTACGGCGAATATAGAGCACATAGATTTCATCTATCCCGTTCGTATTGGAGACCTCGTTGAATTGAAAGGGAGACTGAACTTTGTTGGTAGGTCTTCAATGGAGGTAGGTGTGGAAGTGTTTGCAGAAAACCTGGAAACAGGAGATATCAATTTCACAGGAAGGCCACCGTGACTATGGTTGCGCTTGACGACAACGGGAAGCCTGTGGAGGTACCCCAGCTTAAACTGGAAACAGAAGAAGATAAGGCGTTGTTCAACGCAGGTCAGGAGAGGTATGACCAGAGAGCAAAGAGAATGAAGTATGTGAAGAAGAGCAGTGGCAAACAGCAGTCTTAGATTATTCCAATGGTTAGTGTCAGATATTTAGACACAATGGGCGAGTTTTTAATAATAAGTCTACATAAACCAACTATGAACATTGGAGACAAGGCACCGGATTTTGAACTAGTAGACTCAGACTTGAAACCGGTCAAGTCATCTAGCATGCTCGGGCACCCTGCAGTGTTGGCATTTTTCCCTGGAGCCTTTACGTCTGTCTGTACCAAGGAACTCTGCACCTTCAGGGATGCAATGGCAAGCTTCAACAGAATCAAGGCTCAGGTTTATGGAATAAGCGTAGATCAGCCATTCTCGCTTGCACAGTTCAAGAAAGAGAACAATTTGAATTTTCCTTTACTGAGCGATTTCACAGAGAGTGTGAGCAGGGCTTATGGAGGTGTCCATGAAAACGCCTTCAACATAAACGGACTCACCGTCTCAAAGAGAGCTGTTTTTGTGCTGGACAAGAACGGGAAGATCACATACAAATGGGTGAGTGAGAACCCTGGGAAGGAACCAAACTACAAGGAAGTTGAGGAAGCGGTTGCAAAGCTAGGGTGAATTTTTGCTCTTTTTTATTAATTTCAAAGCATATTCGGAGTCTACCTCAAGGAATGCATTGAAATTAGTCCGAAGCATTGAAAATTCATCCATCCCGAAGGAATCAATAGTGCTGGTTCTGAATCCGTTGGATTCTCTCATCGAGACAAGACTGACGAAGTACGTGCAGACTGCTGAACCTCTCGATTCTGGACCGTTTACGGGTCACATACCTATAGGAGTTCTGAAAGAATACCAGTATTCAGGACTGATGTTGAACCACTCTGAACACAAGATCAGCACTGAAAAGATCAGACAATCTATCGAAATGGCATCCCGACTGGGTTTGAGGACGCTAGTATGTGCTGCAGACTTAGAGGAAATAAGGAATGTGGTGATTTTCCATCCGGATTTCATAGCATATGAGCCTCCCGAACTCATTGGAGGGAACACGTCTGTCTCGACAGCAAAGCCAGAAATCATAGAAGAAGCTGCAGAACTCCTAAGAGGGAGTGGATCAAAACTCATTGTGGGGGCTGGAATAAAGAACAGGGAGGACATAAGGGCTAGCAGGAATCTGGGTGCGGAGGGAGTCCTCGTGGCCTCAGGAGTAGTTAAATCCCCGGACCCGATGAAGGTCGTCGTAGAAATGATGAAAGAGGTAGTGTAAGTGGAAACGTTTGATAGGAAAAAGTACGTAGTCGCTGACGTTACAAGGGGCAAGGCAATGTTGATTGCATTCACATTATCTGCATTCCTAGGTTTCTTGACCGGCCTGTTGCCCGCAGGGAGTAGCTACATCGGAGTACTTCTCCTGTTCGTTGTACTTGTCGCGGGCGTTTATCTAATCCACAGAGCTGGACATGAAACGAAAAAGAATTCCGACTATCTGATTGCCTTCTTTATATCGTTGCTATCCTTCTTGGGATTCTGGATCATTTCGCTCAATATTCCCTGACTGACGGCCCAGCCTCCAAGAGACGGGAAGAGAAACCTCTTCCTGATAGACTCTGGAACAGAATCAAGGTCTGATCCTGAAATTACCAGTATCCTGTTGAGGTCAAAATCCTTGGCCAGTTTTATCTTCGGGACTATCTCTGCTATCGCCTCAGGCACCTCTCTCTTTTCCCTCTCGCGAAGAACACAGATTCTGTCTCCAGCAATGAAAGGCATGCCGAATTTAGTCCCGTTCCTCCATTTCTCCAGGAAGGATTTGACGTTGGGGCTAGTCACTGGAGGCCCCAGATGGAGGGCACTTTCACCCAGCTCATTTGCCTCTGGTATGAGGACAATGTAGCCGCCGTTGGTCACAAATACAGAAGAATAAATCACCCTGAATCCTAGAGCATCGAGTTCACCCCTCAGTACAGTACTTATTCTTCGAAGGTTAGGTATTAGGATTTCCTCGTTGCACCTCTTACAGGGGAAGTATATCACGACGGCCTCTTTTGGAAGATCAAAATCTCTGTTCACCGGATAGAAGAATTCTTTCCAGTTTTCCCATTTGAACATTTTGGCTGCAAGTATGAACGTCGCCAGGTTTTCCACAGACACGTTGGCGGCGGTATTCCTTCCAGAATCTACGGGATCGACCAATACGATATTTGCCCCCCTGAACTCCTTGTCGTTATGATCCAGAATGCACGGAATTTTCCAAGTCCTTACATTAGTTATGAGTTTATCGAAAGAACCGTACTTGTAAATTAGCAATTCGGCGACGTATCCTGAAAGTCCCTGCACTGACGATTCCGCTCCATAGACTCCGATGCCTTTCAGAAACTGCTTGAGAATTCTGACTTCATTCTTCATTCGCTGCGAGAAATTCTTTTGCACAAATCTAACGTGGAATGGAGTCCTGTCGACCGCAGTTTTGAGGTCGCTTCCTGTAGAGGCTTTGTAGCCAGGAACTATATCTATAGAAAACGTATCCTGCGGAAGCATCAGATATGGGTGGTCTGAGTATTCCTCTCTTCCATCCGGGAACTCCTTCTTTAGAATTCGGAGTATTTCAATTGCGTCAAATTCGTGCGGGAAGAGCATAAAAATATCGGCATCAGATCCTTTGATGTCAGTCCCTTTCGCATACGATCCTCCCAGGAATATCTCAAAGTCTAGCTTTTCTTTATCCCTAATTTTCCGTAGGGTGCGTTCTATCTCTTCGACCCTTTGCAATTTCTTTTTACGCAAAGAAGGATTTTCTAATATCAGCTTTAGAACTTCTTTTCTATCATACTCCATTTCTTTGTTCATTTACTAGTCATCAGTGCGATTATGGCCTCAGCAGGTTTGTAACCGTTCTTTCTGAGCGACTCGATTGCCTTCTCTCGATCCACTCCAGTCTTTTGCATCACCAGCTTGAGGTCCTCTTCGTTTATATCAGAATCCTTGGACTTGGGAACTTCAGCTTCTGCACCTGAGACTTCCTGTCCACCGACTACTTGGTACGTCCTCGTTCCCTGAATATCGAGAATAGTGACCTGAGGATTCTTGACAGAGATCTTCTTGTCGCTAAATAAAAAGTCGACCTGTATCACTCCATCCATTTCGCTGGATTTTATGCCAGCCTGTTGCATCATTCTCCTTATCTGCCTTTCGTTCATCCTGCCGGGCATCATGTCAATTATAATTGCATATATCGATAATACCTTTGCTGATTCTATGAATTTATAATATGTCAGTTTAAATATTGAAAAGGCGATTTATTAAAGTCTTAAATATCTGGAATGTGATATATGTCTGACAGAAAGTCAGGAGAAGGATGTTAAATGTCTGATCTACCAGACCAGTCTCGAATTACCGTTCGTCTATCCCTCGGGTCAGTCACCAAGATCAACGAGCTGATAGAGGCAGGTAAATTCAAGAACATCTCGGAATTCATAAGAGAGGCAATTGAGTCCCATCTTGACGAGCTTACCAGCACAGGTCCTTCTAAGAAAATGACTCTTAGACTTCCGAGAAACGAAGTCGAGAACATCGACGTCATTGTGAACAAGGGAATGGCGGTAGATGGAGAAGACCTTATTAGGACAGCCGTCAGGGACTATATAAGAGATAAGATACGGGATCTAGAGAAAGAACAGCTGAGCAAGGCTGCTAATAATGGGTAACGCTAAACTTGGTAACGTGAGAGTGCTAGGAGTCGGACACCTAGGTGTAGCTGTAGCTTCCTATTTCACCGGAGATACGCTAACTTCTGGATTGGATTATGATCCTGAGAGCGTCAGGGACTGCAAGGTCGATAACATCCTCCAGTTAAAAGAATTTGATGGGGGATTCGGGCAGAAGATTGATGAAATTCTTAGAGGTGAGAGGAGCATTATCATCGACAACTTTTCCTCCAGTCTGATATTTATTGTGGCTCAGATTGAGGGTAGATTTCAGGATGCCATCATTCCTCCTCTACTAAAAATCCTAAGATCTACAGGGGCACTAATAGGTTTCTTCCCAATACTCCCCATAGGTGCAGACAAGAAGAAGGAATTCGAGAAAGTCCAGCGTATAAAATCCGACCTTGACGTACTGGATCTCATCGACTCGGAATATCTACTGTCAGACTCCAAGAACCAGCGAATACTGGACATTAACAACAGGTACTATAAGCACATCTGGCAGAAGGTAGTGAGTATTTCGAAGGTCGTGGACAATTCAACCGCCCTTGGGATCTCGCTGCACGACATTAAGATGCTAACCACCCTGTATGGACCTGTTCAGGTTTCTAGTTTCACATATCCGTTCGTAAATTTCAGCATAGCCGAAAGGGATTTGTTCGAAGAGATCAACAGGTATCCGAGAGACAAGATAAGAAGACTCTACATGGTTCTCGAAATAGGAAGTGATATAGATTCCAACGACGTAATTACGTTCGTCAGGAAAATAAAGAACAGACTGGGAAGCATTGACTTCAGGCAGGGATTCATCCATACCCAGGGAGACTTCGGACTCATTATGCTCAACTTTGGATCTTTCTGAATAAACTGGAAATTGATTCCAAAGGCCGGGACAAGTTTATTTATTCTCAAGATTTTACTGATTTAGGTTCGCAATGAGATACCTCGCTAGAAGGTATGGGGAATTCTTTGGCCAGAAGATTCCAGATGTCTTTAGCATAGACAATATTCCTGTTGAACGCCAAAAACTTGACACGAGAAAGGACCAAATATTTTTGAGTGGGAAATTCGCTGTTCTGAATAGAGTTAACAGACTGAACACAAGGGAGTTCGTAAGGACTGTGACCGAGGCTCGTCTCAAGTTTCCAGACAAACTGATTTATCTTCCTGCCTTTGGCCTCCCGAATGACTATCCTATCCTCTTCTATATGGGAATAGATCTCCTCGACGATTCCCCCATTCATCTTCTCGGAAACGACAGATGTACCAGCGAGTTTGGATTGTACAAAGGAACCGGATGCATGGAAAGTAATATTGGGGAGAAGAATCGGATTCTCAATCTTGTGAGACTATCCCTGGATAATGAAAAGTTCAGGGAGGTTGTTGAGACCCATTCCTTCACAAACTTCTCAAGGGAGGCACTTAGAATACTCGACATGGAATTCTATCCTTACATAGAAAAGTTCATGGATTATCGACCGAAAAACATAGTGGCGGCGAGTCTGGAAGGAGTCTACAGACCGGAGATAGTGGATTTCAGGAAGAGGACAGAGAATCTGAAACAAACGTCGGACAACCTGCTTTTGATTCCTTGCTCGGCCGTCAAGCCCTATTCAACTTCAAAAACACACAGGATACTCCACTCGTTTATCCACCAGTATCTTAGCGGGTTTCAGGAAGTGATTGTAACCAGTCCACTTGGCCTTGTGCCAAGAGAACTGGAATCACTCTTTCCCGCTATGTACTACGACATTCCTGTAACAGGGCACTGGTTCGAGGAAGAGAAGAAGGTCTTGATTGATTTTGGGAAGAAATACTTCAAGAACAAGAATTTTACCAACGTTTTCTACATTCTACCGGAGGGAGAGGCAAAGATAGTTGAGATGTTTAATAACGCCGAAGGGATCATAGGGAGTATAAATTTCGAGAACTCTCAAAAGCTCGCAAAAATAATTGGTGCTCATGGCATCGTTGGCGATAAAAGAAGGAAAGAATCGACCGAATATTCCAATGTACTGAAATTCCTTTTTGATTTAGAGGTTGAACCAGAGAAGATAAGCCAAGTGAAGGAGGGGAATAGGAGAATAGTTAGGTATGATGGATCCCCTATCCTGAAAAAGACTGTCTCTGGATTTACGATGATGAAAGGGCTCGGGGAAATACTAGCAGCCAGGGGAACGAGGACGATTGAAACCGAAGGTATCTTCCGGGGGGACAATCTGTTTATTCCAGGAATAAAGGGAATCACTGACGACGTGAAACCGGGAATGGAAATTGTACTCGTCAAGGATGGAGAGGTTGTTGGCAGAGGTTTGTCCCAAGTATCCGAAATCGATCTATCAATAGAAAAGAAGGGAATTGGTGTTAAAGAAGTTGAGTATTTTGACGGAAACTAGAGATGTTCAAAGAATGAAAAGTTTGTAGAGTTTTTCAAGCTGCTTCTGGTCTTTCACTCTCTTAGCCAAGTCTGACTTAAGGTTGGACTTGTCGTAATTGAATCTCTTCAACTCGAATGACTGATTATCGGTATCGAACACCGCATATGCCGGCTTAGGATTTCCGTCTCTCGGCTGGCCTGATGATCCGGGATTTACTATCAGGTTTCCTCCGTAATTGACCAAAAACTGGTAATGGGTATGACCTACAAGGTAATTACCAGGATCTTGCGTGAAACTCATAGGGTCCTTAAGTAGCTCGCTAGAAATCTTCCAGGGATACAGGTATCCATAAAGTGAATCCGCAGGGGCACCGTGAACCAAATGAAAATCAGAGCCGTCCAGCTTCACATCCAGGGAAGTGGGAAGCGACTTGAGGAAACTTATTTCTTCCTCTCCGAGATCTTTCAGAGTTATGTTTTCCCTCGTATACACAGAAAGCTCGTGATTCTCCTGAGAACAGAGACAGTCTTTGTTGAATGCAGCGGCAAAATCGTGATTGCCAGAAACTATGTACTTCGAGACACCCCTAACTTCATCTATTGTCTCCACTGGAGAGCTTCCATAATCGACTATGTCGCCAAGAAATATTGATTCATCAAATCTCTCGAGATTCAGAAGTGCTCTCAGCGCATATATGTTAGCGTGTATATCGCTGAAGATTAGGACCCGCATAGGCCTTATAAGTTAAATGGAATCAAAAGCGTTTCCCTCTTCCTTTGCTAACACTTCTCAAAAGATTGAATAAATATAAAAAAATCAGGTTGATGCCAAGCGTTTTGGTTGAGTCAGGGACACAACCAAAGTTCATGCGTTCCCAAACTACCTATGTAGGATGAGAGTAGCTCGTCTTTATAAGGCCCCAACCCAAATAATTGACTTTAGACCGCCTATTTTATATTATATTGCAAGAAAAAATTAATAAACGGTTTCGAAATCCCTTGCACAACGAGAGGCGAATTGTTTGGCCAAATATGTACTGATTTCAGATAACACACTGATGTATGGGTACAGGGATTTTCCTTTACTGGATTTCCTACCGAGTGCACCAGTCTCAAAAGTTCCCGCTCCCATATTCAATTTTCTTAAAGGACCGCCATATCCAATGCTGAGCGATGGGCAGCCGCTTCATACCACATACGCAGTTAGAAAGATGGAGGCCTCTCTGCTCAGAAAAAACAAGAGGGAAGACATTTACGTTGCCCAGAATGAGAGCATTGAAAGCGCGATAAAAGACGATACCGAGGTCATTGGGGTAAGTACCATGGACCCGCTCGGCCTGGGACCCACCACCATGTCCTACTATGTGTTATTTGGCGGAGACCCTTATGCCTGGGTAAGAAGAGAATGGGAGGCACTCATAAGGAAAATCAATGCAGCAAGAAAGGGAAAAAAGGCGAAGCTCCTAATAGGAGGACCCGGAGTTCTCGAGTTCTTTCAGATGAGACAGGAACTTGACAACGAAGGAATTGATTACGCATTCTCTGGCGAGGCTGACGATATATTCCCAGAACTATTCGATCAGGTAGCAAACGACAGCATAGACCCTAAGCTGTTCTATAAGGGCTACACAGAATACGATGAGAAGTTTTCAAGGAAATACAAGGCGGATGACAAGATACTTTCAAGAGGGCTTACTGGAAAGTTGTATCCCAAACTCGAGGAAATACCGACAATTGTGAATCCTGCAATTAAGGGTATGATCGAGGTCATGAGGGGTTGTGGAATAGGATGTGACTTCTGCGAAGTCACTCTGAGACCCCTAAGGTACTACACCCCGGAAATGATCAGGGCTGAGATTGAGGTAAATTTGAAGAAAGGAGGTAATCCACATGTATGGCTTCATTCCGACGATATATGGGGTTACAAACACGATAATTTCTTTAGACCAAACGAGGAAGAACTCATTGGAATGTTCCAGCACGTGATGGATACCCCCGGAGTCCAGGATACAAATCCAACTCACGGGAGAATTTCTATTCCATCCGGATTCCCGGAACTTATGGAAAAATTGTCTCGTGTAATTAAAGCTGGTCCCGACAACTGGATTGGAATTCAGACAGGTCTTGAGACTGGCAGCGAAACTCTTGCGAAGAAGCACATGCCAAACAAGACCATGCCGCTACGAATAGGGGTTGACGGAAGCTGGGAGGAAATAGTCTGGCAAGGTGTGTTCAACGAGACGAAATATTACTGGAGATCTGCCTTTACGCTTCAGGTTGGACAACCTGGAGAAACTGACCAGGATCTGTGGGATACTGTGGCCATGATAAACAGGCTCAGCAACTCTGTGATAGATGACGGACGACCGTTTGAATTCACAGTAACTCCTCTGCAAAACGTCCCAATGGGAAGAATAACTTCCAAGAAGTTTGATAGTGATTTACTCAATGAGGCAGAACTTGCTGTCTACTATGCCTCTTACAGACATCTCGCTAAGATGGCCGCAAGGAGAAAGGCGGAGGGGGCCGGAAACATGATAGTGCGAGCAGGGACCGGAGCAATAATTTACGTGGGCGGCTACCTGATGATGAAAGTAGTCGAGGACGTAGCGAGAAAGAAAGGAGTAGATATTTCAAAGGTCAAGAGACACGGACTAGAGCAGAGAAGAGAGTTCACTTCAGTAAGTTCACTTGCGCATGCGTAGGTTGAATTTAGTCTGGAACAGTGAAGAAGTGAAGTCATAGAAGAGCAAAGTCACTTCTTTGATAGGGAATAGCGATTCCCTCTCCATACGACTCTTTTCCTAGTCATCCCGGACATCAGGTTCCAGACGTAGACAAACGGAAGGATAAACGTTAGCGCAAGAAAATACCAAACCTTCACCGGCACTTTCTTTAGACTGCTGACGGAATTGTAGAGGTACGGAAACAGGAAGACTGCAAACAGCAAGTTAACAAAAACTGAGAGCAGGATGGACGAAATCAATAGGTAAATGAAGACCAAATAATAGATCATTCCGAATGCGAATGTCTTATTTGTTGAATATATCGAAAAGGCAGTCTGACGGTTAGACCATTCCATGAAGGTAGGGAAATCATCCTTCGAATAAATTCTCGGCCTGGCTTCCGGAACGTAGGCCACCTTGAGCCCTTTTTTCTTGGCGATTCTGAGTATCGCAATGTCGTCAGAAATAGCGTGCGAAAGTAGTTTTAAAGCATCTTCATCAATCAAGTCTTTCCTGAACGCCATTGACCCACCCCATACGAACCTAGTCAGCCGTGATTCCATCATCGACTGACCCACCAAACCCCAGAACGTCTTTAACTTGCTCCAAAACCCACCTTCTGGAAAAAAGACTGGGAAGGTTGTGGCTACGCCCACAATCGGATCAGACAACGGGTTCAGTAGATTTTGAAGCCACGAATCCTCAACCCTTATATCCGAATCTGCAACAACGTAACGGTCAAAATCAGGATACTTTACGAGAGCTGAATGAATCGCTCTCACTTTTCCGCTACATTCCGTGCATATTTCGATAGATTCCGTGTACTTTACCCCCGCATTTTTCAGGAACTCAACTGCAGGATCCGTTTCGTCATCCACCACCGCTATCAATTCGAATTGACCGTACTTCTGACCTTTCAGAGAGACCAAGTTCTTTTCCAGTTCATAATCCACCCCCTTGACAGGTACGATTACGAGGGTTCTGGTTGAAAACCGCTGCACTCCTTTGGATCTAGAACTCTGGTTATCGCGGTCGCTTCTACTGAGATAGGTCAACATTATTCCTGCAGAAAGAAGGAGGTTAACGAAAAACACCACCCACCAGACGAGGTACATTTTTGCGGAGAATCTTGCCATTAAGATAAAGTTTCGTTAATTTTTCACGTGAATTGCCGCATGCTTTTGGCTGTTAACCAGACTAATTAAGTGTAATTATAGAAAATTAAAAGTAATGACAAGCTTTAACGATTTTATGGTCAATACACCGTATGGTGGGAGACTAAAGGTCTCGTTGGATTTAAACAATCAAGAAAAACACATCGAGGGACTTAAAGGGATGGTTCAAGTGGAACCTTTTACAGATTTCTTTTACGATTCCCTAAAACTTGCCGACGGAGCGTACAGTCCTCTTGAAGGTTTCATGGGCGAGGAGGAGGTGAAATCTGTCGTGCATAACAGAACTCTTCTCGACGGACTCCCCTGGACCATACCTATAGTCTTCGCGATTGACCAGCAGACTGATAACAAGGTAAAGCCAGGGGACGAGATTGCCTTACTCGACCATAAACACCGCCCATATGGATCGATGTCTATTGAGACAAAGTTCAAACTGCAAAAGAAGGAATTTGCGCAGTCTGTGTATGGGACAGAAGAATTGAAACATCCGAATGTGCAGGATCTCTTTGAGTCTTACGGTGATATTGCTATATCAGGGAAAGTCAGGGTCTTCAGAGAATCAGAATTACCGGGCGGTACTTACGAAAAACACCCGTCGGAAGTGAGAGACGAATTTACAAAGAGAGGGTGGAAAGGAGTTGTCGCGTATCAAGCCAGAAATCCCCCGCATGTCGCGCATGAATACCTGCAGAAGGTGTCGCTCGAGATACCAGGAATTGATGGACTATTCATTCATCTCGTTGTCGGTCGGCTGAAGAAGGGGGATTACAAGGCAAACGTCATACTGGAATCCTATGAAGCACTGATGAGTAATTATCACAGGTTGGAGAAGGCAATGATGGGTTCGCTTTCGATAACAATGCGTTACGCCGGTCCTAGAGCTTCGATATTTCTTGCCATAATCAGAAGGAATTTCGGGGCTACCCATTACATTATTGGAAGAGATCAGGCGGGTGTTGGAGGGTATTACGATCCTTATGCTGCCCAGAGAGTTTTCGATGAAATGGACATTGGTATAATTCCACTCAAGTTCAAAGACACCTTTTACTGTAAGAAATGTATGGGAATCACTTCAGAAAATGTTTGCCCGCACGGCACAGATGAAAGGATGATGATAAGCCAGACACGCATTCGAGAAATGCTAAAAAAAGGAGAAGAGATTCCAAAAGAAATTCTTAGACAGGAAGTGGCAGAGATCCTGGGTAAGGGAGACGTCATAAACGAATGACCTATGCGCAGAGCCCTACTGCTTTTCTTTCGTGTACTATGGCTTAGTTCCCCAACCAGAACCCGGAAATGTTTATGCTTTAGAAAGAATAACCTTCGCTGGGCCCGTAGCTTAGACAGGTAGAGCGACCGGCTCTTAACCAGTAGGTCAGGGGTTCAAATCCCCTCGGGCCCGCTTATAATGTGTGTTATACAAACTTACTTTTTTGAATTTTTCGTTCTTTAGGCAACCAAACTTCTCATTTTTGTCGTTTAATAAAGTACAAACTTCTTATATTTTTCTCTCCGTGCTATAGAATGAGGATAAAGCGTAATAAATCTATGGAACAGGTTAATATTATCGTTTTATCTTATTCTTTTTGTGAAACCTTTACTAATTCAGTCTGTACCAAGTATATATTTTAGAGGAAATGAGTTATTTATTAATGATAAGTCCTATTTGCCTAATGACATTGATTTTGACAGTATTTTTATCGACAGAATGTAAATGGGATATATTTCTATCAATGCTATGCACTATTTGGCAATTAGGGATATTATACTTATTGAAATAAGAATTACAGAGAGAGCCAAGAATAAGATAAAATAAGGAAAGGGGGAAACATAATACATTGTAATATTTGGCATGGGAGTTTTTATAATATACTCGTATTCTTCTATTGCCAATCCCATATTAATAATCCCTAAACTCAGAATTGTCATTATGAATATTGAAAATTTGGGCATAATCTTAAAAATAAAGAAATTAAGTAATAAATCTTATGAAATCTTATTCCATTTTTATTTACATATCCCTCAAAGTTAAGCATATCTATTAACTACATCTCCCTACCAGTCCTATGCCATTTACTCATTATAGGGTAAACTACGTAGAGAGCATCCTGAGTGGGCTTCCCAGAATTACCAATTTTGGTAAAATGAATTCACCATTCCTGAGTAAATAATGATGGGAAATAAACTGTAACCAATCACGATTTAAGACTTGGGTTCGTCTCCAATTTGTCGTTCAGTTCGCGTTTTAAAATTTCATTTGGTATATTACGGACGAGCTCCTTTAGATATTTTGTATCTTCGGGATAGGAAATCGCATCCCAAAGACACGATACCTGACAGTTGTTGCAACCCACCATGCAGTTGTCAGGATTTAGAACTACTGCTTTTTTTAACTTTCTATCGTAACCGAAGACGTTCCTCTTTTCACCACAAGTTATTACGCACATTCCGCAACCTGTGCACTTTTGGGGATCTATTATAGGATGCCAATTTATCTCGTTCCTACTAATTCCGTGCCAAACTGCCAGTTCAGTTGCCATATTTGTGCTCACTTCCTTTACTCAAGTCATGGTCTGGAAATTTCGTTAACCTCGCTTCAAGCTCTTGTTTTACTACTGGGAATACCTTATACCTAATCGTAGCGGCTCTTAGGAAGACCTTGGGGTCTTCCGGGAATGAAATTGCATTTCGTGGACAGAGTTTCCCACAGGTAGTACATCCAAATACGCAGTTCTGGGGGAGTGCTACGAGGGGTTTCCCATCACTGATACTCCACTTAAAGACGGAGTTTCCGCAGCTCAAGATACAGATTGAACAGCCATCGCAAATATCACCGTCTACCTTAGGGTACCAAACAAATTCCTCCCTACTGACTCCGTGCCAAAGTTTCTTGCCCGTTTCTTTGAGTTTATCTTGGGTGGCAGTTGTCATTTGTGGATATCACATTATGATATTTCAATTTGAGGATACAACACTTTCCAGATATAACAAAAGATCAGTCGATACAAAAACGGTTCCATACGATGTTGGATTAAGATATCGGTGAAAATGTATCCATTACTCGAATTGCTGTCCGTTTATTGCCACACAACTAATACTTAACATCTATGAAACTGATTTTTACTGTATTACCTTAGAGTTTTGGTAGTAACCTCTTTTAATTTTTTACAAACCTCACTTGCTCATCGAACTTCGTGCACTAACCGTTTTTTGGTTAGACGATTTAGTTCTTAATATTTGGTGTACCAGGTTTTCATATTTCGGATTGATGGAATAATAGCTAAATTTCCACTCCTCCCTCCTCTTTAGGAGACCAACTTCGTACATCTTTAGAAGATGGGCCGTAACAGTTGGTTGGGGCAGACCCATTGCCGGTTGGAGCTCGCATGAACAGACGCTGTCATATTTTGAGATGATCTCTAGTATTGCTATCCTGCTTTTGTTTCCCAACACTCCCAAAATTCTTGAGAAATCCTCATATTTATCCGAGTCAACCTCCTCTATCTTTCTAATACTGCAGTAGTTTGCATCATCGTTCATTTGCCTATCTCCATTGAACTCAACTTCTTAGCTGTATTTATTCTCTGTTCTCTCCCAAGCTGGACCCACACAAGAAAGAGCATCAAGGGAATCTCCAATAGAGGCCCTATTGCCGTAGTTATTGCTACGTAAGGGTAAACTGCAAATGCAGCTATGGCAATAGCAATGCTCACCTCAAAGTCCCTGGCGGATACCGTAAATCCGATCGCAGTAGAGTCGGGATAGTCGTGACCAAGCCTCCTAGAAGTTAGATAGCCGGTCTGAAATAGCAGGAAATAGAAGATAAGCATCACGATCCCAACCATCCAGACTAATGATGGCGTATCGATTATCCCGTACCCCTCCCCCCAGAATATGACTACTATTGTAAACAACAGTGCTATGGTTTGTACTGACCCAAGTTTATTTAAAACACGAGAAAAGTAGGTCTTTTTGCGAAGCAATCTTCTTGTCATTATTCCTGCTATCAACGGTAAGACGAGGTAAAGCAGCACGCTCTCCAGAATTAGAACAGGACTAACAATCACGGAAGTGCGAGCAAGCAGATAAACCAAGAAAGGAGTTGTTATGACCTGAATGATTGAGTTCCAAGCAACAAAAGACACTCCAAGTGGGAGATTACCGTGAGCAAGATCAGTCCAGACCATTACCATTGCAATACAAGGGGCAACCCCAAGAAGAATGATTCCCACGAGCATCTGAGATGCAACATTAGCGCTTATAAGATTCAAGGGTCTATAGATTTCAAAGACGAAAAAATAAGCAATTCCAGCGACCAGAAACGGAGCGATGGCATAGTTGAGTAGCACCATTAGTCCTACCGTCCTAACGTTCCTGAGGCTCTTTCCCAGCTCATTCAACCGTACCTTGGTCATAGCCGGATATATCATGAAGAATAGTCCTATCGGGATGCCGTATGTTGCTACGATTGAGGTACCCGCTTTTATCTTAAATCCTAGAACGAGGCCTAAAACAATTGCTACAACTACGAAGACTGGGAACAGGATTGTCCTAATTCCAATTCTCTTGCCGATGTTGTTCCAGGCCATGCGCGTCAGTTAGACTTGATGATGTTTATGAACTCTGGCATAAATTCACTTAGGTCAAAGTGCGTTCTGGCGGTTATTATAGTTTCGGAGGATCGAACCACCGGCAAGTCTACGAACATCGCTCCTGCATTTTCAACCGCAGATTTGATGGTAGGATGTCCTGTTATTTTCCTTTCTTTCAGCAGTCCAGCTTCGGCCAACAGGAGAGGAGAGTGACATATTGTGGCAAAGAAAGTACCCTCATCTGACATCTTCTTGATGATCTCTACAGTTTTATGGTTTTGCAGCAAGTTCTCGGGAGATTTAGCCCCTGGGAAAAACACGAAATCATACTTTAAAGGGGTCTCAGAAAGAAGTCGTGTTGGTATTATCTGGTCAATTCCAAATTCACCCTTGTAAGGTCGGTTCTGCCATGCAAGAATGTCGAAGACAATTTTCTCTTCTCTCAACCTATAATAGGGAACCCAAAGTTCGAGGTCATGGTAACCATCGTCCAGCATTATGGCGACTTTTTTCATAACTTGAAATTATCATGTCATATTAAAACATTATGATATGATAATTACAAATTCTATCCCTAGATACAATTTCGTAGCTCGGCCGTAAGATATCACCAGAAGGCATACCATTGACTAGAATAGTAAACCACCAAACAATCAGGAATGTCGGACCTATCGTAATTGGGACATATTAACTAAGGGCCGTAGGAGAGACCACTTCTCCCTTTTGCTCTCGCAGCTTTTTCAACCTTGCTATCTCCCCTTCAAGCTCCTCTTCCACCTCTCGGGGTGTTGTCGATATTCCTCTGTAAATCTCCTTTACCCTCGTGTTCTTCTCGATCAGCTTCGATACCCTGATTTTGAACTGTTGTTCATACTGTTCCATGGTATACGCCTTCTTTAGGACACTCTGAAACAGAGGTTTGAGGTCTTCATATTTTGGGATATATCCTATTGGAGTGAGAGTAGCTCCTACTTCACCATGAATTCTTCTCTCCATCCATTTCAACCAAACTGCCTTATCAACCTTGTCATTCAGGAATTTTCCATTTTCCTTAAGGAAGTAGTTGACTGCAAATATTAGAGGTTTGACTTTCAGCTTCGACCCAAAGTCTAGATAATTTTGGATGTATTTCCCCAAGTCTACTGAAAGGAATTCCATTATTGACATTGCGTTAAAAGTTCTGACACCTGTCTTTCCCAGAGTTGCAGCGGTCGTCTCCGATTCTATGCTTGCGCCCTTATTGATAACGCCGTGATTCCAACCGAGTGACTCACACACAGGGGGCCAGGTATCGCTATCCCTTCCGCCAAAAATCACGCCATCCACATTCACACCGTCTTTCGCCTCAAGAGCACTCCTATCCAACCCCGTGAATGAACTCAGACCAATTGTGAAACGTGCGTTCTTGTGCGAAGGAGTGATTTCGTTGCCCTCGGTGTCCCTGCTCCCTTTCGTCCAGTTCCCGCTGTGATTCTCCCCTGAGTCAGGCAATGGTTTCCCCATTCCATTCCAGAAGGGTTTTCCATCATGAATCAAAACGTTTGAGAATATCTCTTCGTTGTTGCTGTGTATTGCGTTCCATAACGCGGTGTCATCTTCTTCATTAATCCCATCAATGATTCCGAATACTCCATTTTCAACGTTAATTACTCGTGCCCTTCCCGCGAATTCCTTAATGAAAACTAGATCGTCCCCAACGATTCTTTCCGATGGAACCGTGCTCGTCGACGTCTTTCCGCATGCCGAAGGGAACGCCCCCGTCAGGTAGGTCATCCTGTCCCCGGGCCCTCTTACTCCCATCAAAAACATGTGCTCTGACAACCAACCCTCTTTGAGTGCCCTGGCTATTGTGATTCTGAACGCGAGTTTCTTCGGTCCTACGGTGTTGCCGGCATACTGAGTGTTCACCGACATAGTCCTGTTTCCTTCGAGATCAAAATAGATCCTTCTGTTCTTCAAGTTCTTGCTTACCTTCCTAGAGTCTACCTCCCCCTGACTGTGGACAAACGTAAGAAAATCAGCCTGTGGGTTCTTCACGAAATATTCATAATCGGACCTGTACAGAATCATGTCGCTGTGCATAACGTAGTACGAATCAGTGATCTGGACCCCTTTTGCAGACAGAGGCGAGTCTCTTGGTCCCAGGGAGAAGAAGCCAACGAGCATCGTTCTCCCTCTCATTATCCCTTTCATCAGTCCTTCAATTTCTCTGATACCTGCCTCTCTCTCCATCGTATTTATGAAAGGAAGCTTCTCTCCATTTGGAGTAAGAATTTTGGTGTTTTCCTTGTCCCTTGCCTGATCGTAATAGTTGTCGAAATGGTATGTGTGATTTGGAACTGACAGTTGTCTCTCTTCTCCCGCCTCCAACGATTTCTTTTTTACGTAACTATGATCTTCCTTCGCGTCCGTGACCAAGAAGACTGAGGATGGTTCCATTAAGTCGATGTAGTGCATTATGAGGTCGAGAAGCCTCTGGTTCTCCAATAATTCAATTTTACTTATCTCGGAGGGAGAGAATAGTTCCCTCTTTGAAATGAAAGAACTCTTCATGAGGTACGTTAAAAGCTTTCTTATAAAACCTTATCTGTTAAATTCAGCGAAATACAATTTAAAGTGATATACTGTTTATGAGATGGTACGGGATTTCTTTTTAACTAAATTTATGATAGCTTACTAATATCCATGATGTGAAAATGGACTTATCTCTTCTATGGAGAACCGGATACGTCGCGAAATTTCGAGGCCTGATTACAAGGAGAAAAAATCAATAAAATTAATGGTTACTCCTGCTTTTCTTCTTTTTTGTCTTCTTTCTTGAATCCCTTGGAGAGTCCCTTGCCGAACCCTTTGAGTACTCCAGCTCCCTTTTGAGCAACATTACCCACTACTTCACCCGTCTTTTCTGCTACTCCCTCTTTCTTCTTTTTTTCTTCTTCCATTCACATCACCCAACCGTGTCATTGGTAATTAAGTATATATTATTTTCATTGTTTTTCAAGGACCCTCCATTGAATCCTGACTGACTTATAAAAAGATGCACTATCATAATCGTAACACGACTTCTTCATGTCCTGGTAGCAGTGCGGAGGGAGGGATTTGAACCCTCGGATCCCTACGGAGCCAGACCCTCAATCTGGCACCTTTGACCTAGCTCGGCAACCTCCGCTGTCGAGAAAAGTCATTCATTTTATTTATTCTTTGGTACAATCTGTACCCTAGATGAAGTTGTAAGAGGAGTCGGAATTTCGAAAGACGTCACTCTCTTTGAAGAGAAGGGAATGGATCATTGTATGGCTACGAAGCCCATTGCTGGAGTCCCTACCAATTTTGGCCAGTAATTCTCTCGAACAGTTTCTTATAGAGCGATGAAGTTTCCTGCAACATATCTACTGGAAGAGGAGGAATGGGGGGTTCTTCAAGATTCCTGCCTCTAGCTTCACTGAGTTTTTGATAGTATCCAATTTTTCTGTAATACTGCCTGACAAATTCCTTGCTTCTTTCTACCATGGTCCCGTCCCTTTCATAGTCTTCCTTTTCCCAAAACCGGTCCTCGTCGGCAGTCCCAAAAGTATCAACCAAAACTGGTTGACGTTCGTCATCAAGGGCGAACTCCTTCTTACCGTCGGCGTGTATCAGACCCCGGGAGAGTGCTGTACTATTGATTTCCCTGTCCATCTTAAGTATGATCTCTTTTATGCTATCCACATCCTCGCCACTCAACCCTCCTATCTGCTTCGCCTCCTCTAGATCCAGCAGCCTATCCGTCTTTTCGAACTTCGTGGTCATCTCGAAAAGCGGCTCGGGAATTTTGTCTCCGTGCTTGGGAGTGCTCTTGAATCCAAGGTCCTGAAACCTAGTCTTACCCTTTTCGATTCTGTCAAGAAGCGATCCAGCAACATAGTACCTCACTATAAACTCTAGAGGTACAAGGTACCCCTTCTTCTCGGGAGAAGCTCTTCCCTCTATTATTTCGAACTTCTTAACCACCATCTCTTTCCTGTTTCTGAACTCGAGGAGGTGGTTCGGAATCCCTAGATCTGATGCTCTTTCAAACCAGTAGGCGGATGTTCTTGCAAGAGACTCCCCCTTGTCTGGAACCAGCGATGGGATGACCTTGTCAAAAACTGATATTTGATCCGTGAACACGAACAAGAGGTTTTCACCTATGTCGTAGACTTCTTTGACCTTTCCTTTTCGCAGGAGTTTCACAATTCATTATCTTGGTTTGAACTTTAAGCTTTCGTTTTGTGTTCGCTGACATTTCGAAACTTATATTTTGAAGATTGTAATTTGTAGGTTATGGCAACCGAAGTCAAAGTCAAGTATGGTACCGACTTACTAAAGAAGGGATTTGCCAAGATGACGAAGGGAGGGGTCATAATGGATGTTACTAATGCAGATCAAGCGAGAATTGCGGAGGCCGCAGGTGCAATTTCGGTAATGGCGCTAGAGAGGGTTCCCGCTGACATAAGAGCAGAGGGAGGAGTAGCAAGAATGGCCGATCCTCTCAAGATAAAGGAGATAGTGGAAGCTGTGACAATACCTGTCATGGCAAAGGTCAGGATAGGCCACCTTGCAGAGGCAAAAGCACTAGAGGAGTTGGGTATAGATATGATAGATGAGTCTGAGGTGCTTACCCCTGCGGATCCGTTCTTCCACGTAAACAAGAAGGAGATATCCATTCCGTTCGTATGCGGGGCAAGAAATCTTGGAGAAGCTGTCAGAAGGATATGGGAGGGGGCCGCGATGATTAGGACGAAAGGAGAAGCGGGGACTGGGGATATCATTGAAGCGGTTAGACACGTCAGAATGGTCAACCAGGGAATTCAGGAAGTGGTAATGGCAGATGAGGATGAGCTTTGGGAGATGACTGTCAATATCTCGAAGAGCTACGAGAGTCTGATACGGGAAACAAGAAAAATGCTGTACGGAAGGGATATGATAACAGATAATGACATCATATTTGGCAATTACACGTACGGAGAAATAAAAGCAGGAATCCACGAAGTGCTCAGGGAAGTGAAAAAAGCTAAGAGATTACCAGTTGTCAACTTTGCTGCGGGAGGGGTGGCATCTCCTGCCGATGCAGTACTGATGATGGAGCATGGTGTGGACGGAGTTTTTGTGGGGAGCGGTATATTCAAAAGTCCTAAACCTGACAAGATGGCTGCAGCTGTTGTACAAGCCACAGCTGCCTGGGACGATCCATCCGTTTTAGTCGAGACGAGTAAGGGGCTGTCTGGTATGAAGGGAAGAGATGTCGGAAAGATGGAAGACTCTGAAAAGATACAGGGTCGAGGCTGGTAAATACTACTGATGAACTTTCTGACAGTAGTTGGCCACGTTAATGTGGACATCGTACTCAAGATCAGGCAGATTCCTGCTTTCGGGAGCGAAGAAATCAAGAACATAGAGAGGAGACTTGGAGGGACAGGTGCGAACATTGCAAGATATGCTGCGGCATTAGGTACTCCTGTAAACCTAATCTCCAGGGTTTCAAGTCATTTTCCGGAGGACATGCTGTTCCAGCTCAGAAACGATCACATCAAACTCACGCTCGAAACGACTGACGATGAAGGACCGTTCTGCTACATTGCGGATGCAGGAGATAACCAGATTGCGTATATGTACCAGGGTCCAATGAATCATCCGGGGAAGGATTACGAGATTGACAGCAAATACTGTCATTTTGCAACATCAAATCCGGAATGGATTCTCAGGCTGATGGCAAGGAGCAAAAGTATAAGGGTGCTTGACCCAGGTCAGGAGATAAAGTACAGGTGGAAGCAGGAGAAAATCGTGGAAGCCCTAAGAATGGCTGACCTCGTTATCTTGAACGAGGCAGAATTCAATTATCTGTCATCCTTCACGAGGATAGACGGCGAGAAGACAATAGTCACTCTTGGAAGCAAGGGAGTCATATTCAACGATGAACTAATTCAGACAGAAAGGGTAGACAGGGCATCATCCCTCGGAGCAGGTGACATGTTCAGAGCAGCTTTTTACTCATCTCTCTACAGAGGGAAAGATATGAAACGTGCCCTGATTTGTGCCACCAAGGTCACAAGTTTCCATCTGAAAAATGGAATGGACATCTCAAAGCAGTTTGACTGGGACAAAAATTGCTGACCATTGGAGTTAGCAGAGCTCTAGGCTGATCCCATCAAAGTCGTACCAATATTTTCTGAATTTCTCCCAAACTTCAAAATACAAATAATTGCATGAAATAACCCGAGAATGGAACGGACTCCTGGCAAGGACAGATGGTTTCTTTCGTACTTTCCGATGAATACATCTTCGGGAATCGCAAGTCCACTCGCACCTCTGTTCATTACCGAACTCCTAGCTGGGGGAGCAATAGAATATTCTGTCTATGTCATAGTCTCGTCGGTTGCCACCATAATGGGACTTTTCGTGTGGGGAAATCTCTCTGACAGGTTGGGAAGGAGGAGGCTGTTCGTATTCATCGGTTTTATTTCCCTTGCAGTCACGTCTATAATGTTTGCACTATCCTTCAATATTGAATATTTCATCACAGTCTCGTTCCTCTCTGGCTTCTTTGGTTCTGCAGTCACCCCCGTCTCTTCTATACTAATCATGGAGCTGACGGAGCGCAAGGACTGGTCGATGAAGATATCCAAATTCTCCCAGTACAACAGCTATGGCAACATAGCTGGAGTGTTGTTCTCTGCATTCTATACTGGAGCCTTCCCAAACGCATCGATGCTCAGGTACCTCTACCTTGTCACCTTCGCTTTCTACGTAGGTTCTGCGCTACTTGGATATCTCTACATTCCCGAAAGCCAGAAAAGGGTGAACAGGGACGAGGTACCTTTAAGAACCTTCAGGGTCATAGAAAGAGTAAAGTACCTTCCATCACAGCTAATCCACTTCAACTTCCACTTCAGAAGTCTGGAAAAGGACCTGCAACTTATCCTTGTAGGTTTCCTGATAATGATGACAGGATTCCAGCTGTTCTTTGTGGAGTTTCCTATAATGCTGACGGCCAATCTTCACATTTCATCTTCGGTCTATTTCTTGATCTTTCTCGGGAATTACCTGTTTGGAGCCATAACCTTTGGATTCTCTGGGCACACTACACTTAAGTATGGCAACAGAAGAGTTGCAGCAATTGCAGTGATAGCAAGAATCATTATCTTCCCCCTCACCGTTGCGCTTGTCGCACTTGTCACATTCAGACCGCTGCTCTTCGTGGGTCTCCTTCTGATATACTCCCTGCTGGGTGCCTTATGGGCGTTCATATCTGTCGGTACTGGAACCCTGGTCTCAAACCTCTCTAAGCCTGAGGAGCGTGGAAGAGTGAGCGGTACCTATAACGCAGTCCAGAGCTTTGGTGCCGTCATTGGATCTGCAATCACAGGAATCATAGTTTCAAGGTTTGGATTTTCGGTAGACTATTTCACCGCATCCCTTGTGGTAATTGCCGGCCTCTTGATCTTCCTGAGAGTGCGATCTAAATGAAGACTACGCACGAACAATCTTTCCGCCCCTGAAGATCGGAATGATCTCGGTAATATCTAGTTGCAGGCAGTAGGATATGTCCGCATCCAGCTTCTTGCTCTTCAGCATTGCAGCCCCGTTTCCATTTCTCGCCCTCGTTATGTTCACCTCTATGTCCGATCCTGGTTCCATTACCTTCTTTGTGAGGGCATAGGCGAACTCATTGTCCTCTGTCGATACTCCGTTTCGCAGATTCGCAGGGAATATGTGAACCTCCTTGTTCCTTAAATGCCTGGATAGAGCAGTTATGTTGAGGAAAGAACCGATCAGTGTGCCCTCTCCAGCCCTTAGTATGGCTCCGGAACCGTTAGTTGTCTTCAGCGCTATTTTCGCTCCTTCCAGTTCCAGTCCGGCTGTCTCCGTAGGAGAGTTGCCGTAATCAAATCCTTCGATGGGATTTAGATTGTCTTCCCCGAAAAGCAGATAACCTTCCTTCTTCAACAGAAGTGCCTTGTTTACTTCGTCCACGGGCACCACTTCTTCAGCACCCTTCATCAGCATGGTGACTATGTTCGAGGTAGCCCTGAATATGTCAGCTACCACCGGGGTACCATAGACGTGTCGAATATACCTTCCATCAGTGATTCTGATCATGGGACCATTTCCAGGTTTATCTCAATACCCTCATTGTTGAAGGCTTTCCAGGAGTACAAGTCAAATGGATACCCTACTATGATATGAACATTCCCGAACTTCGAATACAGGTTCCTGTCTTCATCGCTTGGGTATGTCACTCCCGAAGGGTGGGAGTGTATCGTACCAACATATCCTAGGTCCAGCGGTCTAGCCCATAACTGCATTATCGCACTCCTGTCCCCAGAGATAGTTCCTGGGAGAAGAGCTATCTCGTAGATCACTTCCTTCTTTGCCTTGAGGAGGGCTGCGAACTCGTTGGGGAGAGAGTCCTTGCTGCTCTCCATCACGAGCTCTATGACCCCCCTCCTAATCTTCATGTCATTTTCTCCCTGGTGTTCTTGTAGAAATCAGAATTGAACCGTATGAACTTTGCCGGGTGTTCACTCTCCGTAAAGGAGATTTCGTCGTGGAATCCCACTTCTATTCCCTCCTGTCCGTCCAGAGTGAGCATAATACTCTTTCCCTTGTCAAGTGTAACCACCCTTATAGTAGACTGAGATGGGACAACCATGCTCCTCGCGCTTAGGGTGAACGGAGCCATGTACGAGATTATGAACCCCTTGACCTTTGGGTCCAGTATGGGACCACCCACGCTTAAGGAATATGAAGTGGAACCAGTCGGGGTCGCTATGATGATACCATCCGCCCTAATGTTGTGAATGAAATCATCGTCTAGATACATTCCGAACCATCTGATCTTCGATATTATCATCGACTTTAGAACCGCTTCGTTTAGTGAGTCTGGGAGCCGTTTCGAGTTTACGGTCGTCTTTATTCTCGCTCTTTCCTCGACTTCGAATTCTCCCTTCAGGTATCTAGTGATGTATCCAAGAGCGTCAGCAGCATCGACTTCCGAAAGGAATGCTAAACTACTGACTTTAATGGGAAGAATCGGTAGGTCGGTCTTCTGGAGGGCCCAGAGGGCAGTTCCGTCCCCACCCACCGTTACCAGCGCGTCCGCGTTTATCCTATCCACTCTTTCCCCGTCAACTTTCATGTCTCTGGCCGTGCCAGATTCTACTACAAAATCGTGGCCATTCGCCTTCAAGTAATTGCTCAGAAACCTTATGACTTCTATGCATCTGGGGCACTCTGGTTTTGATACAAAACCTAGTTTCATATCTAATGCCCCCAACACTTTAGAATGGCGATTTTAAGGAAGCTAATCATCGTTAGGTGGGCATTCTCTCTAAATATTTAAGCCTGAAGAATGAAGAATTATTGGTAGATGCTGATGGAATTTCAGGCGACGGTCCAGCTGACAGATACCTAATATGGAATCAGGTGGAAAGATTGTCAGGCTCAGCCTGCTGTCGGGATCTGAAGTCAGATTGTATCCCTTACATCCCCGTACGATTCGACGTATTCGAGCCTTATGTCCTTCAGGTTCTCTGTCAGTTCGAAATAACGCACGAGGAAGGGTTTGGCCAAGAAAGACGGGAAGATAGCGATGGAATTCACTTTACCTCTATCGTGGTTCTCGAAGTAACCAACTATTGGTAATTGATCCCTGATCAACGTTAGAAGAAGAGGCTCTATAGGGGCGCGTGAAATGTCCAGTCTGCCAGTCTCTCCCTTTCCACCCTCCCCATATGACACTGCTGCACGCTGCTCAGTGATTCCCTTCCACTCCATCATGTAATTCTTGTCTGAATCGTCGGCATACGTGAACCTAGCCACTGACATCTGAGCCCTCGTTTGCATCTCGTTCAGTTTGGCCCTCAGCCCATCTGATTTTCCCATGTACGTTACTCTTACGTCCGTACTTATGGAAACCAGCATTTTTACGAGACCTACTACACGCTGGAGATCTGAGTTGTGAAACCTGAAATCTATCATAACCCTGCCCTTGTGCGTGTAAAGTCCGCCTAGAATGAAGGTCGGGATAGACGTAATTTCACCCCTAATCTGATCCAGCTCTGGCCACTCTATCCTCTCGGCCAGCAGAACGTAGTTTCCATAAATTATGGGGTTGTAATATCTATAAAATTCATAATCCGTAGCCAGAGTTCTGTTTACAAAGAAATCGAAATACACGTCCCCTTTGTGGAAGTGTATGTCCATGGGTATAGGGTCCTTGTATTCCAAGAATGGTGGCCCGGAGGTGGGTAGAGGAGCCGAAAGGTAGAGAGACATATCCAGTTTACGATCCAGAATGTCTAACACGATGAAGTAACTGCTTCATTATATATAACATGTTGTCAAATGGTTCCTGCGACATAGCTTCCTCCTGGCCCTGCCGTCATAGTTTGCTTCTGTTCCATTAAAATGATTAAGTTTATTTGAACATCCTCAATCGGAAAATCATCCTTTTAACGACCTTGGAGTCTACCGGAAACCATAAAATAATAACTTTCAGTCGTATTCTTGTAAGTCAATGAAGCTTGGAAGGAGGGATATTGCAATAATCGTCGCAATCATAGTTGCTGGGGTAGCTATACGGCTCCTTCCAAACATTCTGAACTACGCATGGGGGAACGACTACGGTATCTATTACTACCTAAGCGAGGCGTTCCTGAGTGGAAACGCACTTGCCTATCCTCCGTCCTCTCCCTGGGGTACTGACGGATACCAGTATTTTCCGGTCACGTATCTTATAGTGGACCTCGTCCACTACGCAACCAGGCTCCCGGTTGCGGAGTCCCTAGATTATTCGATTCCTTTCCTTGGTGGTCTCACGCCCTTCCTGATTTACCTGATATCCAGGGAAGTCGGCTTTGATAGGACAACCTCGGCTCTTGCGGGATTCTTGCTCGTGGTTAGCCCGATTCAGCTGTACCAGACATCACAGCCAAACTATCTGACCACTGGCCATTTTTTCCTGCTGCTGTCCATACTCTTTTTCCTGGCATATCACAGGAAGAGGGTGTTTGCTGTGCCGATGGCGCTGTCGATACTTCTGCTCGTTCTTTCGCACCAGCTTTCCACCTACTTCTTCCTGATCTCGATAATCGGAATGGTGTTTGCCGTGAACCTCCTCAGCAACAAATGGAAGTCGCAGTTGGTTTCGGACATGCTTATCATAGAGTTCTCAGGGACACTGATGATAGCGTACCTTCTGCTCAGAGTCCCAAACATGGTCGCATTCTTTTCTAATGCGGTTCACGGGCTCGGATACGGGGCAGTAATCGGACTCTTCTACACCCTGGTCCTCGTAATGTTCTTCATTCTCAGGAGAGTAGACCCTGAAAGAATCAAGGAGAGAGCCGTGAAGATCGTGGAGGGACTGAAACTCGAGATAGCACCAAAGAGAGACCTATTCCTCGTCTTCGTTGCTTCCTTCACCTTAGTACTGCTATTTTTCCTCCTCCGTCTGATGGGATTTATACCGCCGTACATCAGCTACGTTGCCATCTTCATATCACTTCCGTTCATCATATTCATCTCAGTTTCTGTTGTTGGGATCAAATACTTCCTCATTGAAAACAACATTGCCGAGACTCTGGGGTGGTCTATGGCAATAATACTGTCCCTGCTCTACAGCTTCGTCACGAAGAACACCGTCCTCCTGCCGGCAAGGAACATTGAGTACCTTTCAGAACCATTCTGCATCATCACTGGCTATGTTCTGATCAAGTGGTACCATTACTTCAGATCCATCAAGAGGGGTACTGGAATCAAGATAAAACAAGTCTATGCAGAGGTCAGACAGGTCACCACCCCTATTGCAATCAACGGACCCGCTGGAGTCACAATAGTCACTGTTCCCAGGAGCGGTGCGGTAAGAAATGTAAGAAGCCTTACGTACTCCGCCAGAAGACCTGTCGAGAATATTATAGTGATAGCGGCAGTTTCCCTCGTTCTCATGATGGGTGTTGCCAGCTACCCTATGGTGAACTATTTCGTTCCTTCCCACAACGAGGCAATAACCCTGGAAGACAATGCAACGATTCAGTACCTGATTCAAACTGGAAATAGAAGCCTTTCAGTCGCAACAGATCACCAGATAGGAATCCTTCTCTATTCGTACGGGTTCAGTTCACCATTCAACAACATTTCCATCCTCTGGAACGCAACGAGCTGGCCAGATGCCATAGGTGAAATCACGGGGGAAAATGGTTCCTACTCACCAATTGGCTATGTATTCCTGAACAGCTACATGCTCAGGTATGGAGTCTGGGGATACAACAGTTCCCTGAACCCGAACCAGGCTCCTATCCAGGTAAATGGTTCGGCATTCACAAAATTCTTCCGGGAACCGTTTCAACTCGTATATGAAAACAGCTCAGCAGCAGACAACAGCACATCCTACTTGTTCGCGCTAAACTGGACGTACCTCGGCGAGAAGGGTTACAGGTTGCCGTATTACGAAGGACTCTATGAGAACAAGACATCCAATGCTTCTGTCATCCGACTTTCTCCCACTTCTCCAACTTCTGGACCGACGAAAGGGTACTCCCTCTCCTTATCTCCTCCCTTACTCTGTCCTCCCTCTCAGCTACGTCAACAGCCCTATTTGCTATTTCCTGTGCGTTTTCCTCAGGTATGACCACCACGCCGGAGTAGTCTGCAATGATGTAATCCCCAGTTCTCACCTTCTTGCCGTTGATCTCTATCTCGCTCCCGATCTCTCCGAACCCCTTCGGATCTCCCGCATTCGAGGAAACGAATCTTGTGAAGGCAGGAAATGGTATCTTGATTATCTCGTCCATATCCCTTATGGCACCCCATATCACCACCCCCTTCACCTTCTTTGTTATACAGCTCCATGAAGCCAGTTCGCCCCATACCGCGTCTTCCCCTCCATCTGCATCTATAACGAGTATGTCCCCCTCCCTTGCACGATCTATGGCCTCAACTGGTTTTGCCCAATCGCCATTCACCGTCTTGACTGTCAGAGCCCTTCCTACTATCTTCGTGCCTGGCTGAATCCTGGGGATCAGACCGTGGATAGCACCTTCCCTGTGCATGGCATCAGAAACGTTTGACGAAGATACCTTTGAAAGTGCTTCTATAATTTCGTTCTTGGAATACTTCTTGTACATTTCTCCGTGTTCTGCAACACCAGTAGCTATTACCCTCTTAATGGATGAGGTCTCTTGAGTGACATTCGGAGCCTTGGTTATAGCACCTCCGACGATGATAATTGATGCACCCCTCTTGACGACTTCAGGTATGGATTCCTTGTTCAGTCCTCCTGCAACTGCGACTGGCAATTTGGTTGCGGATACGACTCGCTCCAAAATCTTTAATGGATCTTTTCCGATCATCTGCATGTCGATTCCAACATGCTCGCAGAAATATTTGACTCCTAGTTTCTCCAGCTGTATAACTCTCTCCTCCACGTTTTCAACTTGCAGAAGATCGATCATTATTTCTGCACCGTATTTTTTACCCGCCTTCACAGCCTCAGTGATTGTGGGGTCATCGCTTATTCCAAGGATAGTAACTATTTGGGCACCACTCTTCGCTGCGAGTTCCGTTTCAAATCCGCCGACATCTGCTGTTTTCATGTCAGCCACAATGATCTTTTTCGGAAAATTTCTCTTTATCTCTCTTATAGCCTGCATTCCTTCGCTCTTTATCAGAGGGGTCCCGACCTCAATCCAGTCTGCCCCTCCATCAACTGCCTCCTTAGCAACCTGAAGAGCCCTGTGAAGGTTCTCAAAATCCAGGGCGACCTGTAGAACTGGTTCCATATTATCGCCCGATAAGATTGAAAATGACTACTTTAACTTATACGAATATAGAAAGCGAGAATGCACGGACAATTGAAATAATAGTAAAGGACAAGTCACGTTTTAGGGTGGCTTAATGGCACCTATTTCTTGGCTGACCTCTTTATCTCTTCGATTCGTTTCCTAAGTTTTACATCTGACTCGGACTTTATCCCAACCAAGTCTGCCCTTGCCGCCTTAACTATTGCATTGGAATAGGCACGTGATATCTTACCCGAATTGCTCCTAGTGGCTTTGTAGATGTCCGGAATCTCGTATATTATTCCATGCTTGGGCGGAGTACCCCTTCCCTTTCTGAATCTGAAGAACGCTTTCTCTGCACCGATTATCTGGACCGTGCTCGACGAGCTCATGGCCAGGTTCCGTACTCCTCCGAAGGATTTAAGCAACCTGGCAGCCACCTTGTAGCCAACCACATTTCTCAAGTTAGGGGCGCTCCTACCGACGTATTCGTCCAACGTTTTTTCGAGATCCTTTACGAACCCCTTGATCTGGTTCAGCATCTCAGTTGTCTTTTCGGAGAAATCGTTTTTTGCAGAGGTTGCATATTTCATGAATGTTCTAGTTTCCTGCGCTTTCTGTTCTAGGAAATTCTCGAACTTTTCCATCTCGTCCAGAGTGGAAATAATCTTCTCTATCAACTGATCCTCAGTAAGTCTTGTTGACAAGAGCTTCCTGTTGAGGTCCTCTAGGATCTCCCTCAGTATTGTGGGATCTATTTCCTTTTTCCTGAACGTAGTGGACAGAGATACTGGCTCTCCGTTGAAAATTGATTTTCCGTTCTGGAGAATGTCGAGATAGATCCTTGTGAAGTCTTCCTTTGTAAGAGGATATTCCCTATCTCCATCCTTGAGTCTGTCAACGGAAATTAGATAAAGCATCATCCATTGAAAAATCGGTGAGATAAAAACATTGGTGATAATTTGCCCATTCAATCCTTGAAACCTCCGAGAGAAAAGAGAGTGAGTTGTGCAGAGATGATTTGTAGTTTCCTGCATCACCTCAGACTCGTAACCCTATTATATGCGAAGGTAGATTTGACGATCGAGAAACTTGGTCCGGTTCTCGGCATTGGGGAAGGTAATCGTCGTCTTGGTAGTGGTCGTACTAATAACCTCTATTGTTCTCTATTACTCACATCTAAAAGCGCAATCTGGAAGTGAGGTAAGTGAGAACACTATTCTCGTACCACTTTACTCCGGCGACCCGTCCCAGTTTCAGGATATTCTGAACCTCCAAAGCGAGTACAGGAACGTTCATTTTTTCATTATAATCAATCCGAACAATGGATCAGGTAATGCTCCAAACACTACTTTTTCTGAATGGATTAACAGATCTGAGGCAGCGGGTATCACGGTACTAGGGTACGTTTACACGAGTTACGGAAATAGGTCAATGGTGAGCATAATGGGAGACGTCCATAATTATTCGAAGTGGTACGGCATTCACGCTATATTTTTTGACGAAGTCTCGGATAACTCATCTGGAGAATCGTTTTATTCAAGTTTAGTCGCACAAAGCAGAGTACTGGGGATAAGTATTACAATCGGAAATCCGGGAGATTTTGTCCCTTATGGATATCTTTCAATCTTCAATGTCACCGTAATTTATGAAGATCAAGGATATCCTTCCGTTTCGAGCTTAGAAGGGTATGCACAGAACGTATCCAAGGACAGATTGGCCGTTATTGCATATGGAGTTCCTTTTTCGTCGTCAGAGACCATAAGTATCGGTGCGATTGCAGGATTCACATACTTCAGCGACCAGACCCTTCCTGACCCGTATCAAAATCTGTCTTCTTACTTGCCGGAGATTGCCTCCACCTTCAGCTAGGCTTGCGAGAGGCATGGTGACTCCACCCTCTCCAAATATATATAACGAGTGAGAATTAGGAGACGTGAAAGGAACAAATTTTGATTCGCTGTTCAAAGAATTCGAGCGTGAATTGAAGAGACAGAGTGAAGATGTTGCGGACTTTGTCGTTCGTTTCCTAAACGAGAAGGTCCCCCATTACAACTGGGTTGGAATCTACATGGTTGATGGTGATGACCTTGTACTGCGAACCTACTCGGGCCCGAAGGAGACGGAACACACCAAGATAAAGGTGGGCGAAGGCATCTGTGGACTGGCCGCAAAGGAAGAACTGACTGTGATCGTTCCGGACGTTTCAAAGGATTCGAGGTACATAGCCTGCTTCCCTGAGACGAAGTCAGAGATTGTTGCGCCAATATTCAAGGATGGTAAAGTGACTGGAGAAATAGACATAGACAGTGATTTTGTAGATCCATTCTCCAATCTTGACAAACATTTCCTAGACAGAATAATAAACTTAATAGGGAGAAGGATATAACTGAAACGAGAGATTTGTGACAGTTTCAAGCATGATGAAGCACTCAACAGGTGGTTTAATGTCAAATAAAAAATATTCCAAGTATGAGAAAGCTAGAATAGTAGGTGCCAGGGCACTTCAGATTTCAATGGGGGCGCCGATTATCATTGAAATCCCTAAGGATGTTGTTGACCCACTTAAGATTGCTCTTTTAGAGTATGAGAATGGAGCGATACCGATGACGGTCAAGAGGAAGCGCAGGGCAAAGTAGGTATTGTATGAAAAACTGGAGCGGTCACATAATATTCCCACAAAATTTCGAATGGAAACAGCTTGAAAAGAGCTTTAGAGGAATGATGGAACTGTTCTTTAAGGAAACAAACGAGATGGAGGACGAGCCGGACCACAGAGATGTGATCATAATGCTCAACATGCAGGATATCAAGAAGAACAGAAAACCGGAAGGCTATACGAGGGAGGGAAAATTAAGGATGATTTTCCCACTGGACAAAAAGGAGATCACGATTTTAGCACCGCTTCCGGAAACTTATGTAAGAGACGTTTCAGAGGATATCAGCAAATATCTGATATCTAAGAAAATCAGACACGTTTTGGAATTCGACCAGATGAAATACACCGCCTATAGAAAAAAGAGAAAATAGAGAGCTTGGCTTAGAGTACAGCGACCGTTTGTCCGTAGACTTTGAGGTATATTGGAAAGCGGTTCCTTGCAAAATTGCAGCTGGATAAGAGTGTCATTAGCCTTCAACCTAGATACTCAACTATTCTGGCCGCGCCTTCCTTTAGGTCGTCATCTGAAAGTGCAAATGACAATCTTACCCTGTCCTTTCCAGACGGACCGAATCCCAAACCGGGAGTTACAAGAACCTTCTTTTTATCCAGCAGACCGTTGGAAAACTCTTCCCCTGTCATTCCATTCCTCAACCTGGGGAAAGCATAGAACGTTCCCGCAGGCTTTTTTAATTCTATCTTATCACTCTTAGAAATAATTGAATGAAGGAGGTCTCGCCTTCTCTTAAAAGTCTCCCTAAGTGTTAAAGGAAAATTCTGTTCATCCATTGCCCTCAGAGCTGCGTACTGGGAAATGGACGACGCACAAGTCAGGGTCTGCTGCTGATATGAATCAATATATTTAGTGAAATCTGGCGGAGAGATCAGGTACCCTATCCTCCATCCGGTCATCGCATGGCTCTTTGAGAATCCGTTTATTATGAATGATCTGTCTTCCATTCCTGGAAATGAGAGGGGCGAAATGTGCTTGCCCTCGTAGATTATCGACTCATAAATCTCGTCAGATGTAAGGTAGAGTTTATAGTCAGATACTACTTCAGTCAGGCTCTTCATATCCTGATGGGATGCGACCCAGCCGTGTGGATTGGATGGGGAATTAATAATGATCATCTTGGTTTTTCCATCTATTTTCTCCTTCAGGTCTTCTATGTCCGGGCTGCCATCCTCTTTGGACCTAAAATACCTGGGTACACCTCCCGCTATTCTGATAATTTCCGGATACGATACGAAACTAGGATCCTGTATCAGAACATTTTCGCCTTGTTCAATGACGGATTGAACAGCCATGTTAATTGCAAATTTTGCGATGGTGACGATAACGTTCTTGGAACTGACGTCTTTGCCGGTCATCAGTTGATACTTCCCAGCGATCTTATCCCTGAGTTCCTTGATACCAAGGGAAGCGGTGTAGTGCGTTTTTCCCTCTCTTGCCTTCTTTGCAGCATAGTCAATCACAACCTCTGGAGTGGTAGCATCAGGCTCTCCAACTCCAAAAGATATTGCGTTTTCTCCATTCTCTCTGAGTTCGGCAAACTTGTTGTTTAGGGAGACAGTTGGCGAGGGCAGAACTGCCTTGAATCTAGACGAGACCATTTTCTCTTGTAGTCAATTTCGATATTTAATTGTGATTAAGTTCGTTGGAGTATCTATCTAGAGACAGATCGATAATAGGGAGTACTCGCAGGAATACATTTTGCAAAGGCATTAGCCATTATTACTTCTGGAGCAGTTTAAGCACAGTATTCAGAAAAAATAAATAAAAATAAGAAGAGGAAACATCACTCGGGTGGAATCTCTTTGTAGGCCGAGGTTATGTTTATTCCCATCCTCTTGTTTACAAAGTACATTACGACGAATATTATCGCAGCAACTATGTAGACGCTCCCTATCGTAATCCCAGTCGTAGAATTTATTGGCATGAGATATGAATTCCAGAGCCCTATGATACCGTATATGATGCCAGCGAGTGCGATAACCCCGAGCCATGTAATAAGGGGAACCCCTACTATCTTTTTCTTAATCACGAAAGAGTTATTGTAAAGATCCTTCTTGACAAATGGTATCAGGATCGCAGTAATGGCTGGTATGATGAAACCAAAGTCGAATATCGGGATTATATCTACTATGGCAGCTGCAGGAATGTACGCATAGGCTAGTAATCCAATTATTCCGATGACTCCCACCGTCACTATTGAGATTACCGGTGCCTTAGTCCTTGTCGATACTTTGCTGAAGATCGACGGAACTGCTCTGTCGAATGACCACCCGAAGAGGTACCTTGATGCTCCGATCATGGTAGGTATAAAGAAGACAACGTCAGGGAGCCAGAATACCAGGATGCCTAGAACAGGAATTATCGGACTTGCATAGACCAACGAGATGAAGAACGGGGTGTACGTTCCAATGAAGGAAAATGGAAGGCTGTATCCATTTGCATAGTTGTATGACCAGGCAGTCATGAATTGTTGACCGAATGCGTGGAAGGTTGTGAAATAGAATGCAAGATAAAATATAAGTATTACAACAAGAGCATAGAGGATTGCGATTGGCAGTGACTTCTTGACCTGTTTCATTTCACCAGACCAGTTTGCAGGGAGAGTATACCAAGTGAAGGCATACCAAGAAATCGGGAGAGCCAGTAAGGTCGTAGCTAGGCCAGGCTGGTAAGACAGTCCATTGGAAACTGCCGACGATATAACGCCAGAATATGCTCCGGTGCCTGCGAACTTGTCAAAGGCTGTTGCGAATGTTCCCTGAGAAATTGTGGCCGTTATTGCAAACAGAGCAATTGTTGTAATTACCTCTATTATTCCTGTGATGAAGATGAGTGAAAATGCCTTTCTGGTCGGGACAAATGCGAGCACGAGGAGAAAAATGACTATTATGATTACTGCGGAAATTACGGATGCGTCTTTAGTAAGCATAGATGCAGCTATGTTTTGGAGAGCGATGTTAGAGTTCATGAATCCATAGGTGTATACTGCGTATCCGAGGTACTGAGCCCCAAAATAGGAATATATTCCCAAGCTGAACACATAAGCAAAGAACAGACCAAAAGAATTTAGGAAACCCAAAACAGAGTTCAAGCCTCTACTCACGAAAACATAGTCTCCCCCGGACCTTGGCATCGATATGCCAAAAATGGTATATACCGCCCCAAGAGCAGCGCTAGGAATGAACATGACGGCAAGCGCCAAATATATGTTCGCTCCAGGGGACAGAAAGAGCAGGGAGATTAGAAAAATTGGCACTCCTCCTGTAACTAGTGCAAATGTTGCAAAAAAGGAGCCTCCTCCACCAACGTTTCTTACCAAGCCCGTCGCGTCCCTTACAAAAACTTTAACCCCTTGCGATTGAGCCATAAGCTTATACAAATCCTGATAATAAATTAAAATTACTTTGGATGCCTCTAATCTTAAAGTATGGAAAATAAATTTACTTATCGTTGAATTAAGAGAATATTTTTTCCAGTTACCGGACATGAAAAGAAACATCTCAACTTCTATATGGAAACTGGTCATGGGAACTTGTGTCTGGTATCCTTAAATTTGCGGGTTCTTCAAACGATTATGGGTCGTCACAGTTTGTTATATACGGAGCTCCCTTTGATTCGACTACTTCTTTTAGGTCAGGGCAGAGGTTCGCACCAAACAGAATTAGAGAAGCATCGTCCACCCTGGAAAGATTCGTGTTTGAAAGGAAATTCAACATTAAGGAGATGGGTCTTTTCGATAAGGGTGACCTGGAGTCTACTGTGAGTCCAAAGAAAATAAGAGAAGAGGTTTCGAAGAATTTCAAGGAACTTGTTAATGACGGGAAATATCCAATCATGTTAGGCGGGGAGCATTCAGTTTCGATAGGAGTCGGTGAAGCCATAAATGACGAGAATGTCTCAGTTCTTTTCATGGATGCACACCCAGACTTCAGAGACTCACTTCTGGGTGAAAGGTTCAGCCACGGATCCGTGGCAAGACGAGTTATTGATGTACTTGGTATAGAAAGAGTTGGGGCGATTGGGTTAAGGGCAATATCAAGAGAGGAGTACCAAGATCCGCTCTTTTCGAAATACAACTTCTACACCACTGAAGAAGTCAGGAGATATGGAACCAAGACTGTGGTCGACAGGTTTTCCAAGAAATTAAAATCCAAGAAAATCTACCTTTCCCTTGATCTTGATGTGATGGATCCAGCATATGCACCAGGAGTAGCGACACCTGAACCTTTCGGATTAGATCCATTCCAGATAAAAGAAATCATTAACTTGCTTGGCGATAGAATGATAGGTGCTGATATCGTTGAACTGAGTCCTCCATACGACAACGGGAACACAGCAGTACTGGCTGCTCGATTGATCCAGGAAATTATCTCGTCGATGGCCATTTCTAAATATAAAAAAGGTCGAAGTACTGGAATCGGAAATTAACACAGTCTCTGGAGACTGTTGTTAAGATAAATTTTCCTCGTTAGAAAGGAAAGAGAGAAATTAATTCGCATTTAGTCAAAAGCGTAAAAAACAAATCCATTGGGGATATAATTGACTGAAGGGGTTGTTATAGTGGATGAAAAAGGATTCTATTTCCCAACAACGAAGAACACATCCAAATCAAAGGATGTTTGGAAGGAGAGCTTAAAATATACTCCGTACGGAGTGCACTCGAATTATCGAGCTTTAGACCCTTATCCGATGTATTTCAAGAAGGCAAGTGGCTCCAAGATCGAGGATGTCGATGGAAATCTGTACACGGACTTCAACATGGCGTTTGGCGTATTGACGACAGGTCATTCGAATCCTGCACTTCTAAAGAAACTCAGGAGTCGATTGGAAAGCGGGACCATACTAGGTTTTGAATACGCGGACTCACACAAACTAGCCAAACTTGTGACAAGCAGATTCAAGACAGATTTCGTACGATTTTCGACGACTGGTGGAGAAGCAACTACGGCTGCGACAAGATTTGCCAGGGCATTTACAGGTAGGGAGAAGATAATAAAGTTCGAAGGGTGTTACCACGGCTCCCACGACCTGCTTCTCGTTAGTACTAAACCATCCAGAGGAAAGGCGGGAAATCCCAAATTTCCGAATGCGGTTCCATCTGGCACTGGAGTTCCAACTCTTGCTCTCGAGGACACAATCGTCCTGCCATTCAATGATACTGAAACCCTCAGAGAGGCATTTAGGATGTACCACGATAAGATTGCAGGTGCAATCCTGGAACCTGTACCAATGAATATGGGACTAGTTCTTCCCAAGAAGGGATTCCTAGAAGAACTCAGGAAACTGACGGAAGAAAATAACTCTGTGCTGATTTTTGACGAGGTAAAAACAGGGTCAAAGCATTTTGGAGGAGCTGCGGAGTATTTCAAGATTAAGCCTGACCTGATAACCCTTGGGAAAGCAATAGGCGGTGGAATACCCATATCTGCTGTCACAGGCAAGATGGAGGTAATGCAGACGATAGGACCGGGAAAGACCCCTCACGCTGGTACCTTCAACTCAAATCCGCTTTCTATAGATGCAGGAATAGTTTCAATGGAAACCATACTCACCGAAGCAAATCTGAGAAATGCAGAAACACTAAGCAATAAACTATCAAAGGCATATAGGGATATTATAGAAGACGACAAGATTCCACTCGGAGTACAGGACTGGAGCGTAAGTGGATCAGTCTACTTCACCACCAAGAAGATTGAGAACTGGAGAGATTTCCTTACAACGAATGTCAATCAGTGGTACCGCTACTATTATATGATGCTGGACAAGGGAATCATCCCAGCGGCTCCCGGACCCGACGAACAGTGGACCGTATCAGTAATGCATTCAAGAGAGGATATCAACAATCACATTGAAGCATTCAAAGGCGTTTCTGAAAATTTAAAACATGTGGTGTCTGATCTTCAGATAGAGGAGGCACTATAACCTCTATCTCTTTTTTTCTTCAGGTAACTCGTACCACCTTACTTTCTCTCCTATTCGCGATCTCATTTTCCATTTTAGTGATTTGTCAGAGCGTTCAATGTCGTCTACCAGCCCCCTTATCCTTTCCTGGACGAGTTTACCGTCTTCTGCGGACAGTGGAAGACCCTCTGCGAATGCCCCAACCTTTGTCAGATTATTTGTCAGAGTCTTGTACGGACCCCAATCTTCTGCGCACGACTTGACCAGAAAGTCTCTGGCTGAATATCCTCTTTGACCTTTATCATCAATATCCGCATAAAGCAGTAATCTGATAAGGTCCTTCATGTCTTTCTCGTTTATTTCAAAAATCTGGAGTTTTGTGAACAAAAGCTCACCAAGGCCTATTGTTTCTTCGGGGTAATTCAACGACTGCGATAAGTCCAGTGAATGGCACATCTCAAATTTGTCGAGGAAGACATCCAGCTGTTCACCAGCTTTCCTGAACAGCAGTCTTGTGTCACCATAGAGTCCATTGAACAAATCATCAGGCTGGTAACCGCAACTCTGCAGTGCCTGATAAATTTTTTTCTTCTCCTTTGCCCGGCCGACGATGTCTATGTCGGCGTACTTCCTTTGAAGGAAGTTGTAGTTGGTCTGAACGTGATCTTGAGAAGTCCTATAGAAAATAGCCCAGCCTCCGATTAGCTGGACGTGGGCGCCTAACTCCTTGGCCTTAGTCATTATGCACTGACAATCATCACACTTTTGAACTTCCAAATTCTGAGAGAACATTAAACCACCTATCCAGTCACCAGTATCTGGTTCATGACCTCGCGATCCCTCAGAATTACCAGCCCGCCGTGAAGGACTCCTTCAGTATACTCGCTCCCAGGGTTGATGCAAACCGTCTTACCGATCTTGTCTATCCCTCTGGATTCGTGAATGTGACCATGCAGTGTGACAATCGGAGACCTTTCTTCTATGGCTCTCCTCACTGAGGTGCTACCGACGTGAACCATTATTTGCTGACCACCAACGTTGGTATATTTCAAGTCCTTTTCTATCTTCGGTGCTAGGTCTAGATTCGTATCAATCGGAGGAGGATGGTATGCAAGGATCAGCTTATCGCCCGCATCCACCTGTGAGAGCTGCTTGCTAATTATTTTCCACAGCTCGTCCTCTTCAACGTCTCTGGGGGCATTCCAAGGCGTCATATTCGCCTCGGAGATTCCTGCGATTTTATACCCATCCATGTCGACAATCTTTTCGCCTATATCTTGGGAGACATCTGAGTTAAAATATTCCTCGAGGCCCCTTACATCGTCGTTTCCAGCCTCCATGTATAATTTAATTCCCACAGGCTTCAACCTTTCGTCTGCAATTTTCACCCATTCCTTGACTCTCTCAATCATGAGTTCGTGGAACACATCCATTTTCTTTTTTTGGTCATTGGAGATTTCCTCATACTCGTCTTTGGTCATGATTTTGGGATAGTACCCTGTATCACTTTGTATCTTTATAAAACTCGAAACCTCAGCGTCCGTGTTAAGGGTTCTCTGCTGACCGAAGTAAGAAGTTTCGTACGGAGGGGCTCCGTTTCCGACTATCGGAATTATTGCCTTTCCCGTAATATCTCCTCCGAAAACCAGGTTATTAGCTTCGTACATCTTTGCAGCATTCAGAAACTTCTTGAAAACGACGGTGGAACCGTGAAAGTCTGAGGCAAAAAATATCTTCAAAGTTGGCTCTTTCTTACCACTTTTTCCGAACATTTAATCGTATAACAGAATAAGTGTTAATAAACCTTTAGATATCAGACACTCTCGAGTTTTGTATTCTAAAAATTTTGCCTTCTTGCGATTTATTCGGTAATTTATTCGTTGGGTACGATAGTTGCTGGATTCGTCATCACCATTAAATAAATTGATTAAATGGAACCACTAACTTTACTTCACTTGGCTCTTATCAAGACCGATCCAACTTTCTAAATTCAGGGGGATCTCTCCGGTATGAATATATCATTTCTTCATTCACCGTTACGGGTAGTTTCGGAAAGAGCATCTTCTTCCCTCTCACACTCTTCTTGTCTATGAATCTGGCAAGCTCCCCATCCTTCATAACATCCGAAACTCTGTTGATTGGAGCAGCAGGAACAGAAGTCTTTCTGAACAATTTGAGCCATTGCCCCGTGCTTTTCTGCACAATAACATTCTTAAGAATAGGAATCAGTTGTTCCCTGTTTCTGACCCTCAGCTCGTTTGTTGAGAATCTTTTATCCTCCAGAAGATCTACCCGCCCGATTGTGTTGCAGAATTTTTGCCAGTGATTGTTGTTTGCTACTGCTATCATTATCGTCCCATCTTTCGTCTTAAAAGGCTGGTAAGGGACTATCCCAGGGTGAGCAGTGCCCAGAGGTTTAGGATCCTTGCCAGTAGCAGCAAAGTACCCGAAGAGGAATGGCATCGAATAGAGCACGCTTCCGATTAATGGAATATCCAACTTTACACTCTTCTGTTTGCGTAAGGAACGTGAATATAGGTACGCGAGAATGGCTGTTGCACACAGATAACCCGCATATATGTCTACGGTCGAATTGCCGATCCTAGCCAAATTTTCCTCATCTAGGCCGGTCACGCTCATTAGGCCGGATTCTCCCTGCATTAAAATGTCATACCCCGGAAGATTTGAACGTCTACCGGTTCTGCCGTATCCAGAGATAGTCACGTATACGATTCTACCATTCTTGGAACTTATGGCGTCATATCCCACTCCAAGCTTCTCTTCGACACCAGGAAGGAAGTTGTGAATGAATACGTCGGACTTCTTTGCCAGAGAATAGAGCGTCTTTCTATCCGCCTCGTCTTTGAGATTGAGGAAAACAACGTCCTTGTTCCTGTTTATAGACAGAAAATATGAACTTTCGTCTCCTATCATCGGTTGATAATTCCTCGTTTCATCCCCCTTTTCCGGGTCTTCTACCTTTGTCACCTCTGCTCCGAGGTCCGAAAGAAGCATCGTACAGAACGGTCCCGCTAAAACCCTCGATGCATCCAAGATCCTGATTCCTTCAAGTGGCAGTTTTCCTTTCATTCATTCACCCCCAGTTCTCATTCTGAGTACTGTTACTTGTTTGACTTGATCCTCAGCTCCTGTTTTACTGATATTGGTAATGCTGTCATTTTCATTCCTTAGGTCGATTTGATGAAAATTCTTTCCATTTAGCTCCATTTCTTCCCATGCTGAAATTTCACAGAACTCCAGCAATCCTCCAAATCGGCCTATGACTTGTTTGAATTTATACTTTAGATTTGTTTTGCGGCTGCTTGTCTCTCCTCTCTTTTCCTTTTTGCATGAAAGATCAGCAAATTCCCGACAGCAGAAACTCATCCAAATTGTAAGGGATCAAAAAGGCATTTTCATTTTTTCCAATATGAATATAACCTTGAATCAATTTTTTTGTATTCTTGCAGCAAAGCAAATTAAATTTCCTTATTGCACCTAATTTATACTAATTATTTTATCGTTCCAATGATTGTTGATCGTGGACAACTTCGACAGAAGAATTCTAAGATTGCTTGAACAGGATGCAACGCTTTCTTTAAAGGAGATTGGAAAGAGAGTTGGTCTTTACTCCCCTTCTGCAGTCAGTAAGCGAATAGAGGGACTGAAGAAGAAAGGTTACATTAAGAAGATTTCAGCCACCCTAGACTTCTCAAAACTTGGATTCAATTTTTACACAATGACATTTGTGAGGGGGAGATATGGGACTCACTACAAGGATAAGATAGCAAGTAAATTGATGGAAATTCCGGGGATCACGTGCGTTTACTTCCTCCTAGGAGACATAGATTTCCTCTTGTTTACGGTCTCGAAGGACAAGGAAGAATATTCAAAAATACTGGACAGGATCTCATCCATCCCTGAGATAGAGAGATCCGACACCAGAACGGTGCTCCAGTCGTACAGAGAAATGGACTTCTCTACAGTTGATTTTTGGTCGTCTCCTTAGGATTGATCTCCGTATATCTGGTAGTACCAGCTCTTCCGAGCCTGTCCAGTGAGGTCTACATATACATGCTTTACCGTTGTGAATTCTTCAAGAGAATACTTCGAAGTCGAAGCACCGTATCCTGACTTCTTCATCGGTGACCACGGCATTTCTGAAGGAATCGGAGCGTGATCATTGACCCACACGGTTCCGAATCTCAGATCCCTTGCAGCCATCATTGCAAGTCTCACGTCCTTAGTCCATACGGAGGAGGCGAGACCGTACAGAACGTCGTTCGCTTTCTCTATGACTTCCTCGTAGGTTTTGAATCTCAGGAGCACTGGCACAGGTCCGAATATCTCCTCCTGAACGATGCGAGCCTTGTTGTTGTCGGTAGAGAACAACGCAGGTCTAAGGAAGAAGCCTGATTCCAATCCCTTCGTGCCTCCCTCATAGAGAATTTCCGCTTCCTTCTTCCCAATCTCTATATAGTCCTTTACTTTTGTTTGTTGTTCCTTTGAAATCAGCGGTCCCAAATCCGTTTTCGGATTCGTTGGATCCCCAACCCTTATCTTGCTCAACTTTTCAATCATCAGCTTCTTGAATTTTTCAAAAACTCCTTCCTGGATGTATATTCTGGTCGCTGCACCGCAGTCCTGGCCATTGTTTATGAGCCCGCCCACTATCGCCCCCTCTGTCGCTGCGTCCAGGTCAGCATCTTCAAACACTATGAAAGGTGCCTTGCCTCCGAGTTCCAAAGAAAGTCTCTTGACGGAGTTGGAAGCCAAGCTTGATATCCTCTTCCCTACCTCATTGGATCCAGTGAAAGCGACCATATCCACTTTATCACTTTTTGCTAGTTCTTCCCCGACTGCAGACCCTGATCCTGTGACGACGTTGAAGACCCCTTTGGGTATCCCTACCTTCTTTATTGCTTCTGCCAGCTCAAGTGCGGTAAGTGGAGTATAACTCGCCGGTTTGACGATGACCGTGTTTCCAGCGGCTAGTGCGGGGATCGCTCTCCATCCCACCATCATCAGCGGATAATTCCACGGAGTTATGGCAGCGACCACTCCAACGGGTTCTCTCCGCAGCATACTAGTACCGTCGGGAACGTATTCCTTTGTGGCAACTCCTTCTATCAGTCTCGTAGCGCCTGCAAAGAACTTCAGATTGTCTATGGTATAAGCTATGTCGTAATCTACGACTTGCTTGACGGGCTTGCCAGTATTCTGGAGTTCGATTTCTCCATACTTCACCATGTTCTCTTCGAGCACTCTCGCAAGTTTCATTATGTATTCGGCCCTGAAGGCTGGAGGTAGCTTCGGCCACCCTCCTGAATCAAAGGCTGATCTTGCAGCATCAATAGCAGCTCTCGCGTCCTCCTGTCCTCCTCTCTGTATTTTTGCTACCGTTTGCCCGTTTGCTGGATTGATTACGTTTTGTTCTTCCTCTTTGTTTGACTTTACCCATTCATTGTCGATAAATAGTCCATAACTCTTCATGTGATACTCACACAACTTATACGTCGTCAAAGGATAAAATTCCTTCATCGATTCTTACTCCCTTCCAAACAGAAAGAAGAATTCCATGTTTCCTTGAAAATCGAGAAAAAAAATTCCAATCGCATGGGATGAGAACGAGCTAAATTCTCGAAATAGCCTCCAGGAGGGTCAGATTCAGGACCTGATTTTCTGGCCAAACAACTGAAGGCCGTTTATTTCCTGGACCTAGAAAGGAATGTATGAGCAATGAATTAGCAACAGTAGTCCGTTGTAAGCATTTAAGAATTTGTTTGACAAGTTTTAATCTTTGGGTAATTTATCATTATCCGCTTTACTTGATCATCTAGACTAGGTTTGATGCGCTTCAATCCCTTTGCAAAAGATAAATAATCAAATTGGTCTCTTGTCGTTGTGTCCATAAAGGTCCATTCCCTCAGTAAGTTCTACGGCGAAAAGAAAGTTCTTTCCAATTTTTCCATAGAGATACCCAGTGGTGAGATATTTGGCATACTGGGACCGAACGGTTCTGGTAAAACTACTCTGCTCAAGATTATGGCAGGTATTTCCCAGTTTGATGGCGGCTCCGTTACCGTCGAGGGTATTGATGCAAAGACCGACCAAATAGCAATAAGGAAGATAGTTGGGTATGTTCCGGAAACACCATACCTTTACGAGAGCCTCACTCCGTATGAGTACTTCAGTTTCATTGGATCTATAAGGGAAATACCTAGGGATGTCGCACAGAGGAGGGCTAACGACCTTACAAAGGCGTTTGGTATGGAAGAGTACAACGACCAGTTCATTGGTAGTCTTTCCTTTGGGACGAGGCAGAAGGTATCGATCGTGGCCTCCCTTATCCATGCCCCGAAGATACTTATTCTTGATGAGAGCATAAACGGATTGGACCCACAGTCAGCAAAGATATTCAGGGATCTGCTGCGGAGTCTTGCCCAGGACGGGATGACAGTTGTCTTTTCTACTCACATCCTGGAGATTGCGGAAAACGTGTGCGAGGAAATAGCGATAATGAAGGGTGGAGAGATTGTCGCTGAAGGGAGGACTGCAGATCTGCTGAGGGAGAGAAATCTTGAGGATGTCTTCATGGACTTGACGTCAACAGAAGACATAAGTTCTGTTGTCAGTGCTCTCAGGGGTTCCCTGCGATAGCGGATTCTGATCTGCCGGAAATGCAACAAAATTATTAGTTTTGGAAGTACATACAAGGGCTATGTTGTCCTACAGCAAGATTTCCAATCCTTTATTGAAACCGTTCAAGACGAGCTTCGGTACACAACTTACCAGGGATGCAACAATCCTTATATATAACGACGGAGAGACCAGGGCATTTGCCGAGGCGGTAACTGATGATGCCCCTCTATATGGATACGAAGACAATTTCACCTTGCTCCACGTCATAAACAACCACCTCAAGGGGATGTTCTCACCGGATATGGAACCGTACAAGTTCAATGAAAAGGCGAAGAAGATCAGAGGCCACAACATGGCAAAGGGTGCCATGGAGATGCTCCTATGGGATATCAATGCCAAGAGGGAGGGAAAACCGCTCCACGAGTTCCTGGGTAAGAGTAAGGGGTTTGCAGAGGTTGGCATTTCGATCGGGATGTCTTCAATCGAGGATGAGCTGAAGACCATAGAAGAGTCCGTTAAGAGAGGGTACAGGAGGATCAAGGTCAAGATAGAGAGGGACTTCAACGTGGAGTTGCTGCGAGCGATAAGGAATAGGTTTGGCGATATTCCCCTTAGCGCAGATGCTAATCAGGGTTTTACTAGGAACGACTTCAAGATTTTGAAGAAGATCGACGAATTCAATCTCATGTATATTGAGCAACCCCTACCGCTGGAAGACATAAACGGCCATGCCCTGTTAAAGAAAGAAATGAAGACACCCATATGCCTCGATGAAAGCATAGAATCTGTGGAGTCCGCAACAAATGCAATAGAGAGAGGAGCCGTTGACGTAATAAACATCAAGCCTGGAAGAGTTGGAGGACTGCAGAATTCACTGGACATAATGGAGGAGGCGAAGGAGAATGGCGTCAAGATATGGATCGGTGGAATGCTTGAGACTGGAATTGGTAGATCGTTCAACGTATCTCTTGCCTCAAACTCCCTCGTGAACATGCCGGGGGACACATCGCCGAACTCCAGATACTTCAAGAAGGACATTACAAACGAAACATTTGAAATGAAGGAAGGAAGAATAACTCCGTTCAAGGGGGCTGGAATAGGTGTTTCTCTGGATTATGATTTCTTCAGCACGTTGCAAACGGAAGGAGGCAGACTTCTTTGATAGACATATCGGAAGTGGAAAAGATATACCCGCTGATGGTTGAATACAGGAGACACATTCACGAGAATCCAGAACTTGGAATGGATACTGTCGAGACGAAGAGCTACGTGAAGAAGCTTGCCGTTGATCTAGGATTCACCGTCAAGGAGGTGGGCAGTGGCCTAATCGTTGATTCGGGAAAATCACCAAAGATCGCACTGAGAGCAGACATGGATTCCCTTCCCATAAATGAAGAGACCGGTCTCGCATTCTCGTCGAAGAACAAGGGAAGGATGCATGCTTGCGGCCATGATCTTCACACAGCGGTTCTGATGGGAGCCATGATCTACTGCAAAAGGATGAGCCTTAAGCCGGTACGGTTCATTTTCCAGCCGGGAGAAGAGATCGGGCAAGGCGCGGCGATGATGATCGGAGGAGGAGCCCTCGATGGAATATCAAATGCGTTCGGCCTGCACGTTTGGCCCTCGCTTGGTGTCGGAGAATACTCTATTTGCAAGGGAAAGGCAATGGCTGCTGTTGACTCGTTTGAAATAAAAGTTAAGGGGGCCGGTGGACACGGAGCCTATCCTCACCTCGCCTATGACACCATACTGGAGGCGTCCAGAATTATTCAGTACCTCCTCACGGTCCCGGCGAGGAAGGTGGACCCGCTCAACTCTGCGGTTTTGAGCATAGGATACGTGAACGGAGGCAAGGCGAAAAACATAATTCCTACTGAAGTGGATATCGGAGGTACTGTCAGGACATATAGAAGGGAAGATTCAGAGATAATGGAGCGTGAGGTCATGAACCTGAGGGGAGAGCATGTGGAAGCGTCTTATGTTAGGGAACTTCCACCTCTCTTCAATGACGAGAAGTTCTCTAAATCAGTGGATTCCGTGGCTTCAAAGTATGTAAAGGAGGTAAACGCAAACCCGACCATGGGTGGAGAAGATTTCGCGTACTACTGTTCCAGAGTTCCAAGTGCATTTGCCTTCCTGGGAACCGGCAAGATAAACGGCAGGGAAGTCTCAAAGCACTCCAGTTTATTCGATGTAAATGAGGAGGCATTAAAGTACGGGCTGTTGCTGCACATTTCCGCACTCGAAGCCGTTTATGTTTGACTTCTTGACATTATTTCTCCATTATAGTTAGGAGCAGCCACGAAACGATTGCATCTATTTCCCCTAAGAATGACTGGTAAAAATGGTCCCTATGGAGAGCAAACAAGATTTATTATTGATGCTGTTATTAAGTTGTGTGGTCGATCCCGCATCTAACTATTTTTCTTGTAATGATAAAGAGAGAGCGATTTTCGAGGCTGGAGTGAAATTGGGTTCAATCTATCACCAGTACACAGGAATACCAATCAACAAGAGCAATGTCGATTTTCTTGAAAGGGCTATCGAGAAGGCCGTCTCTGCTCAACCATTCGTCACTATGGTGAAGGTGAGCGTGGACAGGAGAAAGGTCGGAAAATCGAAGCCCGCCTACAGGTACAAAACTCTCCTCGGGGATATGATGGACGTAAAGTTGCACATAAAATACGGAAAGGCAATCGTAGAGGGAAGGATGGCGTGGGTATCATCGATGAATTATCCCCTCATGAGATTCAAGGTGCTGAAGGAATGAAGGTCAAGATATCCCTCGCAGGGTTGCCTGGGGTTGGCAAGACCAACACCCTGCTCAAGACGATAGACATCCTCGAAAAGGAAGGCAATGTGGTGGGGGGAATACTGACGGAGAAGGTCATGGATGGAAGGGATGCTGTGGGACTCAAGGTACTTGACTGGCACAGCAAGGCGTCAATAATCTTTGCCCACAAGAGCATCAACTCCAGAATAAGAATAGGGAAGTTCGGGGTGGACTTGAAGGCGTTTGACCAAGTAGCCATTCCTGCCATCGAATGGTCAAGGGACAATGCTGATGTGATAGTGATAGACGAGGTAGGCAAGATCGAGCAGGAAAGCAAGGCCTATACTGAGATTGTCAAGGAAGTCCTTGAGCTTGACAAGATGATGATATTAACGCTCCACAAGAAGGGACGCAACCCTCTGCTGCAGGAAGTGAAGAAGAGGGACGATGTCAGGAGTCTGGAAGTCACACAGATAAACAGGACTCTCCTGCCGTACAAGATCGCGCAACTCCTCAAGGGAGAGGAAGCTTGATTGTACGGGAAGGAGCAGTAGAAATAGAGACAATTTCAGCTTTTGAGAAGGGACCCGGTAGCATATCTCCGGGATTTTACAACAGGACGATGGAAGTTTCGAGGGACCTTACCGTAGCCTTGCTCAACACGCAAAAACCTGGTATCGCACTGGATTCAATGGCTGGTACTGGAATAAGGGGATTGAGGATAGCAAAGGAGACGAAGTGGCAGGTGGTGTTGAACGACAGGGACTCCAGGAACACTGAAATCCAAAAGAATAATGCCAGACTGAATTCTCTGGAAGTGGACATAGAGAGAAGCGACTACTTCTGTGCAGTTTCCTCTAGAAAGTGGGACTACATTGACGTCGACCCGTTCGGAACTGCGTCCGGGCTGGTCGAAGCTGCAGTGATGAATCTCAAGAACGACGGGATTGTGGGGATTACCATGACGGACACCGCTAACCTCGAAGGCAAATCCTTGGCAAAGGGGCAGCGAATTTACGGATCAAGATCAATTAAGGGCATCTATTCAAGGGAAATTTCGACGAGGATTTTCCTGAAGTACGTGATGGAGAGAGGCGCTTCCCTCGGTAGGGCGGGGAAACCGTTACTGGTTCTGAGAGACGGTCACTTCATAAGGGTGTTTGTGGGATTCAAGAAGGGAAACATGGTTGCCGATGATTCGCTGAAGAATCTCCGGATGGCCAGCGTCGGGGGGGAGATGATCGGTCCTCTCTACATGGGTAATCTCTACGATCCTCTCATTCTGAAGGCAATGGAAAATTTTCCATTTTCCGATAACACCAGGAAGCTGTTTTCCAATTTTAGGAATGAAGACCTGATGTTTCTCTTTTACGGAAATTCGAATGGTGCACGGGAGATCAAGAAATCCAGGATACTGGACGAGCTCAAGAACAGGGGTTATGAAGCCGGAAGCACAAATTTCAACGAGAAGGGAATAAAATCAAATGTCGGGAGCGAGGACTACAATAAAATATTGAACTCTCTATAAAAAGACAATATTTGAACAGATTTATTTAGTCGAAGACCCTTCCGTTGTAGGCATGAAGGGATATCTCGCACTGATGAGACCTATCAATGCCGTAATGGCATCCTTCGGAACGGTGATAGGGGGAGTAATTGCAGTTGAGAATATTCGCGGATTGCTCTATCCAAAACTCTACCTTGCCATGGCAGTGGTTTTTCTTGTACTCCTGGGAGGGAACATACTGAATGACTACTTCGATGCGGATGTCGACAAGATTAACCATCCTGCGAGACCAATCCCATCAGGCCAGGTATCCAGGAAGTCAGCAAAGTACCTTGCAGTCACGCTGTTCGCACTGGGACTGCTCTTATCTGTGTTTACTCTCAATGCGATGCAATTCATGATAGCCGTACTTGCGGTGTTCCTGCTCGTGACATATGAATGGAAAACAAAGGCATGGGGACTTGCCGGGAACATAATAATTTCATCTCTCGTTGGCCTGATATTTGTCTACGGAAGTATGTCTATAAGGCTGACCTACGTCGTCATCATACTTTCCCTGATGGCCTTCCTCGCAAACCTAGCGAGGGAGATTGTGAAGGACGTGGAAGACGTTTCAGGCGACATAAACAGAACGACCCTGCCGAAGAAGATAGGAAAGGGGCTAAGCTTGGTCGCAGCAGCCATTCTCATAATAATCGCAGTCATCCTTACCCCCATACCCTACGTGTTCTTCGATTGGAGTAGATTTTATGCCGTGGCAGTGGCGTTATCGGACATAGTGTTCATCGCGTCCGTTTTCTTCTTTTTCAACGACCAGACCAGAGGGCAAAATCTGATAAAGATCGGCATGATCCTTGGGCTGGTGGCATTCCTGGTTGGTAGCGCTATATGATCCTGGAAAACATCAAATATGGACGCATCAGGCACCTGACATTGCTTGACCCTGAAAAGAATGGACCGGAAAACACGGAGAAAGTGATAGACTTCATAAACAGAGCTGGGAGTGATGCGATACTGGTAGGCGGATCGACAGGCACAGGCAAAAAGTCCGTGGACGAGTTAGTTGTGGCGATCAAGAAGCTGACCAAGAAGCCAGTCATTCTTTTTCCCTCCAGCCCGGAAGCTTTTTCCCCAAGGGCAGACGGAATCTTCTACCTGAGTCTTCTCAATTCCTTGGATCTGAAATACGTGATGGGATATCAGGTGCAATCAGCTAGGTTGCTGAAGAGCACTAGAATGGAAGTTATTTCCGTTGCATATCTCGTATTTGAGCCAGGCATGACTGTGGGAAAGGTTGGCGGCGCTAAACTGATCGGAAGAGATGACGTTTCTACAGCCCTGGACTATGCAACTGCGGCCGAGCTCATCGGATTCCACGCCATCTACCTTGAGGCAGGTTCCGGTGCACCTAAAAGCATAGACCCAAAGGTGGTAAAAGCAGTCTGCGAAGACATGACAATTCCAGTCATTGTCGGAGGAGGAATAAGGGATCCTCAGACTGCCAAGAAGATGATGGATGCAGGTGCGGCAGCAGTGGTAACGGGTACCATAGCTGAGAAGGACCCTGAAATCCTCGGAAGGATAGTGAGCGCAATAAAAGGCTAAACTTCAGATTCTATCTTCTGGAGATTTAGTTTTGCCTTGTTGTTCGACGGATCAAGGGAAAGTGCCTTTTCAAAATCTGCAACTGCTGTGGCGTTGTCACCCTTCCCCATGTATGCAAGTCCCCTGTTCACGTAGTAATCTGCATTCTGGGGGTTCAACCTTATTGCCTGGTCGTAGTTCTTGATTGCATTGTCATATTCCTTCAGATAGAAGTATGCGTTCCCCAGATTGACGAAACCATCCAAATACAACTCGTCCAACTCGACGCTCTTCTGGAGGTGTTCCACTGCCTTTCTGTAATCCCCTCTTTCCAGGTAAACGCTGCCTACGTTGAAAAACAGGTCCTGATCTGCCCTGCCCTCCTTGATGAGTGCATCGAATATCTCAAGGGCCCTGTCGTACTTCCCAGAATGGAAATATGTGACAGCCAGATTGAACCTGGTCTCATAGTCCTCAGGGTCCAGCTCGAGCGCCTTCTGGAAATTGTCTATTGCCTCCTTGTACTTCTTGAGCGATAGATATCTAGCTCCCCTCTCAAAGTAGATCTCGGCACTAACGACTCTTTCTGCCTCTTTGCTATCTCCCTTGTTCTCCTTCGTTACTCTAAAGTCCATTGGTCAGTTGAAATAAAGAAGGAAATAAAATGTTTGTCAAGAAAATTAGGACATTTCCCTGAGTACGAGTTTCACGTTTTGGGAGAACTCCGCGATGTCTTCCTCGTTCACTATGAGAGGCGGCCTGAGTCTGATCGTCTTCTCTGACGCTTTCAGCACAACCACTCCCTTGGAATAGAGACGGTCGAAGAATTCATCCCTCTTCTTCTGCGTTTTAAGGTCGATTGCGTCCAGAACTCCCTTCCCTCTAGGATTGCTTACCAACTTCGGGAACTTGTCGTTCATCTCGTTGAGGAATTCTACCAGGATCTTGCCCATCTTTTCCGCATTCCTGACAAGGTTGTACTTCTTCATGATCTCGAGGACTTTCGTCGATCTTACCATGTCCGCCAGATTCCCTCCCCACGTGGAGTTGATCCTGCTCGACACCTTGAACACGTTATCCTCCACTTCGTCAATCTTCTTTCCTGCCATTATGCCGCACACCTGGGCCTTCTTCCCGAAAGCGAGGATGTCCGGTTCTATTCCGTAGTGCTGATGAGCCCACCATCTTCCGGTGACACCCATTCCTGTCTGCACTTCATCGACTATGAAGAGAGAGTCGTTGTCATGAACTACTTCCATGGCCCTCTCAAAGTATTCCTTCCTGAAGTGGTTGTCCCCACCCTCGCACTGGATCGGTTCCATTATGAATGCAGCAATATCGTCCTTGTTCTTCTTGAAAGCTGCTTCCATTTCCGCTATGCTCTTGTCCTCTAGCTTCTCCACATCAGATGTGGATTGTTCCGTAAGAGGGAAGTTGATCTTGGGGTTGGTTATTCTTGGCCAATCGAACTTCGGGAAGTACATTGTCTTCCTGGGATCGAATGTGTTGGTCATGCTCAGGGTGTATCCGCTTCTTCCGTGGAAAGCTTCCTTGAGGTGTATGATCTTGGTGCCTTTCTCCCCCTTCACTCCATTCATCATGTTCTTTCTGACCTTCCAGTCGAATGCAGTTTTCAGTGCATTTTCGACTGCAAGAGCTCCGCCGTCTATGAAGAAGAAGTGCTCCATGTATTCAGGACCGGCTTCTTTTGCAAAAGAGTCCACAAACCTTGCCATTTCTGGCGTGTAGATGTCAGAGTTCGTGACCTTTGTTATTGCGGCCCACTTTAGATCCTCGAGGAAATCCTTTTCGAACATGTCTGGATGATTCATTCCAACTGCATTTGAGGCGAAGAAACCGAAGAAGTCGAGAAATTCCTTGCCGGTCTCCATGTCGTAGAGTCTCATTCCCTTACTCTTCTGGAGATTTAGGATCAGGGGAAGACCATCTGCGAGCATATGAGATGATATAATCTTTTTAATTCCATCTGCGTCCAAGAAATCCTGTGTAATCATAGAACTAAATTTAAAGAAAAGATATATATTTTTCTGAGTTTTAAAAATATCTATGTATAAAAATAAAACAAATTAGTTTTTAATGTCACTGCAATCTTTGATTTCTATATCTTCCGCGAAGACATTTGAGAGAGTTTGGACCATTCTCTGCAAGAACTCCTGTTCGTCCACAATATGGTCGGTCTCCCTTGCCAAGGAAGTCATTACCCCCGGGTCCATGTCACAGGGATTGATATTGAAAAACTTAGAAAGGTCTGTGTTTAGATTGACTGCTATTCCGTGGAGCGTTGAAAACCCCTTTACGGCAAAACCGATGGAGCATATCTTTCTGTTTCCCACCCACACTCCTGTCTCCTTGAACAATCTGCCCTCCCCGTTTATTCCATAGCTTTGTAGAGTCTGTTTCAGAGACTCCTGGACCTGCTCTATCAGCTGCTTGACGTTTACTCCCCTATCCTTCAGGTTGAAAATAAAGTAAAGGACGAGCTGACCTTTTCCGTGGTAGGTCAGATTTCCTCCCCTTTCAACCCTAATTATTGGTACTGAGTAGCTCCCCTCATTCTCTTGCTTGAAGTGGATCCCTCCGGTGTACGTGTCTTCATGCTCAGTTGCAATTATCGTATCCCCTATTCTTCCCTCGTTTCTTTCCTTATTTAGCCTTCTCTGAAGTCGAAGACACTCGTCGTAATCCATTGGAATGCAACGGTAGAGACTAATCATTGCATCATTGAGTACTTCAAAGAATAAATGTTGTTTGAACCGTAATGTCTCAATGTTGCAGTTTCCATGTGCGCAGGGATATCCAAAACAGCCTCTTGGGGAAATGTGACCCTACCATCCTTGATTTTTCACTTCGCCAGAGAGTTGGATTCCCTTGAAATTCGTGGGCAGAAAGGGCCCATTTTCCCCTTGAGATATTACTTTGAAAAACATCTTCAGGAGCATCTATCTCAGACCAAGCTCCTCATCCTGTGAGCACCATTCTTGGGTCGAATTTAGAAGGGTACAACATGGAGATGCTTTGAATCGGCTTGACCAATTTGCTTCAAGTTTGCCCCATTTAGAGTGCCGTATTGAAATGGGATAAAACTCTTTGATTTCCTTATACCATTAGAGTATCCGCTTTATCCCAATTCGGAAGAAAAATCAAAAGGTTTTATACGGTAAACACCTTTACGTCATACCTCGCAGAGTGATGTAATGGCTGAACAGAAAGGAAAGAATGAGAACATAAAATATATTGTAAGACTTGCGAACACTAACCTCGACGGTACGAGACAGGCAGTGTACGCTCTTTCAAATATTAGGGGAATAGGTTACAGGACAGCAGAGATCTTGCTCAAGAAGTTGAACATTCCGAGAAATGTCAAACTGGGAGAATTAGATGACAACAAGATCGAGGAGATCAAAGAAGCGATAGAGAGAGGATACGGTGAACTCTATCCTTACTGGAGTCTCAACCACCAGAGAGATATTCAGACCGGGGAAAATCTTCTGAAGGTTGGACCGGATCTTGGTGTCGCACTCCAGGACGATGTCAACAGGATGAAGAGGACCAGGAGCTACAAGGGAATGAGACACGAGAAGGGCAAGAAAGTTAGGGGTCAGAGAACGAGATCAAATGGGAGAAAGGGACTGGCAGTTGGAGTTATGAAGAAGAGAGAGGGTCCCGCTCCAGAGGGTGGACCTGCAGCAGCGCCAGCAGCTCCTGCACCGGCACCCGCAGAAGAACCGAAGAAGTGATGATAAATGGGAGATCCTAAAAAGATAAGGAAGAAGTACGACACCCCGAGACATCCATTCGAGGGTGAGAGGATAAAGGCAGAAAATCAGATAGTCGGAGCATACGGCCTGAAGAACAAGAGGGAGCTCTGGAAGGCCGAGTCGGAGCTCAAGAAGTACAGGACAAATGCAATATCAATTCAAGCTAGCCTGAGGCTGAATGACGCAAGGGCCGTCGAGCAGGTAAAGAGCATGATTGGAAGGCTTTCTCGTTACGGTATTCTAAGCGAGAATGCGACTGCGGATGACATACTTGCGCTAAACGTCCAGTCTTTCCTGGAGAGAAGACTTCAGACCTTTGTCATGAGGAAGGGCCTTGCAAGGACACCTGGAATGGCAAGGCAGCTTATCGTGCATGGCCACATTTCTGTCGGAGACAGAATAGTAACAGTGCCTGGATACAAGGTTCTGAAGATGGAAGAGGAGTCTGTCAGCTATGCACCCAACTCTCCGCTTGCAAACGAACTTCACCCGATGAGAATTGTGGGGGAGAAGAAACAGGAACAGGTACCAGCAGGGCCAGCAGAACAAGAGGGAGGCGATCAGTAATGGGAAAATTGGGAGTTGTAAACATATACGCATCTCAGAACAACACGGTCATTACGGTCACCGACATCACGGGTGCAGAAACACTCGCAAAGGCATCCGGAGGAATGGTTGTCAAAGCGGACAGGGATGAGAGTTCTCCCTATGCTGCGATGAAGGAGATAGACCTCATAGTGGAGAAGCTGAAGGAGAAGGAAATCACCGATGTTGTCATCAAGATCAGGGCACCCGGAGGTGCAAAGAGCCACAACCCTGGACCGGGAGCACAGGCAGCGGTCAGGGCACTGGCAAGAGCCGGAATAAAGATATCGAGGATAGAAGACTCGACACCCATTCCCCACGATGGAACAAAGAAGAAGGGGGGGAAGAGGGGAAGGAGAGTATGAGCGAAAACATCAAGATCATCGAGGAAGGAGACACTTCAATAAGGTTCGAGATAAGTGACATCACACCGGCATATGCCAACCTCCTCAGGCGAACGCTGATAAACGACATACCGAAGCTTGCCATTTCAAAGGTGAATTTCCATCACGGCGAGATAAGACAGCAGGGAGAAAAAGTCTATTCGTCCCTGACATCACTCTTCGACGAGGTAATAGCCTCAAGGCTAGGAATGATTCCGCTTCCAACGGACCTTAAAATGAACGAGAGGGAGAACTGCAGCTGTGGAGGCGCGGGGTGCTCACTCTGCACGGTCAACTACAGCATATTCGTTGTTGGACCGAAGAAGGTCGTGAGCGGAGACCTGGTCGCAATAGGCGATTCAAAGATGTCGCCGACTGACAAGGAAATACCAATTGTAGAGCTAAACGAGAGACAGGCAATGATGCTCGATGCAGAGGCATACATGGGGAGGGCCAGGGAACACGCAAGATTCCAGACGACGAGCGGCGTTTCTTACAGGTACGGAAGGGAGCTGAAGGTATCTGCCAAGGAACCTGAACTGGATGAGATCATAAAACACTCTCCTAAGAACGTCCTCAGGAAGAACGACAAGGAAGTCGTCTTCACCTCGGATTACCCATCCAAGTACATAGGTAAGCTGTACAGGATGGATTCGCTGGAAGTCAAGGAAGACGAAAGAAGGTTTATATTCTACTTTGAAACTGACGGTAGCCTGACCCCGAGACAGGTTCTCGATTACGCGCTCTCCAGGATAAAGGAGAGACTTTCGGGAATAGTCGAGAAGGTTCCGGGCGAGTAACTGGAATAAGTGAAGCAGGATGGTACTGGACTCACTTGCGAAGAGCCTACGTGATGCCCTAAAACGCATCAACAAGAGCGCCCTCGTAGATGACAGATTGGTCGAAGAGATCGTAAAGGAGATGCAGAGGGCCTTATTGATGGCAGATGTTGACGTTACTTTGACCCTCGACATAACCAATTCGGTCGAGAAGAGAGCAAAGGAGGAGCCGGTGCCAAAGAACTCCAACCCCAGAAACCATCTCATCAAGATCATCTACGAAGAGCTTCTCAGGATCCTAGGGAAACCGAGGGAGTTCCATGTTAAACCTGCAACCCTTATGCTCGTGGGGCTTTACGGCCAGGGAAAGACGACTAGCGCTGGAAAGCTGGCAAAGTTCTATCTCAAGCACGGATACAAGGTGGTTCTGATAGCTGCAGATACTCAGAGAATTGGAGCGTACGAACAGCTGGAACAGGTTGCAGCATCCGTCGGCGCTAGCTTCTTCGGAATTTATGGAGAGAAGGACAGCAGGAAAGTGGTGAGGGAGGGACTGCAGAAATTCAAAGAATGGGATGTGAAGATCATAGATACCAGTGGACGGAATGCCATCGATTCATCCCTGACAAAGGAGATATCTGATATCAACGCCATTGCCAAACCGGATGAGGTCGTGTTGATACTGGATGCAAGCATAGGCCAGGCGGCAGGCAAACAGGCAAAGGCATTCAACGAATCCGTCAAGATTACTGGAGTCTACATCACGAAACTGGATGGGACTGCAAAGGGAGGAGGTGCTTTGAGTGCAGTTGCTTCCACAGGTGCACCCATTCTGTTTATCGGAACTGGAGAACACATGGAGGATATGGAATACTTCAATCCCGCAAGGTTCCTTTCCAGGCTTCTGGGAATGGGTGATTTTGAGACTCTCATGGCCGCCGCCAAGGAATTCCAGAAAGAACTTGACGAGAGTGCAGTGGAAAAGATGGCTCAGGGGAAGTTCACGCTCAAAGAGATGTACGATGTATGGGACCAGATGAGCAAGCCCGGACTGTTCAAGAAACTCTTCGATTCCATGCCAATGGCGGCAGGGGGAGTGAAGAAGGACTTTGACGATCAGTTCCTGGATGAGTCTGAGGGGAAGCTGAAAAGGTACAAGGTCATAATGGATTCAATGACCTACTACGAGATGGAGAACCCGGACGAAATAAAGGGAGGAAGAGTGGAAAGGATAGCAAGAGGGTCTGGCTACAACACCTCTGACGTAAAGGAGCTTCTCAAGGACTACAAGAGAGTAAAGGACATGGTAAAGAACCTAAAGGGAAACAGAAAGATCCTGAGCATGATGAAGAAACAGTTCAAGAATGGGAATATTCCAGAAGATCTTAGCAATCTCCCTCAGTGAGAGTACACCTCGTATTTACCTTCCAGATGCTTTTGAATGAGTTTTTGATAGATTTCTCCATTTTTCCTTGCCGTCTCTCCAATTGAATCGTCACACCTAACGACCTTTGCTGGAGAACCCACTGCTAGACAGTTCTTCCCTATGACTTTACCGGAAGTCACAATTGATCCCGCACCTATGATTGCCCCTTCCTCTACCACTGATCCGGACAGAAGGATGCTGCCCATTCCTATGAGTGCATTCGAACCGACCCTGGCACCGTGCACTATCGCGCCGTGACCTATTGAAACGTTCTCGCCCACTTCCGTGTTGTTTTCTGTGTCTGCGTGGATTACCACGTTGTCCTGGACGTTTGAATTCCTGCCGATATGGATGGAATTCTGGTCTCCCCTTAAGACTGCGCCGAACATTATGCCTGCGTTATCGTCTATCGTCACGTCTCCGATGATTACCGCGTTGTGAGCTATGAATGCACTGCTTGCTATCTTCATGAATCTTTTAGTCGAGATGGATATTTATTAATTTCTTTGCAAATTCCTTGCCCTTCCTTCGTTCAATATTCCTTCTGACTTACTCCAGTTAGCCTTATTTTGGCTCGTATAATTCTTTAGAATCTCTTCTATTGCCTTCTTTTGAATCGATACTGACTGCTGACCAGTTAAAACTGAAAATCCAAAAGTCATTCAATGACTGGGTGTTGTATCCCTTGAGGCTTCCTTACGATGTGCATATCCTCTCCACAGAACGGACATCTCCCTTCCGCATTTATCTTATAATTCACTATTTGAAACCCGTACCTCTTCACCAGTTCTTTCCCGCAGTTTGGACAGTAGGTATTCTCAAGAGGATGACCCGGTACATTACCAATGTAAACGTATCTCAATCCCTCTTCCTTTGCAATCTCGTGATGCCTTTCAAGTGTTTCAACAGGGGTGATCGGTACGTTCATCATCTTGTAGTCCGGATGAAATCTCGTGAAATGGAGGGGAGTGTTTGGTCCGAGATTGTCTCTTACCCATCTTGAGAGTATTCTCGCATCGTCCTCGTTATCACCCAGTCCTTTAACAGGAACTACTAGATCTGTGACCTCTGTGTAGATTCCTGCACTCTTGAGCCTCTTCAGGGTTTCGAACACCGGAGAGTAACTCATTATGCCGATGTACTTTCTTCCAAAAGTATCGTTTCCATTCCCCTTGAAGTCTACGCTGATTGCGTCTAAAAACTGGCTCAGGTACGGAATTGCTTCGGCAGATTCATAACCGTTGCTCACGAAGGTACTGAACAACCCCTTTTTCTTTGCCAGGATGCCTATGTCGTGTGCATATTCAGCAAATATGGTGGGTTCGTTGTAGGTGTAGGATATGCCGTCTGCACCGCTCCTTACGGCGAGTCTAACGATGTCTTCCGGAGTAAGGTAATCTCCTATTATATCCCTCCTCTGGGAAATATCGTAATTCTGGCAGTATGAACACATCCAGTTGCAGCCACTCGTAGACAACGAAAGGACCCTTCCCCCAGGAGAATAATGATACAGTGGTTTTTTCTCAATCGGATCAACGGCCAGAGCAGCTACCCTTCCGTACGAAAGCAAATAGAGCTTTCCACCCACATTTTTCCGTATTCCACAGAAACCTGTTTGCCCTTCACCCAATATGCAGTACCTCGAGCACGCAGTGCATTTCACCTTGCCTGCAGATGGCGAGTAGAGGAATGCTTCTTTCATTGAGATATCATGTGAAATGAGAACTTATCGTTTTCCAGAGTGTCCCGACAGAATTCTTATTTGATAAATTGCCTATTTCTAGATTTCAAATCATATTGGCCAGAACACTTTGAGGAGTTCTATGACTACCCCGAAGATTACTGCGATGTATAGGACCAACTTTGGATCGAAGATCGGACCCAGGTCTTCCTCCTCATCGAAGTAACGAATCAGACCAGCCGCTGACTGGAATCCTCCACCTCTTTTTTCCTCTGGCAACGTTTCGTGATGTCAACACTCTGTTTAAATCTTTCTGGGAACCTTTCCATAAAAACCTTTGGCGAAACATTCTTTTCAGGATGCCGTGTACACTGGGCAGGCCAGTCAAGGTTACTGCTGAGAAACACACAGTATGCAAGCCCAAGATATTTTAACCAAAATGTTATATGGAAGGAAGGGGAATTAAATGATGCACGACCTAAATCTTATGGTAGCGGGCCCCCAAGGAAGCGGAATCAATTTTACCTCAGATACTTTTGCAAAAGTAATGACGAGGGAAGGGTATCACGTTTTTACTAACGCGGAACTCTTTTCAACAATCAAGGGAGAGCATTCCTATTTCAGGGTAAGAGTTTGCAAGGATATGATCAGGAGCTATTCAGAAAGGGTGGATATCCTGATACCCCTGGATGCAAAGAGCGTGATGCTCCACGTACGGGAGCTTTCCCACGACGGTTCGATTATTTACGAAGACAACCTAGAGGACCCAAGGCACGCAGCCATTCCTTACAAGGACGTCCTGCAAACTGTCGCGACGAAGTTCGGGAAAGCACTATCCGAGCTGAACGTTATGAAGAACACTGTGGCCCTTGCTGGAGCCACCAAGATGATTGGGCTGGATAAGGAGAAGCTAAAGAGAGTCATTTCCGAGAACTTCTCCTCAAGGCCGAAAATCGCGGAGATGAACAATGCGATTGTTGACGAAGTATATGCAGACTTCAAACCAACTCGGACTTTCGACCTCGAACCTACTACATTCAAGAAAAGAATGCTCATAAATAGCACCCATGCAGTTGGAATGGGAAAGGTGGAGGCTGGGATGAAGTTCCAGTCGTACTACCCTATTACTCCCGCAAGCGACGAATCAAATTACCTGGAGAGGTTGATGGATAAGTACGACTTTGTGGTAGAACAGACGGAAGACGAAATAGCCGCAATCAACATGGCAATAGCCGCAGCGAATACTGGCCTGAGATCTGCTACTAGCACATCCGGTCCAGGATTTTCTCTAATGGTAGAGGCGCTATCATATGCTGGAATGACTGAAACTCCAGTTGTGATATTCTTTTACCAGAGGGCTGGACCGGCAACTGGAATGCCGACCAGGCACGAACAGGGAGATTTGAAATATGCCCTTAGTGCAGGTCATGGGGAATTCCCTAGAGTCTTGATAGCACCAGGGGATCACAAGGAAGCGTTCTACGACACCATAGATGCTTTTAACATCGCAGAGAAGTATCAACTGCCTGTCATAGTGCTCCTTGACAAGGCAATGGCTATGAGCAACTATACCGTAGACCTTTTCGACCTAAGCAAGACGAGAATCGACAGGGGGAAGTTGATCCTGAAAGAAACTAAGGATTACCTCAGGTACAGATTTACCGATGACGGAATATCCCCAAGATCTGTTCCAGGAGTGAAGGGAGGGCTCGTTACAATAGCGGGGGATGAACACGACGAGGACGGCCACATCTTCACTGAGGATGCGGATAACAGGATCAGGATGATGGACAAGAGAATGCACAAGATGGCATCAGTACTCAGGGAGGTTCCAGCAGACTTGAAGGTGAAATTCTATGGATTGCCCTCGAACAGGAAGGTCGTGGTATCGTGGGGATCTGCAAAAGGACCTATACTGGATGCAATGGAGAAGGTGAAGGACGTGTCGCTGCTTCAGATAAGGATGATGGAGCCATTCCCAGTGGAGGAAGTCATGAAATACCTAAAGGGAAAGACAATAATAGACGTGGAACAGAACTACAGCGGTCAGCTCGCTGATCTGCTAAAGGAGAAGACTGGACTGGATGTCAGCGCGAGGATTGTGAAATTCAACGGAAGGCCCATAGCCTTTGAGGAGATGGTAGAAGTGCTGAGTAAACCCAAACTGGAAGAAAGAGAGGTGCTTACATATGCTTAGTACAGTTAGTCCACCAGCAAAACCCCAGAGCTACAAGACAAACGTGGAGATAGACTGGTGTCCAGGATGTGGCGACTTCGGAATACTCAACGCTCTTGTGCTTGCACTTCAGGAGCTGAAGATACCGAACGAGGATGTTGTCGTGACGGGAGGTATCGGATGCAGTTCCAAAATCCCTCACTACGTCAACGTGAACACCCTCCACACTCTCCACGGGAGATCACTGGTCCAGGCACAGGCAGTAAAGATGGCAAATCCACGTCTCGAGGTAATAGCTGCTTCCGGAGACGGGGACGGACTGGGAATCGGTTCAGCCCACTTCGTAGCCGCTGGAAGAAGAAACGTAGACCTTACCTATATCCTATTTGACAACGGAGTCTACGGACTCACAAAGGGTCAGGCTTCCCCTACTCTCCCTTATGGAGAGATGCCGAAGAGCATAGAGACTGAGAACATAAAATTCCCAGTGAACCCGCTTTTCCTGGGATTGGCATCAGGTTTCACTTTCGTCTCAAGAAGCTATTCCTACAACATCAAGCACCTTAAGGAAACTCTCATAAGGGCCATGAAGCACAGGGGGCTTGCACTGGTAGACGTGATGCAGCCTTGCGTTACCTACAACAACATCAATACCAAGGAATTCTACGATCCTAGACTTTACGACATAGAGAAGGAAGGATGGAACCCCGTTGCCAATAACGAGGCGGAATACAAGCAGAAGGTGCCGCAGGCAGTCCTGAAATCACTAGAATGGGGCGAAAGGATTCCGATGGGGGTATTCATAGACTACCAGACGGAAACATACGATCAGAAGCTCCAGAAACTGGTACCGGACTACGGAAAGAAGAACTACGTGATGGATCCTATCCACTCAAACGGAAAACCGCTGAATGACGTTACGGACCTGATGAACTCGTTCTGTTAACCTCCTTTTTTATTTTTTTCTTTCCATATCTTCCCGCTGAAGCACAATTTACTCACAGGAAGGGCAATTTCTTCGTCTAACCATTTTGCATCATTTAGTTTTTCTACTGCTGAAATAATCCTCCCTGTATCCTGCTTATCTTCGCAGCCTAACTGGACAGCTCTAGAATGCTCACTGAGCTTCTTTAGCACGCCTTCCTGTTGATTCTACTTCTCACCTCAATTCCTTCCTCCTTCAGATGCGTCTTTCGGCATTCGCCTCATCCTTTCCCTCCTGTCCCTTCTGAAGTGTGAGATGTCTCTTTTGCCATCCCAAATGAGTTTGAGATCAGTTGGAAGGCCTTTCAATTCTATTCGAAACCTTCTATCTCACCTGAATTTTAATGCGCATATTCTAATGATGGACCACTTTATGTGCGTTCTACGTCAGGAGTGCTTCGTACTTCTAAGCGTTTCTGCGATTATGGAAACCCCTTTCATGACTATTTGCGCAGGGGCGGTCACAGGAGGGGTTATCTTTAGAACATTGTTGTTTGCGCCTGTAAGGGTGCACACAACGCCTTCCTTCGCAGCCTTATCCCTCACTTCAAGAGCGTACTCTGGATCAGGCCTGCCTCGTGAATCCACTAGCTCCACTCCTATCATGAACCCTCTCCCCCGGACCTCTAGAATGTTCCCATTTTCAATTTCCCTCAGGGAAGCGATTATCTGCCTGCTCATTTCATTCACGTAGCGAAGCCTCTCCTCTGTTATCTTAGAGAGCACCTTTAACGCAACCCTTGCAGTGAACATCGTGGCTGCCTGCATGCTCACTAGATTGTTCTTGTAGAGAGGGTATTCATCGTCGTAGAGGATAGCACCCAGAGGAAAGCCGGCTCCGAGGGCCTTCCCTAGACAGAGGTAATCAGGCTTGAACCCATACTTCTTGAATAGGAACATCTCCCCAGATCTCCCAAGCGCAGTATAAACCTCATCGACTATCAGTTTCATTCCGAATTCCCTGATCGTCTGCTTAACGTATCTGGCGAAGCTGTCTGTCATCACATTGATGCCGCCATCTGACTGTATCAGCTCCGTTATCATGGCACTACCCCTTAGATCGAGATGTCTCGATGCCTTTTTCAGGATCTTGTCGTTTGCCTCTATCGCCTCTTCTTCACTCAGTTCTGTGTTAGGGAACTTGAGGTGGACTATCTTGTTGGACGAGTCAATCCCCTTGCCGTTTGACACCAGGTTTGTTATGTAATCAAGTCCGTGGTATGCTCCCTCGAACGATATGTATGGCCTGCCGTAATTCATCTGTAACGCGGAGTCACATGCCTCCGTTCCTGACGTTGAGAAAGCTACGTTACCCAATCCGGATATGGAGGTGAGCCTCTTTATGAGACTTTCAGTGTAGGCATTCCTGTATATTAGGTAGGTCAGGGGTGAGATGAGCTCGTCGGGACGGACGAAGTTGTGCCCGACTGCCATGGCTGCCCCTGAGAAGTCGATGTATTCCTTTCTTCCGATCTTTACGGTGAACCATCCGGTGGAACTCACCCTCCCCCTTAGCTGCTTGAATTCAGGGGTTACCATCCTCTATTCTATCCCCTACTTCATCAGTTCCTCGACACTTTCCACCTTCGTGTGGCCTCTCCTAAGGTATATGATAATGATGCTCAGTATTATCCAGACCACAATCATGAAGTCAGCTACTAGCAGCGGGCCTGAGAGCCCTGCGAGGGAGTAGTAGATCGCTATTGCCATTATCACAGATGCGATTGCCGGTCCCACTATGTGGAACGGAATGTTGATCTTCTCCTTTGTCCTGTGAAGGAACAGTGCGAGAGATTGGTTTGTGAATATGTGGTATAGCAGCGTGAACACTGTAATTGCGGTAAACCATGCCGAGAACCCGTAGAATAACCCGTTTGCAACTCCCAGAGCTGCGACGAACCCACCGATGGTCGCTATTACTCCCACGAAAAGTGCTACGAATAGCCAGATTGTGGCAATATGCGGACTCTGGTACTTCTTGTGCACTTTGGCTAGACTTGATGGAAGTACTCCATCCCTTGCCAAGGCAAATATCGTCCTAGCACCGCTGTTGCCGAATATCACAGGGGATGCTATCTGGGCAAAGACCACTATGACCAATGCGAGGAAGGCAACGTCGATACCCATGTACTGCTGGGAAAGATATATTCCGGGGGCAAAAGAAGAAACGACAGTGCTGAAATTGGAGCCGGAGGAGGCGACTATCGCATAGACCACAAATGTGTCGAAGGCAACCATTATGAGGAGGGCTGTCACGATTGCTTTCTTCAGGCTCCTCTTCGCAAGATGAGCTTCCTCACCAAGGGATACTACTGAACCGTATCCTCCATAAGCAAGGAATGCCCCGACGACCATCGCGAGGAAGAATCCGTAGAGACCGTTCGTTGAGTTGGCTATGTTGAACGCCGCGAGGCTATGATGACCGCTAAGCCCAAGCAATGCAGATGCGATTATGACGAAGAACACTATCTGCACAAGACCGATGAACATTGCAGTTCTGGTGGCAACCTTGATCCCGAAATATCCCACAATGAGGTATAGCACCGGAACGATTAGACTGAGCAGAACAACTGCATAGAATGGTAGAGTGTAGTTGAACAATGCTATGAGGCTGACGTAGACGAACCATCCGACAACGATACTTGCACCGACTATATCCCCAACTACCCAGAATAAGTGCCAGAAACCGACGCTCTTTGAAACGTACATATTTCCCGTTCCTGCCTCTACAAATTTGAAGTATCCTCCTGCGTTTGCGATCTTCTCGCTGAACACATAAACAGCTATTATCGCAAGAAACAGTGTAGCACCGGCTATCAGGAACGCCAGAGGCGCCGTCACCCCTCCAAATACCATTGCCGTTACTCCCGTGACTGCAAAGGCACCCGCAGGGAAGATAATGGAAACAGCATAGAAGACCAGCCCCCAGAATCTGACAGCATCTTTCTTCAAGCCAGGAGACGTCTGCACTCCACTTGAACTGTTGTTAGTCATTTTCATCTCCAAATGTGGACAAAGTGTATTTAATATTAAACATTTGCAACATCTTTCAGATTAACTCCCATTTCCCAAGAAAATAGTTAATAATTGTACGAAGAGACTCAACTTCTCATCAACACTTTCAGGGCATAAGTCTTTTGCGATCGTATTCGCATCTGACTCGAAATTGTGAAACCCATTTTCAAGAGTATTCCCCCTATTTAAATAGCTACCCTGATGCAGCCTCCTTTTCCACGAAAAATGTCCAATGCGAGGACAAGAAATTTAAATTAACTTCGCCTATATCTACAGAGCTTCTAATGAAGTTCTGAAGGGAAAAATTATGACTATATTGAATGAAAAGGTCGTTGACCTGAATGTCCAGGTGGGAGACCTCAAGATCCAAAAGGCCAAAGTTCATCATATCAAGCAACCTCTGACTGAACCCTTCAAGATTTCCCTGGGAACTCAGTATGACTACTCCGGGACAGTAGTTGAACTGGAATCTGGGGAGATTGAAGGTTATGGAGAGGGTTCCACTATAGAGGAGATCACGGGTGAAGTGCCTGCAGGTGTTTTCGAGACTGCTCTCCATATATTGAATCGCCTGAAGGATAGGAAATACTCTGGAATTGAGGATTTCTTGGACGATGTCTATAAATCCGTATATGCGAATCCAACAGCCAAGGATGCTGTAGATACAGCCATTCACGACATCGTATCCAAGCACTACGGCATCCACTTGACAAGACTTCTGGGGGGAGGCCCGAAGGAGATGCAGACAAGCCTGACCATTGGGCTGGGAACTGTAAAGGAGAATTTGCAATCGCTGGAGAGACTAAAGAGAATGAAGAGCAAGGTAATCAAGGTAAAGGTTGGAAAGAATGCAGATGAGGATATTGAAAGGATCAAAGCAATCTCAGAACATCTTGAAGGTAGGGAGTTTTACGCTGACGCGAACCAGGGGTACAAATTGGGGGATGCAATGAAAGTTGCAAATGTACTGGGTGATTCCGGAGCGCTGTTCTTTGAACAGCCACTGGATAGGCATGCACTGCAAGACCTCCGCGCCTTGAGGAGACAGAGTGGTATCCCAATTATGCTGGATGAATCAATAAGCGAGCCTTTAGACGTGATAAACGCAATTCTGTCAGAAAGCGCAGACCTGATTAACGTGAAGCTGACCAAGAGCGGCGGGATAAGGAAGGCGTTCAAGACTCTGATCATTGCACAATCCTACGGCATTGATTCAATGGTCGGATGCATGATTGAGAGCAAGGTCGGAATCGCTGCTTCACTTGCGGTTGCATCTTCTCTATCAAACGTTAAGTATACCGATCTGGATGGATTCCATTCAATTAAGATCCAGCCTTTTGACGGTGGGTTGGAATATAGGTCGGGAATAAACATACCCGTCTCCAAACCAGGACTTGCCTGTGCACCAATCAAGAAGAACTGGTGATCCTTCTCGAAGTTGCCCCTTCAAACATTGTCAATATTGATTATGACAGGAGTCTTCAACTGTCGAGATTAAATACCTACATAGTAGCCTTTAGTCTTCTAGATTAGTCTTCTAGATAAAATTCTTACAACCTGGGGTAAAATATAGAGGAAGATGGATTTGAGCCATCTACCGACGGGTTATGATCCCGCCGGGAATTCTCTGCTGACTTTCCAGATTTTTCAAATTTCCAAGCAACAGAGTAAATGAGCTCGCAATTGAGATGTTGTCAGTAGAATTCTTCCAGAATCTTATTTACCTGCTTTGATAGCCATTCTGGTATTTCGCCCAGATATTGCCTCATTATCCTTTTGCTTGACTTGGATAAAATCGTGAACATCAACTCGCTTGGAAGATTTATCTTATAATATACAAAGTCAATGAAGGTTTTTTCAATGTCTGAAACTGGAATGTAGAAGTCCCCATACGCAACAAATGTGTAGCCGAAGAACATCTTCCTATCTATTCTCCTTACGACAAAATTTCTCCCTTCGAACTTTCTCATTCCAGCCCTGACCTTCCGTGGAGTAATGACAACGGAATTTGTTTCCTGCTCCCATAAGTTTCTTAGCGATAGAGCGTCCTCTAGACCATAGTAAAACGGAACAAAGCCAAATCCCACCATTTGAGCTTCTCCCTGAAAAGTATATGTCCCTTTTGTTATCCTGAATATCTCTTTTCTTGAAAGCATGTTATGAATCACTAACTTGTAGTAGTCTGACGAATCTTTCCTATTCAGAAAGAATAGTTTGGCTTCTCTAGCTGTGAATGCCGGTTTGCTCTTGAAATACGATCGGAACTCTTTCAAATATTTCATGCAGTAATCCTCCGCAGTTCACCTATCATCCTTTCAAAAGAAGGTGGAATTCCGATGTAAACCAGGCTTCTCAGAATCTGCTCATCGACTGGTCTCTGTATATTGTCCAGGAAAGAAGAAAGTCTGTTTTTAATGGGTGAAAGATCCTCAGTCACGCTAGAGAGATAATAGATATCGTAGATATCTCTCACGAACTTTCTGTCGGAATATGCTTCAATCTTTTCTAGAATTATTTGGTTAGGCGTAAGAGAGAGGACTTCCGCGTGCGATCCATCAATCAGTTCGTACTTAACTGGAACCCCTTCCACTTTGATTGCATGATTGACTTCCAATCTGACTTCGGTCCTCCCATCGCTGACGTGAGAAAATATCACGTTGCTTGTATCCTTCAATTTCAAAATTGAAAGTCCAGCTGCCTTTATTTCTTTTCGGAAGATGTCAATTCTGTTCGGAAAGGACTTGGAATAGAAATCTAGATCTTCGGAAAATCTCTTTCCGGAATAGCATCTCCAAACGGATGTTCCACCGTGTAGCACTGAATCTTGGGAGATATTATATAGGATTCTAACCATTTCATCCTGGAGAGCAGAGATTTCTACCTGCTTTTTCTTTTTGAGCTGATTTGCAAGAGGAATTATCATTTATCTATAAGTAACGATAGATATATAAAACTATACCTTTAGTTAACTGAATATGAAGAATTGCCAATCAAATACCTCGCTTCTACTCACCCAAAGAATTGTTAGGATGCTTGAGTTTGAAACTAATTCCTTGATTTCCGAAAAGTGAAGTATTTTTAAACTATTTTCCGGTTTTGAAGCAACCCTCAAGAATTCCTTCTTGGGAGTTATTTTACTGCTGAAGGTGTTTAAGTTCGTATTAAATTGATGCCATAGATCAATGAAATGTTTGTCAATTAATTATTGTTTGACGAATTTCATTATGAAACCAATTGAAAATATTTGAGGAGAATTTCCGTCGACAAGTAATTATCATCTCTCCTAAGTTGGTCCCAGAAAATAGCGGGGGATGGATTTGAACCATCGATCTACGGGTTATGAGCCCGTCGGGGTACCTGGCTGCCCTACCCCGCTTCGAGTTGCAGATGTCGGTACCTTATTTATGTTTTTGTGAGATATTTCCA
>JAJYUV010000011.1 GCA_021792355.1 Thermoplasmata archaeon | reverse complement strand
TAGGGCCTTTGTCAACGGGATGGAAATCTTAAAGAGCATAAATGCTCAGAAAATTACGGGGGAGAATGTTCCGCCTTAATCAGGATTCAGTTAATAACTTCCTACTAAGAATTGTAAAGAAAAGAAATGGAATAGACCCAACGACTAGCATCAACAACGTCTCTAATAAACTCTTAATGAAGAGAAAGGAAATAGATAACCACGTGATGAGTCACGAGACCTTAAGGGAGGAAAGAATGTTGTATGAAAAATTCATTGAATATGACAGGTTGCTTGAAGAACTCATACTGGTCAGGAGAGTCGAATCAGGAGCTTCAACTCTCCTCTTCTTTTTGTATTCAATCTTGACCGGCGTAGTAGGAGTGATTTTGGAAATTCTAGCTCTCCTAACCACCACTGGCCTAGTAGGGCATGTTATTCTATCACTTTCCATTCTTGGAGGTGTGGTTGGAGTAACATTTGCATTGTACAGTCTTAAGAGAGAAAGAAGATTCATTGTCGCCTTACGAAATGGGTTCTAGTAAACTCTTCTGTACTACAAACCGGTTCGTTTTACTTATATACAATTTTTACCTATTAGTACGTAAAACACATCGAAAGAAATCCAGCGGGGGAGGCATAACTTATTATTGGTCTCTAGAAATTTTATTGCTAAGGACTAGTGTCTGTTTAATTCAGGGAACTTAATAATCCCGAGAATACTAAGAATTGCTAAGTTGATATCTGCGTCCGACCGGAGCAAGCTGGTTAAAATTGACTTTTTTGTTGGAAACCTAACGGCAATAAGCAAATTTTGTTGGATTCTGTTTAATAGACATTCTTAATACTTTACCGGTGCAGAAAAGTATGGGGAAGAACAAGGACCTTATTAGCGCAGAATTCACAGATGAAACAGAGATATCAAATCTACTACACAGGTATGACGAGCAACTTGCACAGGAACAGATAAGGGAAAATTCTGCACTTTACCTAGGAAGAAGGAACCTTACTCCGAAAGAACTCTCTTTAATTGCGATTTCTGTCTCCCTCGCGGTTGGTGATAAAGATTCCGCTTTCATCTACTTCAAAGAAGCGAGTCAGTTCAAGGTAAGCAGAACAGAGATACTTGACATTATCAAGATAACAAAATTGGTTCTAATGTCATCATCCATGTCTTCCTTCAAACCGTGTCTTCCAATCATGCAGGAAAAATCAAGACTCAGTTACAACAGAAAGGCGGTCGATAAGATAGTCAATAAGCTAAAAAACGAGATGAATTTGGGACTGATGCCAGAAAGTCTCAACACGCTTTCTCAATTTTCGTTTGATCTGTTCACCGAACACCTCAGAGAAAGAACGGAACTTCTTACCCCAATGAAGCTAGATATGAAGTTTATTTTTCTCGATGCATTTTCTGTCGCTCTGGCTCTAGCCAGCGAGGAATGTACTAGAGTTTACCTAAGTCTATTCTTCGAAAATGAGGGAAGACTTGGGGAAGTTGAAGACGCAATTGCGACAACCAGGTTTGTGATAGGCAATAGAGCAATCGTATCCGCGATAGAGATTCTTAAAAATATGGAAAGTTTGCTGGTTTAGAGGACTAACAGCCTCCTCTTAAAATGAGGCATTCTTGAACCTTTGCCGATTCCGGCCGCCTCAGGTTTCTTATCATTTTTAGTTTGTTTTCTAGAGTCATTCCGTACGCAACCATTCTAGTGCATACCGATATAATCCCCTCAAAGACGACACTGATAGCCATTTAATGGCGTAAGCCCCTAAAAGGAAAAGAGGAAATATGGAAATCTAAACTATAAAAAAATAGGAGGGTAATTTGAAAAATATCAAACTATTCCATCTCGAGAATATCCTCCTTCCTTTTATTTTTCTTTACGACTATCACTGGAATGTTTGCCTTAGAAATCAATTTCAAGGTAACGCTTCCTATGAAGAAATCTTCTATGTAAGAGAACCCTCTATGACCTATCAAAACGGCGTCAAAATTGCCACTGTTTGCCAAATCTATCAGAGTCCTACCTGGGTCTCCGTCTGTGACTGCCTTTGATATTTTTCCTGCTTTAATATTTAGGCTGCGCAGGAATGAATCCATTTTCTTTTCTGCCTTTTTCTTGGCCAGCGCAAGATCGTCCTTTTCCATGAAGTCTTCTAACTCCTTCATCCCCAGAGGTACTACGTAGATAAACGACGCTTCGTCAACATTTGGAAGGATCTTGAATCCCTCTTCAACGAACTCTTTCGAGTCTGATGAAAAGTCAACAGGGACGAGTATCCTGAACATTTCAATTTCCACCCCCACCGTCAGTTGAAATGTCACGCATTTCTTCTTTGAAAGTAACATCCCTGCCCTTTATACCGAAAAAGTGAGCGATTCTAGGCCTTAGCTTAATGTACGTTATAAGGAATATAACTTGGAATACAGGTAGTGTGGCAGGCGCTATCGCGACAAGTGGAGAAAATGCCGTAGCGGCTATCGCAATTGCAGTTCCCTCATTCTTTCCAATGCTTGGAAACAGACCGGCCATACTATCCCAGTAATCGAATTTAAGGGCTTTGAAGAGAAGTGTGAGGAAGATAAGTGACACCGTTCCAAATACCAATGCTGAAAAGAACACACCAAACACTGCGTGAAGATTGGTTACTATCATCCTTGATTCACCGAAAAATATCAGGAATATTATCATGAACATTCCAAACATCGTAACGGTGGGAAAGAGTGGAGTAATAGCTTTGAATTTTACTTTTCCCAGACGTCTGACGAGCACCTCATGAGTTGGTATTCCAACCAGGAGCGGCACGATTATGATCTCAATGATTGTTACGACTAAAAGTATCGTCGAGACATGAACGTGATAGGCAGTCCCGTAGAGGCTTGCAAACAATGGTATAATGGGTATAGCAATCAAGAAAGTCACCGTAACCATGGCGGTTGAAGCCTCTATGTTCCCTCGCATAAGACCTACGTATCCAACGCTCATAGAAGAGCATGGAACCAGCCAAGCAAGGAACAATCCTAATTTCACTAATGGGTTGGTCACGAATAGATCTCCTAATAAAATTGCCATAATCGGCCCCCACCCAAAGTTCATCAGCAAAACAATCACCAGCAATTTCCAATTCTTAAGGGCTGCTCCGAGGCCCCGGAAATTCATCATGACCATCATTGGAAATATCATGATTATTATTGCAACCAGTTGTAGATTTTTTATCAAGTCCTTGTTAGCGGCAATCCATCTGAAATCGTAATATCCAGCCAATAGTCCTATTATGATTGCAATCACGACGTAAACGGCCAGAAATCGATCAAGATGGTCTCTAATGATCATAAGTCTGTTGTTCGTTGACACAAGCCGAATAAAGGCAGATAATACTTAATGATATCAAGCAAAATTTGTATGATTATCGGTTTCGTAGTAAATATTTGGGGGGCATGAATTGAAAGTATCGTGTTGAGTCTTTCTTTAAATCAGGCTCTTATTTTAACTGGTCGTCCCTATTTTACTCCTCTCTCAAAGAGCATGACCTCCTGGTCACTCATTTTCCATCCCATTGCACCAAGTATCTCTTTCATATGTTCTATTTTTTCAGTTTTTGGGATCGGGATGACTCTAGGCTTCCTCATCAGAAAATTAAGAGCTACCTGAATGGGGGTCTTTCCATTGGTCTCGGTGACTTGCTTCATTTCCTTGGACTTATAAAGTCCACCCCTGCCGATAGGGGTATAGGCCACAACACTCATTTCATTCCTTTCACAGAAGGGTATGATGTCTTTTTCTATATCCCTCTCATCAAGATTGTACTTCACCTGATTGCACACTACTTCAGCGGAACTGGTGGAATCTCTTGCTTCTTGCATCTGTTTAACCGAAAAATTACTGACCCCAATGTGTCTAGCCAGGCCCTCCTTTTGGACTGCCTCGATGTTCTTTATTTGATCACCTATGCTCATAGTGTTATGAGGCCAATGTATGAGAATCAAGTCAACGCTATCCGTTCCGAGCCTACTCATGGACCCTCTTGCTGCCTTGATTGTGCTCTCCTTAGAAGCCAGATTCTTCGGATGCACCTTGGTAGTTATGAACAATCTTTCCCTTCCAACTTTTTTAATGATTCTTCCTACAAAATCTTCAGTGTTATAAATCTCAGCTGTGTCGATCAGGTTTATTCCACGCTCTATAGCATAAATAAACGCTTCTTCTCCTTTTTTATAATCGGCAATTCCATAAGTTCCAAGGCCGATTGCTGATACCTTTTCTCCAGTCTTTCCCATTTCCGTAAAGGTCACTTCCGGAAAATCATCTGCCATACAACTGCAATCAAACACCGATTAATGTATTTGGTATGGTACAAGACAACAAATGTGTTTGCAACACGAAGTTACAAGAGATGCAAGGAAATTTAACTATCCAGAAGAGATTATAGGAAATGAACGGGAATGACAGGATTGTAATTGCAGGATTCGGAGGGAGCTTAAGGAAGGCATCTTTTAGTAAAAAGGTACTCGAAAGAGCCAAGAGCTTTATGCCAGATGGATCAATGCTGAAGATTTTTGATATATCCAAAATTCCATTATTCAATGCAGACGAACTGGGGGAACCGCAACAATCCGTTGTAGAATTCAGAGACTTCATAAATGAAACTGATGGTTTCTTGATAGTGACCCCAGAGTACAACTATTCAGTCCCTGGTTTCTTAAAGAATGCTATAGACTGGGCTTCAGTACCAAAGAATGTCTTTGCGAAGAAAACAGGAGCTATAATGAGCTCGTCAACAGGTATGATGGGAGGGGCAAGAGCACAGTATCACCTCAGGCAGTCATTTGTATTCCTGGATGCAAGGATAATAAACAGGCCAGAGGTAATCATAAATTTTGTTGATAAGAAGATTAATGAAAAGGGAGAATTCGCGGACGAAAATGCAGAGAAATTCATGCGAGATCTACTAAACAATCTGGTTACTGAAGTCAGTTACCAAAGGCAAATAAGAAGTTAAATGTATCAGGGAAGGTGTATTGAGGGAAAGTAGTAGATCACTGCCAGGAATATAACCAGGAAAACGACTGAGAAGTATATGTGGAGAGAAGTGAAGTTCGCCGTCAGCATATCCAGGAGGTTTCTCTTCATGTTCTTTGAGTTGCTTGCTATTCTCGTTAACCTTACTGCCCACGGTATTGTCAGTAGGGCTCCCAGTATCGGAAACAGTCTGGGTTCAAGGAGAACCGCTATAATGAATAACGGGTAGGAAAGCCATATCAGCATTATGTAGTAGATTAGGGACCCCCTGTCTCCAAGATATAGGGCAACCGTCCTAACTCCTGCCTCCTTATCGTCCTTGATATCTCTCCAGTTGTTTCCGTGGAGTATTGCGACTATGATCATTCCTAGGGAGAATGCTATTAGCAGCTGTGGAATACCAACGTGGCCGCCTTGAAGTACCAGCGATCCGAGAAATATGCCGGGGCCAAATGCAAGGAAGACTGCAAGATCTCCTAGTGCGATCCTCTTCCATCCAAATTTTGGTAGACCATATACCACGCCTGCAATCAAACCAATAAGGACGTAAGGAATAATGACAGGCCTCAGCGTTATAAGATAGATGCCAATTGCCAGTCCTATTACAAAAACGGTCGTGGTAAATACCAGGAATTTGCTTGTAGGGACGATCCGGTCTATCAGAACTCTTGCCCCAGCAGAGCCCATACCCTCAGGTTTATCCGTCTTGAGGGTGAAATCGAAATAATCACTGTACGCATTGAATGCCCCATGAACCATTATAAGGGAAATGGCTGAGAGCAGGAGGAGGAAGAGATTTATTCGATAAGAAAAACTAACCTGGAAAGCAAGCAGGGCACCAAAGACTAATGACGTAACACTCTGCTGGAACGACCAAGGACGCAAGGCCCTCCAGTACCTGAAAGTCTTCTTTTCAGTGAGCTCCTCTGGCTTGAACTTATTGTCCGTCTTCTTTGGTTGAGCACGGAAATCACTGAATCGAACATTTTCAGGAGTCAGCTTAGCAATGAGCACGTGTCCAGATTTAACGAAGAGGGTGTCTTCCGGAACTTTGTAAAGTAGAGTCCCTCTCTCCTTGTGAAATTCTTTAGGTTCGCCGAGTATCGAGACCTTTCCGACCCCCTGTATGAACAGGTCAGGGGTATCGAAATCTATCGTGAAAACCACACTGTCGTTCTTCTGGAGATTCTTTAGTGTCAGGCTTCCCTTTTCTACTAAGAAAACCAGCCCACCTTCAAGTGCATAATATACCTTTGCCGACCACAGGGTCTCTCCAGTCGTTGAAATGACCATAGTCCTGCCCTTCCTGAGTAAGTTCAGAACCTCGGATTGCATTGAGTGAGTAATCTTTAGTGATTATAATAATGTTAGGAGTAAGTTGAAAGAAGGCAGTGGATATCAACAAGCAATCATTCTAATGGAATCGACCAGTTTAATAGCTTCCAGTATCAACAGATCAACTCCGCCCCTTTTTTTTATATACTACGCCATCAGCAGGCTTATCTCAGTTCTTCTCTGAAGATCTTGTCGTAAATGTTTTCCTCTCCTTCCTTCCGAGTGCTTAGGATGTTCTTGATCTTCAAATCGTTGATGTGCCAGTAATGGATCCTCCAAGTCTTTCCCTTCATCAGGGTTATGTCTTCGCTGCTGGTGGAAAGAATTCCAGTCTCCTCCAGGGTATAGAAAACATCTCTGTCCTGTTGAGACAGAATGTTGTCCACAAGAGTGTCCTCAAATCCGAAAAAGCTGAGCACGTAATCTGCAAGCTCCTCTATTTCCTTTTGATTCATCCCGGACGGTTTGAATATAACGTTAAGGGCTGTGACAAGCTCCTCCCTTTTTATAACCGTCATCTAGATTTCATGGTCTAAAGGCGCCTCATATTAATAATTATGTTTAGTGCATTGTGATAACTAGTATGTGATTAAGGGACGCACTCTCAAAAAGGTGGTTAGACAGACTTCTCAAGATCTCTCTTAAGTTTTTCAATGATCTCAACATTTCTTGGATCAACCCCTCTCCTTTCCGCCAGATAGTAGGAGATGAAGTCTCCTTTGTGTATGAGCGTGAATATATTCGAGAACTGTGATGCACCCTCCCCGTCAACCCGGTTCATCTCTATGTTGCATAGTTTGGAAGTGATTTTGATCCTATCGCTGATCTCTTTTTCCAGGGATTGATGGGTCAGTACGAAGAAATAGAATTCCTCTTTCCTGTACGTACTTTCAAGAGCCATGGTGTCGTTGTGGTTCAGCTCAGGGAATGATGTGGAATAAGCCAGTACCTTGGCATTCTCATTGAACTGTGTCTTCCATCTATAAGCAACGCTGTCGAATCCAGGAGTTCCAAAAATAACGGGGATCTTCTTCCCGGAGAATATCTTGTCCGCAAATTCCCTGAATGGGTCCACAAACACATCCAAGCTTGCAAGTAACTTCCTCGTGAAATCTATCTCTGAATCATCGACTAGTCCGAAGCCTCTGAAAAGGGGGATGGTGAGGAACCCAACGGCAGAACGCGGCTGGAAACCACCTGGAACGATAACTGTTTTTTCCACCATTTCTGCAAGTTTTCCTCCGGTAGATATGGCTCTCGCCTGGGCACCTCTTTTCAGCGCCCTTCTGGTTGCTTCGAGTGTTTCCGATGTATTACCGGAATAACTGATTGCAACGAAAAGAGTATTTTTATCGACAAAATCTGGAATGTTATAGGAATTGACCAGCGTAACTGGTTTCTTGGTATAGCAATCCCGGAAGATCATGCCCGCTATCCCAGAGCCTCCCATTCCTGCTATCACGATCTTATTAATTTCACTTGGAACGTCCATGACCCCATGAAATGAAAGTTGATTCCCAAGAGACCTAATTTCATCTATGTACTCCATATTTCATCATGAAAGTTCATGATATTAATAAGTGCGTATTCTGCAGTCCTTGTACGGTTCATATTTTCAGCTTGTACACTGGGAAACCCCTGTTTTCCATCTCTCGATTCAGTACCCTCAGGGACTCCATCTCTTCCTCAGATATTGCCAGCGTGTTCTTGTTAATGAACTGGAACATCACTCTTTTTAAGAGCTCGAAGTTTTCTATTCTGTGCATCATTGCAATCTCTTTTATAACATCAGAGGAATTGTTGAGTGCGTATTTCACGGAAGCGTTTATAGCATCCTCTACTATCCCTTTGAGCCCCCTTGCTGATTTCCTTATCATCCCGCAGTAGAGTGGAAAGGGGAGGCTATTTGCCAAAGTTCTCCAGTGTTCGTACAGGTCCATCTTCTCTTGATTTGTTTGGGGGCTCATCATCGCAATCCTGGGTTCCATAAGTGCCGGAGAGCCATCTCCTTTCCTCACATTCACACCCTTCAACAGTATTCTTGCATAATATTCTGAAACAAAATCCCTCTTGTCGATAAAGACCTCGTTGAATTCTTTCAGAGGAGAGAACAGCTGAGGACCCGAAAAATAGGAAAAAATATTCCCAGTCTTGAGGAGAGCATAATTGTGGGCGTTCATCATTGCGATTGGTGCTGGTAAGAACGCGACATCGGCAGTTATTTCCTGATCAAAATCTGTTGTGGCCTCGCAGTGGAACTTTGGATATAGGGTAAACTTATCTGAATACAGTCCCTTTAGGATGAAATGGTACTCTGGTATGTCCGGAAACACTATTTCCATTATCCACTTCTATAGTTTTCAGAACCTAATAACCTTTGGCAGGCACTGGCAAATCTTATAATTGGGCTATATATAATGAAGTAGAACAATTATGGATTTCAAGCTTCCGGACGACACTCTCGCCATAAGAGATTTGGTCAGGGAATTTTCTCAGAAAAAGATTGAACCCATTTCCACCAAAATGGACAAGGAAGATCACTTTCCTATAGAGCTTTTTAGGGAAATGGGAAAGCTAGGCATGCTCGGACTTACTATTTCGCAGGAGTACGGAGGAGCTGGGATGGACTATCTCACAGAGGGGGTCGTCCTCGAGGAGATTTCATATTACTCGGGATCGTTTGGTCTCTCGTATGGTGCCCACAACAATCTCGTTCTCGATAACATACACAGAAACGCCAGCAAGGAACAGAAAGAGAGATATCTTCCTGACTTAGTATCTGGTAGGAAGATCGGATCGCTCTGTCTTACGGAACCCGGTGCTGGGTCGGATGCATTGGGAGGTATGAAAACGGTATATGAACAGAAAGGGACGGACTATGAAATAAATGGGTCCAAGACATTCATAACAAATGCACCCGTTGCAGATGTTTTTCTTGTCTATGCGAGAAATGGAAAATCGTATTCTGCATTCATACTGGAGAAAGGGGATGGAGTAGAAACTCCCAGGAAAATCACGAAGCTTGGAATGAGGGGCTCTCCAACTGGAGAAGTTGTTTTCAGGAACGTGATTGTCAGCAGAGACAGGATAGTGAAGGGAGAGGGTCAAGCGAAGAGCATTATCTACCAGGGTCTGAATGCAGAAAGGGCAGTTCTAGCATTTGGTCCACTCGGGATTGCAAGGCGTGCACTGGACGAAGCCATAAGCTACAGTAATCAGAGGGAACAATTCGGAAAGAAGATAGGAGAGTTTGAGCTTATTCAGGAAAAATTGGCGTACATGTTCACTAGACTCGAAGCAGCAAGACTTCTCTCATACAAGGCCGCAACCCTCGTCGGAAGCAAGATGTCGGACCCATCATTTGCAGCAGCGTCCATAATGCTGGCTTCGGAAACGGCAACACAAGTGACTAAGGAAGCCATACAGATTTTCGGCGGGTACGGCTACACGGAAGACTATCCCTTGGGTAGATATCTGAGGGATGCTATACTCTACGAAATCGGGGCAGGAACCACGGAAATTAGGAAAATAGTGATCGCAAAGGCCCTTCTAAAGAGTTAAAGGGTCAATCCTGAAGTGTCACTAGTGATCACGATAAGATACGTGGTACTCCGACAGATATCTAGCTACTATTCATCGAACCCCGATGCCAAAATTCAAGATGAGCCCGACCTTAGTGTCTGTAATATTTCGTGCAAGGCAAAGAAATTCTAACGGCATTTCCCGACATCTTGACAAAAATATTAAAACGAACCTTCATATGGTGATGCGGTGATTTGAAGGTGGAATATAAAGGATTGAATAAATATGAGCTACCTCAGCTACCTTACCGAATTGACGGACTTGAGCCCCACATTAACAAGGATATAGTGGATGTCCACTATAACGGGCATCATAAAGCCTACGTAAATACTGCAAATAACCTTATAGATAGACTAAACGGAATTATTAAGGAGGAGGTAAAAAGCTACGACATTCACGGTGTATTGAGAAATCTCACATTCAACATTAACGGGGACAAGCTACATACGCTCTACTGGAACAATATGGCCCCAGAAGGAAAGGGCGGAGACAAGCCAGGTGGAAAACTTGGTGACCTGATAGAGCAGCAATACGGTAGCTATGAAAAGTTCAGGAAGATATTCACGGAAGCCGCAAACTCGAATCCAGGTACAGGATGGGCGGTTCTAACGTACGACAAGGAAAACAGCAATCTAAACATCATGACGGTGGAAAATCATTTCATGAATCATCTCGCCGAGATGCCGATTGTTTTAATTCTGGATGAGTTCGAGCACGCCTATTATCTACAGTACAAGAACAAGAGGGCAGATTACGTGGGTGCCTGGTGGCACATAGTTAACTGGGATGAGGCAAACAAGAAACTTGGGAGATTGCTGTAAACTGGGCGCCAGGCACGATCATTCAAGGTTGGCGGATGACTGATGCATTTCCACCGGTCGGAGCACGGACATCCACAATCTTTTTTCACATTATAGAATTATTTTTCGGTACAACAGAAGCGCTTATCATTAGTCACGTTCCGTCAATCCTAGGACGGAATGTAGCAAAGGCGTGGTGGGACCCGGTCAGGATCGAATACGCTGGAAGGTCAACTCAATCACATTGAGAAGTAATGTGCAATTTTTTGCGTTAACACTCAAAAATGACCAGAATAGAGAGAACAGCTTCATATAAGTACGAACTTAAAATTAAACTCACTGCCCGATAGGAGGGGCCAAGGGGCAGTGAGCTATTACTTAATTTAACTTAATATATCTACATTTCTACAATATCTCTTCACCGGGGGTACCAAAACACCTCCGCCAGCGGCTACCTGCTTCGAGAAATATTCACCTCAGCTACTGCGACAAACGGTGATTTTGTAAACATAGTTTCATCCCACCATTTTACCTTGTCAGTTTCTCTGCTGATGCCTTCGATGTTCTTATAAAGGTGGAGAAGCGAATCCGATATCCTTATCCCTCCCCAGCTCTCTTTAATCTCTCCATTTTCGATATAGAAGATACCATCTCTCGGTATCGTGGAGAATATCCCTTCTCTATAATCCTGAAATCTGGTGTACCAGGTGTTGTTGATGAGGAGGCCCTTCCGGGTGGACGATATCATGTCGTCAATGTCTTCCGTTCCTGGTTCCACAGAGATCTGCCAGGGACCTGGGCTCACAATGCCTGCATTTCCGGTAGTTTCCACTCCGTATTTTTTTGCAGTAGAGAAGTTGTGGAGGAAGTTCTTAACTAATCCTTTCTCAATGACTGGAGTCTTTCTAGTCGGACTCCCTTCTTCATCGAAACTTCTTGAGTTGAACATCGTATCATCCGAGGGATCATCGTAGACCGTCAAGATGGAGTTTCCGATCTTTTCTCCCATTCTATCTGCGAACATGGACATTCCAGAGTCTATCTGAAATGCGGAGGCCATGGGTATCGTGTATGAAACAATAGAGGCAAAGCAGAGTGGACTGAATATGACGTTGTACTTCCCCTCCCTGCCTTCCTTTATGTTTTTCACCATTTTCGTGAGTTTTAATGTTTCATCTACCTGGGTAGCCAGTTTTTTAATGTCTTCATCAGTCGAAGTTGCTATGGATGTTTGAACGGGATAATCGTTGTCGTCGAATGCCCTTGACACAAACTCTATTCCAAATTGTCTTTCAGTTCCCCTATTAAAGGGCGTTAGAACTTCCTCATCAACCTCCTTCTTATAGAAGACTCCACCAACTCTTTTCACAAAGGGCTTGACCTCATCAATGAAATCGTTTACAAATTCCTGTCCCTCAATTTGCCTGAGCTTCTCATCTCTCATCTTCTTATTTCTGTAAGTGCTCTTTTTATCATTTAGACTGAAAAAATCTTCATTCTTCTCTATGCTCTTCAGAGCAGACAGTGCCCGGGAGGCTATTCCATCGAGGTCATCCTCGCTCTTTAGATCAAACACGAACGTTCTCCCATTCTTTGCGAGGAACACTGATGCAAGCTCTTCGTTCCATTCGTTGGTGATGTCTATCAAATTGTTGGAAAATCTCACTTGAGTGACCCTTGACCTAGTGAGCTTTACAGCTGCTTGGTCAACCCTCTTTTCTAGTTTTGCGTAAATTTTTTCGATATCCATTCAGTTCACCTCACATTGAGATTTCTAAGCCGGATGTGAGGTCCTCCCATCCACACATCCACTCCCTGCATTGGATCACCCTTGCCGCAGGTACCAGCCGAAAACTCCAGATCCTTTCCGATCGCGTCTATTGATGAATAAAAGTTGATCGTTGTAGTTTCGATAACTGGTCTCCTTACAGCCTCCTTTATTTTGCCATTTTGAATGTGGTATGCTTCTCTGCCGACATATTTCTCATTGAACCTTATATCGTCAATATTCCATTCTGTGAAGCTCCTCATGTATATCCCTTCCTTAACATCCTCTATTAACTCTTCAAAATCGTAGTCTCTCGGCTCGATATATGTGGTGCTCATTCTGACTAAAGGTTCCTTATCCCACTCAGAAGATCGGGATGCTCCATTGCTCACTGACTCCATTCTGCCTGCACTTTCTCTATTGCTGAGGAACTCATTTATGAGTCCGTCCTTGTAGAGGTACCTCTTTCGGGCCCTAACTCCGTCCCGGTCGTACTTATAGAATCCGAAGCTGTTGTTCATGGTTGGATCGTCAACGAGGTTGACTATGTCTGAGCCTACCCTTCTCCCCCTGTCGTCCTTCCTTATGAACGACTCCCCCGCCTGCGCCATTTCTCTTCCAAGTATCCTATCTGATTCAGTAGGATGACCTGCACTTTCGTGGGCTACTATGCCTGAAATCTCAGGTCCTGCAACAAGATCGTAAGTTCCTTCTTCCAGCTTCTTTGCACGGGCTGCACTCTTGAGCACATCCGATTCGTGTTTAAGTCTCTCATCCAGTTTCCACTTGTCAAAAGATTCGTATCCACCAGAAGATCCAACCTCCACTGTCCCCTGTTCAAAGCTGCCATTCTCCATGAATCCCAGCATGGCGAAGAACGAGACCTTTGGAAGCTTTGACCTCAGTGCCATTCCTTCCGAGTTGGTGTTGTACTCTTGCTCAATCGTATCTCCCAGTGAGAGTATCCGCATAGAGACCTTCTCATTATTGAGGAGAGTGTCAAGTTCTCTCATCCTGGATATCCTTTCCTCGAAACTCACATCTTCAATTTTCTTGCTCTGATCTACCTGCCAGGAATCCTGCATAGGAGGTTCAGCTGAAAATTTATTTCTTCCAGATCTCTCTGACATCCTCAGGGCCCTATCTATCTCTTCTCTGATCCTATCCCAGCTGGCAATGTTAATTGAAGAGAAAGCTATCGATCTGTTCAACAACCTGATCGCCAATCCAGAATCAACGGAGTAGCCGCTGGCAGAGATCGTTCCGTTCTTCAGAAGGACTATGTTCTTGGACGATGAGAAAAACCTTACCTCGACAAATCTTGCCTTCTTTGACGCATAATCCAACGCCTTATCGACAAACTCTTCCATAGATCCTTCCCCCTACCTGTAGGTCTTGTTCTTCTTCACCATCATTTCGAATTGTCCCATAAGCTCCTTGATCGCCCTGAATAAGTTCCAGTCCCAGCTTCTGGAAAAGAATGTCTTGGACTCCGTGACCATCTTTCCTCTTATTGAGTACTTTGTCTCCTTACCCGTCTGATTGTACTCCTCGATGTGGATATTGATCAACATAGGTCGCATGCGCTTGAACTTAGCAATGGACCCCGCTGACTTTTCTATTATAGAATACACTTTATCATAGACTTCCGGGTCTTCGAACTTTGCACCGGAAAGATTTACTAGGACGGTTTTTTCCGCTGAACCCTTTACGATTTCCCCGAGGATGTCGCTCTGACTTATCACTCCTTCAGGGATCATATTCTCGTCAACAACCGTGCAGATTCTGGCATCGGAGTCCATCATTTCCTTCATGCAGGTGGATATGCTCTGATTACCATTTATCACTAGAGGTGAGACCATAACATCCTTCACTGTAGGTCTGACCTTGTTCCTGTAATATTCTCCCTGCCTCATCTTTCCTCTCTCCCTCCAGAGTTCCTTGCTTATGTCGTTGATATTAACCAATCCCGAGATCTTTCCATCCTTATCTACAACAGGTATACTCGTCTCGTCTATGCTTCTCATCTTCCTCAGCGCTTCTATCAGATCATCATTCTCAGTAACCGTTATGGGTTCCCCCGACATGATTTCAGCCGCGGTCATGTTCGCAACTTCCGGAATGGAATTTACGGAATGAACGATGTCAGTAGAAGTCACGATTCCTTTGACCTTGTTCTTTTCCAGGACAGGAAGTGCTTTCAGGCCGCTGTCGACCATGAGTCTTGCCGCATCTGCTATGGATGCGTCAGAACCTATTGACGGGGTCCGTTCCATTATGGTCTTAACCTTTGTCGTTACGGGTATGGATTCCCTCTTGAACAGAAGGTTGTAGTCCAGCATTCCAATGTATCCCCCCTTTTCGTCCACTATGGGGATGTGGTGCACTTTATTGTCACTCATCTTCGCTATTGCCGTAGAGATAAAATCGTCAGCGGTCAATGTAATCACTTTTGTGGTCATTATTTCTCCTACGGTCACCATGATTACAAATTGATAGCTTGGTTAAGAATTTTGTTTACCTTTCGAAATCAGAACTTCTGGGATAATATCAACAATGTCGGAAGTCATGTAACCGTCTCCCATTTTCTTGAATGCATTTAGACCGGCCTGACCAATTACGTAGGAGGCGAGAAAAGCAGAATGCAGTGGATCCACCTTTCTGGAGAGAAGTCCAGCGACCGCTCCAGTAACTAGATCTCCTGTACCTCCCCTGGTCATGCTCTGGTGATGGAAAGACCTGTTCTTCTTGAGAATTTCACCATCAGTGACAAGGTCTATCTCCCCTTTTACAAACAAAATGGCATTGATATTCCTTGCTACTCTCTTCGCATTCTCCTCAGTCGGATCTAGTCCGAATGTGGACCTGAATTCACCCCTGTGAGGAGTGAGCACCGCAAGTCCCTTGAAATCATCTATGGATCGGGAAGCTTCAAGGGCGTCTGCGTCTATCACTATGTTCTTCTTGACAGAAATAGTAAAGTCGATAATCTTCAATGCCTCATCAAGTGCGAACTGGCTCTTGGATATACCGGGTCCTATTGCAAGGGAGTCTGCTCTCTCCTTCAGCATCTTCATGAGCTCGTAATTGAACTCTATGTCTGTGATTCCTGATTTCTTGAGTATTATGCCCTGACAGTTGGATGCAACGTAATCGTGAATGACGGAGGGAGTGAACAAGTTGACAAGATCCGGTCCCATTCGTAAAGCTGATTCCGCCATATAGAGTGGTGCGCCAAAATAACTCTTGCTTCCGCCAACCAGTACGCATATCCCATTGTCTCCCTTATGAGAATCCTTCGAAGATCTTGGAAATGCCATCAGGTCCCCCGGTCCTATCATATCTATCACATCATGCGGAAAACCGACATCTGCAACCACAATATTTCCACTGTTGGACTTATTCATCCCCTCCTTTTTGAATTGCATAGTTACGGTAAATTGTGGCTTGACGTGGTGATCAGATGGAAATCCTGATGGAACGTCTACAGAAACTATGGTCGCACCATACTCATTGATCATATCTATGGCCGAATCGTATGGTTCCCTTGGAGGTCCCGAAATCCCAACGCCCAGAAGTGCATCAACGATCATATCATATCTCCCTTTTCTGACAGAACGTACAACCCTCCCCCTATGTCTCCTGTATTCCTCATATTTCTTCCTGCAGAGATCGCTCTCTGGATTAACGACAGGAAAACATTCGACTTGAAATCCCTCCTTTAGAAGCAAGGAAGCAGCAGTATAACCGTCGCCACCGTTGTTCCCGCTTCCGCAGATTACCAACGTATTTCTTGGTTTGAGAGATTCTACTAGTTTGGCAACTGCTCTTCCCGCATTGTCCATCAACTCCTCCATTCTCACACCCGATGCTTCTGCGTTCACATCCAATATCTTAGAGTCCAGAACGGTGTGCACGTACTTAGTATCATTCGCTCATATTTTACCTGTGTGTTTTCTCTTTTACCCTCATTTTTTCCCACTAGAGCTGTGTTATATTGGACTAGGTGGCTCATATAACCTTCTCTTGTGTAAGTGTTGGTCACATTAATGTCGTTCTAAAGATATAATTAGAACTCCAGGTTGACAGTTCTTTTCAACAACTGGTAGTATTTTTTGATATTTTACATCGCATAAAAATGAAGAAACATCTTTGTTATACTCTATAAAAGAGTCATGGCGAGAAATAGCTGTAATCAACGTTGATGTGTGCCACTCCTTTTACAGGACTGGATGATAGAAACGCAACGCAGAAGAGGTAACTACCTGGCGGAAGAGAAAGCGATATAGTTGTGTTGTTCACGGGTCCTACGAAGTAGATGCTCCAATTACGGTCATCTGAAATTACGTTTGAAAATCGAGAAGGATAGTTATGGGTAGTCCAAAGTATAAAGAAGTATATAGGGCCGTCATAAGACAGAGGACCGTAGACATGCGCTGGCCATGACAGATTTACTGGAATTCCAATTATACTTCCATTTTCGAGTGGTCCACTTAACAAAGAAGTGTTGAGTGCTTGTACGTAGTACTTCGGATATGCGTAGTGGGGTTCTGATGCCAGCACACTTTCGTAATCGTGGTAGAAAACTGCAGAAAGGACTGATGCCGAAACTAGGCATACTATCAACACAATCACAATAGAATTGAATTGGGTTCTCCTTCTAGTCGTTCCGCTTGGGTTTGCTGACGAGACCATTGTTCATAGCATAGCCTCCGTGCTTTTAGTTTTTTACATTAGATCTTAATTTGCATATCTACGTTGCAACAATGGCAAGACTCACCTGTATTCAGAATTTGCCCACTGTGACAATTGGCTAGCAAGGTCTATAGTTTAGCTTAGGATATAACCAGATTTTCCAATAAATAGGAGACAGTCTTGCGTTCTTGTCTCGAAAAAGAGTTTATATTGCCATTGCATATTAGAAATAGTGATGATAAGAGGGTCAGCTGAGCTAAGGCTGTGATGACCCCTATGAGTGCTGAATGGTGATAATAAATGAAGAGTATAGAAGAACTGGCAGAGATTGCAAAACAGCTAAAACAGAAGGGAATGAACGACAAGGACATAGCAACGGAGATGCACCTTTCCCTTAACACAATAATATGGTTACTCAGCGGTGAGTCAAAAATAGAGAAGGCTCCAGAGGATGTCAAGATAGGGTGGAGAAGTGTTGGAGTGTACTCAAATCGCATATACAACATCGCTGAGATCATGGCAGACATAATCGAGGAAGAGACGCAGAGACTGGAAAAGGACGTAGACACGGTAGTGGGTATAACGATTAACGGAATACCTTACGCCACTTTTATTTCCGACATTCTGGGGACAGAGCTCGGGATATACAGGTCCATAACAACCAAGGGAGAGGGGACATTTTCCAGCAACTATGCAAACATCTCTGGCAAGAACGTCGTTATTGTCGATGACGTGGTGAGTACCGGAGATACTATCTCAAGGGCCGTAAATGCAGTTAGGAAAGAAAAGGGAAATCCTATCCTGGTTGTGGTTCTGACAAACAAAACCACGAAGGATGAAATCGAAGGGGTCCCTTTGAGGGCTCTCATAAGGGCCAGGTCCCTCAAGTGATGAGTGAGAACTACCTGTTAATTAAGGCTCGAACATAGAAATTCTACGAGGAGAAGAGTCTGTTTATATGATTTGGGGAGTTGTGATAACATAACTTCAATCGACAGTGCAAAGTTGGAGAGCATAAACGTCCTCAGAAGAGCAGGGATAGAACCGTACCCATATACCTACAGCGTAACCCACCACGCTAAAGAGATAAAGGATGGGTTTTCCGACCTGGAGGGGAGGGATGTCAGCATTGCCGGAAGGGCGATGCAGATGAGACAGATGGGTGGAATAACCTTCATTGATATCCAGGACAGGACCGGAAGAATACAGGCTCTGATCAGGAACAATGAACTCGACCAGAAATCACTGCTTGTATTGACGAACTCCTCGATAGGAGACACCCTCGGAATAAGAGGGGTGGTCATGAAAAGCAAGAGAGGTGAGATCAGCGTGGGAGCGAGGGAGATTACGATGCTATCCAAGACGCTGAGAACCCTGCCAAACAAATGGCAGGGGCTGACCGACACAGAAACAAGATACAGGTCGAGACACCTGGACTTAATGATGAACCAGGAGGTCCTGAGAACGTTCGAGATCAGGGCAAAATTCATGACGCACGTCAGGAGTACTCTTGATATGAGGGGAGCAATTGAAGTGGAAACCCCCATACTCCAGGACCTTTATGGAGGAGCAAACGCAAAGCCATTCACAACGACTTACCACACTCTGGATGACAAACTAATGTTCCTGCGAATATCTGATGAACTCTACCTGAAAAGGTTGATTATCGGGGGAGCAGAAAGAGTCTACGAAGTATCTAAAGACTTCAGGAACGAGGATGCAGACACAACTCACAATCCAGAATTCACTCAGATAGAATATTACGAGGCATACAGCGACTATGAAGTCTTCATGAAAATGATGGAAGACATGCTGAGCTCGTTTACATTAAAGACGTTCGGGAGCCTTAAGATAGAATATAGGGGTGAGACGATAGACTTCACTCCGCCATTCAAAAGGATGTTCTGGGTAGACGAGTTGAAGAAGATGACAGGCATTGACGTTTCATCTATGTCAGATGAGGATGCTTTCACAATAAACGACTCTGAAAAACTAGCACTGAAACATCCGGATCGATACCATGTTGCGGACTCGCTTTTCGACAAATACCTGAAGGAGAAGACTTTTCAGCCAACTTTTATTCTTGACTTTCCAACGTACATGTGTCCGCTTACGAAGGTCAAGAGAGGAAATCCGAAGCTTGCGGAGAGGTTCGAACTGTATGCAGGGAGAATGGAGATAGCCAATTCTTATTCTGAACTCACAGATCCCATCTATCAAAGGAAGATGTTTGAGGAACAGGAAAAGGAAAGGAATAAGGGAGACGAGGAAGCTCCACCGTTTGACGAAGAATTCATTGAGGCAATAGAATATGGCATGCCACCTACTGCCGGGATTGGAATATCAATCGATAGACCTGCGATGATATTCACCAACCAGACATCAATAAAGGAGGTCATTCTTTTCCCTCCAATGAAGAAGCTTCCGCAGGATGATTCAGGGAAGCGTTAGATGTAAACTGTTTCAGAATTCACTGGACCTTTTCTAGAATTCGTACACCCATAATTTTCTCTATCTTTCTAGCCGTCTGCTTGTCAGGCTTTATCTCTTCCCTTTCGATCTTGGCTATCAGGTTTTTCTTTTCTTGAAGCTTGTTGGCAAGCTCCTCTTGCGAGAGACCCATTTCTTCCCTCCTCTTCTTTATCGTTTTCCCAAAGTCTAGGATCGGTTCATCAGAATCTTCCACACTTGCGGAAGTTTTCCTCTTTGCGGGGGGTGGTGGGGATACGTGAACGAAGTTGCTGCTTTGAACGATGTGTTGGGCGGGTTCTCTTTGTACGGGGGCAGGCTTCCTTGTGATCTCCTTCCCGTACTTTGCACAGTCATGACAGACCTTCATAGTCACTCCATCTATGATAACTTCATGATACCGGTCTATGACCCTTCCACACAACTCACAGTTCATGGTTGTAGAAGAGACAATTAGTAGATAATTTTAATGGCTGAAAGACTTGATACAGTAGAACTGCGATCGAAAAGGGGGTTGAAACCAAGACGCAAACCTTCTATGCCATGATTATGGCAAGTGAAGCAGCAATTTCGAGGAAAAGGGATATTAACCGAGTAAAAATGAGGTCGCAAGGGGCTGTGGGGTAGCTTGGTATCCTACGGGCTTTGGGAGCCTGAGACCCCGGTCCAAATCCGGGCAGCCCCACTTGGTTTTGGGGGATATAGACAAGACCGAAAAACGTGCCGCTTTATTATCTGATACTACAAATATTAAATTCTGGGCTCTTGTTTCTTAGATTTGTACATTTCATTCAATGTTCTAGCTATCTTTGAGCTGTTCTTAAGACCCTTCCCTTGCCTTATTTTCTGCTTGAAATTCCTCAAGCCTCTTTCCGATATCCCTCTATCCCTCACGTCCTTAGGCCTGAGTGATAATACCCAATCATAGAATTCCTTGAGATTGTTGTATTCGAGATATGAGTCCTCATCCAATCCAAAGACCATTGATTCGTCAATGTTGTTTGATTCCTTGCCTATGTATCTTATCCTATCGACAACGATGTGTTTCCTCTGTGCTATGCCTTCTACGTAATCGAATTTATGGTCATTGTGCCTGACGTATCGAATAAGCACGTCTTGAATGGATTTCCAGTAGTAGTTTGAAGGCAAAGGTAATTCGTGAGATGATTTACCAGTCCTGTAGTCTATAAATTTGCTGTATTGGATTTCTGAAATGTCTTTTCTGTAAGGCAAAGAAGGGATAGTCCCGTTGACATCAGACCCAACGAGCATGAAATTGAATGGCTTTATCTTTTTATCAAGAGGCCTATTATCATTCATTGCCTTAAAACGATTGAGGATTGACGGCTTGGTTATTGTTATCTGGGATACGGCTATTTTATCAGCATAATCATCAAATTTCTTACTCAGGATATCTTTCCATGTCTGTTCACCATTTATTTTCAAAAGATGACCCAAGCCATGAGTGGAATATTTCTTTATGTTAATCTCATCATTTTCCATTTTGTAAAGGCAATATCTTTTAGCCGAAATTCCGTAAAATAGGACTTTATCCAGAGGTCTTCCCTCATCGTCTTCTTCAATCTTGAACATCTCTGTTTCAGTGGAATAGGGATTGAGTTGTCTGAAAAATTCCTGTATTTCCCTGACCCTATCGGGTTTGACGAACATCGAATCTGTGTCCATGTATGCTGTGTATCCGTCATTTTTTACTGCCAAACGTTCAGCCATTGAAAGAATCAATCTGGCTGAACTCGTCAATAAGACTGCTACAATGGGGTTGAAGTGTTCTCCTTGTTTTTCGATTTTGTCTGATTTAATGGCAAACTGGTCTGAGGAATAAACGGATATCTCTTGTGGCTTCTTTAACGATTCCTGATTTTCTTCTATGTATATGCCGTAAGAAGTGGCATTTGCAATTATCTTCAATATCAACTGAATCTGGTCTCTCTGTGGACTATTGGACTTCTTGACTCTGATTCGTTCCTCTATTATCCTCTTGATAAAGTCATCATCGCTTTTGACTGTGATTCCAGATATTTCAACGTCCTTTAATCCTTCTTGAATTCCCTCTGAATAGAAAGTAATTGCATCAACAATTTCGGGAACCTTGCCAGTCAGCATAAAAGAAGCTATAACGTCCTGAATAGAATACCAAAACGGTTTGCTTGAAACAAGATAATTCATTCCTATGTTCTTGTCTTCCCTTGAATACTCAGCTCTTATCGGGAATAGGTCGTCATTAGGTTTTATCAGGACGATTGAGTGCATTTCCTCTCTTTGCCACGTATCCCTGTTACGTAAATCTTCAATTCTGAGATTTCCAATGAACTGAGCTACCCCCTCTTTGTCGTGCTTGTATCCAATGTCCTTTGCCTTGAGGAATCTATCCAGTCCTAAAAGAGTGTAAACGGTTGGATACATTGACGTAAAATCAAGGTTGGTAATTGGGATAGCTCTGTCTTTTATCCGTACCTCTGCTCTACCGCCATAGTAAGCAGACATAACATATCCCAAAATCTCCTTAGGGAAATCAGGATTCATTTGTGTGAAGGGATGTATTCCCATTTTCCTCAGATAAGCCTTGCCAATTGATGCGGGTGAATAGAGCTTGTTAACAGAATCTGGTAAGTTGAACATTTTGTATCTTACTAAAGCCGATTGGTACAATTCGCTAGTTATTTTCACGTCATTTATGTTGTAGTCTATGTATTTCTCTGTTATTTTTCCATGCTCTTCGGGATGTGTTTTTCTTGAAACGTTAAAGTCATTGCATGCAGAATCTAATGTATGAGACTTGTCAGTTAGAGCAAATGTCAGTGTCTTTAGGTCTACGAAATATCCTGAATAATGCCTGAATTTCCTGTCGCTCTTCTTTTGCAACGCTCTCAGGAAAGATATGAAAGTCCTCTTCTGGTCTATTGACTGTATCCTGATTCTCGGCTTCTTCGCATACTCTGACAGCTTGAACGAGAATCCGTCTCTCGCTTTGCGAGATATTCCATATCCGATAGCCAATCTGGATACGTCAAAGGGCAAGTTGAAGCCGATGACCTCTGCTCTTATTCTGTAAGCGTAATGATAGAAAATATCATCAACGAAACCCCTAACACTCATCACATTGATGTTGTGTTCTTTGCCGTACTGTTCAATGGTTTTTCTGTTCTCTTCCGAGATATTACCATAGAATAGATACCATTCCCCTTTAAAACCAGAACTAATTTTAGTCCTGACAAGGCAAGACCCAAACAGCAAATTCTGATATTGGTCTGTCGTTGTTTCAGTATCGAAAATCAACTGAATGTTGGGATTGTGATTTTCCTGATACTTCCCTTTACCTTCATGCTCAAAATCGGTGAAAGCTCTAACGAAAATGTCAGTCATAGCTTAAGCCCACTGTTAATTGTTCTGCTATTAACTGGTAAATTTCCTCACCAGTCTTTTTGTGCTTGAGGTTGCATATGTCTATAAGTCCAAGTTTGAGGAAAGAGTCCTTATTCTCACTGTCTTGGTCAAGCCATGACCTATCCCACAGTCTTTGACTGTCTGTCAGTTTCGTATGACATTCGTAGCAAACCGTAATGCACTCATTTCCGTGTTTCTGTCCTCTTATATGATGCTCTTCGAGTTTTCTGTCTGAATGACCGCAAATCTCACAGTAATTCAGCTTTGGTCTGTCAGGATTTTTAATGATATCGATTGTCCATTTCAAAGCTTCTTCGTATTCCCTATCTTCAATATCCTTAGCCTTGTATAAAGCTTCAAGTATTTCACTAGATAGGGAAATCTGGGAAATCATATCCTGTAAATCTCAAAGAACTCAGGCTCTTCCTGAGCCTCAGCTATCTCTATCAATTTGTTAGAATCAATTTCAAAATGATGCAAGTGGCCTTGAGCGTCTCTAATGGGTTTTTTTAATTCATTAATAATGTCAGCATTACCAGTTGCAAGGAACTGTTTCACTGCATTGTTGTATTTACCAATCTTGGAAGCAGTCCTTGAATCTCTTATTTCAATCCAGTTTTGTTTGCCATTTTCGTATATGCTCATAATTCTGGATATACGGTCATATTCCTTCGGAATCCATCTCCCCTTTACTTTTTGAAATGCGTTCGTATAGCCAAGTGCAGTTTTAAGCGAAGTATGCAAATCCTTAGATGCTCTTGTTAAACTCTTCCCTTCTTTAACTCTAGACAGTGCTTCAAGGCTCTTTCCTCTAGAAGCAAGTTCTAGTTTGTTTAATGAAGTCCATGACCGACTGTAAATGGGTCTCTCCTTAAGCTCTGAAACCGATTTTCTACCTTTTGAAGCGTGACCTCTTAACTGTGACAGGGAAGCATTTGGGAATCTGGAATGACCCCTTATGATTCTCTGAAGATACGGTTTTGTTACATCTTGGGATTTCAGCCAATCTTCATATGTGTTGAAATCAGGCGAAAATCTAAAGTCCTTGCGTGAGACCATCCCCATCCCTCTTTATCCATACCTTGCCACAACGTTGGCATTTATAGACTAGCTTGTCGTCTTGGTTGTTTATTAAGGCGATATCAAAAAAGCCACAACGATAGCAAACAAGTTCAGCAAATTTCTTGCTTTCCATTCCCGTTCCTTACCCTCGATTTAAGAAACTCCATGCTTCTACCTTGCTACTTTTTGAGTCGATGCAAGAGCTGTGGCCCCAGTTAGCGTATGTATTCTTCATATCCTTGTAAACAGGGTCGTCAATTCTCTCATACACTGTAAAAGGCTTTCTACATACTGAACAAGGCAAGTGTATCTGATTCTGTTTGCCTTCGAGCTCTTTTGTTCTCTTTTGTAGAGATTCAATCTCAGAATCATACTTCAGACCCCTTTTCAACAACTGTATAGCACCTTCGCTTCTTGTCTGATATCCTCTGTTTTTCTGATAACTGTTTAGTTCATCTTCCAATTCAGTGTCGACCGACACTGTAAATATGTGTCTCATATTTTTTTATCACATTCCAGTAAGACAGTCAATGCAATCATCACATTAGATTGTGTTGATAGTTTCACAATACATATATGCAGGATTCAATATTATTGGTATTTTTTTATTTTAAAGGGTATACTGTGAAAACTAATTTCATAGGGTATACTGTCTAACAATCACAATATTATTATATTTTGATAAATTATCTTATATAATGGCAACTCGTAAAAGAAGGAGACCAAGCCAGAAAGAACCAGTCGGTAGAACGAAATCGGAAATCTTGTTATTCATTTCAGACAATCCCAAAGCATCGTTAACAGATATTCGAAGCAATCTTAAAACTTCGTTTAATATAAGAAACCCAAAAACTATTAGAAAGCACCTTTCAGATTTGTCGAATGACAATCTTATTCAGAGAGTTAAAGTAGGAAGGGGATTGAGCGATGAATATTTCCTAAACGAATCCTTTGATAGTCTCAGGAATTCGTTTAATTATTTGAAAGAGCGAGGGTTTGCGTTACAATTTTTGAAGAGCCAATATTTTACAAAATTCATCGAATCGGATTACATGTTTGTTGCTATCGTTTACAATGTTCTTCATTACATGTATACTGGAATACTGGAACTCTTATTAGAAGACACCAAATATCAGTCTCTCTTAGACGAAGCCCAAGTCTCTGGAGAATTGAATTTGATTGAACAGCTAAAAGAAACCAGAAAAGAACTGTTTGAACCCTATAACATTGGGTCACTAACAGACCTGAAGAATAAGTCACCAGACAGCTTCATTAGTTTCATATCAACTGAGGAAGATTCCTTGTTCACCAAACAAAGCGTTATCAATATTTTAGATTCATTCATTCCAGCAATACAGAAAAGACAACTACTTACCATTTTGAAGACTTCTCCTTCAGCATTGGATTTCGTGCTTAATCCAAAGTTCAAGAGACCAGAAATCCTGTTTGGAGTTGCAGTTCAATTCTTCTTATCTGCCGTTGTCAAGAATCCTAATAAATTGGTAAAGCTCGCGGCATTAGGTCAGGATAAATCCCTTGCAGAAAAGGACAAGATAGGTATTTTGAAGGAAATCGTTGATTTCAGCGACGTGATTACGGATAATCCAGTTGTTACAATCCTAAAATCTCTGATGATAGCGGACGAGCTGAATGGAAGCATTATTGAGAATGATGACTCATCTAAAATCTTAGGTGAAGTATTCCTTCCAGAGGCTAAGAAATGAACCCCCTATTACTGTCTGGTTACGGTGTCAGTATAACAGTAAACAGAGCTTGTCTAAGAGTCAGTAATGCACACAGTGAAACAGAGAGCTATGAGTTCAGACCTCGCCAGATACCTTACGATTCTATTATCTTGGACGGTCATTACGGCTCTGTTTCGTTGGAAGCTCTGTATTGGTTATCGAAACATGACGTTTCCTTGTCGCTTCTAAACTGGAACGGTAATATGCTTTATACTGCGATACCAAAGGAAACCTATAACGCTGATTTGAGGATAAAGCAATACCAATCATATCTCGATAACGAAAAGCGATTGTACATAGCAAATCAGATAGTGAAACAAAAGGTCAAGTCTTCGATAGGGCTGATAAATCGACTATCCCGATTCTACGATATCGATTCTGTTACGGTAAAAAACGAGATAAACAATTACGATTCAGATTCTCTGAACACGATAATGATGTTCGAGGGTAGAATCGCATCGGCATACTGGTCTTACTTATCGAAGGTTTTCAACGAAATAGCGAAGGATTTCCGTTTCGAAACGAGGAAAAACCTATCGTATTCTTGGAACATGAACGCTTCCGATGAGGTAAACGCTTTGTTCAATTACGGTTATGCGGTTCTTGAATCGAACGTCCGCAAAAGGATAAACGAGATAGGTTTTGACCCTTCAATCGGCTTCTTGCACGAAATAACACCTTCAAAGCACCCTCTCGTTTACGATTTGCAAGAGCTGTTTCGATACGTTATCGATTATTCCGTTATCGAACTGCTCGAAGCGAAGCTAAAGAAGAGCGATTTTATCATTACGGAGAATTACCATACTCGTTTGAAACCTGAAACTGCTAAGCGTTTGATTGAAAAAGTAAAGGAGAACTTCAATAGAAGATACGAGTTCAAAGGTAAGCAGTACACACTTGATAATATCCTGTACGAGAACGTAAGGATACTGAGCAGTTACTTGATAGGTAAATCCAAAACCTTAGATTTCCAGATTCCAGAAATAAGGATTGAAAGAGCGGACAACAAGGATGTAAGGTCAAGGATTATGTCGATTGACCCTCAGAAAAGAAAAGAGTTGGGAATAAACAAATCAACGCTGTGGTATCAGCAAAAGAAGATTAAAGAGGGAAATATATTGAAAGTGTACAATAAGACAAGGGTGAAAATTAAGTGAACAGTAACGCTCTTCCAGTACTTCCTTTTATGAAATATTACACGAGAAATGCAAAATTGTTTGGCTTTATGAATCATCATTTTTACTCGGACGTTCAAAATAATTTAATTGTAGAGGCATACTTAGAGATATTGAGGAAGTGTGATAGATTACCTTCAAATAGGGCTCTCCCCTGTGCAGAAAAGCTCGTAAAAGAATTTAATGATTCACATAGAAAGAGTTTAAAGAAAATAGGAAACAGACTAGGATTAACTCTTAAACCCTTCATTACCTTAAATGTCCACGTCAATAAAAACGGCAAGAAACCTTTCCTTTTTGGATATTACCCTAATAAAATAGCGTTCCTCAACTTCATAGATACCATTTCTGATTCGGATAAGGTAACATTATACGAGAAATACAAGTATATCGAGCAAACAAAATTTTATGGCGAAGAGTTAACTTCAGCAACAATATTTTTACTACAGCCTCAGAATTATACAATAGCAAAAAATTCGATGGGAAGATTCCATGAATCTTTTAACACGGCTATCGACACAGATAAAGAGTTTATTCTTAATACTCTAGACGGTCTTCTTGCTTTTCTGAAGAAAAAACTTGATAATACCAAGAAGGCGTATTCAACTTCTTCTCTCCTTAAATTTCTTCCCGAAATCATAGTCGGGATATATACAATAAGAAGTCTCGTTGAAAATGGGTATGTTTCAGCTTGTTACAGAGAAATGCGAAGTCTAACTGAAAGGCTCTCTTGGTTTATTCTTGACGACTACCTCTCTGCAAATTCATTTGGATATTGGAAAATGAAGGCAAGAGGAATACCCTCAATGCTGTTGAACGTAAATCCACAATGGCGTAAAAAGAACACAGAGCAGTTAAGGTGGCTTGGTAAACTAATACCAAAAGGAATTCAAATGAATTCGGAGCTCAAATCAATAATTAGTAAGGAACTGGTTACTAGAATGTCAATTGAAATGTACATCACTCTCTTTGGTGAACCGACCATTTCCATTCCGAAATATAAGGAGAACATCTTTATTCCTTATGTCGAAAAGACTGTCATAGAGGAGGGAATTAAGGAAATTGGTAAGTGCTTAGGCAATATTAGATTGAACAATTCCGCCGATAAGCGCCAAGTTGAATTATTCAAGTCATATGTGGAGAATAAGTGGGAACATTACTCATATGGTGTTCCAAAGTTTCCAACTACCAATTTCATACTTCAGTTTTTGAAAAGTGCGTTTGGTGGAAATGATTGGGAGCAACTTGAAAGGATATGGAATGATTACAGCCTCTTTATTCACCCTTACATTCCAACTTTACAAATCCTTCCAAACTTTTCTATGATGGAATATAAGGTACTAGAACACGAAATCCCAACATTCGAGTCTGTAATAAAATTAGAAATGGATTCACTATCTAAATATTTTCAGAAATTACGGAGAGAGTATGACAACTGATGTTGAGCTAGGAATAGATTTCGAAAGAGTCTTAGAACTTATCACAAAATATGAAGAAATAAAGAAATCGGGTGAAATCAGAAAATACAACGAAGAGACGACAAAGAAGGACTTCATTCAACCTCTATTTGAAGCTCTAGGTTGGAATGTTTACAACAGAGGAAAAAGAGATAGCTCAATAAGTGCTGAGGAAACGATATCAAAGAAAAGAGTTGATTATGGATTCAGAATCGACGGAATTCCTAAGTTCTACCTAGAAGCTAAGTCCTTGAAAGAAGAAGATATACAAAACAACGCTAAGTATGTCGTTCAGGCGATAGATTACTCTTGGATGAAATCTTGTTCTTGGGCTATCCTGACCAACTTTGAAACTCTGGCAATCTACAATGCAGACTGGAAATCACCCAATCTATACGGAAATCTGTTTTTCATTTTACATCCTAGTGATTTCCTGACCGATGATAGATTCAAGAAGCTGTCTAAAGAATCTTTTGCAGGGAGCGAGCTAGACAAAGAAGCTTTGAAATACGGCAAGAAGCAACTGAAAAATCGCATTGACAAACAGTTGTTGCTTGATATGATAAGTTTCAGGGAATCTCTTTCAAAGGACATTCTGAAAAACAATCAGGAAAAACAGTTAACTCAGGATGACATAGACGAATCAGTCCAGAGAATTCTTGACCGCCTCATCTTTATAAGAAACGCTGAGGATAGGGGTCTCGAAGAGAATAAGCTTTTGTCCAATGTGAGACAGTGGTCTTCTAAAGGTAAAGGAGAGCTTGTTAAGGAGATATCGAAGGTTTATTCTTACTTCGATGACCAGTATAACAGCAAACTTTTTGCAAAGCATCTATGCGATGACCTCTATGTCGAAAATCAAGTATTGCAAAAGGTCATAGAAGGACTAAATCAGTCTGAGGACAATTCTTACAGATACGATTTTGCCATAATTGAATCTGACGTACTTGGAAACATCTATGAACAATATCTGGGAAACATCTTGAAGGCAACAACTAAGAGAGTTAAACTTGAATCTTCAAAAGTTCACAGGAAAGAGCAAGGCATCTACTACACACCTTCTTACATCGTAGATTATATCGTGAAAAATACAGTTGGTGACTACATAAAGATGCATTCACCTGAGGAAATCAGAAATGTCAAGGTTCTTGACCCTGCTTGTGGGTCTGGGAGTTTCCTCATAAGAGCTTACAAGGAATTAGAAAATTACTGGAAGAATAACTCAGATTTTGCTCAGCTTACCCTTGAAAGTGAGGAATTCTATTCAAAGAAGGTTGAAATCCTTAAAAATAACATATTCGGGGTAGACCTTGACCCTAAAGCTGTGGAAATAGCTCAGTTGAATCTTTTATTGCAAATATCAGAGAGAAAACAGAGGTTACCGATACTTCAAAACAACATCAAGGTTGGAAACAGCTTGATAGATGACCCTATCATAAGCGATAGGGCTTTCAAGTGGAATGAGGAATTTCCAGAGATTATAAAAAATGGGGGATTCGATATTGTTATCGGGAATCCTCCATATGGTGCGGATTTTGATATAAGGTCAAAAGAATTTCTTAGTGCCAAATTCAAGAATGAAAATACTGGGAATTCCGCTTCTTACTTTATTTCGAAATCACTCGATGTTTTGAAACCTAATGGTATTTTTGCTATGATAGTGCCTAAGCAACTTACCTATGTCACAAGTTGGAACGGAACAAGAAACTTACTATTAAGAAATCAAATTTCACAAATAATGGATGTATCGGAAGCATTTGGAGATGTGGAACTTGAGCAAGTGATAGCGATTGCCAAAAAGACTAGTACGAAGGAGGATAAGGTAATAGTGGGTTTTTCAAATAAAAATGCCTTTAATATTCGGTCAATACACGCTAAGTGGTTTTCCGAAAACAGATTCCCATTATGGATAGATGAGAATAATGAGTCGATTTTTGAAAAAGTAATAAGAAACGCCGTGCCTTTGTCTTCAATAGCACAAGTTAATTGGGGTGGAATGGTAGCAAAGTTTCTTATACAAACCAGCTCAAAGGATACCATTCCATGCATTCGAGGAAGAGATGTTCAAAGGTACAGATTCGAAATAAATTGGTATATTCCCAAGACAGACATCATTGAATCGTATTACGTAAAGGGTGAAAAATTGCTGTTTCAAAGAATAATCTCAAGATTTGGTGAGAAACTTGTTTCAAATTACAGAAACGCTAGGATAGTCTGTACATATGCAAACGATGATTATTATGCAGACAAGACCGTTACTTTATTGTGGAATTCTAAACTTGACCTATTGTACTTAGTAGGTTTTTTCAATTCCAAACTCATCAGTTGGTTCGCACATAGATACTTATATAATCGGTCTCAACTCACCATGGAATTCATGTATGATTATGCAAGGAATTTTCCATTACGAACGGATATACCTCCAAATCTTATGGAGCAAGTCATTGCCAAGGTCGAAAAAATAACTTCGATTATGTCATCATTTGAGACCGACGGCAAATTCAGTTCAGACCGAGATGCCGAATCACTTAGATTATCCGAAAAATTGAGTATGGAAATAGACAACATAATTTATAAAATATATGGTTTGACTCAGAAAGAAATTTCAATCGTAGAGAATGACTTCCTTTACTGGCCGCTCACCTCCTTCTAATGACCAAAAGAGCGTTACAATATTAAGGAATCAAACAACCTTGACGAGGCATCCCTGTTAGGGTTAGATAAGGATTCTTACCTTGAGTATGAGAACCTCAGCGAATTCTATGATTGGGTATTATCACTCAGGCCTAAGGACGTGAGGGATAGAGGGATATCGGAAAGAGGCTTGAGGAATTTCAAGCAGAAAATAAGGCAAGGGAAGGGTCTTAAGAACAGCTCAAAGATAGCTAGAACATTGAATGAAATGTACAAATCTAAGAAACAAGAGCCCAGAATTTAATATTTGTAGTATCAGATAATAAAGCGGCACGTTTTTCGGTCTTGTCTATATCCCCCCCACTTGGTTTTGGTTCGGATTCCATTTTCATTCTACCTAAATTCACTTCTTCACCTCCTACTTATCCCTGTCCAGAAATGAGTTCCTTCCCGGGTACTGAAATCTAATAGAGGGGATATTTAAGCAAACCATTCATTTCTGGGAGGTAGGTTTTTCGGACGCTCTACGAGATCCTATTGCGGATTTTATTGACGTCTTCTTGATTGAAGCTAGGATTGATCCTTCTTAGGTTTCCTTCTCACTCCTTCGAGGACCGCTCCGAATAGAAATCCAAAGAATATGCCGACAAAAATACCAATCGTCAAGCCTCTTTGGTAGGCAAGAGATAGTTCAGTGTGAATAGAGGTGAATATCAGAGTAAAGTTAGCAATCAGGCTTTTGTAGTCGGTAAGAAGACGGGTATAGTTACCGTAAGAATAATTGCCAGAATAATTGAGGATCTGGTTGGAGCCGGGGAGCGTAAGTATGGTACTAACAGTGGTTGGGTGAGGTACGGCAAGATCATAATAGACGAAAAGTGCAAACAGGAGGAGAACAATCATTATGATGATAGTTACTTTTCTCATGTTCTCAAAACTGCTTTCCAATTTGGCTATTAAGATTCATGAAGAAATTTTCCAGTGCGCACTCGGGTGGAATAGACATCAAGAAGATGGAATCGGCGATGCTTGAGGTAAACGATAGAGTTTGGCTGCATTGCATTCCTTTAGTTTATTCAGCCTCTTGTCCGCCTTCCTTTGCACGGAGTCTCTTATATTTCTAACAATTAATTCCCCATCTCCTTGGAGTATTCCCGCTTACCAGTGCATGACTATCTCAGAAAAATCTTAAATCTACAACAATTAATACGTTCTGTGTCAAAAGCAATAAAAGTGCCTGATATACCAAAGGCAGGACACTACTCTCACGCGGTTCTCGCAGGAAACTTTCTTTTTTATCAGGGCAGGTTGGAACGGCTCCCGATAAGGCAACCAATATTGAAGAACAACTGGAAAACGCGATGGCAAAGGTGAAGAAAATACTTGTAACTGGAGGGTTCAGCATGGAACAAGTTGTCAAAACTACAGTCTATCTATTTAAGAAGGAGGATTTCCAGAGGATGAACGAAATCTATTCCAAGTATTTCCCAGAAAAATCACCAGCCAGAACTACAGTTGTAACAGCCTTTCCCAGCAGTGAGACGTTAGTTGAGATTGACGTCATCGCTTCCAAGTGAGATAACCCAAAGAAGCTATTGATCAACAGAGGAAAAAGTGAGAAATTGGTCGTCTAAGCAATCAATTTAATCTCGTTTCCTATTACCGACACATGGCAAGAAATGTGGAGGGTGTTTTAAAGGTCGCAGACCAAATGAATGCTGTTGCCTTCTCAGAACTCTTGACCACAGACGTGAAATTCAGGTTTGCGAATAACGATCTATGGACGGGAAGAGATGCAGTTGTATCAGGACTGGACTATCTATTCTCAAAGATAACCGCCCTCAAACACGACCTGAAGGGCATTTACGTTAAGGGGAGAGGTTATGCGGTCGAAGCAATAGCTAATTACAAAATGAAGGATGGAAAGTTAATTTCGCTTCCAGTCGTCAGCGTAATGAAGTACAGAGGAAACCTAATCGAGGACTACAGAATATACATGGACATCTCGCCAGTCATGACATACGACAGTAAGTAGGTTGAATTCAGGCAACCGATTAGTTAAATCTTTTAGTTTTATGCTCATATTCAGCCGTGACTACGACAGACAGTTTGATAGTCGGCATAATCCTAATTTCCCTTGTAGTAATCCTGATAATCAGTTTCCTCTTCGAAAGAAGGATCTCTAAATTAACCGTTCTACTTGAACAGGAAAAGGTAGCAGGACAAAAATATGCCCAGGAGGTCGCTCAGAAACTATTCAGTCAATGGGCAGAGACCACAGTCAACTCAATGAGAGCCCAGATAACTGACACATTAAATAAGGATTATCAGGTCCAATTGGAATCGTGGAAGAAACAAGAAGAAAAGAAAATCAGGGAAGATGCCATCCAGAAGTCAATAAACACTCTTCTGGGAAAGATAGGAGAAGAGTTTTCACCCGTGCTACTGTCAAACAAGTTCGGGGTAAATCTCAAAGACTTCAGACATCTTGGAACACCGGTTGATTTTGTTGCATTCAAGGGACTTAGCGATGATGCTGAGGATATAGAAGTACTGTTTCTTGAAATCAAGAGCGGCAAATCTTCTGGACTTGTTTCGAGGGAGAGAAGAGTAAGGGATGCAGTAAGTGCCAGAAGAGTGAGATACGAAGTAGTAAACCTCAACGAAATTATTGGAGACCTCAAGAACGGATTGAGCGACACCGATCAGACTAAAATGCCCAGCTAGCTATTTTATTGTACCGCCGACCTACCCGTTAATCTACTTGCCTGTAACCCGCGGTAACGTCGCTATAATAAGTGAGACTCCATGTGCTCGGAGAATCAATCGAAAAGGGGAGCATATAACTGCTGTTCAGGGGCGTCATGTTTGACATTTCTGAGCCACAAGATATGTTAAACATGGTTCCGTTGAAGCGGTAGCCGTTTAGCTGACTTCCATTCATTGCGGACGTTTCAATCTGAGTGTATGCCGCACAGAATTCAGGTCCGTTGTAGTAGATACTCGTGTTCCAGAATCTGAATTGATTGTTTACACTATAATCAACTACCTGAAAGGCAATTTTCTGATCCTGAGGCAGGTACTGAATTGTCAGGCCCAGAACCGTTCCGTTTGGAGTATTAAATCCAGGCATGAAGTCAGGACTTGGGTGATTATTGAAATATATTGCTATTGCATTCTTGCCCGTCACGTACCATGGGGCAATCTTTCCATTTGGGTCCAGGTCTACTCCCAGTTGAAAGAACCCTACTGCTGTTGGGGCCTCAGCGGCTGTCAAATTCAAAGCATTTATTTGGAAACTCAATGTTGAGTACCTCACAACAGACCAGTTGTAGAGCAAAAAATTTGCGTGAAGTATAGTAAAGGGCTGCAGAAGGCTCACGAGTGCTCCTGAACCCTGGCCATAACCTTCCATGTTGTTATAACCAGGTATGAACAGTGCCATCCTGTAGCTTGTAAAAATGATGTTAGTGAAATAAACAGTCCCCTTAGATGACGAAATTTCTATACCTGCATAAGAGTGGCCTAATGAGTCGCTGACGTTGGCGAAGACGGTTGAAGTGTTATCCACAAATACTTGGAGCATCCAACCCGTGCCATTCGCATCTGTGCAATTGAAAAGATTTCCAGAAACAAGAACCCATCCCTGATATGTATTTATGTTGGCAGGAATACTTCTCGAGATGGTGGGATTTCCATAACTCGTGCTAATGGAGATGTTATTGTTGTTAGCGGACAGTGTAGCAATCTTGGAACCAGTATCGTTAGTTATGGAGAACGCTCCGTTACCAGAACCCGCATTTATTGCAAACTGGAATGAAACGGACCTATCTCCCGTCACGATGTCCTTGTTGGTATACAGCGTGGTTCCATTTGGAATGGTAAGAGACGGTTCACCGTAATAACTTGGAAAGTTTGAGATTGGAGGTGGGGGGCTACCCGTGATCAGTGACCATCCATAATGCGAATAATCGTTGGTTTGATTGAATACTGAAAGGAATTCGAAGCTCCCGTTAAGAGGGTCCAAGGGCAGGACATTCTGTTGGACTATTCCGGATGTAGAAAGATCCTTGACCATCGTACCCGCCGCAGTTGCAGAAGAAAGTGATATTACTATCAACACAGTAATTATCTTCACTTTCTTAAACAACATATCTATGATTAAATTATACCTGAAATAAATGTTTCGGTAAAATTATTTTAGTTTGCGAAATCCATGCTTAAATATTTAAAAAATTGATTTATTTCACTCCACCACTATCTCAATTTCCTTTTTCTCGTCTTTCAAGACTTTGATATCTCCCTTGTAGCCGCAGTTGTTGCAGATGAACGGAACTTTGATGAAGCATCTATAAGTAATTGCTGCTGGCTCCATGATTGTAAAATCCTTGGATCCGCATTTCGGGCAGGAGACCAGCAGTGTTTGCATAAAAAAAGAAGATAATAATTTACGCTCTTGCTTTCGCAAAGTCAACTAGGTGTCCGCCGATTGCAGTTGTGCCTATGAAGAATGAAAGGATTGCCACTCCGATGAATGCGATTGCAACGAGTACAGCAAGAATCTGGACCGCTCTCTTGTTGGGTAGAACCACCAAAGGTGCAGTGAGTATTCCTCCTATTCCAGCCCCAAGGTACAGGAGAAGTAGGTAGAGTGGAGAAGACATGCCAAGCCTGTACCCTTCGATTGCATAGACGACTCCCATTATTCCCCCAAAGAATGTGAATATTCCTGCAAAAGCAAGCGATACCTTCTTGTTCATCAGGACTCCAATCAGAATAGATGCTACACCCAGGATTATTAGTGGGTCCCCGAATAGTTCTCCATCCGCAACTGTGAACGGTGTCGGAACAACAATGCTATAGAGTATTCCGTAGAAGAGTGCGTATATTCCCGTAGCTATAATCAGATAAGCGAAGCCCATGTTTATTTCAGTCTTGTTCCTGTTTAAGAGGAACCGATAGATTGCATAAGATCCAAATGAAGCAAACATTATGCCTACTACGAATAGGTTTGCCGCAAGTGGGTCTGTAAATAGCCATGCCATATTTTAGGTCACCAAACCAAGATTACAAGACCGTATTTCACTTATCACTCGCTGATAAGCACAAAGATGTACAAGAGAACACATTTATACTCACCATTATTCACAAAACAGGATGGCAAGACTCAACGTTTCCCTCACGAATGAGATGGCAAAGAAGATTCAGGACTCTGCGGAATCGGATGGAAAGACCATAAGCTCTTTAATTACAGAATCAGTAGATTTGTATCTTCATCTTAAGGAGATGGGGCTTTCAAGGAGCAGTTTAATGAGACTTCTGAGCTATTTCGAAGTTATCAAGTCTATGAACGCAGTTCCAATTCCGAACATATTATTGGACTCGACACTAAATCTTGCTCTTCAGAGTTCGAAGGACAAAATATTAGAACTCTGGTGCGAGAGTGCAAAGATGACCGGGGAATTTATTAAGGGAGTGGAACCAGACATTAGAAAACTTCCGGAAGAGATTAAGGAATATTCGAACTTCACCCCCCTCGGTAAGATGGAATTAAGGAACGAAGGGGAAAATGTAGAGTTTCTTCTAATGGGGACAGGGTACAGCATAGGTGCAGCCAGGGTAACCGCAGAAGCAATGAAGTGTTTCTTGAGTGTATATGGGGTGAGAGACATGCAGGACACCGTATCAGAAGGATTTGCGAAGGTTACAGGAAAAATCAAGCCTTCTCCCTGACGTGTTCTGGAGTCAATAAAATAATGACGGAAGTGAAGAAGCAGCTTACAGACAAGCTCGTCTTCGACGAAGAAGGGTTCAGAATGAGTACTCCTTCTCAGATAGCAGAATACAAAGCAAAGAGGCTGAAGACTGATAGTATTGCGGACCTGGGATCAGGAATAGGGGTACAGTCTCTTTATTTTGCTCAGACTTCGAGGCACGTGGTAGCGGTAGAGAACAACCTCAGAAGGCTGGAAGAATGTAGGAAAAATGCTGAATTAATGGGACTGGTAAACATAGAGTTCATTGAAGGTAATGCGACAGAAAAGACGGTAATCGATAGACTCGAGGATGTAGAAGTCGTTCATTCAGATCCCTCTAGAAAAAAGACGGGGGAAGTTTGGACTTTTGCAGACCTTTCTCCAAATCCTCTTGAAATAGCAAGACTGTATCGTCAAGAGAACATTTCCTTTGATATTCCCGCCTTCATGCATCCCAACCTTATTCCCAATGAATGGGAATTGGAATATATATCACTCCATGGCGAACTGAAGCGACTCAGCACCTATCTGGGTGGAGTCAAAAAGTTCGATAAGAGCGCACTCACTCTTCCAATCGGAAAAAGAATCGTACACAACAAGGATGTACCGAGGAAGGTGGAACCCACGGATCGTCCTCATAAATGGTTGTATGATCTGGACGGATCAATTTTCTACTCTGGACTACTCCCGGAATTTCTTGATGAAAGGAAAGACCTTGAACTGCTGTATCAGGATAGACAGAAGACATTGCTTACCAGTGAGAAATTCATTATCGATCCTTTCATTGTCAGGTCATATTCAGTGAACGATACTGCGACCAGCCTGAATGAAGTGAAGAGGAAGCTAATTGATGAAAAAGCAGCTAAAGTAGTTCTGAGATACCCGATAGATCCATCGAAGTATTATGAAGAGAGGAGGATTATCGAAAGAGGGCTCGATGGCACCACTACGATCTACATATTCAAATTCAAGGATAGATACTATTTAGCAGAAAGAACTGGAGAACAAGACAGCCAAGAGCACTAGATCAAGGACTAAATTATAGTACGGATTACTGTTGCGTTAATATGTACACGGACTTCGACTTCATAATTGTGGGCGCGGGAAGCACAGGTACGAGCATTTCTTATCATCTCAGAAAATATGGCAGGAAGGTCCTACTGCTGGACTCGAGGGGTATTGCCGCTGGAAACACCGGTAAGTCCAGTGCTCTAATAAGGACCCATTACAGCAACGAATTGATCGCTGCGATGGGGAAGTATTCATATGATTTTATTTCAAAATTCGATTCCATCGGCTTTTCAGGACTCCACCAGCCAGGCATGTTATTTCCCTTTGATGAAAAGTATCGGGAAACTGCAAAGGAAAATGTTGAGATGCTGAGAAGACTGGGCATAGAGGAAGTGGAACTGTCTCCCAAAGAAATAGAAAGGCATTTCCCGGGGGCATCCCTGGAAGGATTCGACTATGTAGTTTTCGAACCACACGCCGGTTATGCTGATCCTGTGGCGGTATCAAACTCATATGCAGAACAGGCAAGAAAGAATGGGGCAGTAGTGAAAATCGGAAGAGAGGTCATGAGAGTCGAGTCCAAGAAAGATGGAGTCTTGGTCGATCTGAATGACGGCTCGAGTATATCAGGAAAAAAGGTTATACTTGCGACAAACGTTTGGACAAACAAGCTGCTAAGTAATTCTGGAATTTCGAAGGGCAGTCTTCTCCGAATAACTGCTTCTCAGCACGCAGTGATATATCTAAAGAGGCCTCCCGTTTTTCAAGGGGAAAAGCCAATACTCTGGGACCCTCCGAATCTCGCTTACTATAAGATGGAGGGGTCATCCTTACTCGCTGTCGGCAGTCTAGACCCTGATATCGACAACAGACCGGTAGACCCTGAAGGTAATCTGCCGGAAGTGGCAGACTACAATTACATTGAAGATTACGTTGGTCGACTGACAAGCAGAATACCCGGCATGGGAGATGCCACCATAGTATCATCCGTGACTGGACTCTACGATATGACACCGGACGGGCAAGCGATAATATCCCCCCTAGAGAAGATTGGATTAGACGGAGTATTTGTTTGCGCGGGACTGAGTGGCCACGGGTTCAAACTATCTCCCGCATACGGATTGATAACCTCAGAGATGGTAACGGACGTGGATCTAGATCGTGCAACATTTGACTGGAGAAACTTTAGTCCCGATCGGTTTAGTCAAGGGAAATTGATTACGTCAAAGTACACGAAGATAGGTACTATCTATTAACCTACCCATCGAGCAGAAACTTCGTCTAGCTCGAGAATCTAGTCAGAAGATAAGCTCGAATAAAGGTACTTTGCGATTGCCAGATCTTCCAGCCCCACACCAATAGATTTGAAGTAGCTTCCTTCACGCCGAACGCCATTCCGCGACCTTATCTTTCCACTGACAAGGTCCGTAAATTGGTTTATGTCACCCCTTTTCAGGCAACCAGAGGATAGCGCATCAATTATTTCACCCGTGCTCTTTGACGTCTCTTCTAGAGAATCTACAGCTACTACCCTGGATTCGCAGATAGTGGATCTCTCGATCTCTCTCATCTCGGGAGTATAGCTGCCGATTGAGTTAATGTAACAGTCGCCCCTGATATATTTGTCATTTATCACTGGGGTACTGGAGGTGGTCGCAGTAATTATTATATCCGCTTCCCTGAAACTTTCACTCACTCGCTTATCCACAACGGTTTCTATCCCAAGACTCCCATAAATCTCATGCCTGAAAATCTCCAATTTGCTTTCGTCTATGTCGCTAGCTAATACTTTCTTTATCTGTCGAATCTGAGATATAGCTCTTATCTGTTCATAAGCCTGATAACCAACCCCTATGCATCCGAGTACGCTGGAATTCTTTGGAGAAAGAATGTCTGTTGCCAGAGCTGAGGCACCAGCTGTCCTGATTCTGGTTACTTTCCTTCCCGGAAAAATGGCTAGTATCTCAGAATTCTCTGTTGAAAAGAGGGAAATAAGAAAATCTATCTTTTGACCGAAGAAGTACTGCTTTACAGCTCCTAAGTGCTCCTCTTCATCTATTCCCCCATTATGTCCAGGATCCCTTGCCCAGTCTCCAGCCTAGTCCTGTACAAGTTTCTTGACGTTCCTTTTTCAAGCTTGGCGAACTGTAACCTCAGTTCTTCAGAGATCGCTTTGTAGTTCTGGTCATCTGGAATATCCGAATCGCCGATTACAAGCATTTCTAGGGAATTACTTTGCTCCTGTCGAGGAAACCTCCACATCTGCCCTGTACTCAGGGACTTCCAGTTTGGTTTTCAATCCTGACATTACCCCAAGTGGGAAGAACACTGCCAGGGAAACCACTACGGTTATCGCAGTCGCTTCATAGAAAGATACCAGGTTCAGTGCGCCGTCACTTCCTATATAGGTCATGAACAGTAGGAAGGCTATATAAAAGATGTACCAGAGGGAATTAGGGAAATGCTTGAGGTCCCTTCTCCAGGTGCCTCTTGCGAATGGTACTATAATGCCGAATATTATGACTGCGGCCAGCAGAATCAGGACGGCATAGTATACCGTTATCCAACCGCTCCAGAACACAATCAGCGCTGCGGATGCAAATCCAAACACTGCGAGAACGGAACCGCCTGGTACCTTCCATTTTGTCTGCCCCTGCCTCCTTGTCACAACCAGTGCCACTGGGTTCACAGAGAATCCCAGGTAACCCGCTACAACAGCGTCCTCAATAAGGGTATATATATTCGGAAGGGGTGCAGCGAGGAAGGCAAGGAATGCTCCAACCAAGATCATTATAAGGATTGCCCAGTAAGGAATTATGAATTTCTTGTGAAGGAATTTTGCAATCTGGGGCATAATCTGAGTCCTGCTCATCGCATACATTATCCTCGAGCCTCCCCCGACGTAGATGTAACCTACCACGAAAGGACCTATGATCCCAATGATCAGGGTAAGAATGAACAGAAAAGGAGCATTGTAGCTGTGAGACATGGTGATGAATGGATTTCCAGATATCCCGCTTACACCTGCCCAGTTTCCAGGGGTAATGCCAAGTCTGTTCCAGTCTATACCGCTTACAAAGACGAAATCAAACAATAGGTATATCAGAAGTTGGCCGACTACTACGATGACAATTGCAAGCGGAAGTTTCTTGAAGTTCTTGGATTCTTCTGCATAGTCCGGTAAGACCCTGATTCCTCCGAATGCGAACATTGCAAGAGGTGTTGCTGCGAAAATACCCGCTGCACCAAAAGGAGCCACTCCACCATATATCGTGAAGTTGACTGCGTGAAACACGACAGCCGCAAGTCCAAATGCGACAGCCAAGTAAAAAACAAGTTTTACAATTCCAAGGACAAGGGTGGACCTTCCGAAGACCTTTGTACCGAAATAATTGAACGGAAGCATTATGAGTAAGAGAAGTACGGCAAGTCCTGCCCCTAAAAACGTAGGGAATCCCTTTGCAGTTACCAGACTGGGATAGAAAATTGTGAGTCCATAAACTATCGCAAACGCCTCAATGGGTGCGATGAAAAGATACCATATGAGATCAGCGAAGGAGTTTATCAAATTCGTGAACCAACCGTGAGTGTAAAGTACGTACCTAGATGGCCCTCCTGCCTCAGGATATGTTGCGGACAGCTCTATATAAGTGAACCCAATAAACAAGTAAAAAATTCCTCCGAGTAACCACGAAAGAAGACTGCCAGGGCCAGCGATCCCAGTCATTCCTGCAGTGGAAAATAGAACGCCAGTACCAATAGCCCCAACGATTCCTAGAATTACCAAGTCAAAAAAGGAGAGCTCTCTCTTGAGGTGCAAATTTTCTGACATAGATTCAATTGATTTGGTCGTATTTAAACATTTTTGGTATCATTACATTTTAAACGGTAAGAACCAGCGGATTCCATTCATTTGACGAGAACGTAATTCAAGCAGCTCACAGAAAAGAGCTCGTTCCAAAAAATTACGGAACCAATCTTGAAAAGATTAAATGATACATAGGATTAACCAGATATGAAACCAAGGGAACTGCCGATCAAGGAACTGATTGAGAAACTCAAAGAAGAACACGCTTCACTGCCTGCCACGATTGACGATGCAGTAATCACCTACAAGACAGGAAATCTGAGCGGAGCTTTTCCAGTCATTGCGGACGTCCGCGAAACCCTTTCACAGCACATCATTGATGAAGAGGGAGTACTGCTTAAGTTTCTCATAGACAAAATTGGAAAAGAAGCCTCTGAGCCATACATTAAGATCCTTCAAGAGCACCCCAAGATCATGAAGCTGGTTGAGCAGTCAGTAGAGTCCACGTACACAGGATGGACGGAAACAGAAAATGATCTAAACATGTTGAAAGAGATGCTGGCAGAACATCACAAGCAAGAGGAAAATGAGCTCTATCCAAAGGTTGTTTCACTTCTCTGAATAACGTGTTGTCGTCGGTGATCCCGCATTCCTTTGCCATAGAATCTCCAATTGAATTTACATGGTCATGAAAGCGCTTGAAGCCATTTCTCCCAGAGTGCCTATAGGCATATTTTTATATGCCTTTACCATTTTGAAAGGCGCCTTGAGGTGAAATAATTGCCTAACGGACTAATGGGTGGAAAACAGGTTAGAATGAATAGGGACAAGTTACGATGGTCGGATAGAGATTATAAGAGAAGAGTATTGAGACTGAAGGTAAAGAGCGATCCTCTGGAAGGTGCCCCGCAGGCAAGAGGTATCGTCATAGAAAAAGTTGGAATAGAAGCGAAACAGCCTAATTCTGCAATAAGGAAGTGTGTCAAGATACAATTGATAAAGAACGGCAGGCAGCTGACTGCATTTGCGCCTGGAGACGGTGCAATCAATTTCATCGACGAACACGACGAGGTTGTAGTGGAAGGAATTGGGGGGAGAATGGGCAGATCAAAGGGAGATATTCCAGGAGTGAGATACAAGGTCATAAAGGTCAACAACGTTTCCCTCAAAGAGCTGGTGAAAGGGAGAAAGGAGAAACCGGTCAGGTGAGTCAAATGGCAGGTATTCTCGTTTTTGAAAAGTGGGAGACTGAAGGAATATCTATCGTGGATCCAGGTCTCACCAAGTACATATCCCTGAAGCCAACAGCAACGCTTCACAGTGGTGGAAAGCACGCGAACAAGTTCATGGGAAAGGCACAGATGAATGTGGTTGAAAGACTGATAAACAACCTCATGCGAACCATTAGGTGGACTGGGAAGAAGCAGAGTGCATATAGGACAGTGAAACTTGCCTTTGAGATCGTTGAGAAGAAGACGAAAGAAAACCCAGTTCAGGTATACGTCAACGCGATCCAGAACGCAGGTCCAAGAGAGGAGATCACCAGACTTAAATACGGTGGAATTGCCGTACCAAAGTCGGTAGATACCAGTTCCTCAAGGAGACTTGATCTTGCGATACGAAACATTTCTTTCGGAGCAAGACAGACTGCGAAAAAAACGAAGAAGAACATGAAGGATGCTCTCGCGGATGAGATTATTGCAGCTGCTAAAAACGATCCGAACTGTTACTCTATAAAAGAGAAGGACGACAAGGAAAGACAGGCTGCCTCAGCTAGGTGATTTTGGATGGGAAGAAAAGAGGACAACATTCAGAAAGCTTCTGAAATAATGAAGGATATAACCAGGATTAGAAACATTGGAATAGCTGCACACATAGATCACGGCAAGACTACGTTGTCTGATAACCTGATAGCAGGCGCAGGCATGATGAGCGAGGAACTGGCGGGAAAACAGCTTGTCCTCGACTTCGATGAGCAGGAGCAGGCTAGGGGAATCACAATAAATGCTGCATCTGCGTCAATGGTTCACGAGGTCGAAGGGACAACATATCTTGTAAATCTGATAGACACTCCCGGACACGTAGACTTCGGCGGAGACGTTACGAGAGCGATGAGGGCAGTGGACGGTGCAGTCATAGTGGTTGATTCAGTTGAGGGACCAATGCCCCAGACCGAGACCGTCATCCGTCAGGCTCTTAGGGAGAAGGTCAAACCAATACTCTTCATAAACAAGGTCGACAGACTGATAAATGAACTGAAACTCGGCCCAGAGGATATGATGAAGAGGTTCGTCAAGATAATCACTGAGGTTAACAGGCTTTTGAAAAGATATGCCCCGGAGGAATTCAAGGATTCGTGGCAGGTCAACGTAGAGAATGGGTCAGTTATTTTCGGTTCTGCGTTCAACAACTGGGCTGTTTCAACCAAATATACTCCCAGATCATCGATAGGTTTCAAGGAGGTCTATCAGCATCTCCAAGCCGGTGACCAGAAGACCCTGGCCAAAAAATCCCCACTGCACAAAGTTCTCCTGGACGCAGTGGTGCATCACCTTCCTTCTCCGAAGGTAGCTCAGGTCTACAGGATTCCACAGATATGGAAGGGAGATATAACGTCTGAAGTTGGAAAGGCAATGACGACCTGTGATTCGAATGGTCCGGTAATGATGATGATCACCAAGATTATAATTGATGAGCACGCGGGAGAGGTTGCTGTTGGAAGACTCTTCAGTGGAAAACTAGTGAAGGGCGTCGAGCTTTATATTTCCGGTACAGGGGATAAAAAGTACAAGGTACAGCAGTTGGCAATGATGGTTGGTCCGGACAGGATACCGGTAGATGAGATGGATGCTGGAAATATCCCTGCAGTTGTGGGCCTCAAGGATGCAATCGCAGGATCTACCGTGTCAAGTATAGGGAACATGGAAGTTTTCGAACCGATGGTCCACTATTCTGAGCCGGTCGTCACGGTGGCGATAGAAGCAAAGCATACTAAGGATCTTCCCAGGCTCATAGAGGTTCTGAGAACAATTGCAAAGGCTGACCCTAGTATCGAGGTAGAAATTAATCAGGAAACAGGAGAGCACCTGATGTCGGGTATGGGAGAACTGCACCTGGACGTTACACTCTACAGAATAAAGAACGATCACAAGGTAGAAGTGGATACCTCCGATCCGATAGTAGTATACAGGGAAACAGTCCAGACCAAAGGTGGGCCGTTCGAAGGAAAGTCTCCGAACAAGCACAACAGGTTCTATGTTGAAGTTGAACCTTTAGAAAAACCAATTGTGGAAGCAATCCTCAAGGGTGACATTGCACAGGCTGATAGGATAAAGGATAAGAAGGCTGTAATTGCGACACTTCAGGGACTGGGACTAGATAGGGACGAGGCGAAGGGGATAGAAGCAGTTCATGGTCCGAATGTTCTCCTCGACATGACAAAGGGTATTCAGTACTTGAGTGAAACTATGGAGTTAGTAAAGGAGGCATTCACGGAAGCAATGGATAGGGGACCCCTTGCAAACGAGAGAGTGTACGGAGTCAAAGTCATGTTAGTAGACGCGAAGCTACACGAGGACAGCATTCACAGGGGGCCAGCTCAGGTAATACCTGCTGTGAGGAATGCCATATACGGGGCGATGTGCATGGCAAACCGAATACTTCTAGAACCCATTCAGAAAGTCTTCGTAGATACCCCTTTAGAGGAATCAGGATCGGTAACTAGGGAATTCCAGCAGAGAAGGGGGGTCATTACTGAAATGGAGCAGGAAGGAGAACAGTCCAAGATTTCTGCGATGGTTCCTGTACCCGAAATGTTTGGGTTTGCATCAGCGATAAGAGGTGCCACAGGAGGAAGAGTGCTCTGGTCCACGGAGAATCACGGTCACCAGATGGTGCCGAGGGACTTGCAGGCACAAGTAGTCGCTAAGATCAGGGAGAGAAAAGGGCTAAAGCCAGAACCCTACGACGCGAAATACTACGCAGAGCTTTGAGTTTTCTTATATCATCCCCAATGGAGGAACCCTGTTCCTTCTTTTCCATATTTTTTGAGTTCTTTTTAGGATTCTGCCAAAAGACAATTTAATACCAAGGAATGATAATCAGAAAATGTATCCGGGCCTGATATACATAGGGATAGCCGTAGTTATAGCATCCCTTCACATGGTCGCCCCGGATCACTGGCTTCCTCTAACGGCTCTGTCAGTAAAGAGAAATTATACGAAGAGAAGAGTCCTGGGAATCTCTGCACTCCTGGGATTTCTTCATGGGTCCTCTTCCGTAATCCTATCACTGTTTGCCCTCTTCCTCGGAGTGAACATTTTTGGAATCAACTCGCTTAAAGAAGTTTCCATCATTGTGTTAGTAGCAGTAGGGGTTTACGTTCTGGTAAACAGTATCAGAGAAGGAAGGAAGATCAAGAACATAGAGGGCACTTCCCTTCTGGTGAGCATTTTTCCCGATCCAGTACTTTTGCCAATAATAATAGCATCGTTCCGTTTTGGAAACTCGGAGATAGCATTTGTGAGCATCGCTTTTGTCGTAACAAGCATTGCCGCACTGTTGTTGGTGTTGGATGTAGTAATGATAGGGGTTGTGAGGAGTCTCTCTAGATTAAAGCCTTCGACAGTCGATTTGTTTGTCGTTCTTGCACTTTTCCTGACTGCAGTTTACATACTCTTCTTCGGGTGACAGATTCCGGAGAAATGGACTACCGCCCGCAATCCGCACGGTCAATGTGTGGGACCAGAAACTGACACAACAAAGGATATATACGGAGATAAAATAGGCGGTAGCTAAGTATAATATGGAGGCACAATAGTATGGCTACGCAAAAACCACATCTGAATCTCGTAACCATTGGTCACGTTGATCATGGTAAGTCGACCACAGTAGGAAGACTTCTATTCGAGCACGGAGAAATTC